>NZ_FUYV01000042.1 GCF_900168165.1 Alkalitalea saponilacus
AGATAACAGGAATATTATTGTGGATTGCGTACTGTTTTATATGAGCATTAAGCTGGTCTGTTAAGCAACGCACAACCCCATTGGTAAGTTTGCTGAAATTCAGATTCTTCAGTAGTTGGACAATATTGGAGTCTTTGTATGTACCAAGTATATAGCCATTAAAAACCAATCTGTCAAAGCAGTTATATGTTAATGCAATATGCTCTTTGTATTGCTTGTAAAATGTATTGTTCATTATACAAAGGTAGAGTCTCTCCTTTAGGCTGCAATACCAGATTGGAACTTTAGTTCGCTAATTCTTTCCTTAAAATCTCAAAAAAGATGTTTTTTGCAAATCGTTCATGCCATGGTGTATGTCCACATTTCGTTATAGTAATTATGCGAAAGTCAGTAAGTCTTTTAGATAGAGGGATTTTCACTCCGTCGATTGGATGGGCATCATAGTCACCATGAATTGCCACAACTGGAATAGAAATCAAGTCCGCAAAGTTAATCAACTCTCCTGACTCTCTTAATTTTGAAGCTTCTGTCCAAATTGATTGATGTATCTCAATGTTTAATTTAACCGAGTCATCATCAAAAGGTAAGTAATCATATGAATCAGCAATCGCCATTAGCCTCCCGAATTGTTTTAGAATGCCATTATCAGAATTTCCTGAATTAATGATAGTATTTAATCTTTCTGCTTCTAATCTGTTATGCTCACTTAGTCTTGATAGTCGTGTTTTTATTAAATCATTGTTGTATTTTTTTTAAAAAGCCCCAGCACTAATCAAAATCAACTTTTTTACTAAATCAGGGTATTTACTTGCAAATAAAAATCCGAGCCATGCCCCCCATGAATGCCCAATCAAAGTAATTGGCAAGTCAGCACATAAAGTTATTTGTTTATGTAATTCTTCTATCTGACCATCTATAGATTTTTCAGTTTGAAGAAATTCAATAATTCCAAAATCTACGGAAAGATTCATGGCTACAGGTTTCATTTCTCCTGAAGCTCCTGGTCCTCCATGTAATAGTCCAATTTGAAATGGTTTTTGTCCGTATTTTCTTATTGTTTCCAATTTGCTGTATGGATTCTAAAATGCGCTATAACGGGAGTCTGCGCAAAAACTCTCAAATTTCACATCCAAGATACGGTTTTATGAGAAATTGAGATTCTATTTTTGGAAACCCGTTTTTTACTATGCGGCCGGTATCAAAATGTTTTTGTCATAAAATGGCATAATTTTGCCTAAATATGGTTGTTTTGAATCCTTTTTTGGTTGTTTCCGAGCCTTTGCCAGTATTTCATAAAATCCCTGCTGGCCTAAAATATTGATGCACCTAATCATATTATAACAGGTAAATATCAAGCTTACCTCACCCAATACCTGCTTTTTACCCCGTACTAATACATGATCAAAACCCCATTGTCGCTTCATGGTTCCCCAAGGATGCTCAGCTAACTGCTGACGTAAGCGATAATAATCCGGACTTTTATTAACTCTGGCAGCATTCTGAGCTATAACGTCTGCATATTCGCTTCTATCAATAGCTCTTCCGTTTTGTTTGCCTTTGGTGCATCGACTACGCATGGGGAAATCCTTACAATTAGGGGTCACATAGCGCTTAAAACGAAATGCAGGTGAGCGTCCCTTATTGCTGTGTTTGTACCAGATATTGTTGGTTCTAAGTTGCTGCCCAGCCGGACATGTGTATAAATCAGAGTCGGGATTGTAAATAAAACGTGAAATGGGAAAGATATCATCATAGCTAGATGAGGAATCTTTAGGAGATACAAAAGTTTGAATATTTGCATCAGCGCATTGCTTTAGCTGGTCACCGGTATGATAACCCTTGTCGGCCAGTATATCCATTTGTTCAACCTGTAACAACGCTTTAGTATTTAAAGCGATGGGAGCCAGAGCACGGGTGTCGTTGACTTGTGCTGTATCAAGGTTGGTGATCAGCTTCTTTTTGGCATCCACGGCTGCCTGTATTGTATAACCTACCTGAACAATATTTCGGTGTAGTATAACTGCCCTGGAGTCTGAATCGGTTAGAGAAATTTGTTCTTGCTCACTTTCTATAAGTTGCGTCTCTATTGATTCGTACTTAGCTTTGCGTTTTTTTTGCGTCTCGATTTTTTGCCTGAGTTCGGCCTTTTCTTCTTGGTTCTGTGCCTCATCCAAATCCCGTTTAAACTCAGCTATTCTGTTGTCGATATATTCCTTGTGACGTTTTATTTTGGCAATATTGAAATTGTTTTTCAACGAATTCTGAGCCCTTATTTTAAAAGAGTCCACTGCAATGGTTTTTCCCTCGACAAGACCCATCTCTTTTAGCAGAAAGACAAACTTTCGAAACACATTTGTGAAGGCTTCTGCATATTCTTTCCGAAAATAGTCTATGGTTCGGTTAGAAGGGGTTTGTCCACACAGTAACCACTTGACCTCCAGGTTGTATTTGGACTGATACTCTAGTTTTCGAGAGGAACGTATCCCGTAGCGGTATCCATATAAATACAACTTTAAGAGTGTTGCTGGATGATAGGGTGGGCGTCCTTCCTCATTTGTGGTAACATGCTTAAAACCAAAGCTTTTCAAATCGATTAAATCTACAAATGCATCAATGGCTCTTACAAAGCTTTCTTTTTCAACACATTGCTCCAGACAAAGCATTTGGATTTGATTTCGGTTCTGACTCGGTATGTGATGCATAACAAATCGTTTTGTATTATGCATTGAAATTAAGCAATTTAAGTGATATAGTCAACAAAAATTTAGTAAAAGTTAATCTGTTATCTAATAAAGTTAATATTATAGAAGAAAAATGCTATTTGGAGGTTTTTGCGCAGTCTGACGGTCACATATATGAAATGTTGGGGCTGCGGTGTGCGTCCTTGTCTGCCGTTACAAAAGCTGTTGCGGGGCAAAAAGGTTCGCATAAACACCTGAACCTCAATATTTTATATATGATGTTAGCGAGCGTAGTCAATTCAATATCAAGCCATTTGTAAGTCAAAGTCTTTTCTTGTCAATTTTATTTTATTGTTAGACAA
The DNA here is from genome assembly GCF_900168165.1 of Alkalitalea saponilacus. Classification (GTDB taxonomy): domain Bacteria; phylum Bacteroidota; class Bacteroidia; order Bacteroidales; family Marinilabiliaceae; genus Natronoflexus; species Natronoflexus saponilacus. The sequence continues at coordinate 3,044 of NZ_FUYV01000042.1, forward strand.
TGACTCCAATGTCTTTTTAATATGGGAAGCCCTTTCTTGTTGTATAAATGTAGGAATTAAATCCTCGAATTTTATTTTAAATAATCGGTTGATTATAACTAAATCTTCTTTAGAAAAAGGTCTCAGTCCATTAATCAGCTCCGACATATATCCTTTTCTATGGCCAAGAATTTTCGCCAAGTCATTTTGATTTAATCCTGCAACTTTTAATTTAGTTTTAATCAGTTCTTTTCTTTTTTGATAAAACAGATTTTCTGCTTGCACTATTACTTCGGCTAAATCACTCTCCTTTATTTGATTATCGGTGATTTTATCTTCATCCGCCCAATTGGTTTGTTCATAATCTTTAATCAATCCACGTAAATGCCTGCGGATAGGTTCATATGATTTATCTTCTTTTACTAGAACTCGAAGATTTAAATACAAAGATGATGCTTTTTCATATTCCAGTTCACTTGTCAGCGAGTTAATCTTTTCTATGTTTTGTATTGAAAATTTATCCATTTTAAATTAGTTTTTGAACACGTAACCATTTCTCAATCGTTGTCTTATTTCCTTTGAAAGCTTTATCATACTCATCATGTGAGCCAGTCCAGATAACAGTTGCCTCGTTATCCTCAAATACTATCAAAATCATGGTGCGATGAATATTTATGTCAAAAAAGTAAAATCCATCGCTATGCACACAATCAGCATCTAATCGAGTTTCCTTAATATCAGTCTGTTTTGTCCAATTGGCATTTTCAATATCTGAAATTAATTTATCAATCGCTTTGCTCAATTTAGTATTGCCACGATTCTTGGATTTGAGTTTAAATAGTATGTGTTTCCTTAATAATTCCAAAATCCTAGTTTTAATCAATGCAAAGATAAGAAAATAGTTTCACATATCATGAAACTTTGTTTTGTTTTTTATGCAATGGTTCTAGTCTGCTTATGTTCGCTAACGTACCTGTGTATGACCAGTGGCTTTTTTGCGGGCTGCGTCCTTGTCCGCCGTTACAAAAAATGAGGCGGGGTAGGAGGGTGACTATTAAGCGGAACCAAAGCCATTGGTTATACACACCGTTGTATGTACTTTCGATTTCAATTCAATCAATTCGTTAGAAATTCACTCTAAAAATAGTAATTATCTGTATTTCTTGAAGTTTTCTGCCAAAATTCATATTTCTCGAAGCAAAAGAATTTCAAAAAAATAGAAGTCTTTCAAAAATTCAGAATCTTGTTCATGCGATAGAATTGAAATTCACGAAAAACATCTTTTTCAACGAAATACATATTTATCAATCGTTGAGAAATTATGGAATTTCTGTGGTTTTCTTTGATTTCGTTTTTTTTTCATCGAAGAATTCAGTTTTCAGACCGTTAAAAACCAACTCAGCAAAGCAAAATAGTTTTCAGTTCGAAAAACAGTCTTCAGTTAAAAATCTCAGCATTCAATTCTGTTTTTAACCTAAATTTCTCGATGATTTTTGAAATTCTGTCTTCGAGCGATTTTTAGGTTATAAATCTCGTAAATCTTCAATTTTCAGTGCAAAGCTTCACTTTTCTGGTTTTCAGAGATGATTTCATGAAATTCAGTGCTCAAAGTCCTGTTTTTCATTAAAAATCACAATTTTAGAAGCCAGAAAAATGGGGAAATCATCAAACATTTCGCGTAAAAATTTTGAAAATCTTCGATTTTCTCCATCTATAAACTTTCAGCCACCGAAATTTTCGAGTCTTTTAAAAAATATTCTTCTCGAAGGTTTCACTTAATTATTGGTTTTCAGAGTTCTGTGAATATTTCATCATATATCGGATTCCGAAAATTTCAATACTTTAAAAATCAAATCATCGAAGTTTTCGACTATTCTCAATTTTATTTTCAGCGCCTAAGTCTTAAAAGTCAGCTGGTTAAATAGGTTTGGCTATAACGGTTCAAAATGTGCCATCGATTTCGGTTTCATTGTGCCAGTGATTTCGGTTTAAAATGTGCCACTATTTTCGGCATTTTGGTCAAAGGTTTTCGGTTCGACTTGTGCCAGTTTGAGAGATCAAGATAAAACTGCTATATCGCAAATAAAAAAGCGTTATGGCCAATACACTTGATCTTATGGATTTAAAACAGATTCTAACACTACATTTGGATGGATTAAGCAATCGCAAGATTGGTAGTATGCTTAGTATCCATCGTAACACGATAAATGGTTATGTGCATCTTTTCAATGCCAGTAAGCACAGTAAAGAAGAGCTTCTTGATCTGGAGAACTCAGAGCTGCTCAAACTTTTTCCATCGCACACAACCATTAAAAACCCGCGTTATAATGAACTGATGCTCTACTTTGAAGATAT
>NZ_FUYV01000004.1:0-49851 GCF_900168165.1 Alkalitalea saponilacus
CTTTTGAATCCCTAGATGATTCAGGTTTCCAGTGGCAGATTTTAACCCATTGCTAATATCTCGGACTGATTGACTTTTTGCAAACTGGCAAAATAACATAGAAATCAAATGCGTCCAACTATTATAGCCTTTTTGATGCTTGTCTGTTTCCTTTTCTTTAACAAGAGACTTAAAGGAACTACGGTCTAACTTTGAAATTATTTGAGCAAATAAATTTATCTTTGACATGTGAGAAGGTTTTTTTGTTGTGCACCTCAAAGATAATTTGAGATACTTAAATTCCTTCTCACTTTTTTAATCGTTTAGGACGCTATTGATAAAAAAGCTATGATTCCTGCATTTTAATAAAAATTACACCTCATAAACAAATATCTACCCTTCATTTATGCTCAGACTTTATAATTTAGCAATTTGTAATAATTACTTAACACTATTTTAATACTAAATATTATAATTTTCTTACTATGAAAAGTCAACTAAGAATGAAGTCAATGCCTGGTTTCATCCCATTATGGATGTTTCTTTTGATGTTTGTTACATTGAAATCTTGTACCCAACCTGTTGAAAAGGATACAGAAATAGTTTACGGTCCGATTGAGAAAACATACCAATTACCTGATGTTTCCGGTACCATTTATTTTGTTTCTCCTAATGGAGATGCAGCTTCGGTAGGATCATCCGCTGATGCGCCGACAACTATTGAAGAGGTATTTACGCGTGTGGTTTCCGGAGATGCTATAATCTTAAGAGGGGGAACGTATCGCACAGGTGATTTGCTGTTTAATCAGGGAGTCACAATTCAGGCCTATCGTGACGAAAAGCCGGTTTTAAATGGAACTTTAGTTGCTGATTCATGGACGATGGTTAATGATGGACTATGGGTAACCGATTGGGAGTATCTTTTTCCTGCAGGACCGGAAGATTGGTGGAATGAAGAACGTAACATCGAACAAACACCTTTGCATCGGTTTAATAACGATGCAGTCTTTGTAGATGGAGACTTTTTACAATCCGCCGGAAGCACAGATGAGGTGGATGAAGGAACTTACTATGTAGATTATGATGAAAACAGGATATATATAGGTACTAACCCCGAAGGCAGGTTAATTGAGATTACTGCTTTCAGGAAAGCTATTCACCGGGTAATATATCCCGTGCACGGAAAAACTCCTGACGACAGGGGACCAGTGATTCGTGGAATCACTTTTACACAGTATCCCGATACCATGGTTCATATTGGTGGTGTAGGACTTGCCATTGATCAACACGGACGAGATGTTGTAGGAACTAAATTCGAAAATTGTACATTTTCTAACAATTTCAGAATTGCCATGTTTGCACTTAGCGATAGTTTGGTAATGAGAAATTGTAATGTGTACAACACTAATGCAGAAGGTGTTTATGTTGTTGCGTCAAATGATGTTCTGCTCGAAAGAAATATCTTTGAAAATAACAACATTGAACAATGGACTGGTTTTTATCCCTCTTCAGTGAAAATATTTAACCAGAGCCACAGAGCAGTTGTGAGAGAAAATCTGGTTCGCAATCATGCTCATTCAAATGGAGTTTGGTGGGATGTAGGTAATCTTGATGGTTTTTTTATCAATAACCATGTAGAGAATGTTGCTCATAGTGGATTCTTTCATGAAATTTCAGATCGTATTACTGTAGCAGGTAACGTATTTGTAAATTGTGATCAAAGTATTTTTGTGTTGAATGCTGCAAATGCAAAAATTTACAACAATACAATGATTAACAGTAAAGTGAACATCCGTCGCGATAGCAGAGGAGACCAACTTGGCACTTTTGGGTGGCATGTAACCCTTGGTCCTGGCGTAGAGGAACGCGACAGACACATTTTTGTGAATAACCTGATGATTATGACTGAGGATAATGATTCGCCAATGGTGATGGCAGGTCAGCCTTCACATATGTGTGACAGACTAACTACACCTCACTTTTCAATATTCAACAACAATGTATTTGTAAGGTATTATGATGTTGAAGGGGATAAACCAGCATTGATAGATTGGAGTCCATATTCGAATGAGGAGTGTATGAGGAAGTTTTATACTTCTGCTGAACTTAATGAATTCCTCCCCCAGTTTTCTTCTGAATGTATCTATATTGACAATTTTGAAGGGGATGTTTTTGTAGATATCAATGATAATTCTTTTAAGTTATCAAATGATTTTGTTGGATTAGGTAATCCAACAAAAACACCTGAAGAGGTCTTAACCATGATGGGTGTTAGTGCTGATAAGGAAGCATTTATTGGCGCAGTAGCTCCATAAGAGAATAGTTCTATATAAAAAATCGCAACTCTTTGCATATGATGCTTAGAGTTGCGATTTTTTTTGTGATAAGCTTTATGTATTTTAAAGTTTTCAAGATTGACAACGGAAGTGCATTAAGGTTGCATCAGCAATTTGCGACTTCTCTCAAGGTGAAAATTTATTAAACTATTAAGTTGTAAATACTTGTTGCCTCTTTCAGTTATTTAAATACAAAAATTGGAATGGTTAAGATAATAACCATTCCAATTCAGTATGTTAAGAATCTCAGAAACTTGTTAGTAATATATGGATAGCAAAAACTGAAAAAAGTAAAGCTACATAAATATCAAGTTTTCTGAACTGTATTTAAGGGTTAACCAGTCTATTCATTTGAGGAGGCATACAGCCCCATCATTGTGCCAATAAATCCACCTGCTTTTTCGGTACTCAAATAAGTGGCATCGATTCCGTCTGCCAGTTTTTCCCAAGTGCCATTTGAATTTGCCTCAAAACTAAATTCGCCATCCTTCATTGAAGCTCTTAAAAGAATTTCACCATTGTAATGATCTGATATATCTTTTTGAGCCAAAATTACTTTTTCTACTGTGCCGTCAAAATTATCACCGGACATATTGCGTACAATGCTTGGGTCTTCCTTTGCGTTTTGAACAACCACATGGGTTTTTCCATCGATTAGAGTAACACCTAAAGTCAAATGATAAGCTTCATTTTGGAATAGTACAAGCCCTGCCAGTTCCTGTTCATTTTGAGGATTAAATGCGAGTTTGGTTTCGATACTCATGTTATGATGCTGTTGACGACGAGCTAAAAAAGATGGTTGTTTTAATTCCCTGATATTTACATCTCTAAGTTTAATCGTTATTCCCGGTTTTCCTTCTTCCAGAGTATACCATTTTTCGCGTAACGTCCTTAAAAATACCCAATCGAAAGCAAGTTCGCCGCCAATGAAATCTTCAGTCCATGAAAAATTTCCATTCCCCATTACAGGTTTATCACTTGGAAGTTTATTTTCCAAATTGGGTTTGTCGAGTGTTAGAGGTATCGTTGCATCCATGGGCAGGAATTCGGGCCATTCGTTGTCCCAGTTGAAGGGCAAAAGGAACGTTTCACGACCGATATTGTACTCATTATTAACCGTGTAAGGACGGCATCCTAAAAATACTGCATACCAGTCACCCTCACTTGTTTGTACATAATCTGCATGACCTACATTGGTAACAGGAAATTCTCTGTCGGCCGGAAGATGGCGTTGCGTTAAGATTGGATTATTGGGATTGGTTTCATATGGCCCCCAAATGTCCTTGCTGCGGAAAATTACCTGCGAATGGTGGATAGATGTTCCACCTTCAGCAGTTGTTAAGTAGTAATAACCATGTAATTTAAATATGTGGGGTGCTTCAATCCAAACGGGTTTCTCAGCTAAGTCATGGCCTCCATCACGAATCATCTTGCGAGGACCAACCGTTTTATTGTTTTTCCAGTCAAATTCCTGTATCCAGGTAGCTTTATGTCCCACATATGTAGATCCTCCTTCAGGATCCTGGTTGTTGGTAATATAGGCTCTGCCATCGTCATCAAAGAATATGGATGGATCAATGTCCGGCACCTCAGGTAACCAAACCGGATCGCTCCATGGTCCTGCCGGGTCTTTAGCAGTTACATAAAAATTTCCTCCACCTCTTACATAAGTTGTAATCATATAGAAAGTGTCGTTATGAGGATTGTATGAAATTTGCGGAGCAAAAATACCTGCCGATACGGGTAATGAATCATTGTTAAATTGAGAAGGGCGGTCAAGTACATGCCCTAATTGTGTCCAATTCACTAAATCGGTACTGTGAAAGATAGGTACTCCCGGAAAGAACGAGAATGTTGAATTAACTAAATAATAATCATCTCCTTTCTGGCAAATGGAAGGATCAGGGTAAAAACCCGGAAGAATAGGGTTGTAAAATTGCCCTTCACCAAGAGGATGTTGATCATAATAGGGATCATTTCCTGTATATTTCACATATTCGAAATATGCTTCTCCTGGATTCACTTTAATAGTTGAATTTTTGCTACAGGAAAAAAGAAAAATGACACCAATGATAAATAAATAGCTTTTCATAATTGTTTGTTTTCTTGTAAATTGAATAAATAATTCTCAAAGAAAATATAAATCACTTGAATATCATAGAAAAAGATTAATAATAATGAGAAATAAGGAACCTGGATTGTAGATTAAAGAATTTTAATACTGTTCATTTCATTTCTTATCATATTACAATGCTTAATCTTAAGGTAGGTTCATTGATCAAGATATATGCATTAGGTTACTCATACCTCAAACTTTCCACCGGATTCTTTATTGCAGCCCTCCAGCTTTGCCATCCAACAGCAATCATCATGATGATTGCTGCTGAAATTCCGCTTATTACAAAATGGCTCCAATGCAATGAAATACGGTCTGAGAAACCCGATAACCAATAATTCATTGAGATGTAACTTGCAATGAATGCAATAATCATTGATAAAAGAAGTAATACCAGTGTCTCCTTAAGAAGCATGTTTAAAATTCCGCTCTCAGAGTCTCCGAGAACCTTGCGCATGCCTATTTCTTTGGTTCTCCTGTTCACCTTTAAAACAGAAAGTGCCAGAAGCCCCATAAAACTGATGATGGAAGCAAGTAGCGCACCTGTTGAGGACATTTTAATTACTTTTTGGCTTTTAGGTAGTTAATTAGATTGTCTAATACCGGGTCGGTTGTTTTTTAATGTTCGCTGGCAATATATGGTATATGGATATCGGGATTTAATATGCCATTAAAAGCATTTGTTTCTTCATCAAATTTCATTGTGGATAAAATAATTTGTCTGGATGGCTGAGTATTCTACTTTTTTCAGGATGGTACAAGACCATCCTGATATTGACCATAAGATTATTCCGATTTTTATTATTGATGTTTTCATAAAGAGTGAGTTAGGGTGTTTCTATTCATTTCGTAAAGCATGGATTGGGTTTTTTCGTGCAGCATTCCAACTTTGTATGCTTACGGTTATTATTGCCAGTAGAATGGTGATAGCCGAAGCAAACAAAAATGTATCAATGCCCGGTGTAATTCTTTGTGCATAATTTTCAAGCCATCTGCTCATGGCATACCACGAAAGTGGTATGGCAATGATGGATGAAATTAACCCCGCAATTATAAATGGTTTCAGTAGCCGCAGTATAATAGAATGGGTTTCTTCACCCAATGATTTTCTTATTCCAATTTCTTTAGTTTTTTGCTCAGCCATAAACATAATCAGTCCTGTAAGTCCTAAAGTGAGAACAATTATGGCAAACAGTGTAAATATAGAGATGAGTTTTTTGAGATTGTTTTCAGGCTCAAGCATTACTCTGTACTCATGCTCCAGAAATGTGGGTTGAATTGGAAAAGCTGGCTCAATATTTATTGCTTTATCCCTGATATAACTGAGCGTCTCGCTGATGTTTTGTGATGCGATTTTAATGGCAAGAAAATTGGCATCCCAATCTCTGGCAGCCGGAAAGATGGCAATTGGTTCAGTAGCAGTTCCAATATTATTAAAGTGAAAATCTTCAACCACTCCAGCAATTTCATAACTGTTGTCCCAGTTTGTGATGCTTCTGCCCTGGAAATTGTCCCAGCCAATCATACGTGCAAAAGTCCTGTTGATGACCACAGCATTTTGTTGATTCTCTCTGAAAAAAGTACCTTCGTTCAGTTCAACTTCAAGTGTTTCTAATAAATCGTGACTTGTGTACCAGTTGAAAACCAATGGCCGGAATTCAATGTTTCTGTTTTCCCAGTTCCATCCTTCCCCATTGTTTCCTATGGCATTTGGCAAGTTGGATAGCACTGCTGTTGAAAGGATATTCGGATTTCTTGACAGTTCGTTCTGTAGCGTTGATGCTTGTGATTGAAGTTGGCCGTTTAAGCGCACATATACGATCTGATCTTTTGTAAAACCGAGGTCAAGTTTTTGTAAATGGGATATTTGGTTGTTAATAACAAACGTAGAACCTAACAAAGCAATTGACATTACAAAGATTGTAATGATTAAGGAGTTCCTCAGGATGCCTCGGTTTTTAATACTTTGAAAAGAACTTCTGAGGGATTGAACCGGAGAATATCCTGATAAAACAATGGCAGGATAGAGACCGGACAATAATATGGTTATGAAAAGCAGTAATGTAAGTATTGACAACGGTGCCCAATGTAGCAATGAGGTCAATTCAATCTCTTTATTTATGAACTGGTTGAATTTTGGCAGACCAATTATAGTAACAACCAATGCCATTGAAAAGGCGATTAAACAAACAACAGAAATCTCGGAGTAAACAATTTTTATCAGGTTGCTTTTAACTGCACCAAGGCTTTTTCTGATTCCATTTTCCTTTACCTGTCTGGCAGATCTTGCTGTGTTCAAATTGATGAAATTCAGAATTGCTGTCAGCAATATCAGAAGGCCAATAAATGAAAATATTCTGATGTTTCTGATATTATTCATTTCGTACAGCCAGGTGTTTTTAAATTTGTATGCTCTCAGGAAATTTGTGGAGTCAGGGTACACTTGCTGAATTCGGTTCTTTACAGCTTCTTCAATAACAGGAAAGCTTTTAGCATCGTTCAGCAAGCCAAAGGTCATAAAAGCATTGTTGTACCAAGTATTAAGAAAACTTTCATTTTCGAAAATGGTGGTTATCATTTCGAGGGGTATCAATGCCTGAAACTGAATGGATGAATTGTGGGGGATGTCCTTTATAACACCAGCAACAACCAGGTTTTCCATGTTGTTGAAATTGATGATTTCACCAACAGGGTTTTTATCTCCAAACAGATTTATGGCAGTTGATTCAGTAATTACTATCTGATTTCTTACAGTAGGTTCGCCGGGACTGCCATAAATAAATTCAAAGGAAAAAATATCGAAAATGCTGTAATCTGCAAATGCGGTGTAGCGCATTTGCTTTTCACCATTATAGGAGAGCATCCATTCTGCAAATGCAGGCATCATTCTGGCTGTATTCGTAACCTGAGGATGCTCGTTTTGTAAAGCAGTTGCAACTGCCGGAGGAGCTCCATGAAAGTTAATGGGTTCATCTCCGCCTTCCATAATTGCATGAACAACAAATATCTCATCAGTATTTTCATGGAAACGGTCATAATTTATTTCATTGGTAACCCAGAAAAAAATGTATAGTACACAAATTAGTCCTGTTGCCAATCCTGCAATGCCAAGGTAATTTGGAACCTTGTCCTTTTGCAGCTTTCTGAAGATATAGGTGATGGTATTCATAACTTCATGTTTTAGATGATTTTTTCTGACAAATAATAATTCTCCGTTTATTGATGAGATGTTGATAATTAATTACTCGTACCGAATTGCTTCTACAGGATTTCTGGTGGCTGCTTTGTAACTTTGTGCGAAAACTGAGATTAGGGATATGGCGATTGCTATTATCCCAGTAAGCAGAAAAATCCACCAACTTAATTGTGTCTGATATGCATATCCTTGTAACCACCGGTTCATAAAATACCAGGCCAGTGGGCAAGCCAGTAAAAATGCTGAAACTTCATAACGGATAAAGAAGCTAAAGAGTAATTTTATGATGTCGGTAACCGTGGCTCCATTAACTTTTCTGATACCTATCTCTTTTGTTCGTTGTTGCGCATAAAAACTTACCAAACCGAATAGTCCAAGGGATGCCAAGGCAATTGAAAATAGAGTAAACCATGTCAGGATTTTGCTTAATCGCTGCTCGTCTTTGTATTGTTGGTTAAAATATTCATTACTAAAGAAATAATCCATCGGGTCGTTGGGGTAATGCTCTCTCCATATCCGACTTAATTGATTTATTACATGATTTACATCTCCAGTAATCCTGAAAGAATAGAACCCAAATTCGTAAGGATGAACATGTGTGAAAATGATTGGTTCCGCAGGCTTTTTTAGTCCCTCGTGGTGAAAATCGTTCACAACACCTTTAATGTTATAAAGTCGGTTGTCCATCATTATCTGCCTGTTTATTGCTTCGGCAGGAGAGTTGAAATCCAATAACTTGACCATGTTTTCGCTGATCAATACATTAATTGAATCATTCCAAAATGGTTGTTCAAAATTATTTCCGGCAAGAAGCTGTAGTCCATAGGTTTCCAGGTATCCATCGTCAATATGACTTACCGGTACCTGTTGAGTTAAGATACTCTGTTGCTCTGGTCTCGAAATGTTGCTGTTGCGGAAGCGAACAGCCTGTCCCGGAACGTTCATACTGGCAGTTCCATTCAATACACCGGCAAGTTGCGCCACTTCATCTCTGAAAGTGATGAAGTTTTCTCTTCTCCTGCCGTCACTATGGGTAGATGCAGCTCCATTAAGCACAATTACCTCTTCTAATTCAATTCCCAACTCCGCTTTTTGCATGAATCGTATTTGTTTTGTAACAGTAATAGAAGAAATAACCAAAAAAACAGATGTAAAGAACTGTAGAGCAACCAGCCACTGTGAACCACTGTTCTTACTGATTTTTTTCTGTTGTTGAAGTGCCGGATTTACTTTAAGCATGGGAATTGAACTGATGAAGGCAGTAATTACAATGCCAATTGTAATCAGCATAAATGTAAGAACCAATATTGTTGTGTAATCGACTAAACCATCCCTTATGTTAACACCTGTCATTTGGGTAAATGTTTCATGGGTAACCAAATAAAGAAATGCACCAAGCACAACTGCTCCCAAATTAATTATCACACTCTCACTAATGGCCAATTTTACCAAAGTCATTTTACTTGCACCCAATTTTCTTAAAGTTGCAAAAACATTCAATCGTTTTCGCGAAAGTGCTGTTGAGAGAATGACATAATTCATCCATACCACCATCAGTATCAGAGCGGCTATCAGCATAAGAGCACTTACAGTACTCTTTTGGGTGCTAACTCCCAGTTCTCCATCGCGAAGTGTACTGAAATGGATATCGTTAAGAGGCTGAAGAGTAAGTTTTCCTTCTCTGTTTTGTTGTGGTAAATGAGTAAAGTATTTATCAATTACTGTTTCCAGGGATTTTTCTACCATTTCGGCCGAAACACCTTCTGTAAGTTTAATGTAAGTCCACCAGGAACTGCCATAAAAATGGTCCACATCTGGTATAACTCCCATAGTCACCCAGATACGAATCGGCATAAAGTAATCAAAATGAATATGGGAATTTAATGGCAGGTCTTTAAATATTCCGGTTATTTCATGACGCATTCCTTCATTTACAATCAACACCTTACCTATGGGGTCTTCATTTCCAAAGATTTCTCTGGCTTTCGATTCAGAAATGATGCATGTATTGGGAGCATTTAAAGTTGCTTTTCCGCGCAATAACTCCAAATTAAAAATCTCGTAAAAATCACCTTCAACCCATAGGTCTGGTTGATCGCTGAAATATCTGTCCTCATAACGTACCAACACCTGTTCAATATAAGCTATCCCTGAAAATTCTATTTCGGGTATTTCATCTTTAAGCACACGGAATAAGCCTCTTGGTGTTTTGGTTGAATGCAATACCTGTTCTCCTGCCTGGGTTATGTCATAATTTACACGAAATATTTTTTCATGGTCAGGCCAGAATGAATCATAAGCCTGCTCGTATGCTACGTAAAGAGAAATGTGCAAAAAGAAGAGAAAACCGAATGCCAACCCAAAAATATTGAGTATTGCATGAAATTTATTGTTTCTTAGATGGTTAATTGTTGAACGGATGTTGATAATGTTCATGTTATGAGGATGTTTAGTTGGAATTTACTATAACAAAGCTTCGCCCAATTCTTTTTTGAATTCTTCTGTTATTATTTGACCATCAAACAGGTTGACTGTTCTGTGAGCAAATCCGGCATCGTGCAATGAGTGGGTAACCATTACAATGGTGGTTCCTTCCCGGTTAAGCTCTGTAAGCAGATTCATCACCTCAAGGCCGTTTTTGGAATCCAGATTACCTGTGGGCTCATCGGCAAGTATCAATTTGGGATTTGCTACAACTGCTCTGGCAATGGCAACGCGTTGTTGCTGACCTCCGGATAGTTGTTGAGGAAAATGCTTAGCCCGATGGCTTATGTTCATTCGGTCTAAAACCGAATGAACCATCTCCTTCCTCTTTTTTGGAGGTATTTTGAGGTACATTAACGGAAGCTCAACATTTTCAAATACATTCAATTCATCAATCAGATTAAAACTCTGAAAAACAAACCCAATATTCCCTTTTCTCAGGTTGGTACGCTGGCTTTCTTTATAACCGGCTACGTCTGTTCCATCAAAAAAGTAGTTCCCATCATCAGGGTTATCCAATAAACCAATGATGTTCAGCAGAGTGGACTTTCCACACCCCGAAGGACCCATAACAGCTACAAATTCGCCGTTTTTTACTTCAAAATTCACGTTGTTCAATGCCAACGTTTCAATTTCTTCAGTTCTGAAGATTTTTGTAAGGTTTTTTGTCTGTATCATTTTTTTTGAAAATAATGGAGATCGGAAATCGGAGACAGGAGACCGGATTTTGGAGACCGGAAACCGGAGACTGATTATATGATCTTCTGTGATTAGTATTTTTGTTAAAATCTCTCTTTTCTGATTTGAATAAGTTTAAATAGCATTGAGGATATTTTCCTTGTTTGGTCAAGAAGAAGATCTCCAGTTTCTTGGTCTATATATTTTAGTCGCACAGCCAAATATATCTGTGTTCGTACTTCAGCAGCCGAACCTTTGGCTATATGCAGAAATTGAATGAATTCTTTATTGGTTTGTCTGTCAAATCCTTCCGCAATATTACTAGGAACCGAAATTGCGGCTCTTCTTATTTGGTCTCTTAAACCAAAGTCATTGCATTGTGCCAGTGTTTTGTAAATGGTTTCCGCAAGATTAACAGACTCCTGCCAGACCGTTAAGTCTTCAAATTTTTCAATTTTCGATTTCATAATAGTTGGGTTATGTAGATGATTTTTTGTAATCTAAATAATTTTCCTTAATTACATCTTCCAATCATTCCGTAAATTCAATACACAGTAGATTCCTGTCTCCGTTCTCCGCTTTCCGTTCTCCCTACCTCACCTCAATCCTCTCATTCCTTCCAAACATATCGTAGTTGTTGGTAATTACTTTTTCTCCCGGCTCGAGGCCATCAAGAACTTCATAGTGGGTTGGATTTTGTCTGCCAATGCGGATGTTTCTCCTTGTTGCGATTCCGGATGACTCATTGTATACGAAGATCCACTGCCCGCCTGTACTTTGGAAAAAGCCTCCTCTGGGAATGATGACACTTTCTACCGGCTGTCCCAATTCAAGACTCAGGTGATAAGTTTGTCCGGTTCTGAGATTTTGAGGTGTATCACCGGAAAAAGTAAAATCAACCTGAAATCTTCCGTTTCGCACTTCAGGATAAACCCGGTAAACTTCTATCTCATAACGCTCGTTTTGTCTCAGATATGTAGCTTTTAGTCCGTGACGAACCCTGTCAATGTAGTGTTCATCAATGTCGGCACTAATTTTATAATCATCCAGAATGTGAAGTTGTCCTATTCTTTCGCCTCTTGAAATCAACTGTCCGGGTTCCACACTCAGGCTACCTAATTGTCCGTCGGCCGGTGCCTGTATATTGAGCTTCTCCAATCTTTGCCTTACTATCTTGAGGTTTTGCTCCATGTTTATCAGGCTGTTATTCATTTGCACCTGCTGATTCTCTCTGAAAATTGAATCCTGCACCATTCTCTGATGGCGAAGTTCTCTTTCTGCTATGGCCAGTTGGTAGTTTTCATTTGCTATCAGGTAATCTTCATCTGCAATAAAACCTTTATCCCTTAGCTCTCTGTTTTGTTCATAAGTTCTGCGCAGTCTTCTTATCTCATAATCAATCGCCAGCAGTTGTTGTTTGTTGTTAATTTTTTGCTGTTCCATATTGATCATGGTATTCCGAAGTTCGTTGCTTTGGTAAGCCAGTTGCGATTCAGAGTTTAGAATTTGAAGGTTCAAATCATTGTTTTCAAGACGAACAATGACATCCCCTTTTTGTAACATGGCGCCCTCTTCCACAACTTTTTCAATAACCTTTCCGCCTTCTTCCACATCAAGCATGATGGTGGTAATTGGAGCAACTGTTCCTACAACCGATATATAATCCATGAATTGAGCATACTCTACGTCTGCTATGGTTATTCTCTCTTTTCCGGTTCTGTAAGTTGAGGTGTTGGTAGATGTAATCATCCATATCAATGCACCAACTATAACTACCGATGCAACAATTTTTAAAATGGTGCTTCTCTTCAGTCCCTTCTTTTTTTCTATTTTCTTATCCATTGTCCTTTTTTTTGAAATGATTTTATCAATTAAATGCCTTGCATATAGAGATTTAGGGTCTCTTTTTGTACTACCCAGCTGTATCGCGAAAGCAACATTGTTGCTTTTGCCTGCGAAAGTTGTAGTTGAGCATTCATAAAATCATTGGTTGTTATTAAACCAAGACGAAATTTTTCCTGATGAATTTCAAATGATTTTTCATTGAATTTCAGGTTATCCAGAGAATTCTGATACTCCATATACAAGTTTGTAAGTTTTAACACAGCCTCTTCAATTTCCCGTTTTATGGATAATTTTTCGTTTTGCAGGTTTAAATGGGCGTTTTCCAGATCAATTTTGCTCCTGTTCACCTCCGTTCTTTTCTGTCGGCCGTTGAATATTGGAATATTGAGAGTTACAGAAACGGAGGGGTTCAGGTAATTATCGAATTGGGTTTCAAAAGAGGTCTGCCCTCCGTTTGGAAGGGTGTCGGTTGAAAAGAAAGCGGAATGATAGCCTGCATTCAGTTGAAGAGAGGGAGATTGTCTTCCTTTTGAGATGCTCAGCAACTTCTCATAGTAGTTCAACTCCAATTCTCGTTTTAAAACAAGGGGGTAAGCACTTACCGCCATCATATAAACGGAATCTGCATTTTGATACTTTATTGAAGGCTCTGTGAGGAACAAATCCAAACCGGATATCTCAAAATCTCCTTCGTGATAATGAATGGTTTGTGCCAACTGAAGATTCAACAGTCGGTATTGATTATTTGCTCTGGTCAGTTCAAGTTGACTCATCGACAAGTGAGCTCTTATTTCATACTCAAGAACCGGTTCGGCTCTTCCAATATGAATATAAGCCATCACTCTGTCCAGCTCATTTTGGTTGTTCTCAACCTGTTGTTCTAAAACAGATACCAACTCCTTCTGGTATGCTGCTAAAGCATACAATTCTGTTATTTGATTAATGAGTATGAACTTTGAGTAAGCACTTTGTTCATTCACGGCAAGTGCGTAATACCTCTGAGCCGAAATGTGATTTTGTTTCATAAAACCGGCAAACAGGTCCAAACTACCAACTATCCCATATTGAACATTGTAAGAATTCCCAGATGTTATTTGATTAAACTGGTTGGTGGATCTTTGAAAATCGAAGTTTGAGTTTCCATATCCATTAATAGATGGAAGTAGATTCCATCTGCTTTGCTGATGGTTTAGTTCTGCTTTTTTATGATGATTTTGCTGAATTTGGATATCCAGATTGTGCTCAAGCCCATGTTGAATGCATCTGTCGAGTGTCCACAATCCGTTGGATTGTGAAACAGATATCTCGAAAGAGAAAATCAATAATATTAATAAAATCAGCCAACGCATATCACTTCTTTTATGTGGTTTTGCGTTAGGTTAAACCAAAGATGTGCCATGTTTTGTAAGTATCACATAAACAGGGAATAAGCAGGGGTGTGAACTTCGTATTGTAAAAAAATTAGACACTACATGTATGAAATTTGTACAATATGTTATCTTTATGTAATAATTAATTGTTTAGTCATCAGGTTTTTACATCGATGTATTGCGTCAGGCATAGTTTTAGTAGCTTTAGTCCATTATGACTATAAAATTCTGACAGACTATCAACCATTCAAATTATTTTTGAAATATGAAGGATTCCTCCATTATAATTGTTGACGACAATAAAAGTGTATTAACAGCACTGGAATTGTTGCTCTGTGGACGGTGTAAGAATGTTAAAACATTAACTTCTCCCAATTCGCTTTTACACGAATTGGGAAAAACCAATTACGATTTACTTTTGCTGGACATGAATTATTCTGCCGGAATTAATAGTGGCAATGAAGGAATATATTGGCTAAAACGGGTTTTGGATAAATATCCCAGTTTAAGTGTGATTATGATTACCGCTTATGGAGGGATTGAACTTGCAGTAAAAGCCGTGCGTATGGGAGCTACCGATTTTATCACCAAACCCTGGGAAAATACCAAAATGTTACAGGTTGTTGAGTCGGCTTGTCGGTTATCTGCCGGTAGAAAAAAAGCAAAAGGGAGTGCCAGCAATGTTAACATATCTGCGGGTAAGGTCGAAGATGTTTTCGAGGGAGAGTCTGAAAGCTGGAAAAAGGTTTTACAAATTATATCTAAAGTGGCTGCAACAGATGCCAATGTTCTGCTAACCGGTGAAAATGGAACCGGTAAAGAGGTGGTTGCAAAGAAGATTCATCAGTTATCCGGAAGAAAGGACAAATCTTTGGTGATGGTGGACATGGGAGCAATTGTTGAGGGGTTGTTTGAAAGTGAACTGTTTGGTCATAAAAAAGGTGCTTATACAGATGCCAAACTCGACAGAACCGGAAAAATTGAGGAGGCCAATGAAGGCACTCTTTTTCTGGATGAAATAGGAAACTTGCCTTTACCCATGCAGGCTAAACTGTTAACCGTTCTGCAAAGCAGAACTGTTACCCGGCTGGGAGAAAATGAACCCCGACCTGTAAATATCCGGTTACTTTCGGCTACCAACGGAGATCTGCCAAATATGGTTGAAACCGGACATTTTCGTGAGGATTTACTTTACCGTCTCAATACAATTCATATTGAAATACCTCCGCTTAGACAACGAAAAGCTGATATTCCAGGGTTTGTGAATCATTTTCTTTTAAAATATACCGAAAAATACAATAAAACAGGGTTGAAAATATCAGATTCGGCTATGGAGTTACTGTTTTCATATAACTGGCCGGGAAACGTTCGCGAATTGCAACACGCCATTGAGAAAGCTGTAATATTAAGTGATCAGGATAAAATTCAACCTGCAGATTTTATGTTTCGTGAAGTTGAAAGCCAAAAATCCATGAATCAGTTTAGCGGAACATTGGAGGAGATGGAAAAAAGTTTGATAGAAGACGCCATTATGCGCCATCAGGGAAATATGTCCTCAGTTGCCATGCAATTAGGAATTACCCGGCAAACTTTATACAATAAAATTAAAAAGTATGATTTATAAACTTATTAGAAACAGCGTTATATGGCGTGTTTCTTTAGTTGTTTTGGCCTCATTGGCAATCGGCTTTTTACTTGGCAAAAAGATGGATTTGTGGATGATTGCAACCCTTTTTATAATAACCATCTGGATGCTCATCCGATTGGTAAAATATATACAGCAACCCTATAAAAAACTTCACTATTTTATTGAATCAGTAAAAAATGATGATACAAGTACCCTGTTTTCAACGAAAACAGGTAATGCTTTTCTAAACGCTCTGCATTCTTCTCTTAATAACCTCAATCGCCTCATTCAGGAGAAAAGCATCAGAGTACGAATGGCCGAACGATATTTCAGTGAAATACTCCAGCATATTGATACGGCTGTTTTGGTTTTTAATGAAAAGGAATTTGTGTTAAACAGCAATAAATCAACCCTCCAGCTATTGGGGTTAAATACTCTGACCCACTTACGGCAACTTGATAAAGTAAATGGATCGTTAAGAGACCTGCTTCTGAACTGCGAAAACCAAAAAGAGAGAACCATTCATATCAGGAAAGAGAAAGAATCTATGCAGTTAATAGTCAGAAGCACCATCATCAGATTGCGCGATGAAACTGTTACTCTGGTTACCATGCAGGATATAAAAGGTGAATTGGAACGCAAAGAGCTTGATTCATGGTTAAAACTGATACGTGTTTTGAATCATGAAATAATGAATTCTCTCACTCCGGTTACTTCAATTGCCCAGTCTTTGGGTGAATTGTGGAAAAACAATCCGGTAAATGAAATAAAACCAAAGATTGTGGAACAGACCATTAATGGTTTGGATGCCATTGAGGAGAGAGGTGATGCATTGATGCGGTTTGTTGAAAGTTATCGTCTCTTTTCGCGGATGCCTGATTTGAGAATGTCCGAGGTAAGTATTACCGCCTTTTTTGATCGCACAAGTATTCTAATTTCTCCCATGAAAGAAGAAAAAAATGTATCAATACAATTTTATAAACCTGATATAGATTTTAATGCCCGCATGGATGAACAACTGATGCTACAGGTAATCATTAATTTAATAAAGAATTCCATTCAGGCGTTGAATCATGAAAATAACGGAAAAATTGAAGTATCAAGCCGGTTACTTAACGGCGATGTTATTGAAATCATAGTTGTTGATAACGGTTCGGGCATTCCGGATGAAATAAAAGATGAAATTTTTGTCCCATTTTTCACCACAAGAGAAGAGGGTTCCGGCATAGGTTTAAGCTATTCCCGACAAATATTAAGAGCACATGGCGGTTCTATTGGCTGCAATTCAGTTCCCGGAAGAACTGAGTTTTATGTAAGGTGGTAGGGGGTAGAGTTTAGGGTTGATAGTTGATGGTTTGATAGTTTAGCCAATTGCTCTTACGGTCTCCGGTTTCCGCTCTCCAGCTTAAAGTAAAACAAAATATTCCCGATTCTCGGGACGAAAACTAGCTTCGCAACTATAAACTTTATTTAACTGATAACTAAATCACCTCCAAATGCTCCGCATGCACCCAACCAACATTTCCATCTTCAATTTCAATTTCGTACCAATTGCCAATTACCTGAAGTATTCGCACGCGGGTTCCTGAATGTAAAACAAACAGTTCAGTTCCGCGAGCTTCAGGTGCACTTCGTACCGTTACCGATGGCGAAAATACGATGGCTCTGTTCCGATTCTCAAGCCGTTGTTTTTGGTTGTTTGCAAATGCAAAAGAAATTCCTGAAACCAAAACACCCAAAAGAGCAAGGAAGAAACTGATTTTACGAAAAATGATGGTTCTTGAGAAGAAATAGAATAAAAGTCCGGTAAGAAACAGGATGAAAGTAATAATTGAAATCCATGCCCAGGTATCCGGATTTGCACTGTTGCGAAATGAAGCAAACCAACGAACCAGAAAGAACTCACCAACTGGTTCTATGTTGTCTGTAATCTGGCTGTAGGCCAGATTCAGATTATGCCTGATATCTCTATCCTGAGGTGCAAGCAAAAGAGCTCTTTCGTAATTTAAAATGGCCGATGGCAGATATCCGTGCCGGTAATAAGCATTTGCAAGATTGTAGTATAAATCTGCCGAAACCATTCCTGAAGTTAGAACTTCTTCATAAAGTTCAATGGCTTCCTCATATTCACTTTCCATGTAATGCTGGTTAGCCCGTTCAATGATCAGGTTAAAATCAGCTTTTGCACTAAATGAAGTGAAAAAAATAAACAGAATAGTTATAATATATATATGACTTAACTTCATAGCTTTTATATAGTTTGCAATTTAACTACAAAACATTAATCCTTATCTCTATATTCTCCACTAATCAAAATCACTACCAACCCAAAACCATCAACTATCAACCCAAAACTCACAATCCCTTTTTCAACTGCTGCTCAAGTTTACTTATGGTTGTCAGAGTTTTCTTATAGAGTTCATCCCTCTCGCTGTGGTCGTTTTGTGGAGAGTAGCGTGCATACTCACAAGTGTCAATTATTCCCAGGAACTCATCAGAAATTTGTTCTTCTGCTCCACTGTTGATTAGGATGTTTCTTGCATTATCTTTATTGAGTTCAGCACGGGGTATTGAAAGTTTATCACTTGTATACCCCCAAAGAGCTCTTGCCAACTCTTCATAAAATCCTTCTTGGTCACCCTTTTTAAGTAATTGAGCAGATTTTTTAAGGTTTTTTCTGGCAATTCTGTTGGCTCTTCTGTTACGTACCTTTTGAACATCAGCGTTTTCTTTTATCCTTTTTTTGTTCAGGAAGAAGATGATAAAGAACAGAATGATTGGCACAACATATGCCAACACAAACAATCTGCTCCCGAAAAGGAAGACATTTCCTGGTTGCAGAACCATTGGAGAAGTTCGAATAAACCTGATGTCTTGTCCCAAAACCCTTACATTTTCTCGGGTTGCGGCTCTACCGGGAGATGCCGCAACAGGGGTTGTGGCATCTGATACACCAGCTGTACGTTCAACATTTATAGTTATTGGTTCACTTCTGAGTGTTTGGTATCTGCCGGTTGATGGATTAAAGAAACTATATTCAACTTGTGGAATTTCAAAGGTACCTGCATGTCTCGGTATAATTAGCGTTTCTATAGTTCGGGTTCCTCTTCCGCCTTGTGCCGTTTGCCTGATGTTGTTTGAAATATTGGGGTCAAATATATCAAAATCAGGGGGGAAGTTAAATTGGGGATTGCGCGCAAGTCTGTGATTCCCCGTTCCTGAAATCTCTGCTCTAACAGTAATACCATCGTTTACTTTCACATCGGTGGACGATGCTGTTACATTGAGTGAAATGTTTCCAACTACGCCTGAAAAATTTGCAGGACGAGGAGAGGGGAGGGGTTTCACCTGAATGTTTATAGGATCGGTGGATACTCTTTTGCGTACCGTTCTGTATGAGTCAAAAAAGTCTCCAAATATACTGTGTGATTGTCTTGCCTGTCTTTGCCTTACTAAAAACTCAATAGAGGTTGGCTCAATGGTTATTCTTCCTGTGGTTTGTGGATATAAAACTCTTTGATTGAATGTTCCTACACGGTAGTTTCGTCCTCTTATGTTTTCCATACTCCATTGAATACTTCCCGATTCTGACTCCAATTCTTCTACCAGGAAGTTTCTTAATTCTGGTTGTCTTACATCGGAAATCCCCTCAAGGTTTACCCTTGTGTAGATTCTTGTGGTTACAACCAGTGGTTCATCCTGCCAAACCTCACTTTTATTGGCAGTCATTGTTATGTAAATGTCCTCATCAGTTAAAGTTCCACCAGAAGGTTGTGGCTGTTGTCCGGGTTGGGTGGCTGGAGCATCAGCCTCGGATTCAATTACTTCAATGGTGACAGGGTTGCTTTGCACCCTTTGTCCATTAACTTGTATGGACGCAGCTGGTATGGTGAAACGACCTGTATTATCAGCTCTCAGCACATAAGTGTATGAATATTGTGTAGACCTGCTCACCTGATTGTTGACAATTTGGACAGATGAACTTTGAGAAATGGTCGGACCCATTAATATTTGAAAATCAGTAATGTCCGGTACGCGAATGTCATTGGCCTCTTTATTTATAGTGTAAACCAACTGAAAACGATTTCCCTGCACAACTGTTGACGGTGCAGTGGCCTTAAATTCAGTTTCCTGAGCCAATGCCGAGGTCCATACTGCCAGCAATGCTAATATATATATGGTTATTTTTTTCACAATTAAACGATTTGATTAAGTTCCTTTTGGTAAATTCTGTTTTTTGCGCGTTTTACGCAAAAAACATTCTGAAAATCATTTCAATTATAGTTTTTCGGAATAAAATTACCAATTTTTCTCGATTCTCACAGGTTGATCATCCTGATGACGATTCATTTTATCCATAATGTCTCTTTCATTCTCCTCAACAGCTTGCAATAATCGTTCCGCAGCTTCTCTGCTGATTCCTTCCGTTTCCTGTTGCTGTTGTTGCTGATCCTGTGGCTGCTGATCCTGATCCTGATCCTGCTCTTGTTGATCCTGTTCTTGTTGCTGCTGTTCTTCTTGCTGATCATCCTGATCCTGATCTTGCTGTTCTTCTTGCTGATCCCTCAGCTTTTTAGCAGCGATCAGATTATACCTGGTTTCATCATCAAGTGGATTATGTCGAAGCGACTCTTTATAGGATTCAATGCTTTGATCGATTTCCTGATTGTATAAGTAACTGTTCCCTAGATTGTGATATAATCTGGCGAGCGATTCAGGATTGTTGGTGTGTGGGGCAATGGCCTGAAAGCGTTCAATGGCTTCGTCGAATCTCTCCTGGCGAAATAGAACTGAGGCCAGATTGTAGCCGGCTTCAAAGGAGTTTGGATTGCGTCGAAGTGCTTCCCGAAACTCTATTTCGGCCTGTTCGTACTGCTCCTTTTCCATATGTTCCAAACCTCTTCGCACAAATCTTCTTTCATCCTGCGAAAAAGTTTCTGCTGTAAAAAGCAGCATTAAAAAAACAATGAATACGTTTAATATATTTTTATTGATTTTCATAACCGCCATGATTATTTCACCGTTAAACTTCCTTTTTCCTTCTCAATTTTATTAACTGTAAATAAGTCAATATTTCTCAGGAGTTTATTTTTTCTTTCAAGAATAATAAAATCAATAATCAGAATGAGTAGTACTAAAAACGCGATGTATTGGTATTGATTTTCAAAATCTGTATAGACTTTTGTTTCAAAATCAGCTCGTTCCAAATCTGAAAGTTCGTTCATCAATTGGTTGATGCCTGCTCTGATGTTGTTGGCCGGGATGTATTCCCCGTTGCCTGCCTGCGCGATGTCTGCTAACATCTGTTCATCGAGTCTTGTTATTACCACGTTCCCATTCCTGTCCCGAAGAAAGTTTCCGGAACCGCCAATTGGTATTGGACCACCTTCAGGGGAACCCATCCCAACGGTATAAACCAGAACGCCTTTTTCAGCAGCACGACGCGCTGCTCCAATGGCATCATCCTCATGGTTTTCTCCGTCAGAGATAACAATAATGGCACGGTTTACATCTTCCTGCTGGGTAAATGACTGCATGGATAAATCTATGGCTCGGCCAATGGCTGTTCCCTGAGTTGGCACAATATCTGTTGTGATGTTGTTAAGGAACATTCTAGCCGAAGCATAATCAGAAGTTATAGGTAATTGTACATACGCATTTCCGGCAAAAACGACAATTCCTATGCGATCGTTCACCAGCCGGTCGGTCAAACGGGCAACAGCTTGTTTGGCTCTTTCCAGTCTGCTTGGTTGAATGTCCTGACTATTCATGCTATTGGAAACATCCAAAGCTATCATTATCTCAATGCCTTGTCGCTGAACAGTTTGAAGACGTGTCCCAAACTGAGGAGCTGCCAGCGTAAAAATAAGACCCATTAATGCCAACAGCAATAAATAAAACTTTACCACCGGCCGGTATAAAGATACATCTGGCATTAAATGGTTAAGCAGATCCGTGTTGCCGAATCGTTCAAGAGCCATTCTCTTGCGATAGCTGAAAATAAGCTGAATAAATGCCAGTGCCGGTATAAGCAAAAGAAGATATAAGTATTCCGGATTTCCGAATCGAAACATGGCTATATTTTTTATTTATTCAATAATAATCTTTATTAAACTCTAAATCCTAACAATCTAATCACCCTCCAGCAATAAACTTTGAGCTTCCAATTTTAAACTTTTTTACGGTAAAGTTCTTAATACAGTATTTCTCAAAAGTATTTCAGTTAATAAAAATAGCATTGCCAGCAATGCGAATGGGAGAAACTCTTCAGAATGTCTGGTGTATTCCTGAACCTCTATCTGATGCCGTTCCAATTCATCAATTTCTCTATAAATAGCATCAAGTCCGCTTCTGTCTGTCGCTCTAAAATATTTTCCTCCCGTCAAATTTGCTATTTCAGTCAGCATGTCTTCATCTATTCGTACTTCAACATCTTGTATTTGAGTTCCAAATACGGTATTAACGGGAAATGGTGCAGTCCCTATAGAACCTACTCCAACTGTGTATACTCTAATGCCAAATGTTCTGGCAATTTCGGCTGCTGTTAGCGGGGCTATCTGTCCACGGTTATTCTCCCCATCCGAAAGAAGAATAATCACCTTGCTCTTTGAATCGCTGTCCTTGAGGCGGTTTACAGCGGCTGCAAGTCCCATTCCAATGGCTGTGCCGTCTTCCACCATTCCTGTTCTGACATCCTGCATTAAGTTAATAAGTACGCTGTGGTCGAGTGTCAAAGGGGACAAAGTAAATGCTTCTCCTGCGAAAATGGTTAATCCAATCCGGTCATGCGGGCGCATTCTAATGAAATCAATAGCTACTTCTTTAGCTGCTTCCATGCGGTTTGGTTCAAAATCCATGGCCAGCATACTACCGGAAATGTCCAAAGATATCATGATGTCAATCCCTTCGGTCGTAACATTTTGAAGCCGATTGGTGCTTTGTGGTCTTGCAAGAGCAATAATTAAAAATATGATAGTCAGACATCTTAAAGCAAAAGGCAGATGTCTGAGATAAGTTTTCTTCGATTTTTTTAAGCTTGCAAACCCTCTCAGGGTACTGATCTGTAGCGATGCATAAGCGGTTTTTTGCTTCCAGATGTACCATGCTATCATCGGTATCAGCAGCAACAGCAAATAGAAATAGTTTGGATGAAGAAATGTATAGTTCATATTAAAGTTCTCATTTAATCATGAAAAATCTGTAAAAACAAATTTTAGTTTCGTTCCTCCTGTTTTTCTTCGGAGGACGCTTCCTTTAACTCTTTTTCCAGTGCTTCCCTGGTTGGTACAGGCTCTTCCTTAGTTTGATTTACAAAGAAATAAGCTGAAATCAGGCAGTTGTCATTTTCATCCGGCAATGGTTCATATTTGGCAAATTTTGCCAAATCTGCGGTGCTAAGAACAGTCTCTATTTTATGAAAGAGATTTTTATCAGGGAACTCCTGATATTTCAGTGCACTCATGATTTCCCCTGAAGTTTGTTCCATGGCCGGAAAGTTGTATCTATCCTCCATGTATCGCCTCAAAGTATCTGTAAGCTGCGAATAGTATGATTTAATTTGTCCCGACTGCCACAACTTTTCACTCTTTATTTTGTCCAATGATTTAAGAGCCAGTATATGTGGCGGCTCTTTGGGCTTGGGTGGGAAAAATAGCTCTTTAACAGGAATTTCCCGTTTTTTATAGAAATAGTAACCAAGATAAGCCAATACCCCTAATATCAGTATGGTCAAAATCCAGTATTTAAATCGCCACAGCTCAGATAGTATGAACGGCAAATTAAATGGAAGTTTTATGTCAAAAAAACCTTTTGACGGATCAACTTCTGCAAAGGGATTAACTACCATTAGTGCAGAAGACTGGGTTTCAGCTCTTCTTGCCAATTCTCCATCCATATATTCGAATCGCAACGGCGGAATATAATGTAAACCACTATCAAATGAGGTAATCCTGTATCGCTGTGTGATGGCAATTCGTTGGTTCTCAAGAAGCGTTGTGTCCGGCTTTGATTTTCTGACAACCTCAATGTTCTTGGTTATGGTATCGCTTATGTTTGGAAATGCTAATTGAATATTTTCCGGTTGCGATATTTCAATGGTCAAATCCATTTGTCCGCCAATCACCATCAATGTGGAGTCAAGTTTTGCCGACACAGTAACAGTCTGAGCTATGTTAATGGCCGGAAAAATGAACAGCAACAAAAGAGCCGGAAGTATTTTCGCGTTCAATAATTTCTTTCCTGTCATTTTAATTTCTTTTTTTGAATAGCGACATCAATGCTTTTACATAATCCTCATCGGTTCTCACGGCGACGCTGTCCACACCACATTTTGTAAATGTGGTGTTCAGGTTTCGTTCATTCTCTTCCCACCACTTGTTAAAAGCTTGACGTGTGTTTTTGTTGGATGTGTTTATCCATTGGTTCTCACCTGTTTCAGCGTCTTTGAATTGTACAAATCCGATGTCAGGAAGAAGTGTTTCCCTTGGATCGTATACACGTAAGGCTACCATATCATGCTTTTGGTTGGCTATTTTCAAAGCATCCTCAAAGTTATCATCAATAAAATCGGAGATGACAAAAGCTGTACAACGCTTTTTAATGGCGTTTGTCAGGTATCGTAACACTTCCGAAATATTGGTTTCCCGTTGTTCCGGAGAATATGTGATTAATTCGCGTATGATATGGAGAATATGTTTACGGCCTTTTTTGGGTGGAATAAACTTCTCAATTCTGTCTGAAAAGAATATAACGCCGGTTTTGTCATTATTTTGTATGGCTGAAAATGCCAAAACGGCCGCTATTTCAGTGATGATGTTCTTTTTGAATCTCCAGGTTGTGCCAAACTCCCGCGAGCCTGATACGTCAATCAGCAGCATCACTGTTAACTCCCTTTCCTCCTCAAAAATCTTCACATAGGGATGATTAAAACGGGCAGTTACATTCCAGTCGATGCTTCTGATATCGTCGCCGTAATGATATTCCCGAACTTCACTAAACATCATCCCCCGACCTTTAAACGCGGTGTGGTACTCTCCTGCGAAAATATTGCTGGAGAGACCGCGCGTTTTAATCTCAATCTGTCGAACTCGTTTTAATATGTCGGTTGTATCCATTGATTATTCAGTTACCAGTTATCAGTGTTCAGTTGTCAGTTACCAGTTATCAGTTGTCAGTTACCAGTTATCAGTGTTCAGTTGACTAGTTTTCAGGTTTAAGTGCTCGTTACCACTGTTCATTGCTCACTGAACACTGCTCACTAATTAAGGTACTTCAACAGTATTCAATATTTCGCTGATAATTTCTTCTGAAGTGATGTTATTGGCTTCTGCTTCGTATGATAATCCAATTCTGTGGCGCATTACATCATGACAAACGGCTCTCACGTCTTCCGGAATCACGTAACCGCGACGCTTGATAAAAGCGTAAGCTTTTGATGCCATGGCAAGACTGATGCTGGCACGGGGAGATGCTCCATAGGATATCATATCCTTATATTTTTCCAGCTTGTAATTTTCCGGAAAACGTGTGGAGAATACGATGTCTACGATGTATTTCTCAATTTTTTCATCCATATATACATCTTTCACAACCTTTCTGGCTCTGATGATGTCATCGGGCTTTAGAATTGTTGATGCCTTTGGAAATGATTGTGCCAGGTTATGACGAATGATCTCCTGCTCTTCATTCTTTTGAGGATAAGAAATAACCACTTTCAGCATGAACCTGTCAACTTGAGCTTCGGGGAGGGGATAAGTTCCTTCCTGCTCAATGGGGTTTTGTGTGGCAAGTACAAGAAATGGCTCAGGTAGTTTATAGGTTTTATCACCAATGGTCACCTGTCTTTCCTGCATAGCTTCTAAAAGTGCACTCTGCACTTTTGCCGGCGCACGGTTTATCTCATCCGCTAATACAAAATTGGTAAATAGTGGCCCTTTTTTTACAACAAACTCTTCGTTTTTCTGGCTATAAATCATTGTACCCAAAAGGTCGGCCGGTAACAGATCAGGGGTGAACTGAATTCTGCTGAATTTGGCATCAACGATGCTTGCCAAAGTGTTAATTGCAAGTGTTTTTGCTAGTCCCGGTACACCTTCTAAAAGTATGTGTCCGTCGCTTAATAATCCGGTTAAAAGACTTTCTACCAGATGTTTCTGACCAACTATTACTTTGTTCATTTCGATGGTCAACAGGTCAACGAACGAACTTTCCTGCTTTATTCTTTCGTTAAGTTCTTTGATGTCAACAGTTTGATTCATAATTTTATCGTTTTTCCGATTAGCGAATTATGTTTAATTTCTGATAACGTTTATCAAAAGTATATAAGCAACAGCCAAAAACGGAGTGATGGCTGTTAATGTTTGTTAAAATAGGCGATTGGCTGATTTTCCTGTCGCCGTTTTCATATCAATAATTGTTCCATTTTTTTATGATGTCAGCATATTCTGAACCAGATTTTTTATGGAAAATATGGCTGAATCATTAAATTTGAACTTAAAATTTAAGAACTATGTTTGAAAATGATGAATTTGTATGCCGCCACATGCAGTTGACCAAAGGCGATATTGTTCGTGTGATACGCGAAAAAGAGTTAACCTCTTTTTCTGAAATTCAGGATGAAACAGATGCAGGAACCATTTGTGGTACTTGTGTAGCCGACATTGAGGAAATATTGGAAGAGGAGCTTGAGCGACGAAAATCAATAGGAAACTAAGGGATCAATATAGAACTGTCTCCGTAGCTGAGGAACCTGAAATCGTTATTCATAGCGTACTCGTAAACCGCTTTCCAGTTATCGCCTATTAGAGCGCTAATAAGTAACAAAAGCGTGCTTTTGGGTTGGTGAAAATTGGTAATCAGACCATTAATGATTTTAAACTGATACCCGGGTGCTACCATAATTGATGTTGAAGCCTTAAAGGTCGTTTCTCCTGATTGATTCAGATGGTTCAATAGTGCTTTTAATGCCTCATTTACAGGGATGTCTGATGGCATTTCAAAACCATCCCATTGTCCTATTTTTTTGTATTCCAGTTTGTTGATTATTCTCACGCCGGCATAGTATAGCGATTCCAGCGTTCTCACCGAGGTTGTGCCAACGGCAATAACCGGATTGTTATGATTGAGCAGTTGTTCAATGGATGTACAGCTTATCTCGAACTGTTCAGTATGCATCGCATGGCCACTTATTTTTTCACTTTTAACCGGTTGAAATGTGCCTGCTCCAACATGAAGAGTAATCTCCAGTCGTTTGTGGTTTTGCTCTTCAATATTTTTAAGAATGGTTTTGGAGAAATGGAGACCTGCAGTGGGTGCCGCCACCGAACCATTGAGTTTCGAATAAACGGTTTGATACCTTTCGGTATCAATGGTTTCGGATTCTCTGTTAAGATAAGGCGGGATAGGGGTTTGTCCCATTCCTTCCAGAATGTCTGCAAAATTGGCATGCTGGTTTTTCCACGAGAATTTAATGATGCACGCATCATTAATTCTTTCTACTAGTTGGGCAAAAATATTTACATCGCCAACAGTAGTATTGGCGACGGCGGAAAGTGTTTCTCCTTTCCATTTTTTTAAGTTTCCCACCAAACAGATCCATTCTACTTCTTGGGTTTGCTGAAATGCCATGGCGGCATCCGATGGATTATGTGGTTCCAGACAGAATATTTCAATTTTTGCACCGGTTGACTTAAAAAAATGGATGCGGGCTCTGATGACCCGTGTATTATTGAAAACCAATAGTGTATTTTGAGGTAAATACTCCGGCAGATTTTTGAAATTTGTATGATTCACTGACTGGTTTTTGTAAACCAATAAATTGGACTCATCCCTATTGGTTAAAGGATATTTGGCAATTCTTTCGTCAGGTAAATGATAGTTAAAATCTGAAATATTTATTTCCGGAACAGGCATAATTGATTTTCTTCTTTTTTCGGGTGCAAAAATAACTAACTTTGCGAAACAAAGAGTTAAATCCGGTAAAATATCATGTTATGCGCGTAGAGAAAGGCGACAGAGTAAGGTTTTTAAATGAAGTAGGTGGTGGTACTGTTACAAGAACCGAAGGAAATCTTGTTTTCGTAGAGGACGAAGATGGTTTTGAAGTACCTGCTCCCATTTTTGAAGTGGTTATTGTTGAAAAAGCGAATCAAATTACATCTGATAATATAAAAGAATCACCTGTTAAGGAACAAGTTGTAACGAGGAACGAAAAGGTGTCTGAGCCTGAAGCCTATCACGAAGAGATGGAGGAGAAGGGGCATGACGACTTCAATCCAAGGTTTTACCTTGGATTTATTAAAGCCGGTAAAGACCAGTCTGAACTGGAGCAATATCTAATCAACGACAGTAATTATTACTGCTCATATCTCATTTCAGAACTACGTGAGGATGGATATATGTATGCTTTACATCAGGGAATTGTTGAGCCCAACACTAAAACTCCTGTGGATCAGGTTGTAGTTCAGGATTTGGATGTTAGCTGGGATATTCAGTTGATATTGTTCCGCAAAGGAAAGCCTTATCCGGCCATAAAACCTGTATCGACTTCCGTTTCCATTAAAGCACGAAAATTTTATAAGGAGAACAGCTTTACTAATAACGATTTCTTTTATCAGCCTGCAGTTTTAATTTCCATCATAAAAAATGAATTGGAACAGAAAATGGAACTTTTAACTGAGAAGGAAACCAAAGCGATTATAAAAGAGAAAGAGGGAAATAGCGAACCACGACCAGCCAAAGTTAAACGCAAATCTACACCGGAATTACTGGAAATTGATCTACATATACACGAGCTGATTGATGCCGTTACAGGATTGTCAAATGGTGAAATTTTGCAAATTCAGATGGATAAATTCCACACCATCATGGCAGAAAACATAAAGAATAAGGGGCGAAAAATTGTATTCATTCATGGGGTTGGCAATGGTACTCTGAAAACCGAAATCCGAAAGCAGTTAGATCGCAAGTATAAAGGACTATACTATCAGGATGCTTCTTTTCGTGAATATGGTTATGGTGCAACCATGGTTATACTGTAACGGTATTTCTGGGTATATATCTGCCGGTCATTTCTCTGGTGCTAATCAGTTGATCCTCGCTAATGAAATGACCATTTAATATCAGTCCAAAAATGTCTTTTCGGAAAAGAGATAGATTTGCACCCAGTGGTGTCTCCGCATTTACTTTTTCCGGATCCCATATGATTATATCGGCATCTGATCCTGCCTGTAAAAGACCTTTTTGTGGAAAGATTCCCAACAACTTAGCCGGTCGCGTTGCGTACATGTCACAAAGATCTATCAATGAGCCTATTTCCGGCTCACCTGATTTCAGCGTTTCCGAAATAAATGACAAGTGTTGACTGTTTTCTATGAAATTATCCTGTTTTATTCCAGGTGGTTCGAGTTTTGGTGGAGAAATAAGCAAGTTCTTATTAGCATGATATTTATCCAGGTTCTTGTAAACTTCAGATGCATTTGATTGCATCATGCTATTTATATCCAGAGATGCATAGATGTTTTCAGATTGATAACCACCCGGATTGATAATTTCAAGTTCTTCGGAAGTGCAGATCCCTAAAAAAAGAACATTCGTTCTTTTTTTTCTTACTGCATGAACTATTTGGCTAAGCATTGTCAAATCAGAAGCATGCTTCCCGGATTTGATGTTACTCTGTTGATTGCAAAATCTGGTTTCACATATCAGGAGTAACTCTTCATCAGATATCATATCAATTAAATCATTAAATTCTCCTGATATGAATTTATCCAGATGTTTATACTTCAACAGCAGAGAGGTGATACCACCTCTCAAATGGCCTAATTCCAGTTCATCTTTGTTTAGTTTACTGCTTCTAAGTGCATCCAGATGAAGACCGAAATCGGAAATTATGGGTAGACAATCGTTTTTAAGAGTTCTGATCTTTTCAAGGCTAAATTCATCTCTTTTGATCTTCAGAGTATCCATTAAAAATGTAGCTCCATGTGAAAGAGCTATGTATATGGCCGAGGATATTGGCTCCTCATCCGATTTGAGAAACGGGCAATTGTAATGAATTAATCCTGGTAGTAAATATTTGTTTTCTGCATCTATGATTAATGTATCTGGAGTTGGTTTTCTGATGTTTTTTGCAATTTCAATTACTCTGCTATTACCAATAAGAATATCACCGGTAAATAGAGTGTTTCCGGCGACTATTTTCCCATTGCATAACAGTGTATATTGCATGTTTTCCTTTAATTTCTTTATTAAAAATATGGATAATTATTGAATTAGTCAACCTTCATATTCACTATCAGGTTCAATAAAATTAAATATCGATTCCAAACCGGTTAAATAAGTATTAATTTAGTCGGCTCAAAATTGATAATATGATCTGGTTATTCCTTACGTTGTTTTCTGCAGTTTTTCTGGGTATATACGAAGTTATTAAGAAGCATGCTCTGAAAGATAATGCTGTGTGGTTGGTGTTGTTGTACAGTACTTTTAGCAGTAGTGTTGTTTTTCTGCCACTCATCATTTTGTCTGCTTCCGGGGCTATTGAGGCCGGAAGCTATTTATATGTCCCGATTATATCTCTTCAAGAGCATTTACTGATCTTAACAAAAACCCTGATTGTTTTAACTTCGTGGGTTTTTTCATATTTTTCCTTGAAAAATCTTCCCATAACCATTGCTTCACCCATCCGAGCAACAGCTCCCGTCTGGACGCTGATGGGGGCTCTGGTTATCTACTCCGAAAGGTTATCAGTTGTTCAGTGGATCGGGTTAGTTATTACGCTTTTCTTTTTCTTTATGTTTTCCACTGCCGGAAGAAAGGAGGGCATATCTTTCCGTCATAATAAATGGGTATGGTTTGCTGTTATGGGAACCTTGTTTGCATCGGCCAGCGCACTTTTCGATAAATTTCTTATTCAGACCATTGATAGAATGGCCGTTCAGGCTTTTTTTAGTGTTTATCAGATAGTCCTTCTATTGCCGGTAGTTTTTGTTATCAGAAAAACTATGGCAAACCCGCTTCCACTTATCTGGCGCTGGAGTATTCCTCTAATTGGTCTTTTTTTGGTAATTGCTGATTATTTGTACTTCTTCGCACTTGATTTTCCTGAAGCACTTATTTCAGTTGTATCTACGCTTCGAAGAGGTAGTGTGGTTGTGGCATTCTTTTTTGGTGCCATGTTGTTTCACGAGGTCAACATTGGCCGAAAAGGGATTTTATTAGCCGGGATTTTGATTGGTATTATCATTTTGATGATGGGGTAGATGGGGGTAGGGTGAAAAGGTGATATGGTGATATGGTGGAATGGTAGGAGGGTTTTTAGTAAATAAAAAAGATTGTAACACCTGCTACTGCCAGAAAGGCTCCAATGACTTCTTTAGTGGTTATTTTTTCTTTGAAAAAATACCATGCCAGGGGAATGATGAGTACAGGTGTTAGAGAGTTCAGCGTTGATGCAATACCCGTGGTGGTATATTTTATGGCCAACAGGCTTAACGAAACACCCAAAAATGGACCGAAAAATGAGCCGATTGTGATATGCCACATGGCTTTGGTATGCTTCATGGCTGCTTTTACCTGATACCATTTTCCGGTTATAGTGAAAAGAATTGAAAAACCTATGATGCCAGTTATCACTCTTATTTGTGTCGACATAAACGGATCAGCGTCCTGCATTCCGAATTTACTGAGTACCAGTCCCAGACCTTGGCCGGCAGCTCCACCCAGCGCTAAAAGAATTCCTTTTGCGGGGTAGTGAAATTGCATTTTTCTCCCTTTTACAGGTTTGGCCAATATAACCAGCGCAATTCCCCAAATTGTAACGAACATTCCGATAGAATTTGCAATGGATAATTTTTCACCAATAATCAACCAGCCAAACAGGGCTGTTAATGGGGGCGAAAGCGACATGAGTAACATAGATATTCTTGCACCTGTAACCACAAACGCCTGAAATAGAAGCAGGTCTCCAATGACGAAGCCAATTAAACCAGATACGCTTAACCAAACCCATGCATGCGTGGATGCGTTTTGTGGGAAAAAATGTCCGTTGGTAATAAGTGTGTAAAAACCGAGCCAGAAAAGTGCCATTACAAGACGAATCAGATTGACGGGTAGTGATCCTACTTTTTTTCCTGCCGATTCGAAGGCAAGACTGGTAAATGTCCAGCAGATTGCTGTTAATAGTGCGGCTATTTCTCCCAGATTTCCGGAGACAAATTCATTCATCTGTAGCGATTCTTTGTATGTGTTTTTCGGTGATCACAAAGAAAGACTAAATTGATGAAATTTTACATGATTTCTATAAGAAAACAATGTGGTTATTTATTTTTTAAATGAATGCTATTAGAGTAGTTGAATTGACCATTCCTTAAGCTGTGGCACTGAGTGGCGAACTTGTGAAGAATTCCGTTTTACGGAATTTCAGTTTTTAAGGTCTGTCAATATTATTGTTATGAATATATGCTTGATTGGCAAGCGCATAATGCTTTTTGGTCACATTGTTCAATCAGTTGGTAATAAGAAGTTTGCTTACATCTAATAATCTAATATCTAGTAATT
The DNA here is from genome assembly GCF_900168165.1 of Alkalitalea saponilacus. Classification (GTDB taxonomy): domain Bacteria; phylum Bacteroidota; class Bacteroidia; order Bacteroidales; family Marinilabiliaceae; genus Natronoflexus; species Natronoflexus saponilacus. Next base: position 32,189 of record NZ_FUYV01000004.1, read on the forward strand.
TATTGGTCTATAGTAAGCACCTACGGATACATTGATTATAAGCAACAGGTTGAACGAATGTATCAGGAAATGAGATCTCAATATAAAGTATCCGTAGGCTCTTTAATTACCGGGTTGGATGCTTATTTGCATTTGCAGTTTCCACCGCATTTACAAGACCCCCCGGAACCGCTTTTGCAAGCGCAGTTTCCTCCGCAACCACATTTCGATTGCTCATCCTGGGTAGCTCCGGTATAGACGTAAACTTCCCCTTTGTCTGTTTCATATGAATTGCTCATAAGTCTTTCATTTTAGTTCGTATGACAAAATAACGAATTTTGATTGAGATAAACAAGACAAAAAACTCCGAAATAGTTATTCGCTTTAATTTTTATCTTTGTTGTATATTTGCTAGTCAGCAAATATACAAATATCCAAATCAGATTCTTTGATGGAAAAAATAGATTTATCCAGGTACGATAACAGTTGGTATGATCCCGGTAGGGGCGCTTTTCTTCGTTCGCTTTGGTTTATAATAAATGCTTTGTTTTTCATTAATGCCCTAAATCCATCCTCTGGTATTAAATTGTTTTTTCTTCGATTGTTTGGTGCAAAATTAGGCAAAAACGTTGTTATTAAACCCGGGGTTAATATAAAATATCCCTGGAACATTGAGATTGGAGATTACACGTGGATTGGTGAGCGGGTTTGGATTGACAGTCTGGGATCTGTGAAAATTGGTGCTAATTGTTGTTTATCGCAAGGTTCGATGATTTTAAATGGCAATCATGACTATACTTCACCGACCTTCGATTTGCAAGTAAAACCTATCATTTTGGAGCATGGTGTATGGATTGGTGCTCATGCCGTGGTTACACCCGGAACTTTATGTGGGTCTCACTCCGTATTAAGTGTTAACAGTGTAGCTTCAAAAACATTGGAGCCTTATGGTATTTATCGCGGAAACCCCGCGATAAAAGTCAGAGAACGAAGTATTGCAGAATAATATTAAATTTACTTGTCGTAACAGTTATTCTACTGAAATAAGGATCCCATTTCATTCTCTCCTCCTTTTGTTCCCAACTGGACTCCGCTCCACTTCTCCTAAACCATCCACCTCTTGACCATTCGACCTATCCACCTAATAATCTCAAAAATTATAATAAATATTTCTCAGAGAAGTCCTGAATGCAACATAAAAATGCGTATCCGTTCTGTCAATTCGGTCATTCACCTCACTTCTGATGTTTAACCCCATGCTTAGGTTCATATTGTTTACAGGGTTAATTAAATATGAAATTGCTCCTCCGGCCTGCGTTATGGTTGTGCGCAATCCCTGACCAATCTCGTGTCCATAAGTGTATGGCCTCTCCAGATTTGGAGCAAATATATTGCCCCCATAACTGTATTGATCATCGTTGTCATTAAAATCTTTTCCGTGGATGGCATACATGGTATTCAGGTGCAAGTACCAACGATTCCACCTGTATGTTAAGAATGATACGCTTTCTCTAAAATTGGCACCCAACGGGTGCGCTAACTCCTGATTGAAATGACCGTAGTTGGTGATGGGGAAGTAATGTGAATAGGTATAGGGACGGACCTGACTGTATTCAGTTTGTACGTCAAGGTTTCTGATGTTTAGAAAATTATAGTCTTTATATCCAATCTGAAAACCCTGTTTATTTGCCCACCATTTATCACCGCTAAAAACTTCATCAAATTTAAATTCACCCATTACATACTGGGCATAAAATGCCGCATCATTCCAGGGGATGTAACGTAAGTTTAATCCCATTGTAACGTTATCGGGAGAGCCGAGTGAAAATTCAACTGGTCGGTATATAACTGTTGGTATCAGGTAATTCATGTCCATGCCCCGGTATCCAGTTTCATCTTCAGCTGCCCAAATTACGCTTTCAAAAAGCCCTAGAGAAAATCTTTCTCCAATATTCCACGAGAGATAATGAAATACGCCGTATTTATAATCGAATCTCTCGTCTCCACCAACCCGAATGGTGTTCTTGTGCTGAAGCTGACTCACCATCACCTTGTATTTAAGATTCCAGAAAGTGGCGGTCATCTTAAAATAGGGGTAGCTAAAAGTGTTATCTGATAATAAGAGACTGCGATGCCCATCTCCTATGAAGTTTTTACCATAGCCCAGTTGAAGATTTATCCAGTTTCCGGCGTTGTAAGATAAGTAACCTGTTGATTGAGAGTAGTCAAATCCATCATCCCCGTAGGGTTTTGTTCTTCCCTGACCCGGAATGACCCCACGCTCATCTACAAACTCTCTTATATACCGTGGATAAACAGCCTGGTTTTCATGAAAGTCGGCATAAAAAGCCAGATTCTCTCCTAACTGACCTTCCAGCATGACGGCACGGGTGTTTATCCAGGTGTTGATGTTTTCATCCAACTCTTTTCCCAATTCGAGGTTGAACATTGGGTTTGCTCTAATCACGATTGGGCCATCAACATCTTTTTCCCATCTAAAAAGGTCATCGTGAATAAACCTTTGCCAGATATTAAGATTTGCGTTTGGAGTATTTAAGCCTCTTCTAATAAGTGAGTCTGTGTTGAAATGTCTATCGATCTGGTCAAGCCGTAATGGCTTGATGGATGTATGAATATTCAAGCCCGGTTTATATAGCTCCCTCGTTATTGGATCATAAAAATGGTGATTATAGATACTATATCGTTGTCCATAAATTGCATGTGATATAATCCAAAAGAGTATTATTACAACAAAATATTTTAAAACTCCAGATACCTTAGAGAATCTTTCCATCATCTAAAAATTTAAAAGAAACCATATACCATTCTCGTCTTATGGAGAATCACTAAACCTTTCACGAAACGTGGGACTCCACTTCAACTCTCAACTCTCAACCCTCAACTCCCAACTCTATACTCTAAACTCTAAACTCTAAACTCTAAACCCTAAACCCTCAACTCTCAACTCTCAACTATAAAACTCTATGTCCTTCCTCACTCCTCATAATACCCATACCCATTACCATAACCGTATGCATACCCGTATCCGTACCCATATCCATATCCGTAATTGTAACCCAATATGCCTTTTTTTATGTTGATGTCGTTTACTAAAATACCTACATTCTTTATTCCTTCTTCATTCATTTGTCTGATGGTGTGGGCAAAAACCTCTCTTATGGTGATGTTCTGGCGAGTGAGGAAAACAACAGTATCGGCGTATCTTGCGAGCATGTAACCATCGGCAACAACACCCATTGGTGGTGTGTCGACAAGGATTATATCAAATTCCTCTTTTAATTTTTTAAATAATTCTTCTGTTCTGGGGCTACCAATGAGTTCGGCAGGGTTGGGCGGAATAATGCCGGAAGGCAATACATATAAGTTTTCCGGTTTGCTCGGTTGTATGATTTCTTTTAGTTTCGCTTTTCCGATAAGATAGTTTGATAGTCCTTTGTTGTTATCATCGAAGGACAAAACGCGGTTCAGTCCGGGTTTTCTCATATCGAAACCAACCAGCAGGGTTTTCTTACCACTGATTGCAAAGACGGAAGCCAGATTGAGGGCGCAAAATGTTTTACCTTCACCCGGCATAGATGAGGACACTGCGATTATGGGGGATTCCTTATCTCCTGTTAAATACTCCAAACGGGATCGTACCCTTCGGAAGGTTTCGGTAATTATCGATTTGGGATAATTATAAACCACATTATCAAGCTCTTTTGGGTTATGGATGATATGGCCAATGATTGGCAAATTGGTAATTCTTTCAACATCATCGGGTGTTTGTATCCTGTTGTTAAGAAGCTGCCTGATCACAATAAAAATCAATGGCAAGATTAAACCAATAAGAATGGCACGCTGTCTGTCGCTGCTGATTGTAGGGGATACCATACCTATGGCACGAGCTGACTCCAATACACTGTGGTCGGGAGTGTTTGAGGCTTTCTGAATTTGTGCCTCACTGCGTTTGCGTAAAAGGAAGGTGTAAACTTCATTGTTGAGGTCAAATTGGCGTTCAATTCCAAATAGCTGACGTTCTTTTTCAGGTAATTGGTAAAGCTCGTTGGTGGTTAATTCCCTCTTTTCGTCAATGCGATGGAGTTCTTCATTAATCAATGTAACTTGATTCTCAATACCTCTCAGTAAAGTTTGTCTGGCAACTTCCATTCTGTGTTCTAATTCCACAAAATAAGGGTTGTGTGTATCGCGATTCAGGGTATATTTTAAAGCCTGTCGCTCCATGTTTAACTCTGTGAGTTTGCTTATTTGTGTAGAAATGGTAACGTTATCCACCGGGTAACTGGCAGGAGCCAGTGTTTGATTAAAAATAGTGTCTGAGCTGAAATAGCCCTTGAGATATTCATAATACTGCCTTGTGAGCATGATTTGCGTTGATTGATTCGCCAGATTCTCAAGCCTCGAAAACAGAAGGTTGGCTTGTGCCGATACACTCTGAATCTGATGAGTTGTTCTGAACTGACTTAATTCAGTTCCTTTTTCAGCCAAGGAATCTGAGATGATGACCAATTGCTGTTCAATAAACTGGATGGTGTTTGTGGCTATTTGGTTTTTCCGCTCAAGGTTTGTTCTGATGAACACTTCTGCCAGTTTGTTGAGGAATGTTACATTTTTTGTGTTGTTATGTCCTGTAAAAAATAGTCTTACAATTGAAGTGTTTTCACTGGGACGGGGAGCGCTGAATCTGGATTGGTATGAAGATGCCAGTGAATTTGGGTTATTGAATTGGAAGTAATAGCCTCTCTCTTCCGGTCTGTTAAGGTTGTGGTTTTCAACAATAATGGATAAGAAAGGTGTCATGATGGGTTCATTGAAACGAAATGTTTCCGAGAAATTAAGGGCTCCTGTATTGCTCAGAACCTGGTTTCGTCCGTAGTGAAAAGTGGTAGCCTGTTCTGTGTCTATATTGAGTCTAAAGGTGTGCTCATCTATAACCGATAAATAAATCGGTGTGTTAAGTATCTGCGGAGAAATTGAATCGAAATGTACCGTAAAGGGCAAGCTCCCATACAATTCGGTGCTTTTTACCCTCCCGCTTTTAAAATAAGAAACATGAAAATCTAATTCCTCAATGGCTTCACGTATGGTTTCATAAGATCTCAGTATAGCGATCTGGTTATCTGTACTGCGCATAGCACCACTTAACCCAAATCCTTCCATCATATTTCTTTGGGGAGTATCGGTGCCGCGCTCCTCCATCAACATTGTCATAGATGCCCGGTAAACCGGCTGTGCATAGCGATGCATCATAAACACCGTAAACAGTGATAAACCCAATGTGATGATAAACAACCACCAATAACGCAGTATATCAACCAGAATTTTTTTATAATCCAGGACAAATGGCGATGTCGAGTCACTTTTCAGTGGCTGCTTATTGTTATTATTAGGTTTTAGCTGATAGTTCATTTACACAAGATCATTAATCCCGATTGTTTGGGATATAAAATTAAATTCTGGTATTGATATTAAATACTAACACGTAGGTGTTAGTATTTTTGGTCGATCGATGTTTTTTTGTGGTTTGTATCATCCACAAAAAAGTTCACTGCTATTTTTTCAAACAAAACTTCTTTGACGTTCTGTTTTTTATTGAAGCAGGTTTCTTTTAGTTCAATATCGCGTTTAACGTAAAATAAAATGCAATAACTGATGTCAATATTCCAAACGAGAATGACTCTCCAATTCCCCACTGTCGGGCTCTCATTGGTCTGATATAAAGTATATCATTGGGGTAGATGTAAAAATGGTCAGAATCAATCAGGTTTCTGTCAGTTAAATCAAGAACAATTGTTTCCGAACCATCCATTGTTGGCCTGATGATGGTTAATTCACGCTTTTTCCCAAAAGGTCTGACATCGCCTGCCAGGGCAACGGCTTCAAAAATATTTACCTGATCGCGTCCCATAGCAATTCGGCCGCGACTTGCAAACTCTCCAAGGGCAACAAATGAGGGGTTTGCTATACGTACCGTCACTTGTGCATCACTTAGAAATGGAAGCAATGCTTCAATAATTTTATCTTTTGCTTCCTGTCTGGTGCAACCTTTCAAGTTTATTTTTCCAACAAAGGGAAAATCTATTTCGTAATTATCATCGATTGGATATGTCCATTGTGTGGCCTGAGCAACATTTTGAGAAGAGGTCATGTTAAAAAACTCATACAACTGGGGATTAGAGGTCCTGACTCTTATAATCAGAGCATCATTGGGCTGCAAAATGTATCTTTCTGTGACTGTTTCCAACTCACCAAAAGGATTTTCATACCCTTTTTTATCTTCATGATCCTGAAAATAGATGATTTCGCGATGCGGAATACAACTGTTAAAATATAGCGTAAACAGTATTAGAACAGGACTGAGGATCTTTATTTTGTTATTTTTAAACGAAGACATATGTTTTCGGTCTATTTATATGTTTAATATTTGAATAGATGCAACTTGTAAATAATTTTTATGTTTGTTCAAACATCAAAAATAGTAAATTATTCTAGGGTGTAACATCCTTTTTATCTGAATATCGTAACTTTTTGATAAATTAAAGTGTAAATATGATGGATAATGATGTTTTTTGTAAATTTGTGCGAAATTGACATTTAAAACCCAAAATACCCGTATATGATTACCAAAAGCCTAAGAAAAAGATGAATAATTATACCATCATTTTACAAATACTTTCTGCCGGACTTCTCTCCTTTATATTGGTGTTTATTTCCATTCCCACCATATTAAAAGTATCTTATTCCAAGAATTTGTTTGATGTTCCGAACAGACGACGTGTACATAAAGAGAATGTCCCCACACTTGGAGGATTAGCCATATTTTTTGGCATTATTTTTACCTATTTGTTCTATTTAGATTGGTTTGATCATAGAGCCATTCCGTTTTTGATTCCCGCGCTGCTTATTGTTTTTTCCATTGGAATTAAAGATGACATTATGGTGACAGCCCCAATTATGAAACTTTTGGGACAGCTTTTGGCCGCTTTTATTATAGTTGGGTTTGGTGATCTCAGGATTACCGATTTTCATGGCTTTTTTGGTTTGCAACCAGACTATTTTGTAAGCATGTCGTTTACCATAGTATTTGTGGTGTTTATTATCAATGGATTTAATCTGATTGACGGTGTTGACGGATTGGCAGCTGTAACAGGTATCATTTCCACTGCTGCTTTTTCTTTTTGGTTTTTTATTAATGGAGATCACGCCATGCCTGTTTTGGGAGCCATTTTAATTGGTTCGCTGCTTGCATTTTTATATTTTAATGTGTTTTCCAGAACTCAGAAAATTTTCATGGGTGATACAGGATCTTTATTGATTGGTTTTATAGTTTCTGTGTTCGCCATCAGGTTTATGGAGTATAATGCCGAGTCGGTGCGGTCCGCTCTCACTTATACTATGACTTCGGCTCCGGCTGTGGCTTTAGGTATTTTAATCGTTCCGATTATTGATACCATCCGGGTTTTCTTTTTTCGTATTTCAAAAGGTCAGTCGCCTTTTGTTGCCGATAAACGACATATTCACCACAGGATGCTTACCCTCGGATTTTCGCATATCCAAATTGCCATTTTGCTGGGGTCAGTAAATCTTATTTTTATATTCCTTTCCTATATTTTGCGCGACTTTGGAATGCTCAAGCTTTTAATTCTGAATATGGTGCTGGGATTTCTGATTTTTCAGGTACCATCTTTCGCTATTGGTCGTAGACGAAAGAAAATGTTGAGAAGCAAAAATCGTCATAAAATAGTTTAGTTAATCTCTCATTCCGTTTGAAATGCAGATTTCTTTGATTACAGTAACTTATAATTGTGCAGAAGATTTACGTATTACTTTTGATTCAATAAGAAATCAGAACTTTCCGGATGTAGAATACATTATTATTGATGGAGGAAGCAAGGACGGAACCATTGATGTTATTAAGGAGAATGAAGATTTAATTAGGAAATGGATCAGCGAGTCTGATCATGGCATCTATGATGCCATGAACAAAGGATTAAAAATTTCAACCGGTCAAGTAATTGGTTTTTTACATGCAGGGGATCGGTTTTCTGAAATAGATGTGTTATCATCTGTTGCTCAAAAATTTTCTTCCAACAATTGTGATCTCCTGTATGGAGATCTGCAGTATATCTCTTCTAAAAATTCGGCCAACGTTATTCGCCACTGGAAAAGCGGTTCATTTTCTCAATCCAAGCTTTCAAATGGTTGGATGCCACCACATCCAACCGTCTATTTCCGGCGAGAAGTTTTAAACAACATAGGATCTTTTGATACCACTTATCGCATTGCTGCTGATTATGATTGGATGGTTCGATGCCTGAAAACACCGGATATTAGAGTGTGTTATTTTGATAAAGTTATGATTCTGATGCCTACCGGAGGAGCCAGTAACAGAAGTTTGGGCAATATTTTTAGAAAATCTTCCGAAGATTTTCAAATCATTCGTCGTAATAAAATTGGAGGGGTGGGAACTTTACTGTTGAAAAATTTTTCAAAATTGGGGCAGTTTTTACGCAGGTAAACTTTTTGAAATGTCTCATTGAACAGTGCAATGCTTAAATGATGTTATAAAGCTTTTTGTATATTTGCCAATTATAATTAAAGCATTAGGCAAATTGTAATTTATGAACATGCATCCAAATGGTTGCTGTTAAATTTTTAAACTGATGGCTGTACCTACACATCACGGGGGAATTAAAACGACTCCAAACCATCGAACCGATGGTTTTTCCGATATACGAAAAATAGCTCGGCTTATTTTTGTGCACTGGTATCTGTTTGTCATTTTTATTCCAATGGGATTGAGCGCTGCCTGGCTTTACCATCGTTATACGGTTCCTGAATATCGTGCATCCATCACCATGTTGTTTCAGATAAATGCAGAACGATCCATTTCACGTTCGGTTCTGACCGAGGGTTTTGGTCTATCACCTGAGATGAGAAGCTTTGAAAATCAAAGTTTTATTATCCGGTCACAGTCTATGGTGCGACGTGCCATTGACCGGCTCGATTTTGGAGTGTCTTATTATGCACGCGGCAGATTTAAAGATACACAACTATACAATCCAACCCCTTTTGAAATCAGATTTGATTCACTTTATCCTCAACTTCTTAACACTCCTATAAACATTGATGTGTTGGGAAATGGACAAATTCAGGTTTCTGTTAAAAGCGAAGGAAACTGGCTACATAATTATAAAACCTCTGTAAATGAATCATTTTCGGGCCCTGTAAGTTTTGACAGAACAATATCACCTGGAGACACCATTCAGCATGATGCATTCCGGTTTTCTATTCATTCAACCTCAGCAAATGGAAGAATCGAACAGGGAAATTATTACATTGTTTTTAACTCGCATGCAGTACTTGCTTCCCGTTTCCGCTCTCGTTTATCGGTATCTCCATATCGGGAAGGATCTTCTATTATATTTATTTCTGTTACAGGTATACAGCCTCGACAGTTGATGCGTTTTTTAAATGTTTTTTCTGAGGAAATTATCATCAATAATCTGGAGAGGAAGAACGATATGGCCACCCGGTCTATTGACTTTATTCAACGTCAGTTGAATCAAGTTTCGGACACCCTTCAAGTGACCCAGCAGGAGTTGATGGATTTCAGACGTGAAAATCGATTTATGATGCCATCGGAGGTTTCACAACGGTTATCTTCAGAATTTTTTCAGAAGGAAAGGGAACGTCGGTTGTTGGATGTCAGTTATGAGTACTTCACCATTATAAAGCAACGCATTCAAACTAATGATTTGAATGAAGACGACTATCTTCTTCCAGTTTTTTCCAGCGAACCCGCAGGAATTGTTCAGCAGTTTGTGAGAGATCATCTGACATTACTAAACGAACAAACATTGATTGCAGGTCAGGCTGGCGAAGCCAATCCTTATCAGCAGCAATTAAGAAAGCAAATTGAGCTTTCGGAAAAAACCTTGCTGACTGCCATTCGAAAGCAGATGGAAACCATTGATATGCAGCGTGCAGAGATTGATAGGCACATTCGTTTACTTACCAGGGAAATAGGAGATTTGCCCGAATTAGAACGGGATTTTCTGGCTTTGGAGAGAACTCATAAACTTAACGATGCCATTTACACTTTTTTGTTGCAAAAAAGTTCTGAAATGCAAATCGCGAAGGCAAGTAATGTGCCGGATAACGAAGTTTTGGATCAGGCATCGGTAAGCGGTCCCATTACCCCAAGCGAGAGAAGTAATTACACTAAAGGTTTGATGGCAGGGCTTATAATCCCCGCTCTTATCATCGGGCTTAAGGAGTTGTTCAATACCAGAATCAGAAGTCGTGAAGATTTGCAGGGAGTTATAAACAATGTACCAATTGTAGGGGATATTTTGCGAAGCAGAGATGGCGGAGAGAACGTTGTTCTCGATCAATCAAACTCTGTAGTGGCAGAGTCATTTCGGTCTCTTCGTGCAAAACTTCGCTTTTTGTTATCACAAAATCCCGGTAAGGTGATTTCAGTTACCTCTACCAATACCGGCGAAGGAAAAACCTTTTGTTCCATAAATCTGGCTTCGGTATTTGCCATATCCGGCAAAAAGACAGCCGTAGTTGGATTTGATTTAAGGAAGCCAAGACTGTCAGCTATTTTTGATGTCGCCAATCATCCGGGAATTAGTAACTATTTAATTGGTCAGGTGGAGTTTGAAGATATTGTAAGACCAACAAACCACGAAAATTTATTTGTTGTTCCTGCCGGAGTCATACCGCCCAATCCTTCTGAACTTATTTCCGGTTCTAATACCGTCGTTTTTTTTGAAAAACTAAAAGAGAACTTTGACATCATTGTGGTGGATACACCGCCGGTTGGTCTGGTTTCTGACGCAAGAATATTAATGGATCTGGCTGAATGTCATCTTTATGTCGTTCGAGCTGGTGTGACCAATAAAGAGCATTTTGGTATTACTCTAAGTAATTTAGTTGCTGAAGATGTTAAATGCATTGGGGTGGTGATGAATGATGTTGCATCGGCACCACAGGGGTACGGTTATTATGCTTCAGGATATTTTCAGAGTAAAAGTTGATCAATCAGTTATCACTGCTTGAATTGGTCATTAATAAATTGTTAAAGAAAGAGTTTAGATAATTATAAGAATGAAGATACTCTCCAATTACTCATTAAAACACCTTAACACATTCGGGATTGATGCCAATGCAGATAAATATATTTTTTACACCTCAGAAGATGAGTTGAAAAGTATCATTGAATCAGATCAGGTTAGAGATATACCAGTATTAATTTTAGGTGGGGGAAGCAATTTATTGTTTGTTTCCGACTTTAACGGAGTTGTTTTGCATTCCGGGATTCATGGTGTTGAAAAGGTTCAGGATAATGACCAGGAGGTTACAATTAGAGTTGGATCAGGAGTTGTATGGGATGATCTTGTAAGATGGTCCGTGGATAATGGGTTTTATGGATTGGAAAATCTGTCAATTATCCCCGGGAATGTTGGAGCAGCACCTGTTCAGAATATTGGTGCCTATGGTGTTGAGGTTAAAGATGTAATTGATAAAGTTGAGGGTTTGTACCTAAAAGATGCCTCTCATTTTGTTATATCAAGAGATGAGTGCCAATTTGACTATCGTCAAAGTATCTTTAAAACCTCTTTAAAAGGAGAGGTGGTAATAACATACGTATATTTCCGATTGAAAAAGCAGCCAGGTTTTATTCTTGATTATGGATCGCTAATTGATGAGGTCAATAAACTTGGAGAAATAACTCTTGAAAATGTGCGTCAGGCTGTGATAAATATTCGGCAGTCGAAACTGCCGGATCCGGAAGAGTTTGGAAATGCCGGCAGTTTTTTTAAAAATCCGGTAATCTCATTCACTCAATTTCTGGACCTTCAGAATTCCTTTCCTGGAATTCCTTATTTCATAATGGAAGAGAACTCTCTGGTAAAAATCCCGGCCGGATGGCTTATTGAAAAGTGTGGCTGGAAAGGAAAATCGATTGGTAATGCCGGTGTTCATCATAAACAGGCTCTGGTTCTTGTGAATCTCGGGAATGCGTCAGGAAACGAAATTATTGAACTTGCCGAGCGCATTGAAACCGATGTTTTCAATGCCTTTTCCATAAAACTTGAAAGAGAGGTAAATGTGGTTGGATTTTAGAGTTTTTGTCATCACAACAAGAGTAAATAGTAAAGTGGTGTTAGGTTACCATAAGAAGTCGTTTATAGATCCGTGCGTTTAGCGGTTCCCCCTTGGAGATTAGGGGTGAGTGAGGAAGATACTTCATTTTTGACTTGACACTAGACCTGATATCTCAGAGAAATCAGTATCTAAAATTAAACAATTTCGATGTGTCGGCATACTCAAACCTCAAACTTAGAACCACAAACTTAAAACTTCAAACCACAAACTTAAAACTTCAAACCTCAAACTTAGAACTTCAAACCTTGAACCTTGAGTCAAAAACTTTGCATCAAAACCATCAACTATAAACCATAAAACTCCAATCTTCACCCCCTATTTAGCCATAAGAACCGAAACAGAAGTTGCATACTGACCATCATCAACCCCGACATGTAACCAAGCCATATCCCTTGCGGACCCAGTTTGAAAATAAAGGCAGCCACGTAACTTACAGGCAGTGCAATAATGAAGTAGGCGACAATTACCATTATGGTTGGTATTTTTACATCTTCAAGCCCACGTAAAGCACCAAGAGATACCACCTGAACTCCATCAAACAACTGGAACAAACCTCCAATTAACATCAGGCTTGCACCAATTGCAATGACTTCTGTTTCAATGGCAGGGACAAATAGAGCAGGTATTTTAAATCTGAAGGCTAAAAATATGATAAGGCTAAATGTCATAAATGCTATTACCATATGAAGAGAGGAAAAAACCGATTTTCTTACTTGTTTCAGATTTCCTTGCCCTCTGAAATGACTAACCTTTATAGTTGTTGCTGAAGCCAATCCTGCCGAAATCATATACGTAAAGCTCACCAAACTCATGACCACTTGATGAGCAGCCAACGCATTGGCGCTGATCCATCCCATCATAATACTTCCAAGGCTGAATGAAAGCATCTCAACAATGTATTGACCGCCAATCGGAATTCCGAGTTTTAATAATTTGATTGACTTTGAAAGATTAAAGCGGGTGTAGCGCCAGTATATTCTATCCTTTTTGAAAAAGCTAAATTTAAAAAAGAACCAGACAAAAATAACTATCATGAAAAATCTGGCGATGAAAGTTGCATAACCTGCTCCAATAAGGCCATAAGCAGGAAAACCCAATTTTCCGTATATTAATATGTAATTCAGGATAATATTCAGAATATTGGCAGAAATGGTTATCACCATGGCAATTCGTGTGTTGCCCAAACCTTCCGCATATTGCTTAAATATGAAGAAAAACTGAAATGGAATAAGGGTGAGCACAAGAACCAGATAATATGGAATGGCCAGTTCAACAACATCCTTCGGTTGTCCCATGTAGGGAATTATCAAGGCAATGGCGGCTAATATGATTGTTTGAATGATTGCCAATACAGGGAATGTGTAAATTCCCTGTTTAAACCACTCCGTTGCCTCTTTTCTGTTGCCTCCTCCAAATGCTTTTCCGCTTAAGGGAGTCAGGCCGGTTACCAGACCAATTCCGAACATCATTCCAACAATAAATATGCTGTTGGCTAAAGCTGCAGCTGCCAAATGTGTGGCTCCCAAACGACCAACCATTAAATTGTCGGCCAAAACAACGATGACTTGCCCAGCCTGTGATAATATTACAGGCAGAGCCAGACTGGAATTAGCCTTATAATTGGATTTAAATTCTCTGAAAAAGTTTCTACCTCTCACATCTCCATTATTAACATTCCTCAATGCAAAGATGGGTTAAATTTCTTTACCCGCCTATGATGTATATCAAAATGGCGATGTCTTTCAAACCGCTGTACTAATATTATTCTATCTGAAATAGAAATTGTTAATTCTAAAAATAATATTTATGGTCTATATAATAATTATTAACTCTAGAACTATTTTTTTATACCTATTTATAAAAAGTTCTATCTATAATAATCAAACATTTATCTATAATAATTAGTATCAAATCTAATTCTAGAATGTTATTGTAGAAATAAATATTAATAGTATGATAATAAATATATAAAGAATAATCGAATTAAATTTAACTTTTTTAAAAATTAGTAATATACTTCTAAAATTGTATGTATTATGAAAAAATAAGTATCAAGAATTAAATTAGAAATAAGATTAATATAAAAGTTTTAAATTTTGTATAGATAGATATAAAATAAATTAAAAAAAGAGCAAAATAGTTTTGTAGATATAGAATATTCTATATAGATTTGTAAAATGCTGTATAGACAAAATTTATTAACGATGCATTTTTCAAAACTGTCGTTTGATGATTTTATGGTCAAAGTGGCTGGTCTGATTGGTAATTCGCTGAATGAGACGCGTATTGTCGAAGCAACTGGTAGGTTTGGCTATGATGAAACCAGAATAAAAGAGGGGGAGATGTTTTACCGGAAAGTAAAGCAATTTAATGATGCTCAGGAAAAAGTCATACAAGACAAGATCAAAGCACATGAAGAGAGAAAGCAATTGCATAATCTGGTTCGAAAACAATACATGAAAATGTTGCAGATAGCTCGAATTGCCTTCGATAAAGATATCATCATCTCAAAAGCACTGCAGCTTGAAGGTCCTCGGGAAACAAAACTTGATGATTGGATGAATCAGGTTTCTGTTTTTGGTAATCGTTTATTAGGAGAGGAGAGATGGATCTCTGTTCTCAAGAAATATGGTATCAGTAAAAAAGATGTCGCAATAATTTTGTCCGATCTGGATAAATTGCGAGCGAAGGCTTTGGAATGTGAAAAACTTAAAAACGAATCCAAGAACCAGACTGCCGTTAAGCGTAAGAAAGTTAAAGAGCTGCAAGAGTGGGTAAGTGATTATTTGAAGATTGCAAAAATTGCATTAGATGAGCAACCAGAACTTTTTCGTCGTTTACGGGTGTAGATATTTATTTTTGAATTTACAAAAGTGCTTAGAATTAGAGCATTTTGTAACATATGATGAAGTTTGTCGTAAAAAATGTTTATAGATTTAAATAATTCTAAAGAGAGTTATTTGTGCGCATACAATTTATTGAAAGTTTGGAATTTGCAAGGATTAACTTGTTGTAATTGAGGTTGTATTGGTCTTATTTGTTTTTCTGTTTGTGAAAAATTAGTTTTCAATGTATCTCTTCTCTAACCACAAATCATTGCACCGGAGTGTTTTTTTGACGAAACACTGCACTTTATCCTTTATAATCTCGTTTCAATAGGCGAATTCCACTATTTTTGTGCAGATTTGCTGAATTGTATGGAATATAATGGTAACTGGTTAGTTGTTAATATATTCACTATATCTGTTTTTGGCATAACAAACAGTGCATTGTTTTTAATATTATTATTGAATGTCTTACCCTAATTTATGGGATATGAATTATAGATATTTATTACGATTGTTTATCATGTTGATTTTTTCTTTTGGCAGCTTCCTTATCGGAATTGCTCAAGAAAGAGAACCATCAGCTATTTCCGATTATGAGAGAATTAGAAATGAAGCCAGGGAGGCATTGGAAAAAGGTGATATTGGAGAATATATTATTTTAGCAGGAATTAATGATATTTTAGATTGTCTTGAGCCTGCATATTGTCAAAATTCCGGAGAAGTTCTTTTATACCCAAATGATGATTGGACAATATTAGGTTCTACTGTTGGTTTTGAGTGGGAGATAAGTGTTGGAGGTATGATTATCGATACTTCAGGTGGTTTAATTACCCAAATTGGAGAGGGTCTTGATGCTGAATTTTATTTCAATCCTGAATTGCTCTCAGAAGTTTATCTGAGTCGAACACTTAAATTTGAAATCTTTCAGGTGACAAGTTCCGGCTTCCGTTCTACATCAATGAGTGATGAAACAACTGTTTTACCCATACCTACAATATTTAATTTAATGGGGGATGAAGAAACCTGTTCCGGTTCTCCAATTACTCTTGATTTAAGTGGTAGTCAAACAGCTGTACGATATCGACTTTTTAGAGATGATGTATATACTTTTACTCTTATAGATGGAACAGGAAGTCCTATTTCATTTCCTAATATTAGCACATCAGGATTATACACTGTTCGTGCCGAGATTGTTGCCAGTGGATGTCAGGCAAGAATGAACGGAGAGGTTGATCTTGTCGTGCATCCCCTTCCTACTCCGATAGCCTCCTCTGATGAACCGGCATATTGTGAAGGAGATCCTATTCAACTGTTCGCAGAGCCTGATGGAATGGCATTCTATGAATGGACATTCCCCGATGGAACTACTACATCAACCGATCAAAATCCAATAATATCGAATGCAATCAGAGCTGACCATCATGGCCAGTTTTCATTGTTTGTACGCGATGCTAACGGTTGTGAAAACACCACAACAATAAATATTACCGTTAATGAAAACCCTGAAGTTTCCATCGTAGCTCCAGGTGAGGCTTGTGAGGATTCTGATTTCACAATTCAAGCAGTTGTAACAGGTGGAACTGGTCCTTTCTCTTATTATTGGGAGAAAGATGGAGATGACATGGGATTGCCATCTTCTACATCTACAATTTCTATTAATGGTGCAAATGTCATAAATGATTCCGGTATTTATACTGTGGTAGTTGCCGACAACAATGGCTGCGGTTCTGATGAAGCTTCAACAACCATTACAATCAATCCAAGACCGCAAATTAGCCCGATTGATTACACAGGTGATGTTTGTGAAGGCGAATCAATCACCCTTTCAATTGATGAACCAACCAGTGGGGACGGAAATTATACTTATTATTGGGAATTAGATGGTACGCCCATTCCTAATAACTCACGTACCTTAACGATCAACCCGATTTCATTAACCGATGCCGGAACTTACACTGTTATTGTGGAAGATGGTAACGGTTGTTTTAGTGATGTTGAAACACAAGTTGTCGTAGTCTTTACAAACCCTGATGCTGAGCTTTTGGGCCCAATTGAATTGTGTGTTGGTTCTACTGGCACTTATACTGCATCCGGTGGAGATGAATACGAGTTTTTCATTGATGGTGACTTGGTACAGGCTAAGTCAGCAATTGATTTTATAGAATATACTCCCACTGTTGGTGATATCGGGATTCGTGAGATTCAGGTTGTTGTCCATACCAATGATGGATGTACCGATACAACAGAAATCTCTGTTGAAGTTTATCCTCTTCCGGTTGTTGCAATTTCACTTGAAGATCCTGCTATCTGTGATGGTAGTAGCACCAATCTTATAATTGAGCTAACAACAGGGACAACCCCCTGGTCAGTTACTTTTAGTGATGGAACAGATTCTTTTACTGAGAATAATATTCCTGGAAATACTGTTTCCATTCCTGTATCACCGGTTTCGAATACAACATACAGTATTGTATCCGTGGAAGATGCCAATGGATGTGAATTGTTCCCTGTTGGTTTGGACGTAGAACTTATTGTAAATGAGAACCCAACTGTTTTAATTGATAGTGATAACAGTCCTTCACATCAGGTTTGTTTGGGAGAAGATCTTGAGTTAGAAGCTACGCCGTCAGGAGGAAGCGGTAATTATGTTTACCG
>NZ_FUYV01000004.1:51047-293214 GCF_900168165.1 Alkalitalea saponilacus
AGAACTTATTGTAAATGAGAATCCGACTGTTCTTATTGATAGTGATAATAGTCCCGAACATCAGGTTTGTTTGGGAGAAGATCTTGAGTTGGAAGCTACACCGTCGGGAGGAAGCGGTAATTATGTTTACCGTTGGTACCGTGCAGGCGTTGTAATAGCTGGAGAAGAGAATTCAACTTACACCATAACCAATGCACAGTTTACTGATGCAGTTGAATATACTGTAGTTGCCATCGACAGCGACACCGGTTGCGAAAGCGATCCGGCATCCTTAACTGTTGTTGTAACCCAAGCATCTGCTACTTTGGATGGAGCAGCAATTTTTTGTGAAAACACTTCTGAGACTTACACCGCTGGTGGAGGAGTTTCTTACGAGTTTAGTATACCTGGGATTGGAGTTGTTCAAGCCATGTCAGCTAATAATGAATACACCACTGATCCAACTTTATCTGCCGGTATTTATACATTAAGAGTTGACATTGTAGATGAAAACGGCTGTGAAGATTTTGAAGAGATTAGCTTTGCGATCAACGCTGCACCCGAGGTTACACCTATGGCAGATTTCGCCGTATGCGAAGGAGACAATTTTACTTTACAAGTTACCGTTTCCGGTGGTGCCGGTCCTTATAACTTTGAATGGGAAGGGCCTGATAATTTTGAATCAGATGAGGAACAGCCTCAATTAAATAATGTTAGCTTGTTAGCTTCAGGTACATACACTGTTGTGGTTACAGATGCCAATGGTTGTGGAAGTGCTACTGCTGAAATTGATGTCACAGTAAATGAGCGTCCTGTAATTTCCTCATTAGATAGCGACTCTCCACATGCAACTTTACATCAGGTTTGTAGAGGTGGAGACCTTACATTAACTGCTGAAGCTATTGGAGGAACCGGTGTATATACATACACATGGATATTTGATGGAAATACCATCCAAACCGGTTCAGACAATACACTGATTATTAATAATGCAGATGAAAATGCTGATGCAGGTACTTATACCGTTATCGTTAATGATGGAAACTGCGACAGTGATCCGATGGACATCGAAGTGGTGGTTACGTTTGCAACAGCTGCACTTAATGTTACCGATGATGCCGTTTGTGAAGGAATATCTGTTACATTCTCTGCCGGTGGAGGTGTTTCTTATGAATTCTTTGTTAATGGTTCTTCTGTTAAAGGGCCGGGAGCATTAAACACATATACTACCTCCGATTTATCTGATGGAGATATTGTTTTAGTTGAAGTTACAGATGCCAATGGATGTGTGGATACAGAGCAGATTACAATGACCATTTATCCATTACCTGTAGTATCGCTTTCAGCCGATCTAAACGATGTTTGTTCCGGAGAAACCATTACAATAGAAGCAACACCGGGGTATGTCAATTACGATTTCAGAATTAATGGGACTTCTATTCAGAATTCCGAATCCAATATATTTGAATATTCTAATTTCGTCGATGGCGATTTGGTCTCGGTTAGAACCAGCTCAGAATTTTGTTCTACGCTAACTGGACCTTTGACCATAGAAATACGTGATTTACCTGAAATTACTCTGGAAAGCGATCAGACAAATGACATTGCTTGTGAAGGTGAAGACGTTATATTTACTGCTGGTGGAGGTGTTGATTATCAATTCTATCTTGATGGTGATTTGGTTCAGGACTTTGGAAATGGAAATGTCTGGACAACAAATAGTTTAGTAGATGGGCAGGTAGTGAGAGTTGTGGGTGAAGGAGCCAATGGTTGTTTTAATGAAGCTTCTGTTACAATGGAGGTTAATACACCCGTTGCAACAATGGCTGTTTCACCAAACCGACCTGAACATTGTGCCAATGAAACTGTGCGTTTTACCGCATCAGCCGGAGAACTCTTTGAGTTCTTCCTAAACGGCAATTCTCAAGGCGAAACAACAAACCCTGTATTTGAACACTTCCCACCTGCAGATGGAGACGAAATTTATGTTATTATAACCAATGAATTTGGTTGTGTAGCTACTTCAGATGTGAGACAACTAATTGTGAATCCAGTTCCAACAGTAAATCTGAATGTTGATGCAACCGATGAAACCATTTGTGAAGGGGAAGAGGTTATCTTTACTGCCACGGCTGGTTTGGGATGGAACTATCGATTCTTTGTTCTTAGAGATGGTAGTGATATAGAGGTTCAGGATGGAGAACTCAACACTTATACAACCTCTGATCTTCAGGATGGTGATGAAGTATATGTAGTTGTGCGAGATGAAAATTCATGTAACGGGATTTCACCAAGTGTAATAATGACTGTCAATCCAAATCCTGAAGTAACACTTAACGTGTTACCTTCAAACCATATTTCAGAAGGACAGGATGTTACACTTGAAGCGACAGGTAATGGTATAGAATTTTTATTCTTTATAAACGATGTACAAGTGCCTGAAGGATGGATTACTGACAATACTTATGATTTTCTGAATCCTGAGGACGGTGATTTTGTTTATGTTGATGCTCGTTCAGCATTTGGTTGTATCACCAGGAGTGATACAATAGAAATCATGGTTGATGCACTTCCGATAGTATTCGATATTCTACCTGAAGATCCTTATTATTGTGCTGATGAATCAGGTGTTCAGCTTTTTCTGAATAATTATGAGGAAGGTGTGAGATACGACCTTTATGAAATTTCTGATCTGGATACGCCTTTTGCAACCGGAGTTGTAGAATCCGATGTCTTAGTTTGGAACGATGTTCCTGCTGGCACTTATCGTGTTCGTGCAACTCGTCTAATTGGTGTAGAGCCTAATATTTGGTTCCCTGATGATGTAACTGTAACTGAAGAAGCAACACCGGTTATTTTTGATGTTACACCTAATGGAGTTGTAACTGAATGTCCTGTTACAATTGAACTGCTTGGTTCAGAGGAAGATTTTATCTATACCTTATACAGGGATGGAATGCCATTAGCTGGTTCAAATGTTATTGGAACTGGTGGCGATCTTATATTTGGTGATTTTGATATGGTTGGTGTTTATACCATTCTTGCTACAAATCCCGAAACGGGATGTACTTCATGGATGAATGGAGAAGTTGATTTGGATTTACCACCGGTTGGAGATATTTATGACTTACTAACCGATCCCGAGAATGGCGCCTTTTGTGAAGGCGGAATTGGTGTTAGCTTATATCTTGCAGAATCCACAATAGGAGTAAATTATCAATTGTATTATGGAGGTTTACTTCAAGAAGAAGTAGTAAGCGAAGATGGCGGTGAGATTAACTTTGGAATGTACACAGCACCTGGTGTTTATCAGGTATTTATAGAGGTGGGTAGTGGATGCCGATATCCAATGTCTGCGACAGAGATTATTATGAATCCATTGCCTGAGCCAAGAGGCATTGAGGCTGACAACAATGGACATTTCTGCGAAGGAAGTGATGGTGTTGAAATCCGACTTATTGGTTCTCAGGCTAATGTACGGTATGAGTTGCAACGTAATACAAATATTGTAGCAGAACTACCTGCTCTTCCTGAAGATGATGCAGAAACACGTGCCTTTGATGGATTGGTTAATGTTGCTGGCACATATACTGTCTTCGGTTTCACTGAAAATGATTGTATAGGAATCGTTGCAACAATTGAGATTGTTCAGGATGATCTGCCTAACATTTATTCTGTTTTTTCAATACCTGCCGGTGGTTTCTGTGAAGGAGAAACAGGCACTATTGTTGTGGATGGTTCCCAACCTGGTGTTACGTATAATTTATATCTTATTGGCGACAGTGATCCTATTGATAGTCAATCCGGCGATGGTGGTATCATTGAATTTACCGGTATAGATGCTGAAGGCACTTATTTTGTTGAGGCTGTTAATAATTTAACTGGTTGTTCAAGAATACTTAATGAAGAAGGACTTGTTATTGACGTTATTCAATTGCCTGACACTGCAATTGATATAAATATAATTATAGGGGATGAAAATTGTGACCCGGTTGTTGTGGAAATAGTAAATCCAGAGATTGGTGTTTTCTACGAACTGCTGCGTTATGAAGATGGAAATTTATACTCAACAAATAACTTCACACTAACACCCGATGGATCATCAGTTAGCTTTAATGGCATTATTGATTCAGATGGTTATTATAATATCATTGCGATTAGAAATGGTTGTTCTGTATTGATATATGATGATTTTGATGATTATATTCACATCGATGTGCCCGGGGCCATACGTCAGTTTGAGGTAACTGGATTCGATAATCTTTGTGAAGGTGAGGGGGGCGCAATTATTAGTTTAAGTGGTTCAGAGGTGGGTGTCAATTATGAGTTATGGAGGATGGGAGATGATATTCCTGTTGAAACTCGTGACGGTGATGGTGATGCAATTATTTTTAACGAAATATATAGTGAAGGTCAATATTATGTAAGAGGAGATAATGGTATATGTCCCGCTCAAATAGGAAGTTCATTTGAGGTAACATTCCATCCTTTACCGGTTGCTTTCCAGTTGTATGGTGATGAAGCATTTTGTGGTGATCATGAAGCAAGGATTTATTTAAATGGTATGGAACCAAACACCACTTATATCCTTCAATTCCGTTCTGAAACTGATGGGTTCAAATCCCTTCAACAAACCATTACAACAGGAAATGAGGTCATCGATGAACCTCTGGCATTTTTACCAGTAGTTGTTGAAGGTTATTATACCGTATTTGCCCGCTCTCAGTTTGGATGTACTTCCAGCATGAATGGAGAAGTTCATGTTGAAATGAGGGATCTCCCGAATGTATCAGGTATAACGATTACAGGGCATGACAATCCTTTCGATTGTGGTTACGCAGAGATTCATTTATCTGGTGTTGAAAGTGGAGTCCTTTATTCATTGTATCATGATGATGATTTAGTCCGTAGCATTCCTGTCACTACTCAAAGCAGCATATTGTTTGGTAGTATTACTGACTCTGGCGATTATACCATTTACGCATCATATAATGGGGCTTGTGAAGTTGAAGTAACTAGTTTTGATATAATTATAGAAGATGTTCCTGCGATTGGCGTACTTACTAAAAGCGAAGATGGTTGCGTCAGTTCAGTTACTTTAACTCTATCTGAAAGTGCAATGGGAGTTAACTATTATCTATCAATAGATGGTAATAAGCTTGAGGAGAGAATGCTTGAAGGAAATGGCGAAACATTGGAATGGATTATAGAAGATCAAGGCTCTGCACTTTATGGTATTATTGCAGAGACTCCTGGAAGTCAGTGTCCTTCATATAGTAATCAAGTTCTGGTTAATATAATTTCAGGAAGAGAATCCATAGTTTCATTCCCTTATGGCACCGAATACTGTTCCGATGGTATTGGTATCTCAATTGAAATTGGTAATACTGAACCTGGGGTTTATTATGATTTATACATGGATACTCCATTTGGAATGATGTATCAATTTACCAGACGTGGTAATGGCGGTTTTGTTTCATTTGATGAACTAACCGGATCTTTGGAAGGAACCGATTATTCAATAGTCGTTAGTTCTGGTTGCGTTACCGTTGATCAACCTCAATTCACCGTAACCGCGTTACCATCACCAGAAATATTCCGTCTTACACGTACCACTGATTCACAGGAATTTGTGCTTAGTGGCTCAGAGGCAGGAGTATGGTATTTCTTGCTCAGAAATGGACGATTTATATTTGATGATATTAACTATATCCGTCCTGGTACTGGTTCGCCTGTCAACTTTGGCTACATCGATATCCCTGGTTATTATTCTGTTGTTGCGCAACACGAAACCAGCGATTGTGAGGCGTTTATGGATAACATCATACATATTGACAGTGAATTGCCTGATTTTAGAGCCAATGATGATGTGTTCTATCTTGGTATAGACAGGTTCTCTGGAATTATCGATGTTGCCAGAAATGACCGATTTGATCCATTCCTTGATGAAGGTCATCTAGAATTTATGCTCATTGACCCGATGTTGGAGGCTGAGGTTGAACGATTCACTTTGTATTTGGATAACGATGTTGCCAATGTTCCAATAGCTGAATTGTCAATTGATACTGAGACTGGTGAAGTATCATATTCTAAGCTCCAGGTTAGTTATTTCGGTATCGATTCAGTTCAATACAGTGTACGAAATACTCAGCCTGGATTGCAGAATCGTTATGACACTGCAAACATTACAATAGTTGTTGGAAACAAGGATATTGATGAACGTTTATCGTTTATTTTACCCAATGCTTTCTCACCAAATGGTGATGGCTTAAATGATTTTTTCATCATACAAGGATTGGACAACACATATGAGTCTAATTTAGAAGTGTTCAATCGTTGGGGAACTGTTGTTTATAGAAGCAGAGGTCGATGGTATAATAACGATTGGGATGGAACCGCCAATTCAGGAGACATGGTTTCTATTGGAAAAGAACTACCTGTTGGAGTCTATTTTTATGTGTTTAGTGTAAAGGTTTATATTGATGAAGAGTTAATTAACAGAACCTTTAGCGGATTTATTGAATTGAGAAGATAAGAATTAAGATAGTAACCCAATTGCAACAGGTTTAAACCTGTTGCAATTAAGTCCCTATATTATGATTAAAAAGTATCTGATATTAATAGGTTTAATGTTGACTGTGGGTGGAGGAATGATCATTGGTCAAAATCAATATCAATTCAACCATTACATTGCCAATCAGGGTTTGTTAAACCCTGCTTACAATGGTACCAGGGACATTATTAGCGGACTGATGATTCATCGCAGTCAATGGGTTGGTTTGGATGGTGCTCCTATGAACCAGGCCTTAAATGTACACGGTCCAATTGAAGATACCGATGTCGGCCTTGGATTGTCCATCGTGAATGATCGCATTGGATTTACCAATACATTGGATTTGTTTGGTGCTGCTTCATATAAACTCCAATTGGATCGAGATGAAAAGTTTCTTTCATTTGGTCTTCAGTTTGGACTAAGTTCAATGATTTATGATGGAACCGACGCAGTTATCATCGACTACGAAGATCCATTGTTCTCAGGTAAGGAAACAAAATTGAATTTCAATTTTGGTTTTGGTGCTTATTATTTTGCTGATGATTATTTTATTGGTTTTTCTATCCCTAAATTTTTTACTGATCAATTTGATGAAAGAAGCGAAGGCTTTAAGAACTCTATAGATTATAAGAATATACATAAATATTTGTATGGAGGTTATGTGTTTGACTGGCATCCTGTGAAAGTTAAACCTACGCTTATGATTAGAGAAGTTTATGGCGCGCCTTTGGTTTTTGATGTTTCCACATCTGTACTTTTGGCTGATCAGGTATGGGTGGGGTTGGCCTATCGTTCCATATCCGATATGGTATTCTTGTTGGAATATATCATTAATCGACAATTTACAGTCAGATATTCGGCAGATTATCCGTTTAATTCTATGAACAGACATGCAAAATTTGGATCACATGAAATAAGTCTCCAATTTGATTTTTCATTCAATCGGAGGCCTGGAATGCGTTCAATCAGGTATTTCTAATTGGTTGTATCCTGAATTCAGGATACGCAGTATAGTTAAATAATATCACAGATGTTTTTTAAGAAGTTTGGATACATCTGAAAATCTATAGAAAATAAATCTTTACGAGATGAGACCATACCTAAAGTCCATATTTATTTTTCTCTTTCTGTTAAGCTCTACGCTTGCCTGGAGTCAGGGAGCTCTATTACGCCGGGCTAATAATGAGTACAACAGGGGAGAGTACTATGAAGCGCTTCAACTATTTCAAAGAATTGTTGCTAGTGGCTATGAACTTGATATTGAATCCAGGATCAAAGTTGCACATTGTCATTACGACCGGAATAACATCATGGAAGCGTGGAGTATTTTTTCTGAATTGGAAGATCATTTAACCGGTCACTATCTTTTTCTATACGCTTCGAGCACTCATAAAATTGGTTTTTATGAAGGAGCAATTAACTTATACCGACGAGCAAGACCTGAAAATCCCAGAATTCAAGGTCAAATAGATGAGCTGATCAGGGCTTGTGAATGGGCGCTTGCTAACCCAATATTTGATCAGGATGTTAATGTTCTGCCATCGTTAATTCCTACGTTTGGTCAGTCATTTGGATTACAATATTATGGTGATGGAGTTGTTTATTCTTCTGCATCGCCCGAAGATGAAGGTCAGCGAGGACGCCGCGACCGTACAGGAAGAAGTATGTTAGACTTATATTATTCAGATCTTACCAATGGTAGTGTTTCATCTGAACGGAGACTTTTTTCTCAAAATCTGGTTTTTCCTGAACACGTAGGAGCAACTTCTTTTTCTCCTGATCAAAAAAGAATGTATTATACCCGTGTTGTTCGAGTTCGTGGAGGATCTGTATTCAAGATTTTTTCAGTAGAGCATGATGGAAGGGACTGGGTAAATGAGCGAGAACTTCCATTCAATAGCAACGATTTCGATACTGGTTATCCTGCCGTATCGCCCGACGGGAAATTTCTTTATTTTGCTTCAAATCGTCCGGGTGGTTATGGAGGTATGGATATTTATATGGTTGAAATTCGTGGCAGAGGAAACTATGGTCCGCCACGTAATCTTGGACCAGAAGTTAATACATTTGGAAATGAGGTATTCCCGTTTATTAGTCAGGATAATGTATTATATTTTTCAAGTGATGGACACATTGGTTTCGGCGGTCTTGATGTTTTTAAAGCTTCCAATGTAAATGGGAACTGGAGAAACATTGAGAATATGATGCAGCCTATGAACTCTTCCTTTGATGATTTTGCTTTTGTTATTAATCCGGAAAATCCATCACATGGGTTCTTTTCAACTAACAGAAGGGGAGATGGTGATAACGATGAATTTTATTCTGTAAGACTGCGTGAACAGGAAGAAAGGATTGAAAGTGAACCTATCGACGCTATTCCTGTCATTGGATTGCCCGATTCAGAACCAGAACCTGAGCCTGTAATTGAAGAACCGATTATTGAAGAACCTGTAATTGAGGAGCCAACAATTGATCTTTCGATGTTTCCATCATCTTTTGGAACAATAGTTAATAGTTCTTTTGATGAGGATGCCCTAGAAAATGCGTCAGTTCGGCTTTTAGATTCTTTTACAGGCAGTGTTGTTGCTCGTGGTTCAACCGGTTCTAATGGTCGGTTTTTGATTACCATTCCTGATAGTTACAGAAGAGAGGGACAGGAGTTTGAAATTGAGGTTTCTAAATCAGAATATCATACACGAAAACTTGTCGCCAATATTCTCGAATTAACAGAGATTGAGAGAAATGGTATTACCCTTACTCGCATATTCAGGGAAGCTGCGCTGAATGAAATCAGTGGTTTAATTATACCATATGTTGGTTCCGAAATTACCCAGGAAGGATACAGAATTTTAGATCAAGTGGCAGGTTATTTAGAAAACAACCCTCATGTTGTAATTCGTCTTAATGCGCATACAGATGCACGAGGTGATCGGATGAATAACCTTACCACTTCACAGAATGTATCTGAAACTGCGAAATCATATCTTGTATCTAAGGGTATTTCTGGAAATAATATAATTGCCAGAGGTTATGGAGAAAGATATTTATTAAATAATTGCAGTAGAGGCAAGCTATGCAGTGATTCTGAACATTTGGAAAACCGACGTGTGGAAGTTGTGATCTGGCGGTTTTTGCAATAATATCAATTTTTGAAACCATTGAACTTTCATAATTGAATGAAAATGTCGAATTTTGAAGATTGAACCTAATACAAAATTTAAAGTGATGAACCTGATAAAGAGCATTATTATAATTCCACTGTTGTTTTGCACGATATTTGCTTATGGTGACAAACTTGAGCATTTACGTTCAGCTCGCAGAATAATTACAGTGCATGATATTACTGCACCATATTTTACCATTCAGATTTTGGCCTTAGCAGAGCCACCCGGAAATCCTGGGTTTTTCAATGATATTGATGTAGCAAGGGAGTTTATATCAACCGATGGGTTTGTACGTTACACAGTAGGGGAATACAGTACATTTTCAGAAGCTGCTAGTGATTTGGATCAAATGAAAGCTAAAGGTTATCAGGATGCTTTTGTTTTAAATTTGAGAAGAATAACTTTGAAAGGAAGTAATTATCAGTCAACAGGAGTTGATGGATTTGTACCTGATCCTAGTTTGGAATATACTATTCAGCTAGCAGCCTACAGGTTTCCGGTTTATGTTTCCGAATTTGAGCAATTTGATAATGTATATGAGTTCTATATGCAGGATCGTATCTTTAGATACACAACCGGACGTTTCCGCGGAAACGTTGCTGTTCAGGAATTGGAAGAGGTAAAAAGAAAAGGTTACCCGGATGCCTTTCTGGTTAGATTTGATCAGTATGAAAGGTATCGTATAGAATAAAATATATTGCAGCAGGTCGGTCTGTCGCTGCAAACTGTCGTTTGCAGAGGAAAGTCCGGACTACAAAGAGCAACGTGCTTCCTAACGGGAAGATACTCGTGAGGGTATTTCAGCGTAACAGAAAATAACCGTTCCGGCTTGCCGGAATAAGGGTGAAAAGGTGAGGTAAGAGCTCACCGGTTCCGGTGGTGACATCGGAAGCCGTACGTCACACGTGTTGCAAGACCATGTATACCCCGGTTTCTTTATAGAAGCAGGGTTGCTCGCCCTGTTGATTCCAGCCGGGGAGGGTAGGTCGCTGGAGATTGTGGGTGACTGCAATCCTAGATAAATGACAGACACTGTTAATCAGTACAGAATCCGGCTTACAGACTTGCTGCTTTTTCTTTTCCTAATTTTTTAATTGTTCGCACGTGAAAAATAAAATAGATCAGGTAAAGAAATTTGTGCAGGAGGATATTTGGCGCATCAGGAAAGAAAAAACGTCTAAGCGGCAATATTTGACCATCCGACTTTTCCGCATTTTTGTCCTTGCCATTAAAAGATTCATGGTAGACAACTGTCAGGTGAAGGCATCTGCACTTACTTATTACTCGCTTTTATCTGTGGTGCCAGTTGTAGCTCTGGTCTTTGCAATTGCTAAAGGATTTGGTTTTCGTGAGCGGCTTGAAGAAGAACTTCAGTCAAAACTTACAGGCCATGAGGAGGTGATGATTTGGGTACAGGAATTTGCTCTCAGCTATCTCGACAATGTGCAGGGGGGAATGATTGCAGGGATTGGTATTGTGATTCTTCTTTGGAGTGTA
This sequence comes from Alkalitalea saponilacus, assembly GCF_900168165.1. GTDB lineage: Bacteria > Bacteroidota > Bacteroidia > Bacteroidales > Marinilabiliaceae > Natronoflexus > Natronoflexus saponilacus. The sequence continues at coordinate 62,241 of NZ_FUYV01000004.1, forward strand.
ATGAAAATTCTAGGTAGCATCGAAGAATCCTTTAATGATGTTTGGGATGTAAAGCATGCCCGTACGATGGTGCGCAAATTCAGCGATTACATATCGTTTGTTTTGGTTGCTACCGTTTTATTGATGCTTTCCTCCAGTTTTTTGGTTTTTATTACCAATAGCATCGAGATTTTTGATGTAGGCCGTATTGCCACACCAATCATCGTTTGGGCCTCACCTTATGTCGCCATCTGGATGGTGTTTTCCTTGATGTTTATTTTGATGCCAAACACAAAGGTTAAACCTACTGCCGGTTTCTTTGGAGGATTCATTGCCGGTTCTCTGTTTCTCCTTGTTCAGTTTGCATATATTACCTTTCAGATAGGAATGTCGAAGTATAATGCCATTTATGGTAGTTTTGCCGCTTTGCCGTTATTTTTGATTTGGATGAACATATCTTGGCTTATTGTTTTGTTAGGGGCAGAGTTATCGTACGCCTTTCAGAATGAAAAGAGTTTTGAATTTGAAGCTGATACCCAGAAAATGAGTTTTCATTATCGACGTTTGGTTAGTTTACTCGTTGTAAAATATCTGGTTGATGCATTCAGGGATGAGAAACCTGCCCCAACTATGAGTGAAATTTCGGTTAGTCTTAAGCTGCCAATTCGTTTGGTTTCTGAACTTCTAAGGAAACTCGAAGAAGCAGGTGTTTTAGTGGAGGTATTATCGATTGATGACGACAGAGATATAGGTTATGCCCCAGCATTTGACATCGATAAAATGTCTGTTAATTGTGTCATTGATAAAATAGAATCACATGGTTCGTCGGATTTCCATTTCGAGGAATCTGAAGGTTACCAAACTTTAAAAGATATTCTTGATGCCTTCTCAAAACAGAAATCAGAAATGAAGGAGAATGTTTTATTACGGGATTTGTAGTGATACATTATATCACAATTATAAAACAAAAAAAGCAGCATATTTATGCTGCTTTTTTTATGGGGCCGCATCAACTGAGACTAATTAAACTCCTAAATGACAGGAATTTGAGTGCACCCTAATCGCGAAGATCCTCTGTGCTCCGAAAAGCAACCCGAAGGTTGAGGCCTGTCCTTGAAAAGGATAGCTTTCTCGGTATGTTATTAGTGTTGAGTTTAACAATCACTAGCAGTTGATGCGGTTTTATTTTCAAGTAACTAAACCTGATTCTGTTCCGCTCTTTATTTCAATGAACCTATAACAAATATAATGGTTTCAAAGGTTTTTTGCAAGAAAATACTGCTGTTTTAGGAACTATTTCCCTTTTCGCCATGGAAAATTTCCATTGCCTCGCATCATTGACCTGACAGGGAATACGCCCATATTAGCAAACCTTATATCTTCGAGTGTGTAAAAGGCATTCGGGTTATATTCCTGTATGATATCCGCAACCAGTTTGTAATCGCTTCTTTTAATAACACAATAGATAATGTTTACCCTTGATCTTGTACCTTGTGCTTCTGAAGAAGTAATACCAAAACCTTCGTTTGCAAGTCGTTTGATTAATGCATCTCCCTGCTCGTGAGTTATAATGCGAAGGTTCATGAATCCTAGTGCCAGTTTCTCTTCTATTATTAAGCCGATGTAGTTTCCCACTGCAAATCCGGCTGAGTATGCTACGTAATACATCCAATTATCAAGATTCTGGAATATTTTCCCCATGGCCAGTAACCAAATGAATACTTCAAAAAATCCCAATATCGGTGCAAGTATCTTATATCCTTTGGAAATGAAAACGATACGCAGTGTTCCGATGGTAACATCGGAAACACGTGCTATAAATATCAGAAAAGGTATAATAACCCATGTAAACCAGAAAGTATCGTAAAATTCCATCAAGCTATTGTTTTACAATTGAAGCGTGAAAAAGTTCAATGTCGACTACGTATCGACTATGAGCACCAATGGCAATCTCTTCAAGACTTTCATCCAATACAACTACATCAAAAAACAACTTGTTATTCTCTATAAATTTGAGATGAACCATGCACCGCACTAGTTCCCCTTTACCAACCGGCTTAAAATGTTTTACATTAATTTCGGAACTAACAGTTTCCTTATTCTCGTCTAAATATGGCTTAATGAGGTTGGTCACAGCTTTTTCTATAAACAAAATAAGTGCTGACGTCGAAAATGCTTTAACACCAGAAGTTCCCAGTCTATTTGCCAAATCCTCTTCATCAACTCTTTTCTCCAATGTCAGTCGTAAGCCTTCTTCTATTTTGTTTGTACTCATATGTGATCCTTATTAAGACATTCAATTGTTATTTTTATACTATTCACTCAAATTTATAGTTATTCCTAGTAATAACAAACTTCCAACATATGTTTTTAAGTATTTATTAGGAATGATTAGTGTCCGGTAAAAAGTTGTTTTGTCCCTAACGGGGCAATAGTTTTTTTTTCAACTAATTGTTTTACCGATCTTTAGTCTCAAACGGGACTGTGCCGTCGGTACAGAATATCGGTAAAGAAAAATTAACCCCCAATTTCAAGTGTCCTTTAGGGACACAACAATTTGCAGGCATTTTAGCATCTTGTCTGAAAATTTACCGGACAGTAATGATTAGGAATATATCAAACTTAATATCTATGATGTTTTACCCTAAATAGAATTTCGGTTTTTGATGTAGTAATAATGCCATTTAATAAAAGATTGGTCATGACCCCTATAAGATATTCATCCCACCAATATGGCGATAATGATTTATTTTAACACGAAAATAAATGAAGCGTTTTAAAATTCGGAGGTAAAATAAAAACGAATATCTTTAAAATTTTCCTGAGCCATTTGCAGCATATAGGAGCTGTCTGCTAAAAATACATCCCGGCCATGTTTGTCTTTGGCCATGTATTGGGTTTTCCGTTTTTTAAAGTCTTCCAATTCAGCTTTGTTATCGGAGGTTATCCAACAAGCTTTATATAGGTTAATTGGTTCGTATCTACATGAAGCTCCGTATTCATGCAACAAACGATGTTGAATGACTTCAAATTGAAGAACTCCCACAGTACCAATTATCTTTCGACCATTGGATTGATTAATAAATAGTTGTGCAACACCCTCATCCATTAGCTGATCTACGCCTTTTGCAAGTTGCTTGGCTTTCATTGGATCTGCATTCTCAATGTACCTGAAGAGTTCAGGTGAAAAACTTGGCAATCCTTTATAGTGCAGAATTTCGCCTTCTGTCAGTGTATCTCCGATCTTAAAATTTCCTGAATCGGGAATCCCGACGATATCGCCGGGGAATGCCTCATCAATGATTGATTTCTTTTCGGCCATAAATGCTGTGGGACTACTGAATTTCATCTGTTTGCCCTGTCGGATATGCAAGTAGTTGGTGTTTCGTTTAAAGTGCCCGGAGCAAATTTTTACAAATGCCAGACGGTTTCTGTGGTTTGGATCCATGTTGGCATGGATTTTAAACACAAAACCGGTGAATTTATCTTCATAAGCATCAACAACTCTCTCTTCTGCTTTAGAAGGAAGAGGAGAGGGGGCTATTTTTAAAAATGCGTGCAGTAATTCTCTTACGCCAAAATTATTCAATGCACTACCGAAGAAAACAGGAGCTAGGTTGCCAGCCAGATACTCGTTTTTATCAAATTCCGGATACACTCCCTCCAGAAGTTCCAATTCCTCCCTCAGACTTGAAGCACTTGTTTTACCTACGTACTCTTCAATTTCAGGATCGTTGATGTCGGAGATCTCAATGCCATCCTCTAAAACTTGTTTGTTAGGTGAAAAAAGATAGAGGTTCTCTTCCAAAATGTTGTAAACACCTTTAAACTGATCGCCATTGCCCATTGGCCATGCCAATGGGCGCACTTTTATCTGTAATTCTTCTTCTACTTCATCTAATAGTTCAAAAGCATCTTTTCCGGGCCTGTCTAATTTATTAATAAAAACAATTACCGGAGTTTTTCTCATACGGCAAACTTCCATAAGTTTGCGGGTTTGAGCTTCAACACCTTTGGCTCCGTCAATTACAATGATTACACTGTCAACTGCAGTAAGTGTCCTGTAAGTGTCTTCTGCAAAATCTTGGTGACCAGGCGTATCAAGTATATTAACCTTGTATCCGTTATAATTAAATCCCATGACCGAGGTGGCAACGGAGATTCCTCGTTGCTTTTCAATTTCCATGAAATCGGAGGTGGCCGTTTTTTTAATTTTATTAGATTTTACGGCTCCTGCTACATGAATGGCGCCTCCAAAAAGCAATAACTTCTCGGTAAGAGTGGTTTTTCCGGCATCGGGGTGACTGATGATTCCAAAAGTTCGCCGACGTTGTATTTCTTCTTTAAATGTCATCTGTTGTTTTTTGAGGCTGCAAAAATAGCGGTTTTTTTTCGGCCATCCATTTAATGTCCCTGATAATTCTACTTTTTTATTTGGTTGAATTTTGCGTACTTTGAAGTTAGATGTAAAGATGATGTTATGAGTTGGAGCAATTATCACGGACATAGCTTTTATTGTGACGGGCGAAAAGCACCGGAAGAATATATACCCGCCGCTTTGGAGCAGGGGATGAAGATTATCGGATTTTCTTGTCACGCACCGGTTCCTTTTGAAACCGGGTGGACAATGCCTAAAGATAAACTTCCTCAATACCTTTTGGATATTGAACAACTGCAAAGTAAAAATTTCAATGGCCTTCTGGTACTAAAATCTCTGGAGGTGGATTACATTCCGGATATTGCTGGTCCACTGCACCCCGACATTTTGTCGGCCAAACTGGATTATGTTGTTGGTTCCATTCATTACGTTGATCAGTTTCCATCCGGCCAACATTGGTCAATAGATAACAGCAATGAAGAGTTTGAACAAGGTATTGCTGAAGTTTTTAACGGAAATGTGAAAAGCGCTGTCACGCGATATTTTCATTTACAGATGGAGATGCTCCGTTATCAGCCTCCAAGCATCATCGGTCACATGGATAAAATACGAATGCATAATGTTGTTAAACAGCATTTTAATGAGGATGATGACTGGTACGTTGAACTGGTTCGTGAGACCATGTTAATGGCTAAAGATAAAAATGTTATAGTAGAGATAAATACCAAATATTTTGCCAAAAATGGTTTGCTTTTCCCGGATCATAAGCATTTTAAATGGATGTTTGAAAATGATATCCCGGTTACCATTAACAGTGATGCCCATGACCCGGAGAAATTGACTTCAGGATTCTCTCAGGTAGCTAAATTATTGATGGAAGCAGGCTATACCAGGCTGATGGAATGGAAGGACGGAAAGTTTATTCCAATGCCCTTTAATGAAAAGGGCATTAAATGGGAATAACATAATCTAATTGCTTTTAATATGTATCAGGGATTGTCCTTCTTTGACAAGGCTTTCCTCTGAAACGTCGATTTTCTCAACAGTTCCTGCTATCTCACTCGTGATTTCGTTTTCCATTTTCATGGCCGAAAGTACTATGAGCGGAGTGCCGGCTTCTACTGTATCTCCTTTTTTTACTTTAAGTTTCACAATTTTTCCGGACATAGGCGCTTTCACCAGTAGGTTTTTCAATTTTTTAGCATTTCCGTTGGTGCTGGATAGAATTGCTGGAATGACTTTTAACTCAAAGTAATTATGCAAAGTATTAACTTTATAATTGCCTGCCTCACCACTCTCAATCATCTCCATGCCGATACTACGACCTTTATATAAAATTGAATAAACCCCTTCCGCTGCTTTTACAACATCAAGTTCATAAACTTTATTATTTATGGATACTTTAAATATATCACCTTCTTTTTCAATTACTTTAACGGTTTTATTTATTTTACCGTTTTGAACCATCATTTTCATGTGTCTATGTTTAAGTTATTTAAGGCCACATGAGACTCGCCCTGGAGTTACATCCTTGTTTAAAATACTCTCTCACACGGCTCGTTTCATGGCTACAATTATAATTTAGACAGATTGTTAGTAAGGATTGTGTCGGAACAGTCGTCCAAAGTTTTTCCAATTGGAATGATGTTTTTGTTGATGAGTCACGAAATCCTTACGCTTATTTTGTTTGTTTTGGTAATCAAGATATGCTATGATCATGGCTATATCTTCAATCTCTTTAGATTGCTCTGATGGTTGTAATAAAAAGTCCAGATTTTCTTCTATAAAATGTGTGTTGTAATTACCATCAATAAAATCTTTGGCCTCCATAATGCGCTGAATAAATGCGATGTTGGTTTTTATGCCTGTAATTTTATATTCATATAAGGCACGCTTCATCCTGTCAATAGCTTCGGACCGTGTGGGTGCCCAAATAATCAGTTTCGAAATAAGCGGATCGTAGTAAACCGGAACTTCATAGCCTTCAAAAACATAGCCGTCGGTTCGCATACCAAGTCCTAATGGTTCTGAAATGTGACGAATCAATCCGGAACCCGGCATAAAATTGTGGTAAGGATCTTCGGCATATATCCTGGCTTCTATGGCATGTCCTGACTGCTTTAACTCCTCTTGTTGAAGATGTAACGGCTCATTGTTGGCAATGTGAATTTGCGCTTTTACCAGATCAACTCCTGTCACACGCTCGGTAATTGGATGTTCTACCTGTAAACGTGTGTTCATTTCGAGGAAATAGAAATGATGGTGCTTGTCCATGAGAAACTCAATGGTTCCTGCTCCGGAGTAATTAACTGACTTAGCTGCTGAAATGGCATGTTTTGCCATTTCCTGTCTGGTTTCTTCTGTTAAAAATGGGGAAGGAGTCTCTTCAATTACTTTCTGATGTCGACGCTGAACGCTACACTCTCGCTCGAACAGATGAATAACATTTCCATGATTGTCTGCCAAAATCTGAAATTCAATGTGGTGAGGTTCTTCCAGATATTTTTCCAAATAAACCGCATCGTTTCCAAAGGCTGAAGCCGCTTCAGATCGGGCGCGTCGGTATGAACTGATCAAATCTTTAGAAGAATGAACAAGACGCATCCCCTTTCCACCCCCACCTGCTGAGGCTTTAATCATGACAGGATAGCCAATTTTTGATGCCAATTGTTTTATTTGTGCTTCATCATCGGGCAGGGCCCCTGTACCGGGAACAACCGGTACCTCAGCTTTTTGCATCAGTTCACGGGCTCTCATTTTATCTCCCATGGCTATGATGGCTTCCGCTGATGGACCAATGAAAATGAGTCCGGCTTTCCGTACTTTTTCTGCAAACTCTGCATTTTCAGATAAGAAGCCATAACCTGGGTGTATGGCATCTGCTTTTGATTTTTTGGCAATCTTGATGATTGCATCCATATTTAAATAACTCTCTGCCGATGGAGGAGGACCAATGCGGTATGCTTCATCAGCATATCTCACATGCAACGAAGTTCTGTCTGCGTCTGAGAAAACGGCTATGCTTTTTATGTCCATTTCGCGACAGGTACGGATAATTCTTACTGCGATCTCTCCTCTGTTTGCTACAAGAATTTTTTTTATCATAAAGCAATTTGATTTTATTAAAGGGGAAGTTCAGATAATTTTACAACATTACAAAGTGAATGCATTTAATGATTGTATAATCAGTAATTTATTCATGTGTCAGAATGTTACATTTTTGTAACATCCAACTAATGAAACATTCCAGTTTGCAAATTGTTTAATTAGAATAATTCCAAATTAGGCATTTTAGTTGATATAATTGAACTTTTCACTGTTTTTTGAATTAATATTGATAAACCAATTAAACTAATTAACCATGCTTAATAAGAAAGTAGAAAAAGCTTTGGTAGCGCAAATAGAAAAAGAAGGTTATTCATCCAACCTCTATTTAGCCATGGCCAGTTGGGCCGAAACCAAAGGAATGGAAGGTGTATCCAAATGGATGTATGCACAAGCGGATGAAGAACGTATGCATATGCTTAAATTTATTGCATATGTTAACGAAAGAGGTGGTAAAGCCATTATCCCGGCATTTGAAAAGCCCCCGGTTGATTTTGATAATGTTCATAAGATGTTTGAGCAGGTATTGTCACATGAGCAGTATGTTACAAAGTCCATCAATGACATTGTTGGTGTATGTTTAGGCGAAAAGGACTTTACCACACATAACTGGATTCAGTGGTTTGTGGAGGAACAAATTGAGGAGGAGGCTTCTGCCCAGACTATTATTGACAAACTTAATCTGTTGGGTGATGGTGGATTGTATCTTTTCGACCGAGATATCCTCTCCATGCGAACTGAAAGCGAGCCAGGGGCGGAATAGTTTTATCCATTTAGCAGACATATAGAACAAATTGCAGGTTAAACCTTTTTTGAGGTTTAACCTGTTTTATTTAAATCGATTTAACCGATGATTTTACTATTTTTGCATCATAAAAGTTCATTTAAAAATACCTGTTTTGAAACTTGTTGCTAAAACTTTTCACGGACTGGAACCCGTTCTGGCTAAAGAGCTGGAAGAGATGGGAGCCAGAGATATTAAAATTTTAAAAAGAGCGGTTTCTTTTGAATCCAACAAAGAGTTGTTGTACAAAAGTAATTTGTGTCTGCGTACGGCCATCCGAATTCTTCAACCGCTAACTACTTTTACAGCCAGAGATGAGCAACAATTGTATGAAAAGGTGAAAGCGTTCAATTGGGCACCTTATTTACGCAATGATCAGACCTTAGCCATTGATGCTGTTGTTTTTTCGAAATACTTTCAGCATTCTAAATATGTAGCGCTTAAGACAAAGGATGCCATTTGTGACCAGTTTAGGGAAAGCACCGGAAAGCGACCATCCGTCGATGTGGAGCGACCCAATTTGCTGATAAATGTCCACGTGGCCGAAGATAAATTTACCTTGTCGATGGATAGTTCTGGTGAGCCACTTAACAGAAGGGGATACAGGGGAGGCGAGCATCCGGCTCCTATTAATGAAGTGCTGGCTGCCGGAATGATTCTCTTATCGGGGTGGGATGGCGTTCGTCCGTTTCACGACCCTATGTGTGGATCGGGAACCATCGTTATGGAAGCAACCATGTTTGCGGCCAATATGGCTCCCAACATCAACCGAAATGAATTTGGGTTTTCCAGATGGAACAACTTTGATCCGGAGCTGTGGAAAAATGTTCTCGAAGAAGTCAAAAGTAAAGTTAAGCGTCCCGAATGCAGAATTACAGGAAGTGATATATCGAAGAAATCCATAGACATCGCAAGGCAATCTGCGTTAGATTTTTCGCTGAAACAATACATCGATTTTCAGGTATCTCCATTTAGTGAAACCCATCCGATAGGAAAAGGAGGTGTCCTTATGATGAATCCGCCATACGATGAGAGACTGAAAACCAAAGATATTGTTGTTTTGTACGAAGGGGTGGGAACCAAACTAAAGCATGAATACACCGGTTGGGAGGCGTGGATTATTAGTTCCAATCTGGAGGCTTTAAAATTGGTGGGGCTTAAACCATCTGAAAAGCATACGCTTTTCAATGGCGCTTTAAAATGTGGATTTCATAAATTTGGATTATACGAAGGATCGAAAAAACGAGTAAACCGCTCTCTTCAGAAAATTCGCGAGAGTAGGGGAGAATAATTTCCAGACTAATGAAACGTGGTACAAAATACTTTTTCGCAGGTATATTATTGACTTTTGCTTTGGTATTGTTTCTAGGGCCCAAACCTGAAACACCATTGTATCACACCTTTGTTCCGAAAACGCCCAAAACAACACTAGAAGCCGAAGCAATACTGACCGCTCGTGAATCAAACTTATCCATTAAGCCCAAAAACGAAGCCTCCATAGTATGGGTTTGCGACTCCTCCAAGGCTCGCACCAGACAGGTTTTAGTTTACCTCCATGGCTTTGGTGCCAGTCACGAGGAGGGAAATCCCGTTCATCGTCATGTTGCAGATAGGGTAGGAGCCAATCTTTTACTTACCCGACTATATGATCACGGTTTAACAGATACGTTGCCCATGCAGCACTTTTCTGTTCAAAAATTTTGGGATGATGCCCTTGAATACCTTTCAATTGCCAGAGCATTGGGAGATGAGATTATTCTGATGGGAACCTCTACCGGTGCTTCATTAGCCTTATTGATGGCTTCTCATTTTGATGATGTGAATGCCATTATTTTGCTTTCACCCAATATTAGGGTCAACGACCCTAATATATGGATTATGAATCAACCCTGGGGACTTCAACTGGGGAGAGCAATTACGGGAAGTAACAAAACAATTTCAGATCACCCTGCTGAGTGGTACGATAAATATTGGTATCGTCAGTACAGCTTAAATGCAGTGGCTGAACTCCAGCAATTCCTCAAAATAGCCATGAAGCCAACTGTCTTTAAAAGGGTATTTCAACCAGCATTAATGCTTTATTACTACAAAAACGAACAGGAAAAAGATGATGTGGTTCGTGTTGATGCCATGTTGAAAATGTTTGATGAGTTATCCACCCCGTCGCATTTAAAATTGAAGCAAGCTATCCCCGAGGCAGCAGACCATGTAATTGGCTGTCACCTGCGATCTGGAGATATTGATGCAGTAAAGCTTGCACTGGAAGTTTTTATTGATGACATTTTGAATGCAAATGTAGACTAATTGTCTTTTTTAACTCTTCTCCATTTCTTTGCAGTGTGAAATATTGTAAAAACAATGGGCAAGTATTACTTTTACGACTAACAAAGGGGTCAGGAAGTGCGATGACTCATCCTCTTCTGTAAACAAACTATGCAACCTACATTTTAAGATGAGCTAAGCAGCCCATCTTCAGTTTTGGTGGTGTTATTATTCTGTGTATAGTTTAATTTTAATGAATGAGGAGTATATTATGCGTATGAAGAGTCTTATAACGGTTTGTTTATTTATCTTGACCATAAATCTTTCTGCACAATCCGTTTCTGAAATATCGCGAGAGGTTGACACATGGACAACCAGTATTGATGGGACGGATGTTTATATAGGTAACCTTTTTGATGATGCTTTACAAAAAGCAATAGATGAAATGGGTGCGGGTGTCATAAACATTCGAAACAGTGCGACATTATCCAGAAGAATTCATTTACGAGAGAATCAAACAATTGATTTTCATTCACACGAAATTCATTCATCCGGAAATTTGCGTGGATACCATGTGAACGGTGTGACCATTCGTAACCTTCACATGACCGGGAGTCCTACACACTCTTTGTTGTTTCATGGTTGTTCCGATATTCATTTGCACAATATCAGATTGGAATTTTCAGGTCCGGCAGGTGGCGTACGTATAGATAATGATCGGTATGCTAATTTGGTTGTAACACGAAATCTGAAGGTTACCGGAGAAGTATACATCCAAAATACACGTGGACACGCTTTTGAAACTTATGGAATCGACGGAATAGAAATAGAACAGATTGAAGCTCACCATACAGCCGGTTGTGGACTTCTGTTAAATGAATCGAAAAATGCAGTCATTGGCTCTGTTGTTGGTACATATAATAATCAAAGTGGTGGTTATGCTACATTTAGGGTTGCTAACGATAATGGACCCAACATTAGGGTTGAAAGTCTCTATTCTCTCCATTCGGGAAGAGGTTTTTTTAGCGTTTCCCGAAGTGGGGATTGTGTCATCCAGCATGTGGATATTGCCAATAGCACCCGGCAGGGAATATTTCTTGAAGATGCACATGATACCTTTGTGATGAGTGGTACGGTTGTGGATGGCAATCCCAATGTTCAGCTGGTTCGAACCAGAAATTGTGGAGTTTTTGTAAATGGCGCTGTTCCTCCGCCCTCAGAGGTGTTATTAGGTGATGGAGTCTTTTTTAAAGATTTAATCCTTTATGAAACATATAATTATGAAGGTTGGAATATCATGTCTGATTTAAATGAGGGTGATGTAGTTTATGGTGATCGGTCATTTACTTTTGCAAGCATTCCAGAGACTCTACATGGCGCTGAATGGATTCAAACAGCTAACAACTCCAGAGATTTGACGTTTCCATATACATATGCCGAGTTTGAAGTGGTTAAATCCGGATATGTTTATGTCGCACATTCTGATCGGGTTTCAGATAAGCCCGAATGGTTATTGGATTATGATTTAACCAACTTGTCTGTTGTTGTTCAGGAAAATGAAGCTACGCAAAGAACATTTTCTGTTTACCGAAGAAAAATTGAAGTAGGTGAATTCATCAATTTGGGAATCAATTCAAACAATGGTACGACCAATAGTTTAATGTATTTCGTAATTTTTAATGAGGATGAGCATGGTGGAATTCAGAAGGTTGAGCTAGGGGACGGAGAGTTTTTTGAAAACTTAGTTGTTTTCGAAGCATTAAATGGAGAAAATTGGAGTATTATGTCGGATTTAGATGAAGGTCAGGTTGTCTTTGGGGACAGAGCATTTACATTCGCTTCTATTCCGACAGGTCTGGTTGGCCGTGAATGGATACAAACAGCAATGAACTCACGTGTTTATACACATCTTGATGCATACGCAGAGTTTAAGATGAAGAAGAACGGCGTGTTGTATATTGCACATGCTGATCGGGTTCAGACTAAGCCTGCATGGCTTTCTGATTACACAGAAACAGACATGTCTATAGTTGTTCAGGAAAATGCAACTACGCAAAGATTTCTTACTCTTTATGAAAAAGAAGTTTCGGAAGGTGATGTTATTAAAACCGGCATCAATTCCAATAATGGAACTACTCAAACCCTGATGTATTTTATGATATTTTCTGACGATAGAGTAACTTCAATTAATGAAGTCAATTCTTTTAATTCAGATTTAAAAATATATCCAAATCCCTTCAGAACATCAACCAGTGTATTGTTTGATTTACAAAAAGGAACTGATGTAGACATAAAATTGCATGCACTAAACGGAGTTTTTATAGAAACCATATTTTCAGGATTTAAACCTGCCGGAAATCACTCAGTTTTGCTGCAAACTGCCAAACTTCCTTCTGGAGTATACATTGTTAGTTTAAGATCAGATGAAAATCAGGTAGAATATCGAAAAGCAATTGTTAAGTAGTAAATTATTAGGTCAATATGAAGGAGTGATGCCGATTTTCGGCATCATTCTTTATTCTGAATAAACTCTTCTATGTTTTTGAGCACTTTTTCACTTAGTCGCTCAAATGCTTGTTTTGTTCTTCCCGATGAAATACCCATACATTTCACGTTAGGGTGATTGGCCAGATTTTCTCCTCCCAAAGCTTCAATGGAGTCGCAGAAACATAAATTTTCATTATTTATCCATTTTTTAAAATCCTTTTCATCCCATGCGGGAGATAATCCTACATTAAAAAGAATTTTTCTATTTCCTAAATGTCTGAATTGTTCCTTGTGAAGAAGAACCGTGTTTTTGTTGAGACAGCAAATGATGACATCGTTGTGCGACAGTAAATTATTGAGCGGCATGTAACGAAAGCCTTTAGCATTGGCTTCATGTTTTTCACTACGTGAAAAATATGATATTTCTGCACCAAAAAAGCTGAGTGCATCGGCAATCATCCCCCCAACTTTTCCCATACCAATAATGCCGGTTTTTAAACCGGTTATTTCTGAAGGCATTCCAAACCATGGTTTGGAGTGGGCTCCAAAACCGTGCAAACAACAAACCAATTCACTTAAAACATATTCAACTACTCCTTCATCACCATAATCCCGAATTCCTGTTACAGATATATCATTTTCTTCTGCATATCGAATATCCACGTTGGCACTTTCGGGAGAGTATAGCGAGCAACACATTCCGATGTATTGAACATTGGGACATTTTTTCAAAGTTTCAGAATCAAGTGTGGTGGTATAGCTTAATAAAACCGCATCGGCATCGCCAATACGTAAAGCTATTTCATTCGAGCCATTGGGAATGTCCTGATGCATTATTATTTCTTTGGCAAATTGCTTCAATTTAATTTCAGCCTGAGGAACTAAGCCGATAGGTTCAATGGCTACCAGTTTTCTAAACATTATAATTTCATTTTTATGGAATGGATATTGTTTGGGTAAGTATCCATTTGGTTATCTCATCTAAAGCAACCGGGGCAAAAGTTTGCTCTATTTGACTGTATTCAGAAGGTAAACCCGTTTCACATTCCTGAAAAAGATGGTTTAATCCATCAAACTTCACAATTTTATAGCTTTTATTGCCACTTTGTAAAAGAGCTTCTTCTATGGCTTGCAAATTTTCGATTGGAGGAACCTGAAGATCTTTTTCACCATTCACTGCTAATACAGGACATTTCACCAACTTTAATGGGTTTATGGGATTGTGATTTAAGAAAAACCGCATCCAGGGCGTTGCCCACATGTTAACCTGATAGTTAATAATGTCGTCAGTTATTACTCCTCCCGGTATTTGTTCGGATGGGATACTTTTGTAATAGATCTCGAGTTTTGATTTTAAATCATTAATATCCTCAGTCTTGCTGACGATATTAAAAACATTCCTGTTAATTTTTAATGACTTCTCTATTTCAGATTCTTGCATTCCGGAGGCGCGGCTAATTAGTTTAACTTGAAGATGCAGCAGATCACTTCCTTTCATGCCGGTTCCGGCTAGAAGGACTATAAATGCAATCTTTTCATTTTTTGCAGCTACCATAGGAGCAATCATTCCTCCCTCGCTGTGACCAATCAAACCAATTTGCTTGCTGTCAATTTCCGGGCGGGTCATAAGATATTCAAAAGCACTTTGCACATCGGATGCAAAATCCTGCGATGTTGCAATGGAAAAATCGCCTTCCGATTCTCCATAACCCCGATCGTCAAACCTTAAAACCGCAATTCCATGCCGGGTTAAATAATCTGATAATACCAGGAATGGTTTGTGTCCAAAAATCTCCTGATTCCGGTTTTGTGCACCACTACCTGTTATTAGAACAACTGCCGGGTGTTTTTTATTGCCGTATGGGAAAGTTAGTGTTCCGGCCAGTTTAATTCCTGCTTCTTTATTTTTGAAAATCACATCTTCAGAATGATAAGGAAATGGAGGAGTGGGTTCTTGTGGTCTTTGTAAAGGTTTTTTTTCAGGTTCGTTGCGTGTTAATATCAACGGAGTATCAAATCCCGCTTGTGAAAATGTTCCTTTAATTTCTTCGTTTTCAAATTCTCCTGAGTATTTCAGAAATAATCCTGGAATTTCAATTGTTAAAATGCCTTCAACAAATGTTGTTGTTTTAACCTCTATTCCATAAGCTCCCTGGTCAGGGCTGTCGAGGGTTGACACAAATCCATCATCGGTTTCCTCAATATTAAAAACAATAGGTAACGAAGCTCCGGGAACTTCTACTATTCCGTACCATTTTCCTGATACGTCCTGAGCATTTACACCAATGGTTGTCAAAAATATAACCATTAAAATAACTGTTGCTTTCATCCGAAAATAATTTAGTTAATTAATTGGCCGAATGGAACTTCCATGAGGTGTTATTTTCATTTTCTTGTTGTGAGTTTCCCACTCATGGGCGTTTCATTTGAAAATAATTTGTTTAAGTCATTGGCCAAATGGAACATCCATGAGGTGCTATTTTCATCTTCTTGTTGTGAGTTGCTCACTCATGGGCGTTTCATCTGTTTATAATTGCTTGTTCCATCCCGAAGCCTCAGAACTCGCTTCATCTGGAAATTATTTAGTTAATCCATAGTTAAGCTGTGCGTTGAGATAGTATTTGTGTGCATATTTTGACTCTGCCTTTTCAAATATAAACAATGTTACGTTTAATACTCATAACTTTCTCTTATAAATCCCCCTTCTGAATGAATAATTTGGCCTGTTATCCAATCGGCATCTTCATTTACAAGAAATCCAACCAGTTTAGCTGCATCAGCAGGCAGGCCAAATCTTCCTTGAGGAAATCTTTTTCGAAAAATCTCGGTTTGCTTTTGGTCTAACAAACCGGAGTTTATCCACCCGGAATCAGTTAAGCCAGGATTGACTGCATTTATTGTGATGTTCATAAAACCAAGTTCATGCTGCATGGTTTTAGTAAATGTTTCTATTCCTCCCTTAGTAACTGCGTAGGCTATTTCGTTGCTCATTGCACTCAAACTTTGGCCTGATGTGATGTTTATAATTCGTCCATGGGCATTTCCATCATATTGCTCTACAAATTTTTGTGTTAGCAGAAGTGGTGCTTTTAGGTTAACCATGTAATGGTTATCCAGATTCTCCGATGTAATGTTTTTAATATCTGTTTGCGTGCTGTAGGTAGCATTATTTATTAAAATAGAAGCCGAACCAAAGTTTTCTTTTATTATTTTAAATATCAGTTCGATACTTGATTCATTCATTAAATCAGCTTCATAGTGCTTACAATGAACACCCAGATCTGATATTTCATCTTTAATCATTTCCGGTTCATTATCACTAATCCCCCATGGCATGGATTTGTCATATTGTCGCCAGTAGGTGAAAAAAATGTCTATTCCTTGTTTGGCCAATTCAATACATATGGCTTTCCCAATACCTTTAATTCTACTTACACCTGTTACTAATGCAACTCTTTTTTTATTCATGAATTTGTGTTAGGATATATTATTTGAATTTCATTTTTTTCTGCATAATGATTTACAGATTCCTTAATAATCTGAACCCGATGATAATCATCTGTGGGGATATCTATATGTATGATTTCGTTATTATTCATACCTATTTTATATTGAGCCGATTTGTATTCAATTGTTTTAACATGATTCCATTCAATTTCTTTTTCTTTGGAAAACGCATCTTTCTTAATTTTTAAGCCGGAATCTCCAATATGAACAAATGCTTCTCTATTTAAAAATGTGGAAAATGAAAATCCATACCCTTCAATCAGATGGCCAATGCCCAGTAGCATAAATACTATAACATATACCCAATCAAAGGTGCTGATGTGGCCATCTTTAAGTGGTTTAATAATTAAAAATGAAATTGAAAAGAGTACAAGGATTATCCCATAAAAGATTCTGGTTCTTGACTTTTTATTTTTCAAAAGGTTGATTTGTAGCTCCATTTGTTTGTTTTTATACGACAAAAGGCGATTGATAAACTGTAATTTAAAATGCCTGATACTAAGAATAAAGATAAAGTATTTTTGTTGAAGTTATGTTTAGTACTCTTCAAACCAGTTAAATTTATTTTTTATAATATTATCCTTCTCTTTTTCGATATATTTTAAATAGGCTGAAGCTAATGGTGTAAGCTTTTTATCTTTTAACCATATTAAATACCATGTGGAAATTATCGGGAATCCTTCCACCGGAATGATTTGTAGCTGTCGATTCAGTAGTTCGTTTTTTATACCAATCAGGGGCATAATAGAATAGCCCAACCCGGCAATGACTGCCTGCTTTACAGCTTCATTGGTGGTAAGTTCCATTTTTTTTGTGACGGGAAGGTTGTTTTCCAAAATGAAATTTTCCATAACGTGCCTTGTTCCAGAACCTTGTTCGCGGTATATAAGTGGCATGTTTTCAAATATTCTTTTGTCATATTTTTTCTTGGTGAACGGTTCATCGGTATTTCCTACCACAAAAAGTTTATTTTGCATTAATCCCATTTTTTCAATGTTTAGGTTGGTTGGTAAAACACTTACCAATGAAAAATCAACAGCATTTCTTTCCAGGCTATTCATAACCTGTGCCTTGTTTTTTACATCCAGCAATAGTTCTACGCTCTGATGTTGTTTAATAAAATCGACAATAAAAAATGGTGCTACGTATTTTGCTGTGGAAACAATTGAAAATTTCAATTTTCCGGTAAGCAACCCTTTATGTGCTTGCATCATATAGTTTATGGCGTGCACTTCAGATAAAATTTTTTCTGCGGCGGAGGCAATCTCTTTCCCAAAATCAGTCACAAAAATCCTCCGGTTTATAATTTCAATCAATGGCACTTCGAACTGTTCCTGAAAGTTTTTCAATTGAATTGAAACTGCCGGTTGGGTGAGATGCAACTCTTCTGCAGCTTTTGTGATGCTGTTTGTTTGCACCACTTTCTGGTATATCCGTAATTGATTAAGTGTGTAGTTCATAAATATTATTTATGTATAGTATTGCAAGTTTGAATAATAATTTATGAATAATTTTTCTCAATTTGTGTTTGTTTAATTCAAAATATTTAAAAATGACCAGAATAGCAGTTGCAAAAGGGGATGGCATTGGCCCCGAAATAATGGATGCTACACTAGCAATCATAAAGGCTGCCGGAGCATAAATTGAAGTGGATGAAATCGAGGTTGGAGAAAAGGTTTATCTGGCCGGCAATACTCCGAAATGACTGTCCGCAATTAAACGAAATGACTGTCCGAATTGCTCCGGAATATGCAAGTATTACTTTACAGCATTCTTGTTAACATCTATAAGCCGTAAAATCTGCATAGCAGCAAGTCCCCATTGAGCCGCATAATTAGTAGAAATATCAGGTGCTTCAATTATTGGATTTAAAGAATAAAGCGATTTAATTTCAACAGTCTTAGGTATTTTTAAAGATCTTTCAGCATCATTAAGTATGAATTCTTCCCAGGCGCGTAAAGCCAATTCTTTATCTGATTTTTTCATTGAAGCATAAGCTGTTAATCGAGAATGTCCTTGCCTAAGGCCTCTGTTGCGCGAGACTGTTCCCAATACCGCATATTGCTCTTCATCGGAAGCATTATAAAGTTTGCAATACTGCAACCATGCTTCTTCAAATTCAGGAATGTCAATCAGGTCAATAAGTTCAGCAACAATTTCAACCAGACCAAAAACGGCATTTAAATGGGAAACAACAATTTGATCGCTCTCGGAGATTTCAAAAGCTCCTGACTCAACATCCATCATACCAACACCGGTAAAGAAGCCCTGAGGTTGGGCGGCTATTGATTTCATTCCATTGCGAATTCTGTTGTATGATGCTTTGTTCTTATTGCGCTCCCAATCGGTTAGCCAGGCTGACACGATTGATCCCCAGTCTGTTCCAAAACTTAACAATACTTTGGAGGGATCACTTAAATCAACATCAACTCTTTTTCGAAGTGGGGGCACATCGTGAAGTGACCGATGAGCCTCAATCTGAGCATCCATTAAGTCTCCTACACGTTCATCGGCTGTGAGATAGTAATAATATCGCCTGTTAGCAACCGTGCTGATTCTTAATTGTTTGGCACTGCACCCCCAATGTAGGACATTATGCCGGGAGCCTAGTGGCGCAAATGATCCAATGTGATGAACATCAACTTCTCCGGTGTGACGTGTCATGGCCTCAGCCATCCTAAATGCATCCGCTCTGCCGGAATGGAGAAAATAGTACCATAACCAAATATCTGTAGCAAGTTCTGAATTGTCCCAGGCATACCCACCAACATCATATCTCCACACATGGCGGTCATAATCGTAGGTGTGCATAAAATCACCATAATCCCAGAAACCATACCAATTATGCATATCCACGCTTTTCTTATAATAATCAAATAGCCAATCTAACTTGTCGGTAACTTGATTTCTAATTGGATCTGTGTCAGATGAATCTTTTACAGTCCATAAACCACCAAAAACTCCTGCATCATGGATATGTTGAAGATCGGCTATCAATATAGGCGGCTTGGCAACGGAGGCAGCGTAACTAGCAAATTTTTCTCTTGGGGGAGTTTTACCCGGAACCCATAAATCCAGTTCACTGGTTCTGGCGACACCTATGGGACGACCAAAACCTGGTTCATAATCCTCATAAATGATCTCAAGACCTTCCCATTGTTTCTCGTATGTATCCATACCCATTCCGTCGTGATAAAATCGCAGATCCATAGGATCTGATTCAGGTGCCCATAACCACAAAGTAACTTGCGCGTTGTCGGTATTTGCCTTTCGTATATCGATTTGAGCAGGATAAGATTGCCAAAAATTCCTAATTCCAAATCCCACACCTCCCAAGGGTGAACCTACAAAACCAGCTCCGGAGGAGCGAGAACCATTACCTGCATTTAGCCATGCATGACCCGGTGCAGTTCTTTTTCTTATTCTGAATGCATTTGCGGAAGATTGAAATAGGGTATAATCACCAAAAGTCGGAATATAAGGTAAGCCACGACGCACTCTTTCAGGAAACTCTTCAACAGCAGGTGTCATCCGGCCCTCCAATTGAGCTGAAATAATTTCCGGTCCGGGATCACGGCGTAATCCTGTCAACCCTTTAACTGCTTCTGCAAAAATACCATCATTCTCTCCAGAAAAACGGATGTGCCGATCGTGCATTTGTGCATTGTGCATGGGAACATCAAAACGAACTCCGATACCACGAATAAAATCTTTCTCTTCATCTCCATCATATGTAATGGAGTGCATAATTCTAATATTTTCTGATCCCGCATAAAAATACAAACGAACTGAAAAAGGCATGAGCTGAGTATTATTATCCGATTGATGAATACCTGATAGTTTTACAACAGATCGTATCGGTCCGTCTTGCTCCAATAACACATCTTTGATTTGTCCCGTAAAATGGGTTGTTACAACTGCGAATTCCGGACTTAATTCAGGTGTGTTTTGGTGCAAAACCACCAAATGTCCATTTTTTGCAGATATCACACCTTCGCGAGATATGGACTCAAAAATGTTTGATCCGGATTTGTTAATGGTAACTTCCACTATTCCGGTTTTAATGGTTATTGATTTTTTATCTTCAATTACTTTAAGAGAGTTCTTGTATATCGGATTTAAATCCTCAATTAACTTTAGGCTTTCAGGCAAATGGTCGTGGGGGCTAACTGCTACTGCAGTCCACTTAACTGAACCATCTGGCCAGAATGCGAATGGCCAGGTTTGAACATCAAGAGATGTATGTTCATCACTCATTAGTTTAAAGGTCAGGTCTGGTTCAATTAACCCGCGCTCCCAAGGTACACCAAAGGTTGTACCTGAAAAGTGAGATGGAGCAGACTGATCAAGCCAATTTATGTTGGCTCTTTTATTAGGGTTTTCTGCAAATCCAATATTGAAGTTGGTTAGGATGATGGATAAGATCCACACAGGCAAAAGTTTATTTTTTTTCATTGTAATATGAGGTGTTTGGTACATCGTCTTTAATGAAAGAAGTTCCAAGTGAATGATTTATTAAATTGGGCTAACAAGTTTTTCAGAAACTAGTGGATTTTATAAATATTTATAAAATCAATGTGGTGTCGTGACCATGTTGACCGAAAACCAAAATATCCACTGGTGAGTGGTTCCGAGTCCTCATACTCAAAATAGCACAGATCATTCATCCAAAATGATATGTTACCATTATTTACTTTAATTTTCACATTATATGTGGTATTTGCTTCAAGTAAATAGGGTGGTTCATTTTTTTCTTCAATAATTATCCTTTCGCCATACCCATCATACTTTCTGAATCTGGTTGTGGTGTTATAGTTTCCTCCAACTCCAACATAATATTGAGATAAATCATCATATTCCTCAAATTTCCCAGATCGGGTGAAGAGGTTTTCATTATTTGGATCAGATGCCATCCAAAATTGATTCAGATCAGATAAACGGTCGTTTATTCCATCTTCAACCATTACGGTTCTCTGGTATTCAATGATGTAGTTTCCACTCAGTTCTTTGTTGAGCCAAACTGTTACACCTCCCTCTGTATCGGTAATAAGTTGACCATTTTCAACATAAACCCTTGATTGTGGCGTGGAGTCGATTTCAACCACCCATTTCATTTTATTCAGGCCATTTGAAAAATCGTCGCTGAATATTAATTCCTTTGTTATATTAACTGAAGAGGAAGATCCGCCACAGGATGAAAGGGCGATAATTAACAGTATTGATAAAATTGTACTTACTTGTTTCATGATAAAGGCATTTTGTATTTAACGCAAAATACAAAAATCAAAGAAGTTTTTAATGATAATTCACAAAAACATGTCATAACAAGTTTGGTTTTATTAATTAATATATTTCAAACCAGTTAAATTAATTTATTATATTATTATCCTTCTCTTTTTCGATATATTTAAATAGGCTGAAGCTTACGATGTAAGCTTTTTATCTTTTTTCCAGATTAAATACCATGTTGAAATTATCGGGAATCCTTTCACCGGAATGATTTGTAGTTGTCGATTCTGTAGTTCTTTTTTTATACCAATCAGGGGCGTAATAGAATAGCCTAATCCTGCAATGACTGCTTGTTTTACAGCTTCATTGGTGGTAAGTTCCATCTGTTTTGTGATGGGCAGGTTGTTTTCAAAAATGAATTTTTCCATAACGTGCCTTGTTCGCGGTAAATAAGTGGCATGTTTTCAAATATTCTCTTTTCATATTTTTTCCGCAGCAGTGGCTATCTCTTTCCCAAAATCAGTCACAAAAATCCTCCGGTTTATAATTTCAATCAATGGCACTTCGAACTGTTCCTGAAAGTTTTTTAGTTGAATTGAGACTGCCGGTTGGGTGAAATATAACTCTTATGCAGCTTTTGTGATGCTGTTTGTTTGCACCACTTTCTGATAAATCCGTAATTGATTAAGTGTGTAGTTCATAAATATTCTTTATGTATTGTATTGTAAATTTAAATAAAAACTTATGAATAAATTTTCTCAATTTGTGTTTGCTTAATTCAAAATTTTATAAAAATGACCAGAATAACAGTTGCAAAAGGGGATGGCATTGGCCCCGAAATAATGGATGCTACACTAGCAATCATAAAAGCTGCCGGAGCAAAAATTGACGTGGATGAAATTGAGGTTGGAGAAAAGGTCTATCTGGCCGGCAATACTGCCGGTATTGCAAAAGAGTCGTGGGACATCATTCGCAGAAATAAAATATTTCTGAAAGCTCCCATCACTACTCCACAGGGGGGAGGATATAAAAGTCTGAATGTTACCACCAGAAAATTTTTAGGATTGTATGCCAACATTCGTCCTTGTATCAGTTTGCATCCATTTGTGAAAACCAAACATCCACAAATGAACATTGTAATTGTACGTGAGAATGAAGAGGATCTTTATGCCGGTATTGAGCATCAGCAAACCGATGAAGTTGTGCAATGCTTGAAGTTGATTAGTCGTCCCGGATGTGAGAAAATTGTTCGTTATGCATTTGAATATGCAAAACAATATGGTCGGAAAAAAGTAACATGTTTCACCAAAGACAACATAATGAAACAAACCGACGGTTTGTTTCACCAGGTGTTTGATGAAATAGCAAAAGATTATCCCACCATAGAAAATGAACATTGGATCATTGATATTGGTGCTGCAAAAATGGCTGATACTCCGGAGGCTTTCGATGTCATTGTGATGCCCAACTTGTACGGTGATGTTTTGAGTGATGTCGCTGCTCAAATAGCCGGTTCTGTTGGTTTGGCCGGCTCAGCAAACATAGGAGAGGAGTGTGCCATGTTCGAAGCCATACATGGTTCCGCTCCGAGAAGAGCAGGACAAAATATGGCCAATCCTTCTGGTTTGTTGCAAGGAGCTGTACTCATGCTGGTTCACATTGGCCAGGTTGAAGTAGCCGAGAAAGTTCAGAACGCGTGGCTTAAAACCATCGAGGATGGAATACATACTTACGACATTTTTAAAGAAGGTACCAGTCGAGAAAAAGTGGGGACAAAGGAATTTGCAGATGCAGTGATCAGCAATCTTGGTCAAAAACCATCGCAATTACCCGCTGTCAGTTTATCCGGAAATGCAGCCCTTAACCTTCCAAAGTATCAGAGGAAACCTGCCCAGAAAAAGGAACTTTTGGGTGTCGATCTGTTTGTTCACTGGAACGGTTCCAGCTCCGATGATCTGGCAGACATTCTTAAAAAAGTTAACACCCCTTCTGTGCAATTAAGTATGATAACCAATCGCGGAATTAAAGTCTTCCCCGATGGTTTTTCTGAAACTTTTTGCACCGATCATTGGCGATGCAGATTCAAGCATATAGATGAAAAAAATATTTCCAAACAGGATATCATTCAACTAATGCAAACTGCTGTTGATAATGATATTGATGTTATAAAAACTGAAAATTTGTATGCTTTTGAAGGGAAGCCTGCTTTTTCATTGGGACAGGGTCAATAAATATTAATGCCACCAGCCTCATTTGAGGCTGGTGGACTTATAACATCAAGCTAATTATTCAATATCTCTCTTTCTAATTGTTGAATGGTCTTTTTTAGGGAAGCCCGAACCAATAGTTTGTGAATGGGTTTAACGGGGAAAAAATAGATGTTTCCAAAAATGTTGTTGAATTTTACTGCAGTGGTAATGGTTAATTTTGTTTTGTTATTTCCATTGCCTCCATTTTCAGTCAATAAGGAAACTCTGAAATTTAAATGTTTGTCGTTTTCTCCTAGTATATATTCATTTTCTGACTGGTCGAATAATTTAAAAATACCTATTTGTTCTCCAATCAAATATTCAGTCTTATCTAATTGCTTAGTCGCATTTGTTGTCTTATTCGATGTTTTTAAGCCAAATATCCCCACAATTTTATCTCTAAGAACCAACAATTGATCGCCCCATCTAGGACCACTGTTCTTGAATTGATTAAGAAAATCTACCTTGTTGATTTTCTTTCCATTTGTAGTGATAAAACCACAAAAACTATCAATGTAATTAAAAGGTTCTTCAATTTTGTTCAAAATTGAAGCTTTAGGAATTTTGTTCTGTTTTGTAATTGTAATCATTCCAGTGATTTATATTAATAGTTTTTTAAAGATACTCATTCTTTGGCAATTTAATTATCATATTTGGCGGTATGAAAGTGAATAACTTAATTTGCTGATCCAAAAAAAATCATAACTTTATGAAACACCCAATTTCAATTAATAGAAGAGAATTTGCGGACTAATGTTGAGGTTTTTTTGGGAAATATTTATTTTAACTTTACGAAATATTAAATACTAATTTATCATCATATGAAATGGTTTTTTAGTGATTTATTATTCATTAATTTAACTTTTATAGACTTGGTTGGGAAGCGAAACCAATAAAATATCGACATTCTGGATAATGAATAATAAAGCAGATCAAAGATACTTTAAGGAAGATTTTGAAAGATATTTGGGACGAGTTTTTTTGAAAAATCTAACTCTGGTTCTTTCACTTGGTATATTGATTTTAACCTTTTACATTTATTCCGATTGGAACGTCAGGCAAAACCCTTTGGCTGTAACTACACGTCTGCTTCCTTTATCATTGATTGTTATTCTATTAATTACTCACCTGATATCCAAACATAAATACTACAAATTTAAGAGTTATATATATGTGTCAATTTATTTGGCACTTCAGCTGATGATGTATGGAAAGTGTCTCATTCACTTGCATGACGATGGATTAGCTCCAAGTGTAACAGGAACCATATTGGTGATTTTCTTAATTTCTCTGGACATAAAACAGAGCGACAGATTAACGGCTTTCATTTATGCATTTCCAATCACTGTTTTTTCGCTGATTCTTATTTTTATTCATCAACCTTCCAGCAAGGAATTTATTGTTTTGGCCGATATATATCCAATAATCGCTGTCGGGTTTATCATAAATAGAATGCAATACAGACTAAGATTCAGGCTTTTTAAATCCAATAAACTATTAAACCTGGAGCGGTCAAGAACTAAGACTTTGTACGACGAAACCTTATTGGCCAATGACCTGCTTGAGAAAAAAGCAGTAGAATCTTTTCAGATTAAAGAAGAAATTGAAAAGAAAAACCAAGAGCTTGAAAAATTGAATCAAGCTAAAGATAAGTTTCTTGGCATTATAGCCCACGATTTAAAGAACCCAATCAGCACCATATGGGGCCTCTCGGATTTACTGATGTTGAAAAACGAACTTGATGAAAAGAATAAAGTAGAATGCATTCAAACAATTAATGAAAGCATTAAACACACTCATGGTTTGTTGGAAAATTTGCTGGATTGGGCCAGAGCTCAGAGTAATACAATTGTCTTCAAACCAATACATTTTAGACCATATGAGAAAGTAGAGAAGGAACTAAGATTATTGCATCAAATGGCTGAAAAGAAGTCAATCTCTTTTAAAAATACAATACCCTGTGGCTTTGTAATGTTTGCTGATGAAAATATGTTTGAAACCATTGTTCGAAACTTGATATCAAATGCAATAAAGTACACACAAAAAAACGGGAAAATTGAAATATCAGCTCAATTGATTCAAAAAGAAAGTGATGAGAAAGTTCTGCTTTCGGTAGCTGATAATGGTATTGGCATGAATAAATCCCAGTTATCAGGCTTGTTTAGAATATCAGATAATACTTCTACCAAGGGAACCGAAAATGAAGCAGGAACCGGATTGGGCTTACTATTATGTAAAGAATTCATTGATATTCATAATGGAATAATCTGTGTTAAAAGTAAACCTGGAGAAGGAAGTGTTTTTCAATGTTTTTTCCCTCTTAATTAATGAAGTTATTGATGCCAATATGATATTATTTTTCTTTCTTCAGAATTGTCTTGCTTTCGCTACAACAAAATTTTCAATTTGTTTGTTTACTAACAGATTGGTAAACCTTTCCTGATTTCTGGTGAAAACTTATGATTTGTAAAATCAGGAAGGGTAAATTAGTCTTACCTATATAAGTAAACAACAACTAAAACATTAATCATGGCAGAAAAGCTTAATAAATTCAGCCGCATAATAACTCAAGACGATAGTTTACCCGCTGCTCAGGCAATGCTCTACGCCATAGGCATGGATGAAAACGACCAGAAAAAAGCACAGGTTGGAATTGTGAGTACCGGATTTCAAGGGAATCCCTGTAACATGCATTTGAACGATTTGGCAACGAGTGTTAAGAAGGAGGTCGATCGACAAGAGGATTTATACGGACTTATATTTCATACAATTGGAGTGAGTGACGGCATAACCAATGGTACCACCGGTATGATGTATTCATTGCCGTCCAGAGATTTGATTGCCGATTCCATTGAAATTGTAGTGAGTGCTCAATTTTACGATGCTGTTGTGCCTATTGTGGGGTGTGATAAAAATATGCCAGGAGCGATGATTGCATTAGGACGACTCAATCGGCCAGCTATTATGATGTATGGAGGAACGGTAAAAAAAGGTCAATGGAAAGGCCAGGATTTGAATATTGTATCTGCCTTTGAAGCATATGGAGAGCGTTTGCGGGGAAATATTTCCGATTTCGACTATAAAGGGATAATCAAACATAGTATCCCCGGAGCAGGTGCCTGTGGTGGAATGTATACTGCAAATTCAATGGCCGCGGCCATTGAATGTATGGGAATGAGTTTGCCTTACTCCTCTTCGAACCCTGCGGTGAGTCCACAAAAATTCAGCGAGGCTGAACGCATCGCAAAAGCAATACGAGTGGTTCTTGAATTGGATCTGAAACCACGTGATATCATGACCCGAAAAGCTTTTGAAAATGCCATTTCACTAATAATGGCTTTAGGAGGCTCTACCAATGCCGTAATTCATCTTATTGCCATGGCAAAAGCTGTCGAGGTTCCTTTGAGCATCGATGATTTCCAGACGATCAGCGACAGGGTTCCTTATCTGGCAGATTTAAAACCAAGCGGAAAGTATCTTATGGAGGATTTGCATGACATTGGTGGAATCCCGGGTGTAATGAAGTTTTTATTAAAAGAGGGGTTGTTAGATGGCTCGTGTATGACGGTTACCGGAAAAACACTTAGCGAAAATCTTGACGCAGTGCCCGAATTTCCTGCCGATCAGAATATTATAAGACCCGTTAGCAATCCGTTAAAAAAAACTGGTCATTTACAGATTTTATACGGAAATCTGGCAGAGAAAGGTGCCGTGGCCAAAATCACCGGTAAGGAAGGCTTGCGTTTTGAAGGCCCTGCCAGAGTTTATGACAATGAATCAGCAGCCATTGAGGGAATTAAAAATGAAGTTAAGCCGGGTGAAGTGATAGTTATTCGTAACTGTGGACCAAAAGGTGGCCCGGGAATGCCTGAAATGCTCAAACCTACTGGTGCTGTAATGGGAGCCGGACTAGGTAAAGATGTGGCACTGATTACCGATGGACGATTTTCCGGCGGTTCTCATGGTTTCGTTGTTGGCCACATAACTCCTGAAGCATACGAAGGAGGCGTGATAGGCCTTTTGAAAAATGGAGATTTGATAACAATAGATATCACTAAAAATAGTATCTCTGTAAATCTCTCAGAAGAAGAGATTGCCGAAAGACGTAAAAGATGGAAACGCACAGAAGGTTTGGAACTTATAGGGATTCTCAAGAAGTTTCGTCGTTCTGTAAGTTCTGCATCGGATGGGTGTGTAACGGATGGGTAGGTTGGTTTATCAATTAAACAATTAAACAATGGAGACAGATATTCCTTTGTATGCCGTTATGAATATGGCTGCCGGAGGGAAACTGAAACAGCTTTCGTCAATTATAGCGCAAAGTGTTCCATTTTAACCTAATATGACAAAAATAGCTACAGCACTATCAGTCAGCCGGAATAATATTGCTGATTATTGCCTTTTTATAGAAGAAGCAGGGATGATTGCACAACTGAGGAATTCAACCGGAGGTATTAAAGGACTTGGATAAGTTGATAAATATATCTGGATAATACCAATCTGATATACAATTTAGCCAGTGAAAACGCCAATGTTGGTAATATTCAAGATGTGCTTTAATCAAACCTTTTAATTCCAGGTTTTTAATGGTTCTTTCCCCATGGTCGATTTTTGTTATGGGAACTTACTTTTGAGGTAGGAGTAATGAATAAACAAAAGAGAGGATAATCAAGGGGCGAAACTATGTGTTTCCAATTAAATTACTGGGGAAATGCACATAGATTCGCCTGTATTTAGAATATCTAAGGGTTATTTGTTTATAAAGATATTTCTGCTCAAAACTCCTTTCTCTGAGCTGATTCTAATGATGTAAATATCATTCTCCAAGTTTGAAACATTAAGATTTACATTTCCGGACTGGTTTTCCAAACGCATCATTTTTGCTCCTGTGATTGAGAATATCTCAATGGTGCTGTTTTTATCCAAACCGGAAATATTAATATGGTTTTGCGCCGGGTTGGGGTAGATTTTTACGGGGTTAGCGTAATCCGCTTCCGTAATGGATGTAGTTTCTGAAAAATTAGCGGTAATAGTAACAACCTCAGCGGGCATTGTAAAAAAGTAAGTTTCATCATCGGATAGAATATTTTCGCCATCTGTCCAATTAATAAACCCATAGCCTTCATTTGCTGTGGCTGCTAATGTAACCTCCTGGTTCATGATATAAGCGCCTTCCCCGGAAACACTGCCTGCGCCTTCAGGATTAATATTTACGGTAAGTTGGTAATCAATATGGGAAAAGTTGGCGGTAAGGCTTACTGCTTCTGCCGGCATGACAAATACAAATTCTGCCTCTGTGTCCACTTCTTCACTATCATTATCAGTCCAGTTAGCAAATTCATAACCCATATTAGCAAACGCTTTAACATCAACATTATCGTCTGAATAGTACAATCCTTCGCCTTCAACTTCGCCGGCATATTTTGGGTTGGCATAAAGGGTAAGCAGGAACACTTCATTTCCGGTGTTGCCATCATCATTGAACGTCCAGCCAAACTCATCAATAATAAACTGCCTTTTTTCCTGGGGCAAGCCCAGGTCATATTTGCTGTTACCCCCACTAAAGTTGATTCCTTGTTGTAGGTCTAGTTCCGACCATTTTATTAGCAGCTTATTATAGTTTTCGGTTGAAAGTTCTGACACTGATAGAAAAGAACTAAAATTTTCCACATTAGAAACATCCCAGTTGCTAATGTCCTGGTTAAAATCGGAGAGATAAAACATTCCCTGCATATTTGTAACGCTACTAACATTCCAACCCCCTATATCTTGGTTGAAATCAGAATAAGCAAACATGTCACTCATAGTTGTAACATTGCTCACATCCCAACCGCTAATGTCCTGATTGAAATCTGAACCCCAAAACATATACATCATATTATTAACATTGCTCACATCCCAACTGCCTATATCCTGATTAAATTCAGAGCCACTAAACATTTCCTGCATGTTTGTAACACTGCTAACGTCCCATCCTCCAATATCCTGATTGAATTCAGAATTTCGGAACATACGCATCATATTAGTAACATTGCTCACATCCCAACTGCTAATATCCTTGTTGAAAGGAGTTCCATCAAATAATTCTAACATATTAATAACCTTACTAACATCCCAGTTGCCAATATCCTGATTGAAATTCGAACCACCAAACATAACAAGCATATTAGTAACATTGCCCACACCCCATCCGCCAATATCCTGATTGAAATCTGAATTTCGAAACATATTACTCATATCCGTAACATTGCTCACATCCCAATCGCCAATGTCTTGATTGAAGTCTGAATTTCGAAACATACTGCTCATGTTAATAACATTGCCCACATCCCAATCGCCAATGTCTAGATTGAAAGCAGAATAGCCAAACATCCAAAGCATGTTGGTAACACTGCTCACATCCCAGCTTGCTATTGAACTATTGAATTCTGAATAAGCAAACATATATCTCATAGTTGTAACATTGCTAACATCCCAACCATCAATTTCTTGATTAAAGTCTGAATTGTGAAACATATCAGACATATTTGTAACATTGCTTACGTCCCAAGAGCCTATGTCATGGTTGAAATCAGTGTGGCTAAACATACCGTTCATATTTGTAACATTGCTAACGTCCCATACTCCAATATCTTGATTGAATTCGGAATGCCGAAACATACCGCCCATGCTAGTAACATTGCTAACATCCCAATTGCTAATATCCCTATTGAAAGAGGTTCCCCTAAATAATTCTGTCATATCAGTAACATTGCTAACATCCCATCCTCCAATGTCTTGATTGAAATCTGAGTCTTGAAACATACCTCTCATATCAGTAACATTGGCAGAAGCATCGTCAAAAAAGTCTGCTGCGGTAAAACTTTCCACAGTTGTTCCCCTGAACATATTCCATGCACTGGTGATACCGGTAATGCCATCCGAGACGGATGTTAAAATGTCTCTGAGCATTTCAGCATACTCACAGTTCCAACCGGTCCGGAAGCTAATACGGCTTGCCTCGCCACTTACTTTAATTGTCCATAAGCCCGCTTCGCCAAAATCGTGGATGGGTGAATCAGTTCCATTATAGGTATCGGAGCTTCCATTGCCCCAGTCAACCTCTAAATCAACAGCATTATCAACCACAAATTTGTATTGGGTTTTGTCTTCGGTAGTTTCTATTACAAAGTTAAATGTGCTTTCTTTCTGTCCGAAAACCAGGTTAACAGAAAAAGCCAGTAGTATAATTAGTAAGTTTTTCATTTTTTTGTGTTTAAGGTTTGCAAATGTTATTGGTTTACTGTGAAGCCCTGTGCATTATGCTGTGATTTAAGAAAGAGTCTCGCAGAGGAATGCACAGAGCACACAGAGGCGTACTATCCGCCCAGTTATTTCTTGATAAATATTTTCCTGCTCACAAACCCTTTTTTAGAATTGATTTTTATGATATAAATTCCATTCTCCAGGTTTGAAACATTAAGGTTTACATTACCTGACTGGTTATCTAAGCTCATCATTTTTGCTCCTGTGATGGAGAATATCTCGAGGGTGCTGTTTTTATCCAAACCGGAAATGTTTATTTGGTTTTGCGCCGGGTTGGGGTAGATTGAGATGTTTAAATCAGTAATATTATTGATGGAAGTGCCGGTAGCAAGGGTTGTTACTTCAATTACATTTGAATAATCAGAACGGCCGGAATCATTGCAAGCCTTGATTTTGTATTGATAGGTTGTGCCCGATTCCAGACCATCAATTTCGAGGGAGAGCGTCCACCAGGCTGTTCCCCATTGGCCACTAATGTATGTGTCAAAATTATCATCAGACACATAGATTCTATAAAATATGCCGTTATCAACTTCTTCCCAGCGTGCAGTAAATCCATTCTCAGTAACTTCGATGGCACCTAGTGCTAAAGGTGGTGCAGGGATTTCAGGCATAGGGGTTGTGGATGCTTCAATCGTATTTGAGAATAACGACTCGTAACCATTAGCCACCGAAGTTAGCCTGTATTGATAGGCGGTCGCAGGGCTAGCATCGTCGAAAAGGTAATTAAGGTTCTCAAACGGGAAAGCATCTCCATAAACAACAAAACCATCATAATCCGGAACATGGCTTGCGAAATTATCCGTTGAGATATATACCTTATAATGGTCAGCATTCTCCACTTCTTCCCAGTTAATCAGGAACCAACCTCCGGATGCATGTGTGGCTTCCAAAGCCACAGGAGGTTGCGGCATGTTTTCATTAATCGTAGTAACCTCAATAATGTTTGATTGTGTTGAGCTCAGATCGCCTGCAACCGACATAACCGAGTATGTGTAAGTTGCTTCAGGATTAAGCCCTGTAACAGTTTTGAAGGTATCGTTTACTATTGCGGGATAAAAGCCATCTACAGGTTGATGATTGGAATCTACCACCCAGAGTTTGTAGCCGGTTGCATTGACGACACTTGTCCAGTTTGCGGTGAATTGGTCGTGTTTTACAGGTGAGGCTGCCAAGGCAACAGGAGGGGTTAATTTGGTAGTGACTTCCCGTGTTTGAGAGAATGTAGACTCGTTATCCAATGCTTTTGCTTTTACCTTAAATTTATAGGTGGTCAGGGGTTTTAAACCCGACACAGTGATGTTGGTTACAAGCCTGAATTCAAGGTCAAACCCAGGAACAAGCGTTAGGAAGTCATCATCGGAAACAAGAAGCTGGTAATATACATTCTTTCCCGCAATGCTACTCCAGCTTACGTCAAAACTTGTCCCGGTTATATTGGTTGCTTCTTCCAAAACGGGTGGATCAACATTGGGTTCTTTGGTCGTAACTTGTACATAATTTGAGTTGGCAGATTTATCATTGTCGTTATACGCCATAATAAAACACTCATATGTTTTTTCATGATTAAGGTTAATAACCCAGGCGTTGTTTGATGTGATTATCTTACCGTTGTATAGAGGCAGATACGAAGTCTGAGAATCTTCCTTATAATCGCTAACCCATATTTTGTAATAGGTTGCACCTTCCACGGCATCCCAGCTAATCCTGAATTCATTCACGCCTAGCGTCTCAGCATCCAGACTTATAACAGGTGTATCAAGGCTTTTGCCTGCAAAGGAGTTTGTGGTAAAGAACATGAACAGAAATGCATAAAACAATGGCTTTGTAGTTTTATTTTTCATAATATTTAAGTTTTGGGTAAAAAAATTATTTGTTTTTGATAATTTTGAAATTTTGTGTGTTTTGATTATTGGTCAATCGCAATAAATAAATTCCATTTGAGATGCTTTGTGTGTTTATATAGAAGGTTTCTTCTCCAAAAGTGTTATGCTCTGTTTGATATATAAGGCGGCCATGAATGTCGTAGATATACACTGTAACGGTTGAGCTATGCTCAAATCTTCCTTTAATGATTATATGGTTATCAAAAGGATTGGGATATACCCGGAAAGTATTGACATCTCTGTTTAGAAATTCGATAGATGTTGGTGGTTCCTGGTCATCATCCTCATCAAGCGGGGTTTCCTCCGGTCCGGTATATTTCCTGAGTATAGTTCCATTAAAACCCACTGCTACAACTGTATTTCCATTTCTTGCAGCTAAGCCGCTTATACTGGGAGATCCCGGCAGTGGGTTGAGCTCCCAGCTTTCGCCTCCATCATGGGTAGTAAACATATAATCACTTCCGGCGAGATAACCAACTTGTTCAGAAATGAAAACCATATCACGCATAATCCTGTTGGGAGAACCGGGCAAGGATATCCAGATCCAATTTTCTCCCGCATTAATTGTTTTTACCATTCCCCACCCTCTTACTGCAGCAAAACCTATAGAGTTATTGATAAAAGATATGGCAAACATACCGTCGGTAGTTGGAGTATTCGCTATTGTCCATGTATCACCGCCATTTTTGGTTTGGACAATTGTACCGCTGCTTCCACAGGCGTAACCGGTATTGGCATCGGTAAAAAATACCGAATTCAGCTGAACACTAACACCGGATTCCTTTGAAACCCAGTCTTCACCCCCATTGGTGGTTTTGTATATTACTCCACCAGAACCCACAGCATATCCTGTGTTGGCATTGGGAAAATGAATACCCCTTAATCTTTCTCTAAAATTATTTGATTCTTCAGAAGTAGAAAATAATACCGATCTCCAGCTATTGCCTCCATCATCTGTTTTAACGATCCTGTGGCCCCAATTTTCCTCTGAGTAAGAATTCCCTACTGCAAAACCGGTATTTTCATCAATAAAATGAACTCCTTCGTATTGTCCCGGGGGGTTAAAGGTTTGCACAGTCCATGTTCTTCCGTTGGTATTTGACCGTGCTAAAAGACTGTTGTTTCCGACAGCCACAATGGTAGTATCATTAATAAAGACAGCACCTTTGATGTCATGGGTTGTTATGCTTTGAGTATGACTATTATAGGTATTAGATTGCATATCAAGCTGGGTAATATTTTCGAAACCTACCAGTATCCCATGATTTTCATTTTCGAAAGCTATGGCTTTTTCACAGGAACTTAAATGGCACAAGAAATAGTCAGGCAACAGGTTGGTGTTGGTCCACGATTCTCCCCCGTCAACAGTTTTATAGATGCGCGACAGATGCCCAAGTACATACCCCGTTGTTTCGCTTACAAAAGAGAAATTGGCCATTTCTTCATCATCAGGAGCTAACTTTTCTTCCCAATTTACACCTCCATCACTGCTTTTGAATATACCTCCATAAGATGCCAGCAATATGGTTTGAGCATCAATAAGGTGCATATCGTTGATATAATAAAAACTAAGCTCCTCCTCAATTACTTCCCAGTCTTCGCCTCCGTTTGTGGTTTTGGCAAACAGTCCATGCATGCTGGCAACATAGCCTGTGTTTTCGTCGAAGAACTTAATTAACCTAAGATGTTGCCATACATCCGGCACTTCCTGAAGCGACCAGTTTTCGCCACCATCTGTGGTTTTAAACACCCTTCCTCCATTAGCGGCTATAAAGCCCAATTGCTCATTTACAAAGAAAATATCCCAAAAGGTGGACTCGGTACCCGTATTCATTTCCTGCCAGCTGTTGCCTCCATCAGAGGATTTTAAAAGCAATCCGTCATCACCCACCACAAAGCCGGTTTCAGTATTTAGAAATAATACTTTATTTAAATTTGTAACAGAAGGATGTGCTGTCTGCATCCATGATCTTCCTCCATCTTGAGTTTTTAAGATTAAACTTTCCCCCATCGTAACATATGTTTGTTCAGTAACATGTGCTACAGATTTGTAATGAGTTTCTGGTGGCATAGGGTTTATCCATTGCCACTGTGCATTTGCCGGCAAAATGTGGCAAAGAATTGCTGCGATAAGTATAAGTTTTTTCATTTTAGTAGATGTTTATGAAAGTCAGACATAATGGGTTATGATTCGTATTTGTTTGGCAGGTTTATCCTTACATCTCTTACTCCGCAGATTTTGGATGTGGCGGGCAATGCAAACCATATGATAAGAGTGACCAGTAATAGATTTTGCAGTGTTTTCATAATTGTTTTTAGTTTAGAAGTAAAATCTCAGATGGATTGATAATGATTATCTGTATGCATTATTCATGGTTTTTTATGAATATTGTGTTCTAAATGGATGCTTTTTATCATGTCGTGAATTATTCTGTTTCGGCATATCTCATTTTTCATTCCGATCTTTTGTAAAATTTTGCTGGCAGGTCTTTTTTTTTGCCATGCAGCCAGCAATTCATCAACTTTTAATGTCAGATTGGAGGCTTTTATGAGCTTTCCATTTTTCCGGTATTCTTCTGCCTGCTCATTTAGTTTTCTGACGGTTGCAATGATTGTTTTTAAATAAGGCTTTTTCATTTTACGAACTGATAGTCAGATAAACCATTTTATGTATAACACAAAGCTAAGACCTAATGGCAAGTCATATCAATCGGTTGATATACGGAAATTCAGATAGGTGAAATCCCGGATGAAGTAGGTGAAATCCCGTATTTGGTTGGTCTCTGTTTTTGTTATGATAAAACATGAGTCCTAACAAGGGGTGGAATAAACTGTCCGGCTCAGCGAAGAGCTTGTCTAAAAAAGTAGTAAACGTTAGAAAATGTTACAAAGACTTTGGGGCACAAAGAAGCACAAAGCGCATAATGTCAATCAGATATTTACTTAGTGAAACATGGAGCCATTGTAATTGAGTGGCGGAAATATGACTTACGAGACAACCTCTTTGGGCAAGAGATATAACTTGTAGAAATGAATGCTTCCTTTTTGTTGTGAGAGGGGAGTTACAAATCTATAATTCCGTTTTTAATGGCATATTTCACCATTTCAATGGTGTTCTTTAGTTCAAGTTTGTTGAGGATGTTAATTTTATGGGATTCCACTGTTCTGGGAGAGATGCATAGTTTGTCTGCAATTTCTTTAAAGCTCAGTCCTTCGGAAAACGCTTTGAGAACGTCTGATTCCCGTTCAGTCAGTTCTTCTGTTCTTTTTGGGGATTCTTTATCTCGAAGAATATTGACATAACTCCGATAAATAATGGAGGCAATGGATTCTCCATAATAATTTTCACCCCGGGAAATATGACGGAGGGCTTTGATGAGTTCTCCGCTTGAGCATTCCTTGGGTAAAAATCCTACAGCACCGGCTTTTATGGCTGAAACGATCCAGTCTTCACTTGCATTGGCACTCAATATTAAAACTTTGACGGCGGGGTATTCCCTGTTCAGCTTCCCGGTAATCTCAACACCGTTCATTTCTGGCATTCCAATATCCAGTATCACAATATCGGGAGTTAATGAATTGAGTTGTTGAAAAAGTTCTTTTCCTGAGGCCAAATCACCAACCACAGAAAATGATTTGTTGCACAACAACATGGCCCGGATGCCGTCTCTTACAATTTTGTGATCATCAACAATGATTATCTTTTTGGTATTGATCATGATTCGTTATTTTGGTTGTTTGTTTGGCAATACTATTTGGAAAATAGTCCCATTACCGGGTTGACTTTCGGCTCTTATTTCTCCATTGTTCTTGTCTATAAATTCTTTGCATAGAAACAGTCCGAATCCCATACCTTTATCATTGCTATTCCCAATTCTGGATGGGTCATTGCCGATATCAAATAACTTTGGCAGATCTTTTGGTAGAATTCCAATTCCGCTGTCCGATATTTTTATCTCCGTATGGATTGATTGCATATTGCTTTGGATTTTTATCCATCCGTTCTCAGGAGTAAACTTAATCGCGTTTGAGATGATATTTCGGAAAATGGTATTTATCATGTTCCTGTCTGCCCAAACAAGATGTCCATTAGGTATGTCCACACTTATGCTTAGTTTCTTAGACTTTGCCATAGGGCTGCAAAGATCGACTAATTTTTCAAATAGCGGTTTAAGCTCAATCGAGTCTGCTTTAGGTACAAGTCGACCGGTGATGGATGCTGCCCATTTTAAAAGGTCGTCTAGGAATGCACACAATTTCTCAGATGTGTTTTTAAGTTCACCGGTGTAATATTTTAAATCTTCTCTGCTAAGTTCAGCATAGTTCTCGTGAACAGAAGTTGAAATGTTTCGGAATGCATAGATCGGGTTTTTTAGGTCGTGAGCAAGGATAGTAAAAAACTTGTTTTTGGTTTGATTCATTAGATTAAGCTGCCTGTTTGCTTCAGAAAGTTTAATTTGAGCACGCTTTTTAATTTGAAATCTGCTGTACAAAGTGCCAAGTAGAAATATCAAAATGGTAACGATCCCAAACATTAAAATGTGCTGTTGTCTGGCTTGATTTAATTTTAGTTGGTCTTCAAGCCTTTTTTGGTTCATAATTGCCAGCTCTTTTTCTTTATGTTCACTTTCGTATTTCACCTGAAAGTCGAGCAACTGTCGGCGGGCTTGTTCGGTAAATGCGGAATCTCTGATAGCTACAAATTGCTTGTAATACTCAAGGGCTTCAGAGTAGTTCTTTTTTTTCTGCATGAGTGATGAAAGCTCCCTCAGGTTTTTTTGTTTCATATTATTGAAGCCTGTTTGCTCTGCTATGGCAAGGCTTTCAATATAGCGGTTCAACGCGTTTTCATAATCATTTTTCTTCATGTAGTTGAATCCAATGTGATTAAGAACGATGCTTTCAGAAACAAGAATTCTGTTATTCCGGAAAATTTCCAAAGCCGAAAGCAGCTTCTCTTCGGCTTTTTCAAAATCCCCCAGAATTGTAAAGATTTCACCCATTTGATCCATCCTGTAGCCCATGCGCACTTCATTGTTTAATTCAGTTTCAAGTGCCAGAGATCTCTCAAGATAATCAAGAGCCAGATCGAAATTTTGCATTGATTTGTAAGCAGATGCTATGCTGGCCTTTCTTATGGCTATCTGATCAAGATTATTTAGGTGTTCAGCAATTGCAAGAGACTGATAAAAAAAGTCCAACGCTTTGTCAAATTGCTTCCACAGCTCATGAATTTTCCCTATTGCATTCAGACTTATGGCTATGTTTTCATATGCATTAAGCTTCGTATCTATTTCCAGGGCGTTTCTATATGCCTCAAACCCCTGCTCATAGTTTCCTGCTATTGTCGATCTGTAACCCAGCTCACGATAACCTATCGACAAAAGGGTTGAATCTTTAATTTGCATTGCAATAGCAAGCGCTTTTTCCAGTACTACTATGCTTTCCACTGTTTTACCTTCGTCCCCAAAGCAAAAGCTTTTTTTTAGGTAGGCTCTGCAAAGCAATACTCGATCAGTCTCGTCAAAATTGGCATATTGTTCTAAAAGTTCATGAGTCAGGACACATGCTTCTTCATAAAGCAATAATTGCTCCAGAGAATCAATCTTTGTCATTAGGTCTTCGGGTGATTGAGCAGTATAACCTGTCCTGGCAGAAGAGAAAAGATAAAATGTGGAAATAAAAAGAAACATGGAGGTATAATAAAAGCATTTTTTCTTTTTCATCATACTATTTATTTTGTTGGAATATAAATATACACAACTGCTTTTTTAAAAGGTGATAAATATTAAAATAATATCTATTCCGCATTGCAAACAGATGATTAGTAGTAAGTATGAACAAAGTTTTAGCTTTGATATATTACGCTTTTTCTTTTATACGTATTAAATATATTCAGAATTTTAGTTATTGTAAAATGTTGTCAGATCTTTTTCAAGAAAAAAGGAATCGTTTTGTTTAAGGTCTTTCTACATGTTTTTTGTTAACATAAGCTATTTGTTAGGCATTATATACCTTTAGATACGATTTATTTATATCCCTGAGATTTTTATATTGAATATAGATTTGGTAATTTATTTGATTTTTGGGGACAGAGAGTTTCTAGATTCAAATTATCACAATCAGCCACAACAATTTGTTTAATCTATTTTGGTGTCAAAAAGGTTTTATCTAATAGCGGTTTGTTGCATTGAACGATACTTGAAAACAGTTGAACTAATTCTGAAATCCTGCATTTGAATTTTCATCATTGTTTAAATCAGTGACTATATCATCATTTTTGTTTTTTTAATAAACATCAATCACAGCATCATTCCGATTCTTATAATACTCCCCCATATGCACATATCCCGATACAGAAAATGCTAATAGGTTTCAAAGTTCATATTGACAGCGCTTTGAGTTGGCCGATATGATTTCAAATTGTAAATATGCTGTAAATATATCATACATGCAATCTACTTATGAAACAATGTTTGATACCGATTTTTCAATAGTTCCAAATACTTTATTTTCAACGGTTCCGATAGGAAAGAAGCTTCAATCAGGTTTTCAGCTTTGGGTAAATTCTTGAGAAAACGACTGAATACACTTGATATTTGTTTTTCGTTTAGCCCCATCTCTTTTGCAAAACCCTCAAAGATCGGACGGGTGAGTTTGCTTTTCTTACCATTAAGTGTCAATGCCAACTCTTCTGTATCATCAGGAAGAATGATAGTCACGTTCAGCAAATCATAAGCAGGAGCCAAGCCCCATTTCTCATGATTTTGATTCATGGAGAAATTTTTCAGGTGCATATCGTTGTTCCCGGTCAGAAAACTGAAAATTGTTAGTTCAAAGAGAAACAGCTTATCGAGCAGTGGATTGGCAGAGTATGAACCCAAAGCCTTTCCAACTTTTTCCATGGAACTTTTGTACTTGTCGAATGCCTCCGTTATCTGAAACATATCAAGCATGTGTACTTTTTGGCCGTCCCTTGTCCGGTCAATCCTTTTTGTGATGTACGAAAGCTCTCCCGAATGGAGCCTTATCAGACTGGATGGAACCACATTAATGCCATAAGCCTCAGCAATGCGCATGGTCACATGTTCATTGGCAGGCATTTCCGGGAAATCAGTTGATGGTGGTTTAAAGATGAAGTCTCCACCAAGAGCGCCTACTACTGTTAGCCTTTTGCCTTTTAGGTTTTGAGCATCTTTAATGATGCTCATGGATAGTTTTGGCTGAACCCCGGGAACGGCAATGCTTCTTTGAACCACCTCTTTCGCCAGCTCAGTCATTTCATTGTAAGAGTATGGAATCACAGGCGGTTGCGGCGAACCAAAAAACTTGCGGCTGCAAGATTCATGAAATTCGCTATCACCCGTTATGGGTTCGTAACAATACAGGCATTTATGATGGTTCATAACTCTTCTTTCATAGGTAACACACTCACAGCGCCGATACAATTTCCACAACAGGCCAGCAATAAACCCATGCGGTCATTATGATTAATTCTCCAACTTTGAGAGGCAATCTCCAAAAGCCATCCCTCAGGTATAAGACCTTCAAAGAAAGGAAATAGCCGGTTAGAATTGTATGTTTTATTGGAAACAGGCATGGTGAAAGTTAGAAACTGATTTGGGTATTTCTGAACATAGGCTTTGTCGTAAGTGAACTCATATTCACCATCGTCCGTTTCAACCAATAATCCGGCATATATGTCCTGATAATATATCCTGGCTTTTCTCATGACTCACGCGGTTTATTAATGGCAACCGGGCCCACCTCATGGCCAAACATGGCCAGAACCTGATTCACCTTATCCAGATTTAAACTGGTTTTTCCCTGTTCTATCTTCCGTATGACAGTTAAAGCCACTCCTGCTCGCTCAGCAAATTCTTCCTGAGTGAGTTTTACCTCTTTACGGCGCTGTTTTACAAAGTTGGCTAATTGGTTCATTATATGTCTTTAGATATACTTTTTGCAAATATATGAAATTTATATCTATTTAGATATAAATTTTGCAAATTTAGTTGATTTGTATGCGAATAGATATAAATTAGTGGAATGATTTTAAAGAATTAGTTGCTAAATTACTTTTGAGAGCGGCTTATGAAAATGGAAGGTGAATCCGATTCATTTCCTTTGTTTTCTTTTCGTTCATTTCTTTAAAAACGTTAATTTAGGGTGTGTAAATTCCTGCCGGGATTGTTCCGGTGTTCTAGATTTTAGATATTCAATTATTAATTTATTTTGTAAATGGCTATACAAAACCTAAAACCATGGCCGATAAATTCCAGAATAAATACCGAATAGAATCCACCCGTTTACAAAATTGGGATTACGGATGGAATGCGGCCTATTTTATTACAATTTGCACAAAAAGCCGGGTACATTATTTTGGAGATATAGTGAATAGTAAAGTGAATTTGTCTGGCATTGGTATAATTGCAGAACAGTTGTGGTACGAAATTGTTAAC
Source organism: Alkalitalea saponilacus (assembly GCF_900168165.1). GTDB lineage: Bacteria > Bacteroidota > Bacteroidia > Bacteroidales > Marinilabiliaceae > Natronoflexus > Natronoflexus saponilacus. Next base: position 103,874 of record NZ_FUYV01000004.1, read on the forward strand.
CATGTAAAAAATGTGGAATTGGATGAATTTGTGGTTATGCCCAACCATATCCATGGTATTTTAATTTTAAATGGAAAAAATAAACATGATCCAAAAAACGAAAATATCGATAATATTGATGTCGGTGATGACGTCCATCGCAATTACGATATTGCCGATTGTGGTGATGGTTTGGATAACGGGCGCGATGACGGTAATGGTTTGGATAACGTAGAGACAAGGCATGCCTTGTCTCTACAATGCCCGCAATGCCCGCAATGCCCACCAACAATACAAACATTCCATCCGCCACAACCACCAACCATTGGACAACAACGATTCCAAAACCAGGGAAAAAACACCCTGTCATCGATAATTGGTTCGTATAAATCGGCAGTTACCAGACACGTCAAACGTTTGGGATACGATTTTTCGTGGCAACCACGTTTCTATGACCATATTATTCGTGACCACGATTCGTTTCTACGAATCCGTAAATATATTGTAAATAATCCGGCAAAATGGAATGAAGATACCTTTAATAACTACAAAAATAAACATTGATGACAACATTTGGACAATTGGTTAAATCCCATTCATGGCTGAGCATTAAGCTGAAATTGGAGACTCTGTTCCCGGATCAAAATGATTTATTGGATGATTATGAAAATGTGTTTTGCAAGCTGCAAACAATACCGATACAGGAGAGCAATGTTACAATAGATGTGCAATGGGTTCATGATGATTATGACAATTCTGAGTATGTTGATGTTTCAGGTTATTATACAAACCCGAATGAGAGGACAGATGAATACTCAAATTCACTTGCAATAGAATTCACGCCATGGCAGGAATGGATGGGAATGCCTGTTAATCCTGAATCATTGAAGTTATTTTCAGAACTTGAGATTATTGCATATTGTCTTAACGAAATGACATTTGCAGGATTTGATCAGGAAGAGATTCATGGAGAAATGAACAAGATTAGACAAATTGCGAAGGAGTATGATGAAATGACTCCAGAAGAAAAAAAACTGAACACAACCAGATTAGATGATGTTATTAAAAAACATCAAAAAAACAGATGAAAACATTCGATTCTTCAGACGTTTAAAAATCTAAACTTGCGTAAAGTGTTGATTTAAAGTTTAATATAAGCATCGCTCCGATAATTAAAGTGTTCACCCAAATGCACATAACATAGCTGATTGGTTACAAGCCTTGTATTATCCATCAGCGTTTCCGGCATATTGGCATGATGATGACCATAAATCCAATAGTCAGGTTGGTGGTCAAATATAAGATCTGCTTGCTCGGAAACAAAAGCACTATTTATATCCGAATTTTTATATTCCTGAGGGTTGACTATATGACTGGGCACATGGTGACTTGCCACAATTTTATATCTTGCAGTTGACCTAGAGATGCTCTTTCGCAGGAATTCAATGCTTCGGGCATGTAGATGATTAAAAGTGTTAGCAGTCAGTTGTCGGTCATGATATTTAATCAGACGAAAATCACTGACGCAAGATTCTACAACCAAACTCTTTTCTTCAGGAATATGTGACCAGAGGGCAGTAAAGAACAAATCACAATCGTCTAATGATACGACCTCATTATTAACCAGGAAAACATTCTCCCGAATAGCCTCTTTTACTGGTTCATCCAAAATTCTCAAGTCCTTCCCGGAATAGAACTCATGGTTTCCGGGAACATAATATACAGCCTTCCAATTATCGGCTACATAATCGAAAAACCAATGTTTAAAGTGTTTTTTACTCCAATAGGTAATGTCTCCGGCCAGAATAAGAATATCTCCGATGGGTTTAATTGGGTTTTTGTGTAAGAACAGAGCATTTTGTGCAAATTCTAAATGCAAATCTGAGCAGTATTGTATCTTCATAAAAGAGCAAGAATGTTTACTATTACCTATCAAATATACGATTTTTTATTGACTTATACGCTTGACTATCAAATCAAAGAAGTATATCAAAGAATGTTTATATCTTTTGATTCTTTTCTGAACTACTCTATTTTAGTTTGTTACTTTCCGATACAGAAATTCTTAAAAATATTTCCTAAAATCTCATCTGTTGAGATCTGGCCTGTGATGCTGCCGAGGTAGTGTAGCACTTCTCTGATGTCCTGAGCCAAAAAGTCACCGGAAATGTTGCTGTTAAGGCCTTCTTTTACGCGGGTTATACTTTCCAAAGCATTGGAAAGGGCTTCATGATGGCGTGCATTGGTTACAATTACATCATCGGAATCAATGGCACTGAGATTAACTGTACGCAGAAGCTCAATTGTTAGATTGTCGAGGTTTGTTTTGAATTTTGCTGATATTGGTAATATGGTATTATTACCGGTAAGTTCTTTGAAAGCATTATGGGAGAAACGTCTTTCTATCTCATCGTCTTTCGCCAGATCGGTTTTGTTTACAACCACAATTAATTGTTGATGGTCCGATTCCAGTTTTGAAAGAATATTTTGAATGGCTTCATGAATTTTCTCATCGGCATCTGTTACATCTACCAACAAAAGGACTATTGAGGCCTGTTTTATTTTGCTATAAGTTAATTCAATACCAAGGTTTTCGATGGCGTCGGCCGTAGAGCGAATTCCTGCTGTATCAATGAATCTGAAAGAGATGCCTTCTATGTTAATGGTATCTTCAATGGCATCACGGGTGGTTCCGTGTATGTCTGATACTATGGCTCTTTCTTCATTCAACAAAGCATTTAACAATGTACTTTTGCCGGCATTGGTATGGCCGGCTATAGCTACAGGAATGCCGTTTTTGATGGCATTACCAAGGGAGAATGATTTCACCAATCTTTCAATATGTGAGGTGATTTCATCTACTAATTCATTAAGCTCATCACGATTGGCAAACTCAACATCTTCTTCACTAAAATCAAGCTCCAGCTCAATCATAGATATAAACCAAAGAAGCCTTTCACGCAGTTGCATAAGTTCAGATGAAAACCCACCGCGCATTTGTTGTAGAGCAACTCTGCGAGCTGCTTCGCTTTGCGAAGCAATTAGGTCTGCCACCGCTTCAGCCTGGCTCAAATCCATTTTTCCGTTTAAGAAAGCGCGTTGGGTAAATTCTCCCGGCTCTGCAAGCCGGGCTCCATGTTTTGTGAGCAGCTGAAGCAATTGTTGTTGTATGTATGGCGCTCCGTGACAAGCAATTTCAATAATGTCATCCCCAGTAAAAGAGTGAGGAGCCTTAAAAACCGATACTAAAACTTCGTCAATCTCACTATCGCCATCGCAAACTGTCCCAAAATGAATGCTGTTGGCCGGTTGCTCTGTAATGATTTTACCTTTTTTTGCCGGTTTAAATATGATGTCGGTTATTTTAAATGCATTTTCCCCTGCAATTCTTATTACAGCAATGGCTCCCATTCCTTTTGCAGTGGATATGGCACAGATGGTATCGTTGGTTGTCATGTGGCTACTAAACTATATTCGATGAAATTTTCCTGTATTTAAATGTTGTCAACTAATAGGCTGTCAAGCGAAGAATATTTAGTCATTTGTAAATGAGTATCTTTTTGATTTATAAATTTTAAACAGCCAATTCAGGTGCCAAAGGTTTAATTCTAAAATGCTTCTTTCTAAAACTCTGTTCTTGTTACAAAGTTATTATTTTTAATCGTTCATGGGCAATTAAATGAACATTGCGATTTGGAACCTGTTATAACAAATATTAAATTTAATCCGAAACTTAACTTTTTTACTTATGAGCGTATTGGTAGATAACAATTCAAAAATAATAGTACAAGGATTTACCGGGGGAGAAGGAACTTTTCATGCCGGACAAATGATGGAATACGGTACCAATATTGTTGGCGGTGTTACACCCGGTAAGGGTGGAACAATGCATTTGGGGCTTCCGGTATTTGATACCGTTCAAATGGCAGTAGAGAACACCGGAGCCGACACTTCGGTGATTTTTGTGCCACCGGCTTTTGCTGCCGATGCCATTATGGAGGCCGCTGATGCCGGAATTAAAGTTATTATCGCCATCACCGAAGGCATTCCGGTGTCGGATATGACCAAGGTAAAAGCTTTTCTTGAAAATAAAGAGAGCATTTTAATTGGGCCCAACTGTCCCGGAGTTATTTCACCCGGAAAAGCAAAGGTCGGAATCATGCCCGGGTTTATTCACAAAGAGGGGAGGATTGGTGTTGTAAGTCGATCAGGTACATTGACCTATGAGGCTGTTGATCAGTTAACCAAACTTGGATTGGGACAAAGTACCTGCATTGGAATTGGTGGCGATCCGGTGATTGGAACTACCACTTTGGATGCAGTTAAAATGCTGATGAATGATCCCGACACCGAAGGCATTATCATGATAGGGGAGATTGGCGGAAGCATGGAAACCGATGCCGCGCGTTGGATTAAAGAACATGGGACAAAACCTGTAGTTGGATTTATTGCCGGACAAACAGCTCCTCCCGGCAGACGCATGGGACACGCCGGAGCCATCGTAGGTGGTAAAGACGATACAGCTGCCGCAAAAATGAAAATCATGAAAGAGTGTGGTATCCATGTGGTGGATAATCCTGCACATTTAGGTAAAACCATGCAGGAGGCGATGAAATAATGAATTAGATATGAAAAAATATAGGTCTTTCGTGACCATTTCTGGTCACAAAACTTATCGCTGAAACATATAATCAAACAAAAAATGCTTAAGTAATACACCATTTACAAAGGAGCAATCTTTTATAAATGGTGTTTTGTTTTTCATACATCAAATTTTCAGTATGATAGCAAATCCTCAAACCTATTCAGCTCGAGACAGTCCTCAAGCTATAAACCCTAAACCCTAAACCCTAAACCCTAAACCTTAAACCTAGAACTTTAAACCCTCAACTCTAAACTTAAAACTATCCCTCCTCGCTTTCCCCTAGCCCCCTATAAGGGGAATTCCACGCATACATCTCATTTCACCAGAACCATCAACTACAAACCCGCAACTCAAAACTTTTCACCATAGCGGGACTACGCTACGCGCATAAACCTTAAACTTCAAACCTAAAACCTATTCTATCATCAACCCTTCACCACTGCCAGCGGTTCTAGTTTAAGCTTAATTTTAACCAGGTCGGATTGGTTCATCATCACTTCATCAATGTCTTTGTATGCTCCGGCTGCTTCGTCCAGATCCCTTTGTGTTCGTATGGAATGAATAATTCCTTTATCGTTAAGTTTTTGAACTTCTGTAGTAAAATCAAGTTGCCGTTGTGCCTGTCGCCTTCCAAGACGACGACCTGCACCGTGGGAACACGACATAAAACTTTCAGGATTTCCAACACCTTCTACAATGTAGGATGAGGTTCCCTGTGAACCTGGTATGATACCCGTTTCACCGGGAAAAGCTCTTGTAGCTCCTTTTCGGTGTACCAAAACCTTCTCGTCAAAATGAGTCTCAAAAGAGGCATAGTTGTGTGCGATATTAATGATGCCTCCGAAAGATATCTCTTTACCAATGGCCTCATTGATGGCTTCCTGAACAAAATGCATCATTAGTTTTCGGTTGGCCAATGCAAAATCGATGCAGTAATTCATCTCTGAGATGTAGTCCTTTGCTTCCTCCGAATCGAGCGATAAAAAAGCCAGATCCCACTGCTTAGGAACTGATGATTGCCATTTCTCGTTCAGTTTTCTGGCCAGCTTATTGTAGTAATCGGCCACGGTTTTACCCAGATTTCGACTTCCTGAGTGAATCATAATCCATATAAAACCATCGCTGCCTTTTTGAATTTCTATGAAGTGATTACCGCCACCCAGAGTTCCTACCTGAGTTCTGGCTTTTTCAAATTCTTGTTCTACAATATTTGGGAGATTTTTCCATTTAGGCATATGATGCATATCCTGCATCTTTTTATGGCTTTTCATGCCAACGGGTATTCGTTTACGAATACCCGACAGAACCTCCTTTAGTTGAGGAGGTGAAATTTCTCTTAACTCTGTTGGAACTGCACACATTCCACATCCAATATCTACACCCACCGCATTAGGGATGACATGATTTCTTGTGGCTAAAACACCCCCGATGGGCATTCCAAATCCTGTATGGGCATCGGGCATTAAAGCAACATGACGAAAGGTAAAGTCCAGATTGGCCAAATGCCGGGCCTGCTCTAAGGCATCTTCATCAATCTCTTTAAGCCACAGTTTGATGGGGTGTTTTTCAGTGGAAATCACCTTTTCCATGGCTATCGGTTTAGATTTTTAAGGGAGTAATTGTAAAAATTCCTGGTAGCGTTTAGTAAATGGATTACCTTCTTTTCCTCCCAATCGCTGATGGTGTCTGTGAATTTCAGAAATACGGTCGCCTGGATCGGGGTGCGTACTTAAATAAGTAACAACACGTGATTGTTTGGCCAAATCCATTTTTTCAAAAAAGTAAGCAACGCCTCTGGAGTCCAATTCGGTGGGGTAGAGGTAGCGAACGGCATATTCGTCTGCCTCAAATTCATCCTGTCTGCTAAAAGCCAAAGCGGTAACCCCGGTTGCCAAAGATTCCGCGATATCTCCCAACAGAGATTCATTATCTCCTCTAAGCACCGAAAATAAAATGCTGAAACCGTACATTTTTGTCATTCGGTTGGTGGCATGCCTGCGATCAACATGGGCAATTTCATGTCCCATAACCCCGGCCAGAGATGCTTCATCATCCAGATATTTCATCAGTCCGGTGTAATAGAAGGTAGGGCCACCCGGCAAAGCAAAAGCATTCAAAACATCCTGATCGATGATATAAATATCCCATTGAAACCGGTCTCTGTATCGTATATCCTTAGATGCAAGTATTTTATCCCGAATGCCTTCGAGGTAGGCATACGCCTCTTCGTTTCCTTGTCGCGGCAACACATTATATTCTTGTGGATTTGCAAGAATTTCTGCCACCACCTGTTGGCCAAACTCCACGTCCTGATTCAGGGTGAAAAAATTAACTTTCCCATCATTACAGCTGCTTAGTAACACAACTGTTAACAGCGTAACAAAAAATCTATTTCTCTTCATGCTTTTGACTGTTATTAAATTATTTTGTGAAGAACGCATCAATCCCGGGATAATTGAATTTTGTTTTGGCCATCTCTTCCGGAAACAGCACATAAACAATGGTTCCGGATGTGCATAACTGGTTACCGCACAATATTTCGGTTTCTATAGCCACTTCACGCCTGTTTTGCTTTTTATGTGAAACAGCTCTGATAAGAATTGGTTCAGAACTGATTCGACAAGGCTCATGGTAATGAGTGGATAAACTTTTGGTGACACCTGCGGTATTTAATTGCGTGTAGATATACCAACTTGCAATTTCATCCATCATGGTGGCTTGTATGCCACCATGAATTACTCCATTATAGCCTTCAAATTTCTTATCCGGAAACCATTCTGAACAAACCATTCCGTTCTCTTCAAAAAAAGACATGTGCAATCCAATGGGATTATGCTCTGAACAGCCAAAACATATTCCTCTCTCATCTATTTTCGTGCCAAACGGATTTACAATGGCTCTTTTCACAACAAATTATGAGTTAAAATGGTACAGAAATACAATTTCCCCCTCGTAGGCCGGTTTTTTATTTCCCTCTATTTCAAGTTTAACACCAATGTTGGCTTTGGTAACTCCGCGAAGATTAATAGCGCTTATAACTTTGGCTGCCAATCGCACCTTGCTGTTGACCAATACAGGCTGGTTGAATTTGAATTTTTCAATACCGTAATTCACCTGCAGCTTCAGATTCCGGACTTCCACTATCTGGTTCCATAAATGTGGCAACATGGATAGCGTAAGATATCCATGGGCAATGGTGTCTCCAAATGGAGATTCTTTTACAGCGCGTTCTTTATCTGTGTGTATCCATTGATGATCTAATGTAGCATCGGCAAACAGGTTGATTTGCTCTTGGGTAAATTCATGGTATTCAGAAATTCCTAAATCGTGACCTACCAGTTTTTCCAGCTCCTCGAAACTATTGATGATAACTTTGCTCATTGAATTTTAGTTTTGATTTTAATTAAGATAAAGCTACAAAACTAATAAAAGAAGTGAAACAACCATAATAGAATTGTTTTCATCGGATTTTGATAACCATAAGTTATCACTACTGACCGACTAAATAATATAGATTTCTCGCTCTGCTCGAAATGACAAAACTTTCAAGAGGTCAAAGTGGGGGATTGGGTGATGGCGGCTTTGCCACCATCTCCCAATCCCCTATCAAAACGTAATAGCCTGTTGTTTACAGCTAGGTGAGAAAGCTATTACAAGATTATCATTATAAAAAAACTTAATCAGATAGCAGTGAATTCTATTATCCCCTTCTTTGAGTAGGGTTTTATTTGTTGGCCGGAAGGAATTCGTAATTGGAATGAACTATATTTATAATCTACTATTCAATTTAAATTACACCAATTCTATGACTGCAGAATTTCAGATATTACTATTAACTGCCGCATCACTTGGATTCGTGCATACCATACTTGGGCCTGATCATTATTTACCTTTTGTTGCCATTTCCAAAGCACGTGATTGGAGTGTGGGGAAAACAATTTGGTGGACTTTTATCTGTGGAACAGGTCATGTATTAAGTTCTGTAATCATTGGATTGGTTGGAATTGCAATTGGCTCTCAACTTGAAAAACTTGTTTTGATTGAGGAGTTCAGAGATGGACTTGCTGCCTGGGGCTTGATTGCTTTCGGCCTTATATATGCCTTGTGGGGAATGCGATACTGGGTATCAAACAAGAGTGGAGATCTTAAACAGAACAATCAAGGAAAAAAGATAACTCCATGGGTGCTATTCATCATATTTATATTGGGTCCATGCGAGGTGCTGATTCCGGTTTTGATGTATCCTGCCGCTAATGCAAGCACGGGGGCTTTAATTTCTGTATCCCTGGTGTTTGGAATAACTACTCTTTTAACGATGATGGGGGCTGTATTTATTATGATTTATGGTTTACGTTATGTGTCGTTAAAACCATTGGAGAAATACAGTCACACCATCGCTGGAATTGTAATATTTATGTCAGGATTAGCTATTGAAGTGTTGGGATTATAGATAATCAGGGCAACTAGACCGAATCACATACATCTAGTCTTCGGTTGCACTTCGGAAAATTTCACTACGTTCAATTTCCGGTCTTTGGTTCCGCTGTGCGGAATTTCGCTACACTTCATCTCCGTTCTCCGGCTTCCGTTCTCCGACAACTCTTCGCCTCTCAACCTAATGTCTAACAACCTCTTCACCTATCTACCTAACAGCCTATCAACCTTCAAAATTTTTCTTTTTCGAAGCGCAAAAATAGCTTGAATTATCCCAACAATGCGTACATAATTTCTCTTTTGGCAGTCCAATGGCTTTTACTAAATCATCCAATTTCTGAAACTTTAACGATGTTAAACCCAAATCCTTACGGATTTGTTCCACCATATCAATATATTTCTGGTTTTTGATGTCAGTGTAAGGTCTCAGATCTACGTCTTCATTTCCTTCAATATGGGTGATGGCTTTCCTGGTGGCCAAATCGAGGGTTGTTCTCGATCTGCTGAAATTGAGAAACTCACATGGATAAATCAAAGGCGGACAAGCTATGCGCATGTGAATCTCTTTAATTCCACCGGCATGTAAATCCTTTACATTGTCTCTTAATTGCGTCCCTCTTACGATGGAATCGTCCAGAAATATTCCTTTTTTATCCTTGATAACTGATTGGTTGGTAATGAGTTTCATTTTAGCCACCAATTCGCGGGTTTCTTGATTTTGAGGCATGAAACTGCGAGGCCAGGTGGGGGTATATTTCGAATATGGCCTTTTAAGAGGAATTCCGGTTTTATTGCTGAATCCCATGGCATGACCGATTCCTGAATCGGGTATGGCAGCCACAAAATCAGCTTTAACATCTTCATCCACTGCCATAACTGCGCCACATTTGTATCTCGATTCATCAACATTGATTTCTTCGTAAAAGGATGGAGGATACCCATAATAAACCCACAAAAACGAACATATTTGCATGTCTTTCCCGGCTTCCTGAAGTTGGGTGTATCCGTCTGCTGTTATTTCAACAATTTCGTTGGGACCCAAATTGTGAACCATTTCATATCCAAGATTGGGAAAGGCAGATGTTTCAAAGGTAACGGCATGTCCATTATCTTTTTTTCCGACAACAATAGGGGTTCTTCCTAAACGATCGCGTGCAGCAATGATTTTATCTTCTGTTAAAATCAATAGAGAGCACGAACCTTCAATATGATCAAAAACATTGTTTATTCCGGAAACAAAATCGCTGCATTCTGCGATCAGTTTTGAAACCAGTTCGGTTGGGTTCACGGCTCCCTGACTGGTTTCGGCAAATGTGTGACGTTGATCAATAAACCGCTGCTCCAATTCATCAATGTTGGCAATTCGGCATACTGAAACAACGGCAAAACGCCCAAGGTGGGACGAAACGAGTATGGGCTGAGCTTCATTATCACTAATTACACCAATTCCAGAGTTCCCTTTGAAACCTTTTATATCATTGTCAAACTTATTTCTGAAATATCCATCTTCAAGACTGTGTATGGCTCTTTGAAAACCTTTTTTCTCATCGAAAAAAGCCATCCCGGCACGTTTGGTTCCCAGGTGGGAATGGTAGTCGGTGCCATAAAAAACATCCATTACGCAATCGCTTTTGGTGATGCTGCCGAAAAATCCGCTCATGATAAATTGAAGTTTATTTTTGAGGCGGTAAAGATAGTTTAAAAATTGGTATCAGGTGGCTAATAAAGGCAATTCAAACAGCTTCTATGCACAATATTTATAATCGAATTCCTATAAGTAAAACATCATCAACTTGTTCCTGACTCTCTCTCCAGGTTTCAAAATATTCATCATAGATTTTGAGTTGTTCCTGCATGGGAAGATGATAATTGTTCAGCAACATTTCCCTGAATCGTTGGTGTTTGATTTTTTTATTGTTTGGGCCGCCAAACTGGCTCACAAAACCATCGGTAAACAGATAGAAACAATCTCCCGACTGATATTGAATGGCGTGATGAGTGTATGGATTATCGGTTTCACCAATGGATACCGGCATATGATCGGCAGGAAAAACAGTGATTTTGTTATCACGTATTTTGTATAAAGGATTAAATGCTGCAGCATACTCCAGAACTCCCTTTCCTTTATCCAAAGTTACAATGCATATATCCATGCCATCTTTTATTTCGCTGGTCTCGTCCTGTTGGAGTGATTCAATCAAAGTACTCCGCAGGGAGTTTAAAATGGTAGCAGGTTGAGTCACTTTATTGGTGTCTATGATTTCATGTAAATATGCAATCCCAAAAATGCTCATAATTGCACCCGGCACTCCGTGACCAGTGCAATCGGCAGCAACAATCACCAATTTATTATCAATATTCTTAATCCAGTAAAAATCTCCACTAACAATGTCTTTAGGTTTAAAGAGGATGAAGTGCTCCGGCATGTTTTTCTTCAGAAAATCCTGTTTTGGCAAACTGGCATGTTGAATTTTTCGTGCATACCTGATGCTGTCGGTAAGTTTCTGATTCATACCCTCGATCTTCTGCATCAATCTGCGGTTCTGATCTCTGGCTAATTTAATGGTTATCTGAGTTTTCACCCTTGCCATTAATTCCGGAATGTTAAAAGGTTTTGTGATATAGTCTATTGCGCCGACTTCAAAACCTTGAAGAATTGTTGTGGAGTCTGATTGTGCTGTGATAAAGATGACCGGGATCTCAGCTGTTTTCGGATTTTGTTTTAACTGCTTACATACATCAATTCCGTTCAGGCCGGGCATGATAATGTCTAAAAGAATTAAATCGGGAGGAGGGGGCTGAGCTGCAAGTTCAATGGCTTTTTCTCCATTGATGGCGGTAATGGGATTATATCTCCTGAGTGCATCCGACAGAATTTCCAGATTCAGATTGGAATCATCTACTAGTAATATCCTGATTGAACTATCAGTCATGCTGATTTTGGTTAAAGTTCAAATTTGCCCCAGTTTCTTTTTTGCTTATTACTAAATATACAAAATGTTTTGATGAAATGCATACCCAAATTTGAAATTACCAGACAAAAAATTACAGTTTGAATATTCATCTGTTTATATTTCGATTTTTAGTTGCTCCCGAGGGATCGGGATTCGATTCTCCTGTGTGTCTAAGCATTCTAAATGGCTCGTTTCATATAAATAAAAAGCTCCCTGTTTATAAAACAGGGAGCCTAAAAATCATAAATACTTTATAATGATATAAACTTAAGCCAGCTTAACATTTACCGCATTTAATCCTTTTCTGCCTTCAGTAAGGTCAAAAACAACTTCGTCGTTTTCGCGAACAGAATCAACTAATCCGCTAACGTGTACGAAATACTCTTCAGATGAACTTTCATCTTTGATGAAACCAAAACCTTTGGTTTCGTTGAAAAATTTTACTACTCCTTTGTTCATAATAATAATGATATAAATTTAATGATACAAACATACGGTAAATAATTGGTTCTGAACGAATAATTTTAATTTATTTGAGATTTCTTTTGTGAAATATTATATAAAGCTCACTTTATTAGTGTGTTGTGATTGTAATAATTCATTGATTTCGTGGTGGTTTTCCTCAAATTTTCTTAACTTTATTAGTCAGAATTGCAGATTTCTTGCATTCTGCATGATTTTGAATCATAATAATATGACAATATTCTGCTTATGCAAATAGATTTACTAAAGAATGCTGCTGAAATTATTAAAGAGTCCAAATATTGTATTGCCTTTACCGGAGCAGGTATTTCTGTTGAAAGTGGTATTCCGCCGTTTAGGGGGGAAAACAGCATATGGAGTAAATATGACCCAATTAATCTTGATTTGAGCTATTTTATTGAACATCCTGATAAAACCTGGCCTATAATAAAAGAGATTTTTTACGATTTTATTGGAAATGCCAAGCCTAATAAAGGCCATGATGCTTTGGCATGGCTTGAAAAAGCAGGAATGCTTAAATGTATCATTACCCAGAATATTGATAATTTGCATCAGGAAGCCGGTTCTGAAACAGTTTGGGAGTTTCATGGAAACTCCCAACGACTTGTATGTATGAACTGTAATAATCATTTTCCTTCTGTTGATGCAGATTTTTCTCAATTGCCACCCACTTGCGATAAATGCAATGGTTTGATAAAGCCGGATTTCATCTTCTTTGGAGAACGCATCCCTCAAATTGCATACGATAAAAGTATGGAAGCCTCACAAAATGCAGATGTCTGCATCATTGTTGGTAGTACAGGGGAAGTAATGCCTGCTGCATCTGTTCCGGTGGTTGCCAAACGGAATGGTGCAGTTATTATCGAGGTGAATCCTGAAGAGTCTTTGTTTACAAGAGATGTTACTGACTTTCATCTTCAGGGAAAGGCAGGCTTGATTTTGGAGGAATTGGTTGGGGTTATAAAAGAATAAATAAACACCTAAAATTAAATGAGATGGAATTATTTAATTTTGAAAATGAACATTTTCGCTTACTGTTGATGTCCGCTGTATTTTTAGTTGCAGCTTTTATCTTATCCGTTTGGTTGTATCGTATTATGAAGCGGATTCTAAAAGAGAATAAAAACCCTTCATGGAAAAATATTGCATCTGTAATACAGTATCCTTTTAAGGCTTTGGTGTTATTAATAGCCATTGTTTTTATAAGATCTCATATTGGAGTGACAGATATTTATGGAATTAAAATTGGCCTCATTCTATATATTCTGTTTTTAACAGTTATGTCATGGCTTGGGATTTCTATTGTTAAAGCTATCAAAATTGCTGTCATTGCCGGATATGATGTGAATGAATCTGACAATTTGAAAGCTCGCAAAATGCACACTCAAATGAGAGTTTTTGAGCGAATATCTATTTTTCTGATTTTGTTTATTACATTGGCTCTGATTTTGTTGAGTTTTGAAACCATCCGTGAAATTGGTGTCAGTTTGTTGGCATCGGCAGGAATTGCAGGCTTGATCATTGGTTTTGCCGCGCAAAAAAGCATTTCAATGCTTTTGGCTGGTTTTCAAATTGCCATTACTCAACCCATACGAATTGATGATGTTGTGATTGTTGAAGGAGAATGGGGGAGAATTGAGGAGATTACATTAACCTATGTGGTAGTAGCCATTTGGGATAAACGAAGGTTGATGGTTCCGGTCAACTACTTTATTGATACCCCTTTTCAGAACTGGACAAGGCAATCGGCCGATATTTTAGGTTCTGTATTTATTTACGTTGATTATGGTTTTCCGGTTGATAAATTGAGAGAATATATGGATGAGGCATTGGCGAATAATCCATGGTGGGATGGAAATGTAAAAGTACTACAGGTGACCAATTGTACCGAAAAATCGATGGAGCTTCGTGCTCTTGCCAGCGCTAAAGACTCACCTTCGGCATGGGATTTAAGAGTTAAGCTTCGCGAAGATTTGCTCGAATTTCTAAGATTAAGCTATCCTGAATATTTACCTAGAACACGTGTGAAAATGGTAGATGATGAACCTTCATCATCCAAAAAACAGGTATAAACAATTGAGCGAAATTGGTTATACCAATTTCGCTCAATTGTTTAATATCCGAATAAAGTAACCTAAAACTTAAAACTTTGAACTTGAAACTTTATTCATAATCTTTACAAATCAAATCGCCCTTTAAGACCCCCAGTGCATTCATAGCCAATGCTTCCATTTCATCTTCTCCCGGGTAGATGGTGATTTTCCCTAAAAAGTCGATGTATTCCCGGATGTATTTTACTACCATTTTATTGTGAGCCATTCCGCCGGTCAGGATGATTCCATCAACTTCCCCTTTTAATACAACCAGCGCACTGCCGATAGCTCTGGCTACTTGATAACTCATGGCGTGAATAATGAGTCGCGCTTTTTCGTTACCTTCCTCTGCCCATTGAGTAGCTACGTGTGCCTGATTTGTTCCCAGGTGTGCAACCAGACCGCCTTTACCGGTTATCATGGCGCGGACTTCTTCACGGGAATAATCCCCACTAAAGCAGATATCAACTAATTTTCCCGCGGGCACTGTACCTGCTCTTTCGGGTGAGAAGGGACCAAATCCATCCAGAGCATTATTTACATCAACAATTTTCCCTTTGCGGTGGGCACCTACTGAAATTCCACCTCCCAAATGAGCTACAATCAGGTTGATCTCTTCATAAGGTTTCTCGATGGCTTCAGCAAATTTTCGTGCCACAGCTTTTTGGTTCAATGCGTGAAACTTTGATTGGCGTGGCATCAGTGGATGACCGGTAATACGTGCCACATCCTCTAGTTCATCTACTACCACAGGGTCGGCAATGAAAGCCCGTGCTCCGGGAATTGATTTTGCCACGTCATCGGCAATTAATCCCCCCAAATTACTGGCATGTTGTCCCATAACACCTTTTCTTAAGTCCCTTTTAAGCGCATCATTTACTTCGTATACACCGGACTCGATGGGACGTACCATTCCTCCGCGACCAACTACGGCTTTTAATTCAGAAATGTCAATTTCTGCATCTTTCAATTCGTCAAGAATGACCTCCTTGCGGAACTCATATTGGTCGGCAATGGTATCAAACTGATCCATTTTCTCTGAAGGATGTCGAATGGTCTTTAAGAAAATAGATTTTACATCTTCGAATACTGCAATCTTTGTTGAAGTTGATCCGGGGTTAATTACCAATACTTTAAACATAAATGTAGACTTTTAATCAAGTTTTGAAATAAGTTAGCTGAGTGTGTTTGATTCAAAATAAAACCCAAACATCTCATTTGACAGATATTTGGGAAATATTTTATTTCAATAAGCAATGATACTATTTTATCCCAATGCAGCCAACAAAATGCTGTCAAATTTACTCTCTTCGGAGTCGGAACGTGACGTGAGTATGATTGGTGCTGAAGCACCAAGTACCAATGAGGCGACTTTGGCCTTGGCAAACCAGACAAGACTTTTGTAGAGAACATTTCCCACTTCGATATCCGGCATCAGAAGAATGTCAGTATCTCCGGCCACTTCGCTGTTAATTCCCTTATTTTTGGCACTTATTTTACTTACGGCATTATCAAACGCAAGTGGTCCATCAATGATACAGTTCTTTATCTGATCGCGTTGATTCATTTTGCTTAATAAAGCGGCGTCAAGGGTGGCTTGCATGTTTTCGTTAACCATCTCGATGGCCCCCAAAACAGCTACTTTGGGACGTTTAATGCCTAGTTTATTCAGGTATGTCACCGAATTATTAATTATGGCAATTTTTTCCTGAAGATTAGGTGCGATGTTCATAGCAACATCAGTTACACCTATCAGTTTGTGATAGGTGTTTACTTCAAAAAAAGAGAAGTGGGAGAGAAGTTGACCTGTTCTAAGACCCCATTTCTTGTTTAAAACACCTTTTAGCAAAACAGGTGTGGGAACTTTCCCTTTCATCAAAATGTCGGCTCGCCCGTCATGTACCATTCTGACTGCAATCTCAACAGCTTTTTCCGGATCGGGCTCGTCAATTATGCTGATTCCATTTAAGTCGTATCCATGTTGGTTGGCCAACTCATTAGTTAGTTTTTCGGAGCCAACCAGCACGGGTTCAATAATTCCTGCTTTATAGGCTTTATAAACTGCATCCAGCGAATAGGCGTCTTGGGAAACAGCAAGAGCAAGCCGCTTGCGTGGCTTGCTTTTGTCTATTAGTGATTGCAGTTCATTCAGATGTTTAAACATGATATCTGTTTTATCATTCATTCATGAATATCAGTTAACTGATACTCATGAGGGTCAGTCACACTGAAATCTATTTATGAACCAATTCTGTGACAATTTTCTTTGTGTCAACAGCAATTACAAGTTCCTCGTTGGTTGGCACAACCATGATGCGGCATTTTGACTCTTTCTTGCTGATGTCCATTTCCTTGCCACGAAGGCCTGTGTTTTTCTCATCATCCAAAACCATACCCATAAAATCCAATCCTTTACAAACCTCCCTGCGGGTAAGGTCTCCATTTTCACCAATTCCACCTGTGAAAATCAGAATGTCAACACCACCCATTGCAGCGGCATAGCTGCCAACAAACTTTTTAATTCTGTAGTTGTACATGCTCATGCCTAATTCAGCCATGGGATCTTTTTTCTCAAGTGCTGATTCAATTTCGCGCATGTCTGATGATATACCTGTTACACCAAGCATTCCACTGTGCTTATTAAATAAGATACTGGCCGACTGAATACCGATG
The DNA here is from genome assembly GCF_900168165.1 of Alkalitalea saponilacus. Classification (GTDB taxonomy): domain Bacteria; phylum Bacteroidota; class Bacteroidia; order Bacteroidales; family Marinilabiliaceae; genus Natronoflexus; species Natronoflexus saponilacus. The sequence continues at coordinate 121,135 of NZ_FUYV01000004.1, forward strand.
AGCTCCTTGTCCATAATATAAGTTGCAGCACCAATATCAAGGTCGCCACAACGGGTACCCATCATCAATCCTTCAAGTGGTGTAAACCCCATGGATGTATCAACCGATTCTCCATTCATAATGGCAGCTACAGAGGCTCCATTACCCAAGTGACATGATATGATTCTCTGTTTTTTATAGTCAACTCCAAGAGCTTCACAGGCTCTTTTTGAAACATACCTGTGGCTGGTTCCGTGAAAACCATAACGTCTGACTCCATATTTTTTATAGAGCGAAAACGGAATGGCATACATGTAAGCATGTTTGGGCATGGTTTGGTGAAAGGCCGTATCGAATACTCCCACTTGAGGTACATTTGGTAACAGAGATGAAATGGCGCGAATTCCTTTTAAATTGGGAGGGTTATGCAAAGGAGCCAGGTCAATGCAGTCTTCCATTTTGCTGATGACCTCGTCTGTAATAAATACACTTGAATTAAAGGTTTCTCCACCATGTACCACACGATGACCCACGGCATCGATCTCTTCCATCTCCTTGATGCAACCGTGAAGGTCGCTCAAAAGGATTCCCAGAATATAATCTATACCTGTTTCATGATCGAGAATTTCCCCTTCAAGGAGAACCTTTTCTCCGTTGCTTTTTTCATGTTTTAGAAAGGATCCTTTTAAACCAATCTTTTCAACCCCGCCTTTAGCCATCACATCCCAGGTTTCACCTTCCATGAAAAAGAGTTGATATTTAATGGATGAACTTCCACAATTGAGAACTAATATCTTCATTTTTTGAACTTTAAACTTGTTGAATTAAATACCAGAAGTTAATCAGGATGTTTCTTAATTGATTCTTTTCCCGTTCATATCGTATTTGTAAAATCCTTCACCGCTTTGTGCTCCAAGTCTTTTCGCTCTGACAAGGCGCTTGATAAGCGGTGATGGTTTGTATTTGGATTCTCCAAATTCATCAAACAGGTTATCCATCCATTTAACCACTTTGTTTAATCCAATAATATCGGCTGTATGAAAAGGCCCGAAACGCATACCCAATCCAATGACCATTGTTTTGTCAATGTCTTCCAATGTTGCAATACCCTCCATAAGAGCTTCACATGCTTCGTTTAGAAGTGTTACGTATAGGCGTACACTCACAAGACCAGCTGATTCTTCTACAGGAATAACATCCCTGTTTATCAATTTAACGAAAGTGCAGACTTTGCTGTAAACTTCATCGGTGGTATAAAGCCCTTTAACCACTTCAATGATTCTAGCTTCGGCTGAGGTTACAAAAAAGTGAAGACTCACACATCGGTCGCGATGCACCAACTCAGAGGCCAACTCTGAGATGACAATGGTGGTGGCATTGGTTGCAATAATGGTATCTTTGTCCACTACAGCTTCAATGCTTCTGAATATCTGCTTGCGCACGTCAATGCTTCTTTCACCGGTAGCTTCGTCAGATCGGATGGCTTCAATTACAAAGTCGCAATCAACCAGATCTTTGTAATCCATGGATCCTTTGATTCGTCCAAGAATTGCTTTCTTCTCACTTAGAGTTAAACCCCAGTTTTCTATCCGATGATCAAGCTCACGGCTGATGCCGTGAATGGCAGATTCAATTTTATCCAGTGATAACTCGATAAAAACAACCTCCATTCCGTGCCAGGCAGCAATTCGGGCAATGCTTTGTCCCTCTTTGCCACATCCAACAACACCAATTTTTGAAAAAAGAGTTTTAACTCTTTTTCGCTTGTTTAGTGCGTATTTTTCAATAGGTTCGACTACAATTTCTGCCATATCCCTCGAGTTCTTGTGTTGTTAATGCTTTTAGTTTTATTTAAGAGTTCCTGCTGCCTGATTGGCTGTTATTGCTATCAGGTTTACAATGTCGCTAACAGAGCAACCTCTTGACAGATCGTTTATTGGTGCTGCCATTCCTTGCAATACGGGTCCAATGGCTTCTGCATGTGCCAAACGTTGAACCAATTTGTATGCAATGTTGCCTGATTGTAAGTCGGGGAAAATTAACACATTTGCTTTGCCGGCAATTTCGCTCCCCGGAGCTTTTTTGCTTCCAATGGACGGGATCAATGCCGCATCGGCTTGAAGTTCACCATCAATTTTCAGGTCAGGATTGATTTTTTTTGCTTTTTCTGTCGCTTCAACAACTTTGTCTACCATGGGATGCTTAGCACTTCCTTTGGTTGAAAAGCTCAGCATGGCAATGCGTGGTTCTATTCCTACTATTGATTTAGCCGTCATGGCAGATGCAACAGCGATATCTGCCAATTGATCTGCATCAGGATCTGGGTGTACTGCGCCGTCAGCAAAAATAAGAATTCCGTTTTCACCAAACTCTTTATCCTTCAGGATCATGATGAATGCACCTGATACAACACTGATCCCCGGAATGGTTTTCACGATTTGGAAAGCCGGCCGTAACACATCTCCGGTAGCGTTATCAGCACCGGCCACTTCGCCATCAGCGTCTCCGTTTTTAATCATTAGCACAGATAGATATAGCGGATTTTTTACAAGCTCAGAGGCTTGTTCAAGGGTCATTCCCTTACTTTTTCTTAATTCGTAAAGAAAATCCCGGTAGCTCTCAATTTTATCGTGCCTTTCCGGGTCAATGACGGTTGCTTTATCAATGTGTGATAAATTAAGACGTGAAGCCTCATCTTTAATGGCTTGTGGATTACCAATTAAAATGATTTCGGCGAAATCTTCTTCCAGAACAGTATTTGCAGCCTGAAGAGTTCGCTCCTCCAGTCCTTCGGGTAAAACAATTCTTTGTTTTTTTGCTTTGGCGTTTGCTTTTAGTTGTTGAATAAATTCCATAATAAATGAGTAATTTTTATGTTTTGTAATACTTTTACGTTTGTTCTAAATGTATGGTTTTCAAATTCATATATTTATTGTATGAATTTTGCATCTTGTAATCACACTTCTTGTCTGGTTGTAGTACCCAAAAATATCTCAATCAATGGGGGAATATTTGTGCTAACCCGGATTACAATCTATTAAATTTAAGAAATTTAAAGAGATTATGCATCAATATTTTGCACTTTTCAAAACGAATTGCAATTCAAAGATACAAATTTCTGATAATCTATGGTTTATCGTTAAAAATCACGGATGCTAAAGAAATGCCGGATTGTTAAAATCCGGCATTTTAGTTTGTTGTTTAATATGTTGATTAATTGTTGTTTAACCTAAATGAAATGCGATGTGATGAAAAGTTTGTTTAAAGAATTATTAAGGATATTTCACTAACGTATCGGTGGAGTTCCTCTTTTAGTTGTAATAACAACGACACCGTTTAGTGCTCCATCACCATATCTCTCAATTGCTGATTCGCCTTTTAAAACTCTTATTGACTTTACGTTGTGTGATGGGAGGTGAATGCGTGAATGGACAATTTTCCCATCAATTACATACAATGGTGGGTTTTCATGGAGTTCAAAACGTTTTAGAGTCGATACAAACTCACGCTCTTCTTCTGATAAAGTAAATTGAACCGGAATCGACATTTGCGTATGTACATCAACACCGTTTTTTCTTCCTGGTCTCCAATCTGTCATCATGTCAACAATTCTTAATGCTTCCATATCCAACAGGGGGTCAATGCTTTCCTCTATTGCTGCGTTCATCAACTTCCCATCTTTTGTTATAATGAACGATACTTTAACAACTCCTTCAATCCCGTTAATCCATGCTTCATCAGGATAAATAAGATTGGATCTGACAAATCTGTGGATATTTGAAGGTCGTCCTCTGAATGCCGGAAGTCTATCAACTATTGTATATACGGAATCCATAGTCTGCTTTGATGGTTCATTTGCATATAATTCGGTAACAAATAATATGGAGGAAATCAACCATATAAATGGCATGAACCATTTCCTTGAATTTAAAGAAGTTGCTTTCATGTGTCCGAGGTTTGGTTATATTAATTAATTGCTCTATATTCTTTAGAATGCTAAAGAAACTACATTTAAACAGCTACTTAATAGATGTGTTAACAATCTTTAAGTAACAATAATTATACCAATTGTATATCGATATGAGTTTAATGATATTGTTAATTAGATTTAATCTTTAAAATGATGGTATTTCCGGAATAAATAGTTATTACTTTTGCATGGTTTAAGATTTTAGCAATGTGGTTTATATGCTTTCATTTACAGTGTTTTTAAGATCCCGACGCTATTTTGCTCCGGCTTTTTTGTTTTTTTGTTTTGCCATGGTTTTCAGTACCTGGGTTACATACATCCCAGTTATTGTAGATAAACTTGAGATCAGTGAAGGGCAATTAGGAGTGGCTTTATTCTTTGCTTCACTTGGATCTTTTTTAATGATTCCGGTAAGTAATAGGTTAATTGATGTTCTTGGAGTTGGGCGTCAAACTTTCTTTGGTTTCATCTTTTATGCCACTTCGGTATATGGAATGTTTCTAGCCCCAACTTATATTCTACTCTGCATAGCACTCTTTTACTTTGGTCTGATGAGTTCTGTATTTGTAATAGCATTAAACTCTCTTCTTGCAAATGTTGAGCTTAAGGCAGGGCGAAATATTATGACAGGGAGCCACGGATTTTGGAGCGTTGGAGGAATTATTGGTGCCTCTTCCGGCGGATTTTTAGCGGGGAAGATTGGTATGCCGATTCTGCATTTGACAGTGCTCTTATCTATTTTAATCGCGGCTCAAATTATGTTAAGAAACGCGTATTATCATATTAAAGGAGAAACTCCATCATCTGGTAAAAGGAGAAAATTCCCGGTTAGGCCATTGCTTGCTGTTGCTATAATCGGGTTGATACTTATGGCTTCTGAAGGAGCAATTGCCGATTGGAGCGCTCTGTTTCTTCAAAGAGAGGTTGAATTAGATAAATATATGCTTGGTTTTGGATATGCGCTCTTTTCTTTGGGAATGACCATTGGTCGATTTTCCGGCGATGATTTAAGTTTTAAGCTTGGCTCCTGGAAGTTGCTGCGAATAGCAATTGGCACAAGTCTGCTTGGCTTTGTTCTGGTTTTAAATGTTCAACCAGCGATAACTCTGGCTGGATTTATGGTGATTGGATTGGGGTTTTCAGTTATTGTCCCTGAAATATACCGTTTGGCATCACGCATTGATGGTGTTAAAACTTCGGATGGAGTCTCATTTATTGCTGCGGTTTCTAATGTAGGATTTTTAATTGGTCCGGTTTTTCTTGGATTGATAGCAGAGGCCTACAGCCTTCTTATCAGCTTTTTCGTACTATCTCTATTCGTTTGTTTTGCTTTTATAATATCTCTGTTTAAAAAATGATTTAAAATCATTTTTTACTCTATGTGCTAAATCGATTCATAAGAAATAGTTATGAAATCATGAGCTTGCAAGCTTTTTTGATGAGATATTGAGGTATGAACTTATAGGTCGGAGCACTTATTTAATATTGCTATTAATTCAATTCCGCTGTCTGTTCAATGAGAAAAAATCAGTTGAATCTGCTCGATTCACTATAATGGGTTTGTTGATCTAACTTGCAATACGTAATAGTATAAACATAACTCGAGAAATGTTTGACCAAATGTCGTACAATTACCTATTGCAAGGTGATCAATATGTAAAGTAATATTATATTATATTGACAAAATAATCAGCCTTTTCTGCTTCGATCTCTTAATGCATCAATTCTGGACATGACTTCTCTGAGGTTTTCCAAACTGTTTTCGGTATCAGCAAATTTTCCACCTGATCCTTTAACAGAGTTTTTTGAACCTTGTTTGTGATTTCCATCCTTAGAACGAATTTCAAAACTTGGATATATGCGAGGTTCTGAGAATCCTTCAACTTTTTCGTAATCACAGAAATCAAGATATCTTAATAATTCTTCAAAGAATTCTGCTTTTTCATCTCTTACTTTAACCCGGTAACTCTTCATATTTGTTAGATTTAGTACGATAAGTGATTTGTTAAAACTAAAGTATAAACAAAATATTACATTTATCGCTGTGCTTGTGAATTTTGTAAATAATTTTGATAATATTAAATAAAGTTTGGATGAACGTTTAAATAATTATGATATAAAGTTCTTCTTTGCCTCTACAATTTGCCATTAAATGCCTTCTAACGCATATCTGTGATAATTGTCCATCGTGATTTCACTATAATTTTTAGCACTATTTTCACTCAATAGAAATCAAGGCCAGGTAACTTTGTTTAATTAAATTAAGTGTGTTAAGTTGATTTGGGTGGAAAGGAAGAGTTTGCAATAATTCAAGTAATTTAGTCGAAAAATGTTTTTGAACTTATATGCAACCATTTTCTGATTCAAATTACTTTGTCCTGGTTCGCTTAAGCAATTGTTAAATTGTTGAATTCAACTTTTGAAATTCTTCTTATATGGTACCTGATATACTGCAATCATGCCATATATACGGATTCTCGTATCATATAGTTACGCATTTAGGTAAAAATTATCCGCATCCATCCATGTAGGAAATTTATTTCTGAAGTTATATAAAGATTTGAAATCCAATGTTGTATTGATGATTGCTTCTTTGTTTAAAATCGTTCTATTTAGTGATCTGCCATCAAACCCAAATACAGTCGATGCTCCTTCATATTCAGCAACTGGATCTTTACCCACTCTGTTGGAACCAATTACATAACACTGATTTTCTATGGCTCTTGCGGATAGAAGCGTTTTCCATATGTAAGAACGGGTTTTAGGCCAATTTGCCACATATATGGCAACATCGTAATCGTTCCTGTTTCTACACCATACCGGAAACCTCAGATCATAACAAATGAAAAGAGCGATTCTCCATCCATCTACATTAATGATGACTCTCTTATCTCCTGATGAGTATACTTTCTCTTCTCCGCTCATCCGAAATAAATGCTTTTTATCATACCAAAAGAGGTTCCCTCCGGGATACATTGCGATACAGCGGTTATAATATCTGTTGTTCTCAACAATTGGTAGGCTTCCAATGACAATAGCGTTGGTTGAATCAGATAATTTCTTAAGCCAGTTAAAAACTACCCCTCTCATTGTAGTAGCAGTTTTGTGAGGCTTCATTGAGAATCCAGTAGCAAACATTTCAGGAAGAACAATTACTCTTGATTCAAATTTATTATTTTGAATCAGGTATTGAATTCGCTCCAGATTTACTTCTATTTGCTCCCATTTAATGTCGTGCTGAACTAATGATACTTTTAATTCTTCATTCATGTATGGCTAATAATGGTCAATGAAAAAATTGATATATTCTTCGATTGAGTTTCTGATTTCCAGAAATGACTGAGTATAGTTATTTACAATAATGCAAAAGGCCAGTTTGCGTCCGCTGGTGGTGTAAATATAGCCTGAATACCCCAACACACCCTGCATGGAGCCGCTTTTGGCCAATACTCGACCTCTCCTGTTGTTGGTAGACCACATTCTTCGCAATGAACCGGATTGACCACTTACTGATAGAGACTTTTCAAAAACGCTTTGATATTGCGTTTGATTCACGTGTGCCAATAAATCGGTAAAAAAGCGAGGTGATGCGAGGTTTTTTGGTGATAAACCCGACCCGTCATGAAATCTTAATGGCATGTCTATTCCTGCATTCTTCCAATATTTAATGGTGTTCCATGTAGCAAGATCCCACAATGAATGATGCTTAGGTGCATTTAACCCGTTCAACAAAAACAGATGATCGGCCAATAGATTGTGACTGCGTTGGTTCACTATTTGTATGATCTCCTCAAGCGGAGGGGAGAGATGGGTGAATAATAAATGTAGATCTTCATAATTGATGTTATCCTGAATGTCTATGATGTTATTATCTATATTGTAACCAATATGTTTTGCCAACTCATGAGCAAATGTCTTTCCGGAATTGGGTAATGCTCCACGTATTGTAAAATCAGTGCGGCTTGTTGGAATACTTCCTCTTACTTCCCATTGAGATAAGCCCGGATATCCAAATATGTAGGCACTGTCCCTGTTGTGTGTGGCTGAATATACATGGCTTATAAAACTGATGTCATCAAGGGGAGGGGTGACCGATACAATTTGACATTTTTCTCCGGAACTTGCAGAAGATCTGAGTGTAAGGTGGAAGGTGTTATCTCTCCAACTGAGTCCAGAAGGAACAGCTCCATAATAATTAGCCATGTCTTCCCAAAGACGCCCGGCCGGGTATCGGGGTTCAGGAAATAAAGTCTGATCAATAATAAGCTTTCCGTTTATGGTATGGATTCCATTTTTCTTCAACTGTTCAGCAAAATACTGTAGCGTATTATCCGGTTGAGTTGAATCAAAGTAAAAAGAACCGAGCGTTCCATCTCCACCACCACGAATAACAAGATTTCCATATAATATTCCGTTTTTAATTTCTCCGCTATAGAAAAATGAAGTGGAGAATCTGTATTCCGGCGACAATTTATCGAGAGCTTTAGCAGTAGTTGATAATTTCAAAACACTGGCAGGGGTGAGCAATTTATCCTGATTCACTCCGGTTACTTCTAGACCACTAGAGAGGTCAATGACCGATATCCCAACAGATGCTCCAGGGAAATTTGGTGGCGCAGGTACTTTTGAATTTGAGGCAGCAAAGCTGCTGCATAAACAAGAAAATAGTATTGGTAAAGCAATGATCCATCGCATGGCTGTAACGTTGGTTGTTAAAATCCTGCTCCAAGTTGTTCCTGAAGTTTCTTTGAGTCGTTTATCCTTCTCTCAAGTTCCTTGATGTATTCTGACAAGATTTGTTTCTCTCTTGACGAAACTTGCAGAGAACTTAAGTTATTCATAAGCTCCTGACTAACTCTCGCCCATGCAAGGGACTCATCAAAATTCCCGCTTACTTCAAAAGCTACTGCCAGATTGAATGCTGCTCTGGTTTTTTGTCTATTGTTTCCGTTCTCGTATACATAGTACCAAACTCTGCCAGCCTGATTCCAGTTATTAATGTTAACCAGATCATTTGCACGATCAAACATATGATGTCCGCTTCTGTAGTAAGGTCTGTATACCGATTCCCAATATGGGGCTATGCGTGTGGTGTATTCTTGCCCCATAAAGTTCGCCATTGTATTTAGGCCTTCTCTAATCTCAGGTAAATTTCTGTGTGGTTGATTTAGATACGTAGGATAATTATTCCAAAACAAAGTATCTTTTTGTAGGTAAACATCTAAAATATATCCATTTTCATCATATATTTTCCAAAACATCGCCCCATAAATATCCAGCGTTCCGAAATAAACGTCCTGATTTAGATAGGTTACATTCACTTCACTACTGTAATTGATTTTCTCAAGTGCTATTAAAACCTGAGCATCGTACTCCGAAAGAATTCTTCGAATTTCATTTAAAGGAATAGGGCGGTTTGGGTCTCCATTAGGGGGCAGGTTTAATGAGGTGGAATAGAAATAAACCGTGTCAAAAAATGCCATTTGTTGTAATGATTTGGTCATTGATTGAACTGCTCTTATGCCAAAATCATCCACCCAAATAGAATCGGCAATAATGGTGTCATTGTTGATATAAAATATGTGCATTGAGTCGGAACGATGCGGATATGCGTAATCCACGGCTACAACAGATAAGATATCTGGTGCCATTGAATACTCCGCAGGCCTTAACACGTCTATCTCGATATACGACATGGTAGAACATGCGCTGAAAACAAATGGAAGGAGAATAAATCCCAGGCTCTTCTTTATTTTTTTTAGTCCCATACGGTTATATCTTATTGTTTAATCCGTACCTATAATGCGATTTTAAATATTTCAACAATGTCTGCTTTATTCAGTTTTTTTATTAATCCAATAGATCCAAACCTGCATGCCTTTTCAGCCATAGTTCCGAGTTGAGAATCATCAATATCTACTTCCTTTAAGGAAACAGGCATGCCTATTGATGAAAAGAATGATTTCATGGCTGCAATCCCTTTGTGAGCTGCTGACAAATCATCTGTATCAATAATACCCCACACATTTCGCGCCAATTTTGCAAAACGCCACGCGTTTTGTTCATCTAAAACATATGTCATCCAGGCAGGAAAGATGATTGCAAGTCCTGCACCATGTGTTATGTCATAAATAGCACTCACCTCATGTTCAATAAGATGTGTTGACCAATCGCCCGGTAATTTTCCAAAACTTAATAACCCATTTAATGCAAGGGTGCTTGTCCACATTATTTGTGCTCTTGCTTCATAATTTTCGGGCTGTTCCAAAACTACAGGTGACAACGAAACAGTTGTTTTAATTAATGCTTCGCTCATGGCATCCTGCACTTGGGTTGATTTTTCAGGAGTGAAATATAATTCCAGCACATGACTAATAATGTCGGTAATGCCGGCGGCTGTATGCCACTTATTTACTGTATATGTATATTCCGGATTTAGGAGAGAAAAAACCGGACAGAGAATGGGAGCCCCCATCGCTCTTTTCTCAAATGTTTCACTGTTGCTGATAACCGCGTTGCCATTCATTTCAGAGCCGGTAGCTGCTAATGTAAGGATGGTTCCTAAAGGAACCGCTTTTTTTACAACCGCTTTTTGAACCATGAAATCCCAAGGGTCGCCTTCATAATGTACCCCGGCAGCAATGGCCTTACAACAGTCTAAAACACTTCCACCTCCAACTGCCAGTACAAAATCCAAATTATTCTCACGACAAATTTTTACTCCTTCACGCACAGACTCAATTCCAGGGTTTGGCCTGATGCCGCTTAACTCCTCAAAAGGAATTTGATGTTTGTTTAAAAGAGCTACAATTTCATCATATAATCCAATACTTTTAATTGAACCACCTCCGTAGGCCAGAAGAAGACGTGAACCAACCATTTTTATTTCCGGGATTATTTCCTCAAGTTTATTTTTCCCAAAAAGAATTTTTGTGTTGAATTTGAAATTGAAATCTCTCATATGTTAAACTTTTTAATTGTATTTGATAAACAGTTCTAAAATACAAAAGTTTTCTGTAATTCATAGAGTATTGTTTATAAACAAAACGGGACGGCCAATGGCCGTCCCGCTTTTTATACCTGATTTTGATTCAAATACTACATGTTCATACCACCACAAACAGGAATTACCTGCCCGGTAACATATGATGAAAGATCTGAGCCAAGGAATACGCATGTGTTGGCAACATCTTCCGGAGTTCCTCCGCGTCTCATAGGAATTTGAGCTTCCCATGATTTTTTTACATCTTCGGGTAGAACGCCTGTCATTTCTGTGATAATAAACCCGGGAGCAATGGCATTGCTTCTGATTCCCCGTGATCCAAGTTCTTTTGCAATTGATTTTGTGAAACCAATCATACCTGCTTTGGATGCAGAATAGTTTGATTGACCTGCATTTCCACTTACTCCAACTACCGAACTCATATTAATAATGGAGCCTGAGCGCTGTTTTAACATGGTTCCCTGTACTGCTTTTGTAAAGTTAAAGCAGGATTTGAGGTTTACTGAAATTACGGCATCCCATTGGTCTTCGGTCATACGCATCAAAAGGGTGTCTTTGGTTATTCCGGCATTGTTAACCAGGATATCGATACGACCAAAATCTTTAGCAATTTCTGCCACCACCTGTTGAGTTTCTTGAAAATTAGCAGCATTGGAGGCGTAACCTTTTGCTTTTACACCAAAAGCAGCAATTTCTTTTTCAGTAGCTTCTGCCGCCTCGTTTATGGCAAGGTCAGTAAAAGCAATATTACAACCTTCGGCTGCAAAACGCAATGCAATGGCTTTACCGATTCCGCGGGCAGCACCTGTAATGATCGCAGTTTTTCCTTCTAATAGCTTCATTCGTTAAAAATTTAAATAAATTTGGCTGAATAGCGTTATTGAATTAATGTTGACCTGTTTACTCTGCTTAAAAATAAATAAAACAGGATGATAACAGCAAAATTCCACACAAAGTTAAGAAAAAAGTAAAAACGTACAATTTTAACTATACGCAATGAAAAATGTTAGTCTAAGTTGAATTGATTGATTTTATTTTGGAAAGCAAAAAAAAGAGTGGGGGGAGGAGGATTCGAACCTCCGAAGTCGTAAGACAACAGATTTACAGTCTGCCCCGGTTGGCCACTTCGGTATCCCCCCTTGCAATTTGCAGGTGCAAAATTACAATTATTTTTTTAACCTACAACTTAAATCAACCATTTTAATAGCTGTTATGGCTGCTTCATCACCTTTGTTTCCATGCTTTCCGCCGGCTCTCTCTTCAGCTTGCTCTTGATTGTCAGTTGTTAATACACCAAAAATAAATGGGATTTTAAATTTTACATTCAGCTGGGTAATCCCTTGTGTAACCCCCTGGCATACGTAATCAAAATGCGGTGTATCTCCCTGAATTACGCATCCTAAACAAATAACTGCGTCAACATCGGTTTTTTTTGCCAAAAGACGTGCCCCTGCTGTCAGTTCAAAGCTACCCGGAACGCCAATGGTTATGATGTTCTCTTCGATGGCTCCATGTTTTAAAAGAGTGTTTTTAGCTCCCTGATATAGCGCATCGGTAATGGGTCTGTTCCACTCCGATACTACAATACCAAATTTCATTTTAGAGGCAGACGGAACCGACTGTTCGTCGTATATTGATAAATTCTGTAATGATGTAGCCATGATTATCAGTGTTTTAATATGTACAATAAAAAAGCTGTTAGTTTCTATAAGATTTACTTTGCCGTCAATCCCACAGGGTTGACGGTAAAGTAAATCAAATCATTTCTAACAGCTTAAATATAATAATTGTTTACAAAAATCAGAGAGATACGCGAGTGATGTATTTGTCGATCTGTCTAGCCTCGGTACTTTCTCTGTATTTTTCTTTAATTGTTCTAAAAGCTTCAAGAGCTCTTACATTGTCGCCAATGCTTTCGTATGCCAAGCCTTTTTTCAGAAGGAAAAATGGCGCCGTTATGCTGTTCTCTATTTGAGATGAACGCTGATACCATCTGATGGCTTCGTTAATGTCGCCAAGCTCTGCATGTGCATCGCCGATAGCTCCTAAAGAAACCGCGTTCATCTTGTCGTTTTTGGTTTTAAAGCTTCTGAGGTATCTGATGGCTTCTTCGTACTCTCCAATATGCAGATAGCTGATTCCGGCATAATATCTTGAAAGATTACCTGCTTTTGTACGCCCAAAATTATCAATGATTTCCAAGAAACCCGGATTAATTCCATCTCCTTCAAGAGCGGCACTATAATCTTCGTTTTCGAACATGATTTGTGCATGGAACATCTGACGCTGAGCTTCAGCTTCCTGCGGCTCCATGTATAATTTAATGTAGGCCCAATAACCGCCAACAATAAGTATCAATGCCAGTACAGCAATGGTCAGAGTTTTTTGATTCTCTTCAATGAACCTTTCGGTTCTACCGAGCGCCTGCTCAACATTTTCCAGTTTGTTTTCTGAAGTGTTTTCTTTCTTAGACATATCTTCATTAATTTTTTAGATTCGCAAATTTAATAAATTAGATATAATATGAGCAATTGCCCTAAATATTTTTGGCATTTTACAGAATGCCAAAACGATATGTTGTTAATGATTAGGGTGTTAATTATTTTAAATGGGATTTCTATTTTTTGCTTTTTCAAATGATTACTTTTGTACAATATAATTTCGTTATAAATGTACTTAAAACATATCAATCTTTTAAATTTTAAGAATTTAAAGCAGTGTGAACTTGATCTTACCTCAGGAATAAACTGTTTTGTTGGGAAAAATGGTGCCGGAAAAACAAACCTCCTGGATGCTGTTTTTTATATGTCTTTCTGTAAAAGTTATTTTAATTCAATTGATAGTCAGTTAATTCATCACGATGAAGATTTTTTCGTAATCCAGGGGAGTTACGTCAGAGGCGATCAGGATGATCAGATTTATGCAGGTTTAAAGCGAAACCAGAAAAAGCAATTTAAACGCAATAAAAAGGAATATACCCGTTTATCCGATCACATAGGATTGTTACCTTTGGTGATGATCTCTCCTGGTGATGAGCGTCTAATTACGGAAGGAAGCGAATTGCGACGAAAATATATAGACAGTGTAGTGTCTCAATTTGATAAGCCTTACCTGGATTTAATTATCAGGTATAACAGGATTGTTAACCAGAGAAATGTTCTTCTTAAAAGTGCAAGAGGCAATATTAAGTTAATTGAATCGCAGTTGGATGTTTGGGATGAACAACTGGCAATTACCGGAGAACAGATTTTTAATAAACGTGAAACGTTTATTAAGGAGTTAGAGCCTGTATTTCAAAAATATTACTGTTTTATCTCAGGCGGACATGAGCAGGTCAGCATCATTTATCATTCGCATCATCAGAAAGGAAAACTTACGGAGCAACTATTAAAAAGACGTGCAAAGGATTTGGTGTTGGGATACACCAGCAAAGGCATTCATAGGGATGATCTTGAATTGTTGTTGAATGGATACGCTGTAAAGAAAGACGGATCACAGGGACAGAAAAAAACTTTTTTTATCGCACTTAAACTGGCACAATTTGAATTCCTGAAAGATTTTTTTGGTTTTTCACCCATTCTTTTACTCGACGATTTGTTCGATAAACTGGATGATGAAAGGGTGAGTAGTTTAATTGAGTTGGCCGGCAGGGATACCTTTCAACAGATTTTTATTACCGATACACAAAGAAAGCGTCTTCATGACATTGTGAAGCAAACCGGTAAAGAGCATCGCTTTTTTCAGGTTGACAATGGAGAAATTAATTTTGAAATTTAAAGAAGAAAAGATATTTGACGATGTATAGAGACGACAGAAACCGATACAACAACACGAAATCCCTTCAGGAGATTCTTTCTGATATTGTTGACAGTCCGGCATTAAGTCGTGGCATAAAAGAGAGCCGTGCAATACAGGCCTGGCCAATAGTATTAGGCCCGTCAGTGGCCCGTATAACTACACAGGTAAAGTTTTATAAGGGAGTTTTGTACGTAAATCTCAACTCCAGTATCATCAGAAGCGAACTTCTGATGCACAAAACAAAAATCATAGAATCATTAAACCGCGAAGCCGGAGGCAAGGTGGTTTACGATCTGGTTATCCGTTAATAAGGGAACTCTTCCATCGAGCTAAAGAAAAATCGTGTCTCTCTTTTTGCGCTTTCATCACTGTCTGAGCCATGTATGGCGTTGCGGGTTTTATCTTTGGCATAGGTTCTCCTAATGGTTCCCTCTTCGGCCTGTGCGGGATCAGTATTTCCAATCAGTTTGCGAAAATCATCCACTGCATTTTCTTTTTCAAGTATGGCAACAACTACTGGCCCTGATGACATGAACTCGATCAAATCGGGGAAAAACGATTTTCCGGTATGTTCTTCGTAGAATATTTCAGCTTTTTCAGCAGGTAATTGGGTCATTTTTAAGGCTCGAATATGAAAACCTTCTTTTTCGATTCTTGATAAAATTGCACCAACGTGATGTTGCTTTACGGCATATGGTTTTATCATTGTCAATGTTATTCTGCCCGTGTTCATATATCCAGAATTTAATGGGTTACAATTGATGCTAACTTTAAAGTTAGCATACCAACAATATACCTTTTTTACTTGATAAATCATAAAAAATAATCGCTTGGCTGATAATTTAATTTATCTTTGTTGATTGAAGATATAAAACCCCCATTATAATTGAGACTTGTGCTTTGGGGGTAAATGAGTTTATAGAAAACCAGAATTTTTGTGAGTTTAGATATTCAAGAGATTAAAAGATTCAAATCTTTTTTGGTCAATGCCAAAAAAGTACTAATCATTCCACATAAAGATCCGGATGGCGATGCCATAGGTTCTTCTCTGGCATGGTATAATCTGTTTAAAGAGAATGGAATAAAAGGAGTGGTGGTATCACCCAATGAGGTGCAGATTACACTTCAATGGATGCCGGGAGCTGACTCTATCATTATCTTTTCTAAGGATAGAAACATCGCCCTTCAGGAGATTAATGACTGTGATTTGGCGTTATACCTCGATTTTAATGGGATTGGCAGAACAGGTGATTTGCAGGAGACTTTATCGAAACTCGTTATTCCAAAAATCACCATCGATCATCACCCTTATCCTGATATGGATTTATCGGATGTCATGATTTCAGATACCGAGGTGTCATCGACTTGCGAATTATCCTACTCGGTAATGAAGTATCTTAACTTGAAACCATCGCCGTTCTCAGCCACATGCTTATATACCGGTATCATGACCGATACCGGTATGTTAAATCATAACTCTTCAAGACCGGGATTATATCATGTAATTGCCGATTTGTTGGAGGTCGGAGTTGATAAAGATTATGTACATCAGGAAGTATTCCACAGCAACTCTTTATCACGAATGCGTTTATTTGGGCACGCTTTATGTAGTAAGTTGGAGTTGTTAGCAGATGGCAAAATTGCTTATATTGCTCTTTCTGAGGATGAACTTAAAAGATTTGATTATAAGCCAGGGGATACAGAAGGATTGGTGAATTACCCTTTGTCAATTGATGGGATAGAGGTGGCAGCCTTGATAACTGAGAAGGAGCCTGGATTTGTGAAAATTTCAATGCGTTCTCGCGGAAATTTACCAGTTAATGATTTTGCCGCTAAATATTTTTCTGGTGGTGGTCACAGAAATGCTGCCGGAGGAGAAATGAAGGACGATTATGAAAAAGTAGTAAAGCATTTTATATCAGTTGTAACGAAACATTTCAGCTAAAAATTATTAGATGAGGGTTTTAAATATAATATTTCTGATCTCATTGCTGTTCATTTTTTGCAGCTGCTCCGATTCTCAGAATCGACAACAATCACAGCGTAGTTCCCAAATCAGTAGGGATCAATACATTGAGATTAACAGGCAGTTGATTGATTTTGACCAACGTATTATATCACAGTATGTTGATTCAACGGGGCTGGAGATGGATAGAACTGAAACAGGCCTATGGTATAAAATTGATAGTCCTGAAGACGGAGTCGAAATCAAGACAGGACAAATAGTTACTCTCGACTATAATGTATGGTTGTTGGATGGAACTTTATGTTACAGTTCTGATGAAGATGGCCATAAGGTTTTTATGGTTGGGCACGGAGGTGTTGAGTCAGGACTTGAGGAAGGCATTCTAATGTTAAAGAAAGGTAGCAAAGCAACCTTTATCATGCCGCCGCATCTTGCTCATGGGCTTATTGGCGATGACGACAGAATTCCTTATCGAGCCATTTTAAAATATGAAGTTGAAGTATTAGATGTTAAAGACAAATAATTTTTAAACAATGATGAGATTTTTTATTGCAGGCTTCTTTTTATTCTCTTTCCTTTTTGTAGGTTGCAGCAAGGACAAGGACAAAACTTCTGAAATTGAATACGAGTATGTTGATATACATGACTATGCCAGGGAGCATTTTCCCGGTGTCGACAGCATGGAAAACGGAATGTATGTAATTGTACACTACGAGGGGTCAGGAAGTAAACCGGTTAGGGATGAAGTTTTATATGCTTATTATACGGGGCATTTGTTAACAGGCCAGGGTTTTGATACCATCAAACACCGCAGATTTAGTTCGGCAGATTACCCGGTTCCACTTAAACCTGTAAAACCCTCAGATGATGCTACAGATGAGGAAAAAGAAGAATATGATAAAGAACTTGCGGAATTTCAAGCTAAAGTAATTGCGTATGAAAAGTTGAAAGATGAAAACTTTAAGCTTTTTCAATTCAGGTATGAAACCGGAAATGTAATACAGGGCTGGCACCTAGGTTTCGGATTGCTGACTAAAGGCAGCAGAGCAACTTTTCTAATACCTTCTCATCTTGCATATGGAGACAGGAGGGTGGGGGTAATCCCTCCAAATTCGCCTCTTCGTTTTGATGTGGAGTTGGTAAATCCAAAATAGTCAATAATTGTGCGTCAATAATAAAAATATTATAGTATGTTTTTAATTAGTTTTTTTAAGAAAATTGTCAATGCAATTTTAGGGTTGTCGATCTTTACTCTTTTAGCGATTGGATGTAGTGATCCATACAGGGGAATCGACTATACAAGATTTCAGCGTGAGGAGGCAAAACTTCTGGCCGAGTTTTATGAAATGTATGAGGATAGTCTGTTTGCATTGGCGGTTGACACGATTATTGATAACAGAGAAAAATCTGGCTTGCTGTTTCTTGGTACTGAGCGAGGAGTGGGAGATACTTTAGGACTTCATAAATATGCATCTTTTAGATACGATTATTATGAACTACTCAGGCATCCTGAAACCGAAAAGCCTGCATTGTTGAAAAGATATAGTAATTATGGTGGAGGAGAACCAGATGTGATTCGAATTGGAGATGAGAGTTGGTTTTCTGGTTTACACGAAGGCATGAGTTTTATGAGAATTGGTGGAAAAGCCACTCTGGTAATTCCTAGTACAATTGGTACTAGAAATGAATTTATAACTATAGTTATAGATGTTGAAGTTACTACAGCGGAATTCTAAATAAAACTTGTCTTTGTTTTATGGGAAATTAACCTATTCTACTTTGAAGTGAGTAAGTACTATATCTATTCTCTACTGGTCGAAAAATGATGTCTTGTTTTTAACAGTGCATAAATGTATTTCTTAATTACTTGTTATACCGATATGGTCTTCTTTGGCAATAGTTATATTGTGCAATGAAGAAGGCTCACTTTAACAACTATTGAGTTGTTCATTAAGTGGCTTATCGGGATAGTCCCGTCAGGCTTGTAGTATCGGTATTAAAAATGAAATTCCTTGCTTCAGAAACGTCGTGGTACTCCTTGGTTGAGCAAATATGTAGATTCTATCAAAGCTCTTCCGGACAGTATTTATATTGTAAAAAGAAGTTTTAAACAGTCCATATTTAACCTACGAAATTGGATATTGAGGCAGTTTGCATTTCAAGATACGATTTTTGTGTCGTACAAATTCTCTTTTGCCAGATTTTTCTAATATTTCTCCTATAGCATTAAATGGCAATCCCATTTGAAAGGGGTAGACTCTGTCCAAAATTGTTAGTATGTGTAATCTGCATTAAATCAGACTGCTAGCTGATTTTGGGTTTCTTTGTTGTCTCAATAGTTCATTAAACTTTTTCATCCCCTTGAATTGCAGATGGATACCAATCTGTCTGTTAGGGGTGTTTATTGTATTAAATCAAAGACATACCTTGATATAATCCCGAATGTCTCGAGATCAAAGGTCTAACGACCTATTAATTTACGGATTGCTTCTTTTTGTGGTTTGGGTATATTGTAATAAAAAAGGAGCTGCCTCATTAGGCAACTCCCTTCTCGAATTAAAAAACCAGGTAAATTTTAAAGTACGGATTAATAGTTATATGAACTTTGTCCGTGCTCATGTATGTCAAGACCTTCACGTTCTTCTTTTTCAGAAACCCTTAGTCCTGTTGTATGCTTAAGTATTGTGAATAGAAGGAATGCAGTTCCAAGTGCCCATGCTGCGATTACCACAACACCAAGAACCTGTACTCCAAATAGAGACCATCCACCACCATAGAATACTCCACCCTCGGTAGCAAAAAGCCCAACCATGATGGTTCCAAATGCACCAACCAATCCGTGTACTGTAATTGCACCAACGGGGTCGTCTACTTTTAGAACTTTGTCAATCAATTCAATACCAAATACAAGAACCACTCCGGCCAAAGCACCAATAATAACAGCACCTCCCGGTGAAACTATATCTGTACCTGCAGTAATGGCTACTAAACCTGCTAAAGCACCGTTGAGGGTCATACTTAAATCAGGTTTTCCATAACGTTTCCAGGTTAAGAACATGGTTACAACAACCGAAGCAACTGCTGATAGGTTAGTGGTAACAAAAATATGGGCAATGGCAAAAACACTATCTCCCGAGGCGGCTAATTCAGAACCAGGGTTGAATCCAAACCATCCTAACCATAGAATAAAGACTCCAAGAGCACCTAATACCATGTTGTGACCAGGGATAGCATTTACTTTCCCATTTGTATATTTGCCTAGACGAGGTCCAACGATGGCTGCTCCAGCCAATGCAACCCAACCACCAACAGAGTGAACGACTGTTGATCCGGCGAAGTCATGGAATCCCATTTCTGCCAACCATCCGTCGCCCCATACCCAGTGTCCTGATATCGGGTAAATAACTAATGTAATGATAAGCGTGAAAATTAAATAAACACCAAATCGGGTTCTTTCAGCCATAGCTCCGGAAACAATGGTTGCGGCAGTTGCTGCAAACATGGTTTGGAAGATCAAAATGGCCATGTCAGGCACATCATTGCCATAATCGGCAGTAAAGAAGAAGTTAAACCCCCCGATAAATCCTCCAACCGAAGGTCCAAACATAATGCTGAAACCAACAAACCAGAAAACCAGTGACCCAATTGATAAGTCCATTAGGTTTTTCATGATGATGTTTCCAACGTTTTTTGCTCTGGTGAAACCTGCTTCCACCATACCGAAACCAGCCTGCATAAAAAATACCAGTACAGCTGCAATCAGTATCCATATAGTATCAATTGAAACGGAGTTTTCGCTTGCTACTTTTGCAATATCTAATGTATCCATAGCGTTTAAGTTTAATCGGTTAATTAGGTTACTTCTTTATGTACAAGGTTTCAGGGCCGGATTCGCCGGTGCGAATCTTGTAGGTGTTCTCTACATCGGAAATAAAAATTCTTCCGTCACCAATCTCACCTGTACGTGCAGCTTCTGTAATGGCCTTAACTGTTTTATCTACATTTTCGTCGCGAACAACGATTGAGATTAAGCGTCGCTCAATGATGCTGGTGTCATACACAGTGCCGCGATATAGATGACCTTCAACGGCAGTTCCAACACCTCGCACATCCCAATAGGAGAAAAAAGTGATGTCTTGTTCTTCAAGTGCTTTTCTTACGTCTTCGTATTTTGTAAGACGAATGATGGCTTCAATTTTTTTCATGATATCAGGTTTTAAATGAATATTCATAATGAAGTTGTAATGAGGTTGAATTAAAGGTTGTCCTTGTTATTATAATAACAAGGCTACCTTTAATTGTTTTTATTTTAGAATGATACCCCAACTACGATATAGAATTGCTCGGTATTCGGGTTCAGAATTAACGACCCAGACATCGGAATAGAGAATGTATCAGTGATTTTAATCTCTTTTGATGTTCCAATGCCTACATTTACCACCTGAAGGTTTCCATTTGTGGTGTGCCAGCCGTCACCTGCTCCAAAGAATACATCGAATAAGCCACCGCTGTATCCAATTTCGAAATACATGTCGCCTCCCTCGGACCCGGCTCCATCCGAAGAGTCATTTACTATATAATTGGCACTGAGAGATAAACCTGATACCTCATATCCCAGATTCAATTCTAAAGCATGGCTCGAAACACCTTTGTCTAACTCAAACCAGGAGGAGCCGGGGTAATAATACGAGGTAGCGCCTAAGCTTAGGCCAAAATCAAAGTCGTATGAAGCATAAAGGTCAGCTTCATTAAAGTTTGTCAAAATTCCGTTTCCAGTACCAAATGCTCCCCATGCTCCAATTGTGAATCCGCCGGATGTGAATTCAATGGTGGGTTGCAAACTTGGTCCGTCTCCAAAATCAACTCCACGGAAAACGTAACGGTTGTAGAAGTCAAGTCCTACATTAACTTCCTGGGCGTTTGCTGTTGTAAAGAACAGTACCCCGATTGCTGCGATTAAAAGCTTTTTCATGGCTCGGTAGTGTTAAATTAGTAATTAGGAATAAAAAAATGGTTTTTAGGTTATCAACCCCCTTTTTTTTGTAGGTTGATAATGCAAATCTATGTAAAAAATCAATTGACCCCCCTAAAAACAATGTGAAAAAAACTAAAAACAAGAAAAAAATATCATTTACCCCTATTTTTATGGGGTGGTGTGAGTGGAAAATATACTTTTTATTAAGGTGTACCCTGTATTAATTATTCTCTGCCAAATATGATAGGTAGAATCTGTTCAGCCTTTTGTTTGAGACTTAAACAACATTAGAGGCCAAAAATCTATTCCAGCTATATTGTAATATCTCGAAATAAAGTTCTGGTCTACTGTTTTTAAATTGTTATATTTAAAGGATTTTTTTATGCGTGTGGTAATGAGGAGTTTATTTTATGTCTCTGCGACGCAACCATCTGAATCAAATTGCGTCTACCAATAGATTTTAAATATGAAAGCAATTTAGGCAGAATTAATAGGGTGACTATTAGTGATAAGTCAACCATGCTAATTGAAGCAATATGAGTAAATAAGGGAAACGGGGTGTGAATAAAACACGAGACTCATCTCTTTTTGACGGTTCTGCATTCTGAAGTATATAGAGCGAGCATGATTCGTTTAAAGAAAATATGGATCAGAATTCATCATGCGAATTCAATCCGGTATAAAAATATGTGCGGATGAAAATCTTAAAGTCATTGTTAATTGGAGTTTTGTTGGTTGCAATTACTGGTTTAACTTCTTGTAAAGTAGAAGATGATTACGAACAGCTATACTTAGCCATGGGAAATGTCATTGGAAATTCACCTTCAACCTTTTTAATCGAAGCAGATGATGGAACTATTCTACGCCCTATCGAATACCCTTCAGATTATGATGAGATTATAGAGGGCAAGAGAGTATTTTTCTATTTTAAACATGTAGATGCTGGTAGAGACGATCAAAACTTTGATTATTCTATTCGTATTCAAGCCATGCAGGATGTATTAACAAAAGGGATACTGAATGTTGATAGTGAAGGGAGGGATACATTAAAACGTGATCCTGTTAGGATTATTAATGCTTGGATTGGAAAATCGTATCTTAATGTGGAGTTTTCATTTTTTGGACACGAGAAAGCTCACATATTTGATCTTTTGCTGGATCCTGGAGAACAATACAAAGGTGGTTTCACCACACTTGATTTTCATCATGACGCTCGTAACGACAAGCAATACTATAACCTCCGGGGGATAATTAGTTTTGATTTAACTGAGTTACAAAAAGAATCAGTTGATAGTATCAATATATTCTTTCGCGCCGATGACGACTCTTTTACTTCACGTGAACTTATATATAGATATTCTGATGAGTAGACTGCTGTACTTATTGAAAATCTGCGGTCTGATTATTGCTGTAGGTTGATACACATGGAGTGTTGATTTTGAATTAATAAACACTGGAAAAAAGAAAGAATAATTTGTAGCTTGCAAATTATTCTTTTTTTTTCACATGTTGTTAAGATTTCTGCAAATTTAAGTGCCATATTTAATATAATATTGCTCTTTCAGGCAATGTAATCTGCATTTAAAGGTTTTTTTCCAGTTGCCGAAAACCTGTCAACGTGTTATACCTTAATTAAAATAATTCAAATGAAAAAAAACGTATCAGCCTTCCTCAGTTTCTTTATCACGGTAATCATGTTTGCAGAGGAGTCAGACACCACAAAACTATGGTCAACCGGAGGAGATGCATCTTTAACACTCTCACAGGTTTCTTTTAGTAATTGGGCTGCTGGTGGACAGGATGCGCAAACAGGAACCTTTTTATTTAATGGCTATGCAAATTACAAAAAGGACAGACATGCTTGGGATAATAGCCTTCAGGTTGGTTATGGTTTAACCCGACAAGGATCAGAAAATCTCATCAAAAGTGAAGACCGTGTGCTTGTGACATCCAAATATGGATACAAGGCTGCTGGTCATTGGTTTTATTCCGGACTGTTTGATTTTAGAACGCAAATGACAACAGGATACCAGGATCCGCCTCAGAATGCAGTTACAATATCCAACCTTATGGCGCCTGCATATCTGCTTTTATCGGTAGGTATGGATTATAAACCGAGTGATGCTTTTTCTGTGTATTTGTCTCCATTGACCTCCAAAATGACTTTTGTGTTGGACGATGAGTTGGCCGACCGGGGTCTGTATGGGGTTGATCCGGGTGATAACTTTAGAGGAGAATTTGGAGCATCCACCAAAATTGTTTACAGAAAAAGGAACATCATTAAAAATGTGGATTTTTTAACCAGGCTTGATCTCTTTTCAAATCTTGCAGAAAATCCACAATATATTGATGTTGATTGGGAAGGACGCATAAATTTGCGAGTAAATGATTTTTTAACAGCAGTAATTTCTCTTAACCTTTTGTATGATAACGATATTAAGTATGTCGACTCAGAAGGGAATCAAAGAGGTGCCAGAGTACAGACCAAACAATTACTTGGATTTGGATTATCCTATAGCTTTTGAGAAGATATTGTTAGGTGATTTTATTAAAAAGAGCACAGTCCATGAAGGTATTGTGCTCTTTTTTTATATTTTAGATGATAAATGAAAAACTAAAATGGACGAAAAAAGCTCTGTTGCCTGGAAGTTCTGGTTGTATCAACCATATAAGTGGTTGATATTAATGCCTCTGATGCTTATTAATTCTATTGTATTTGCTTTATTGGCCATTATTATGTCCCTCTGTGTTTCACCTAGAGCCGGCAGCTTAATGGGTAAAACATGGGCTTTAATCACATGCTGGCTTACCCCGGTTAGTGTTAAAGTGAAGGGGCAGAATAACATCAGTGAAAGAAAATCCTATGTCATCGTATCAAATCACCAAACAGGGTTTGATATTTTTCTACTTTATGGCTATCTTCCTATTGATTTTAAGTGGGTGATGAAGAAGGAGTTAAGAAATTTGCCTTTTATTGGTTTGGCATCTGAAAAAGTGGGACATATTTTTATTGACAGATCTTCTCCCAGAGCTGCAGTTCAAACTCTGGAAGAGGCGAAAAGAAAATTGGTTAATGGAACTTCAGTTCTTATCTTTCCGGAAGGAACCAGAAGTAGAAACAATCAAATGCGGCCTTTTAAAAAAGGAGCCTTTAAATTGGCAATGGATTTGGATTTGGATATTTTGCCGGTTACCATTCAAAATAGTCATAAAATAAAACGAGCAGGGTTCATGAATTTGGTGCCGGGTAATGCCGGGTTAGTTGTGCATCCAATGATTAAAACCAGTGGTTTTAAAGATGACATCAGTGGATTAATGATTAAAACAAGGCATGTCATCGAATCCGAATTGCCATCTGACTAATTAAATTTTAGAGGCATGCATCAAAAAGTAAGTAATGCTTTAAGATAATGATTGAGGTTGTTGTGTAACAAACTTCATAGATAGAATGTAGAATATTTGGCATAGATGAAATGAACCATTAGAATCGGTAGATCGACGAAGTCTCAGAGTTCTCACACAGGGGGATGATTATCTGGCGAGTTCTCCCGAGTGCTCGGGATCAACTGAAAACAAATTATAAACACATGAATAGATTTTTAATATTGATTATTGGATCAGTCTTGATTTTTGGGACAATGGTTCAGGCTCAGGAGTCGCTGACAACCCGAAACAGAGGAGCCATCAGATTATATGAGGAGGCGAGGAATCATTATGGTTTAGGACAACATAATGAAGCAATAGCTGCCCTTCAGAGAGCCATTGACCGAGACTCTGATTTTATTGAGGCTTATCTTGTGTTGGGTGATATTTATAACAGACAACGAGAATTTGCAAAGGAGGCAGAAGTGCTTAAAAAGGCGGTAGCCATTGATTCAACTTTTTTTCCAACAACGATGTTCAATATTGGCGTTGCATCATTCAATGCCGGCGATTATGCTGAATCAATTCTCTGGCTTGAGCGTTACCGCTGGTATTTTAGTGACGATAGAAGTGCTGAACGAGTTAAACAATGGCTTGACCGTGCCAGATTTGCTGTTGAAGCAAGTGAAAACCCATACGAAATAGAGCTGATCACTTTGGGCGAAAAGGTAAACAGTGATTACGATGAATACTGGCCAAGTGTAACAGCCGATGAGCAAACATTGGTATTTACTGTCTTGGTTCCTCGCAACCCAGGCTTGTTCGCTGAACGAAGTTTGCCCCGCACATCCATGTATTTTCAGGAGGATTTTTATGTGTCTCATCGCGGAGCTGATGGTCAGTGGCAAACGCGAGAACCATTACCAGGCAGCATAAACACAGATGGAAACGAAGGCGCACAAGCGCTTAGTGCAGATGGAAACTGGATGTTTTTTACAGCTTGTGGAAGGTCTGATGGTCGGGGCAGTTGTGATATATATTTTTCTCAGCGCACTCCTGAAGGTTGGTCGGAGCCGGTAAATCTCGGGATGCCTGTGAACACACCTTATTGGGAAAGTCAGCCAACCTTTGGTGCTGATGGTAAAACTCTTATGTTTGTTAGTAATCGCCCGGGAGGTAGAGGTGGTAAAGATATTTGGCAGGCTACCGTTCAACACATCAACAGAGATGGAGTACCGGTTTTTGGTGATGTTCGAAATCTCGGGTCAAATATCAATACGACCAAAGATGAAAACTCTCCATTTCTTCATCATGATAACCGGACGTTATATTTTGCTTCGGAGGGTTGGCCTGGCATGGGAGGGATGGATCTGTTTGTAAGTCGTAAAGGAGAAGATGGTGTTTGGCGGGTACCTGTCAATCTGGGTGTGCCAATAAATACACCTGGAGATGAAATTGGTCTTGTTATCAATGCACGTGGCAACAGAGCTTATTTTGCCAGTGATGGTCGGGAAGAGGATCAAACCAGCAAAAACATTTATACGTTTGAATTGCCTCCGCCCATTCAGCCATCGCCTGTTCTGTATGTAGCCGGCAGGGTTTACGATATTGAAACAGGTGAGACCCTGCCGGCTGATTTTGAGTTAAAGGATATCAGTACAGGTAATTTAATTGTATCTACCCAAAGTAATAGATTTTCAGGGGAGTTCTTGGTCGTTTTGCCTGTTGGGGGACAATATGCTTTTAAAGCCGAGCATCCCGGATATATGTTTTACTCCGGGCATTTTGACCTTTTCGGAGATCACCCGCTTGATGCTCCCTATCAATTGGACATTGGACTGCAGCCCATACGCAAAGGCGTTTCAATGACGCTGGAAAATATTTTCTTTGGAATTGACTCATACCGCTTGGAATCTCAATCAAAGGTAGAACTTGATGGGTTGGTCAGATTTTTAGCCGATAATAAAGAAGTTCGAATTATGATTGGAGGGCATACGGATAATGTCGGAAATGCAGCCTACAATCAACGACTTTCAGAGAACAGAGCCAGATCAGTCTATAATTACATCATTGAACAGGGTGTTGATACATCCCGACTTGAATACAAGGGGTTTGGAATGGATCAGCCAATTGCAGATAATGAAACAGAGTCCGGAAGAGCCAAAAACAGGCGAACAGAAATTACCATTTTATAGCTATTTGTTCTGATGAAGAGTTACAGATTTAAAATATTATTGTTGTTTTGTTTAGTTTATCCGGCAATTATTCTGGCAACAGAAGTTGTTTTTCTTGGCATTCCTGAAATTGAATACTTTAATCGGCGACAATATAAAGGGGGTACTCAGAATTGGCAAATTAGCCAGGCTGAATCAGGAATCATTTATGCGGCAAATAATGATGGAATTCTTGAATATGATGGAACAACCTGGAGGTTGTTAACCCGCGTTGTTGATGTTATAGTAAGAAGCGTTTTGGCTCATGAAGATAAGATTTATATGGGAGCTTATAACGAGTTTGGATATTATTTTAAAAATAACCGAAATGAGTTTGAGTACAAATCACTCTCAGTTAATGATGAAATTAGTGCGTTGGGAGATGTATGGAATATAATTCCATACAACAATATGTTGATTTTTCAGGCTGATAAGGGCTTGGTCTTGTATAGAGATGATCAGGATATGCAGTTTGTACCAGCCAGATCGAGGATTTCAAATGCTTTTCTTGTTAACGGCATCATTATGGTATATGATGAAGAGGCTGGATTAATGGAACTTAGAAATAATAATCTATTTGTAGTTTCTGGTGGAGAACAATTTGCTGGAATTGGAATCGGAACCATCTTACCCTTATCCGACCGAGAGGTTTTAATCGGAACCATCAGTGAAGGTCTTTTTGTTTGGGATTATCAGCAATTTAAACCATGGGAGACTCCGGCAGCTGAAATCATTGCTAATGCAAATGTGTTTTGTGGTACCAATTACGATTCTGAATTTTTAATTTTTGGTACCATTCAATCAGGTGTAATCGTAACGGATATAAACGGAAATGTTCAACTTATTGCGAATAAGGATCGAGGTCTTCAGAATAACACGGTCTTAGGGCTTGATATTGACTTTGAAGGAAATATTTGGGCAGGGTTGGATAATGGAATCGCCAGAATCAATTACAATTCTACCATCAGCTTTATTCATGGATATTATGACATTGGAACCGGGTACACTATGGAGAAGTTTCAAAACAACATCTATCTAGGAACCAACCAGGCATTGTATCATATCTCAAATGAAGATTTCAGAAATCCTGAGAAAAATAGAGATGACTTTACTCGAATTCCGGGCACGAGTGGACAAGTTTGGTCACTTTTTGTTGATAAGGAAGGACGCCTTTTATGTGGTCATAACAACGGGGTTTTTGAGATTTATGGATCAAATGCACAACCCATTACTCCTGCATCTGTAATGGGAGCATGGATATTTAGATATCCGCCCAATCGGGATGATATATTATTGGTTGGGTCTTATTCTGGAATTCTAATTCTTAGAAAGGATAGAAACAACTGGGTGTTTGATAAGCGACTCAATGGTTTTTCTGAATCGGCCAGATATATGGAATGGGATTCGGATGGAAGCTTGTGGGTAACGCATGGATATCTGGGAATATTCAGGTTGTATTTTAATGATGATTATACAGAAGTCGATCGTGTAGAAGAGTACAGTGAAGCAAGAGGGATGGTTGATAATGCAGCTCTGAATGTCTCTCTCATAAATGGTGAACCTTTATTTTCTTCAATTCATGGAATATACGGGTACGATAATAGTTCTGCGAGTTTTTATAGGCATTACCTGAACAGATATTTTATTAATGAAGAGTATCCTGTGGTTATTCAACAGGATCAATACAATAATATATGGTTTTTTACTACAGAAGGTGTGGGCGTCCTTCGCAGACTTGAAGATGGCTCATATACACGAGTTGTTGGTCCATTTTACCCGGTACATGGCAGATTGGTAAACGGTTTTGAATTTTTAAAGATATTGGATGAAAGAAACGCAATTATTGGAGTAGAGGATGGTTTTGCCCATTATTCTGTCAATGAGCGCAAAAACTTTATGAAGCCATTTCACGTGCATATAAGAGGGTTTAGAAATCATGATGAATCTGTAACCTACTATTTAGCTCAGCCAAATGGAGAACAAAAACAGGTACCTGAATGGCCATACTCGAAAAACTCATTTGAGGTGACTTATTCAGCTACTACTTTCGAGAATTCTAATGTTAGATACTCTACTTATATCGAGGGTATTGATTCAGATTGGTCTGCATGGACTTCTCAAAAACAGCGGCAGTTTACAAATATTCGTGAAGGTAAATATACTTTTTGGGTGAAGGCTGTTAACATCCATGGGGTTGAGTCCGATCCAATTGGTTTTATTTTTATTGTTAACCCCCCTTGGATCAGGACTACTACTGCTAAAGTTCTGTATGTGTTTGTAGTTATTTTGTTGTTGCTTGGATCCTGGATATTAATGAATAGATTAATGGAGCGTAGTAAAATGCTCGAAAAGAGACGACAGCAGGAAAAATTCAGGATAAGGGAGGAGCAATTGCGAAATGCCGCCCTTGAGAATGAAAAGGAGATGATCCGGCTTAGAAACGAGAAGCTTAGAAATGAGATGATGTTTAAAGAGAAGGAGTTGGCCAATTCCACCATGAATATTATACATAAAAATGAGTTCCTGTTAAAAGTTAAGGAGGAATTAGCCAGGGTTAGTAAACAAAGGGATTTTACTGGTATGGATAGAAAAGTTAAAGACATTATCAGGAAAATTGACAAAGACATAGATAATGATTCACATTGGGAGGTGTTTGAGCTTCATCTGGAACAGGTTCATGAGGACTTCCTTAAAAGGCTGCACGAGAAATTCCCTGATCTTTCCTCCAAAGAGAAGAAGTTATCAGCTTATTTACGAATGGATATGACTTCAAAAGAAATCTCATCACTTTTAAACATCAGCGTTAGAGCTGTGGAAAACAATCGTTATAAACTTCGAAAGAAACTTGGACTGGAAGGTGGTGATAACTTGATTGATTTCATCATGAATATTTAGCCTGCTTTTTTGAATAATCTGAACCAATCTTAGGAACAGCCAACTTAATAAACGGGTCATACAGTAATATTTGTAAATATTACTGTATGACCCGTTTCCTATTATCTGTCATTTATTAGCTTTTGGCCTGGCCTATTTAATTGTCTATTCTTTACTCAAATAGAGTTTTTTACTCAGTTTGATTTCTTCCTTTTATATTTTAAAAGTTCACAACCTCATTTTTACCTCATTGTTAAAAAAAGCAAATTAATTTTCGAGATGTTTTTTATTATTGATTAGTACCTGGATGAGCATTGTTTGTTTGTGTGAGTATGTTGTAAGTATAATATAAACAGGTGTATAAGATATGATGTGTGAGTTTTTGATGAGGTGATGAAGGGGTGGGTTATGAGTTTTTTGTGCGTTTTTAGATTAGTGTTTGTTAACATCTGAGCATAGATTTGTGAAAGTGATTTAAATAGATCGAAGCATTAATTAAAAATGAAAGGACTTTATAAACTAAAAAAGATGAAGTCAAAAACAAACTTCTATTTCAATTTAAAACAAATCATTATCTTATGAAAAAAACGTTAGGACTATTGTTTCTGATGATGCTTGCTACTCTTGTAGCAGCACAGGACGTCACCGTTACAGGACGCGTGACATCTGAATCCACCGGGGAACCCATACCCGGTGTAAGTGTAATGGTGGTTGGAACTACTACCGGTACCATTACTGACATTGATGGCAATTTTTCATTACCCACCCAAATGGGAGAAAGATTAAGGTTCTCATTTATTGGGATGAATAATGTGGAGGTAGCTGTAACTTCAAGCACTCATGATGTAAGAATGGTTGAAACCTGGACAGATCTCGATGAGGTTGTTGTTGTTGGTTATGGTGTTCAGCGGCGAAGTGTGATTACTGCGGCCATAAGCAGTGTCAGTTCAGATGACCTTGAGTCATCACGTCCTTCCCGTATAGAGGACGTTCTTAAGGGTCGGGTTTCAGGAGTCCAGATAACTCAAAGTTCAGGACAACCTGGTTCAGACTCCAAATTACGTATACGTGGTTTAGGAACCATCAACAACAGCGAGCCTTTGTATATCGTAGATGGAATGGCAGTAGATGGAGGTATTGATTACCTGAATCCAACTGACATCGAATCTATCGAGATTCTTAAGGATGCTGCATCAGCAGCAGTATATGGAGCTCGTGCTGCCAACGGAGTGGTTTTGGTAACCACTAAATCCGGATCTGTAGCTCGCACGACCGTTAATTACGATTTTTCCTATGGATGGCAAAATCCATGGAGAAAAAAATCAGTTCTCGATGCCCGGGAATATATGATTATTATGAACGAGGCACTTCGCAACGATGGAAATGCTCCACGATACTCAAATGAGCAGATTGCTGGGGCTGGCAGAGGTACTGACTGGCAAGACGAAACTTTTAACTATGATGCACCAATTCAGAATCACCAGGTAAGTATTCAAGGTGGGTCTGACCAAGGTACGTTCTTCCTTTCTTTTGGATACTTTAGTCAGGATGGTATTGTTGGAGGAAACTACGGTAAATCAAATTATGAGCGTTACAGCTTGAGAAGTAACAACAACTACACTGTTTTTTCTACCGACGATAGGGGCTTTCTGAATAAAGTTCGTGTAGGTGTAAATGCCGGTTATTCAAGGATTTTGTCAAGTGGAATTGATCCAAACTCTGAATATGGTTCTGTTTTGGGTAGTGCCTTGGCATTTAACCCTATAGTTCCTCTATATGCAGAAGATCCAGAAGGTGTAATCGCTGCAAGACCAACTGCTGTTACTGATAAGGATGGCAGAGTATTTTCTTTACCTCCAAGTGGTTTCCAGGAAATTGCAAACCCGGTTGCTATGCTTGCTGCTCCTCAAAATTCACAGGGCAATTCTGACAAGTTTGTTTCAACTTTTTGGGGTGAATTGGATGTTTTAGAAGGCCTTACATTCAGAAGTAGTTATGGTGTAGATCTTGCTTTCTGGGGTAATGACGGGTATACTTTTGAACATTTTCTTGCTACACAAGGCAAAAACTTTACTCAGAGCCATGTTTTTTCAAATATGCACAGAGGTTTCAGATGGCAGTTGGAAAACACTCTGACCTATAATTTCTCTGTGGAGAATCATAACTTCACCGCTCTTCTTGGTCAATCCGGGCAGGAATATACTTATCGCAATCTTGGTGGAGATAATTATGACCTGTTGGAAAATGATCCACGCAAAGCGAACATCAACTATGGAATAGCCGATCCGGCTTTACAAAGAACCTGGGGTGGAACAGGAGGTTTTTCTGCACACACCTTGGCTTCTTACTTTGGCCGGCTTGACTATAACTTTAGAGAAACTTATATGTTTCAGGCTACTGTACGTCGTGATGGATCATCTAATTTCGGACCAAATAATAAATGGGGAACTTTCCCTTCTGTTTCTGTTGGTTGGAATATTACCAATGAGTCATTTATGGATAATCGTCCAGACTTCCTTACGCACATGCGAATTCGCGCAAGTTGGGGGCTTAATGGTAATGAGCGTATCCCAAATTTCGGATATACCAGTTTGATGAGTGGAGGACAAAATTATTATTTTGGTTCTGGCGATTATATGACCATGCAATATGGTGCCAGTCCTTCACAGCTATCAAACCCTGATTTAAAATGGGAAGAAACCGAACAGATTAACTTTGGTTTTGAAACGCGCATGTTCAATAGTGCTCTTACCTTCGGATTTGATTATTACAAGAAAACCACAACAGGAATGTTAATGCATATTCCAATTCCTGCTTATGTTGGTAAAGGTTCCCCTTGGGGTAACGTTGGTGATATGGAGAATTCCGGGTTTGAGTTTGAACTTGGTTATAGAGGTCGAACCGGAGATTTCCGATACAGCATCAGTGGTAATGCTTCTTACTTGGAAAACAAACTGATAAATCTTGGAAACGAGTCAGGGGAAATCATTCTAGAAAGTGCAGGTGCTGCAGGTTTAGGAGCTTACGTAAAAGGAGAGAACGGTATGCCCTTCCCTTATTTTTACGGATTCAAAACCGACGGAATTTTGCAGAATCAGGCTGAGGCTGATGCATATAATGCAGCATATGGGCGTAATGCGCGACCTGGTGATGTTCGCTTTGTAGATCTTAATGGTGATGGTCAGATTAATGATGCAGATAGAACTAAAATTGGAAAGGGAATGCCCGATTGGACATTCGGATTTAATCTTAACGCTGAGTGGAGAAACTTTGATTTGAACATGTTCTTCCAGGGTACTTATGGTAATGACATATTTGACTATTCAGTTAGAGGAGATATTCCTGCCATGAACCGCCCATCCTGGATTCTTGATCGTTGGACCGGAGAGGGGACTTCTGACAGAATTCCAAGAATGACCAATGCAAACCCAAATGGAAACTGGGCTTCATCTGATCTATATGTTAAGGATGGATCATATTTAAGGCTTAAAACCATGCAGATAGGTTATACTTTACCAACTGAAATCAGCCGTAGAGTGTCAATTGATCGTTTCCGGATTTACGTTAGTGGAGACAACTTGCTAACCTTTACCGGATATGATGGTTTTGAGCCTGAGATTGCATCAGGTGGTTTTACCACAATAGGAATTGACAGAGGTATTTATCCTCAGGCCAGAACAATTTCTGTGGGAGCAAACATTACTTTCTAAACAAAAAAAATGATTTTGATTATGAAAAAATATATAAATGGATTTTTCCTGGCTGCACTGTTACTTGGTTTTGTAGCTTGCAGCGATGATTTCCTGACTGTTTATCCTACCGAATCACAGGAAGCAGGAGGTGATGCAACCGAAGGTGCCATCATGGCAAACCTTGCCGCAAGTTATCAGATATTATTGTTCGATAGTTATGCTAATAATAACTACAACAGTATATTCTTAATGTCAGATTTGCGTTCTGATGACATTTTTAAAGGAGGTGGTGATGCCGGTGACCAAGGCCAGCTTTATCGTCTTTCTTTACTTGACGCTACACCTGATGAATTACCCGCAGGTTTGTGGAATATCTATTATAGTGGAATTGCCCGTAGTAATAACGTCATTCTTGCTTGTGATAATGCTGTTGACGTTCCTGCTGAAAGAGTCGCTGAAATGAGATCTGAAGCGCTATTTTTACGTGCTTATTACACCCATTGGCTGTGGAAGTTCTGGGGTAATATTCCTTATTTTACTGATGATTTGCCAGAGCCATATATGGCTCCTCAATACTCTGCTGATCAGATTTATGAATTTATCATGGAGGATTTGGATGCTATAATTGAAATTGGCGCTTTACCTATGAGAACATCTGCTACAAATGATGGTCGTGCATCCATGGCTGCAGTAAAAATGTTAAGAGCCCGAGTGGTAATGTATCAAAAAGATGAGTCGCGTTACCCACAGGTATTAGCCGATATGACCGAAATTGTAACCAGTGGTGTATATAGTCTTGTGGATTTTGCAGAGATTTGGTCTCGTGAAGGACAATTTAACGATGAGTCTATTTTTGAAGTTAACCATCTTCCCGGTGAATATGGTGGGAAAACCTGGGCCAGCGGATGGCAAGGTTTTGGAACTAACTTTCCTGCATTTATTTCGCCCAACGATCTCAGTGATCCCGATGGAGTATATAAAGGTGGATGGGGCTTTGGTCCGGTTCGTCCATGGGTAATCGATATTTTTGAATCGGGAGATGTTCGTCGTGATGCTTCAATTAATCAATGGGACGAGGATCAGTATGTTCAAAGATTTCAGGATACCGGTTACTTTATGGCTAAATATGCGGCACGTGTTGGATACAATGAACCGCCTGGTGATGTAGACCTTAATTATGAAAATAACCTCCGAATTTTCCGTTTGGCTGAAGCTTACCTAAATATTGCAGAATTAATAGTTGTTCATGGTCAGGCTGCTGTAGGAGTTTCTGCTGAGGATGCTTTGGCCGAAATTCGCGAAAGGGCAGGTTTGGGGCCGATTGCTTCTACTGTTGAGAATATTAAACTTGAGCGCAGACGTGAATTTCTCGGTGAAGGAATGCGTTTTTGGGACATCGTTAGATGGGGAGACACCCATTTGTTGACCGAAAACTTAAGTGAGTTTTCTTCAAACAGAACCTGGGAGTCCTACAAGAAGTATTTACCAATTCCTCAGTCAGAAATAGACCGGACAGAGGGTGAATTCAAATTGGTTCAGAACCCTGGTTATAATTAAAAACATGAGTTGTTGCCAGAATTAATTTAATAAAAAAGATACCGGAGGTTTTTTAACCTCCGGGTTATTAAAATATTAAAATAGAGCATTATGAAAAAAAATATTATATTGGGTTTTGTTATGGTCATGGCGTTCTCTTTCTTTGGCTGTGATCCTGAACTTGGAGATAGCCCATCTATTGGAAATCCTCCTACTGAGGAACAACTGGGATTTGTTGTTGAACAGGATGCCACAGATCCGTTCCGCTATCATTTTAAAAATGAGTCAAGTGTCACTGGAATAGCATCTTGGGTGTTAGGTGGAACTAGAAGAACAGGTGATAATGTTTCAATTCGTTTTCCAATGCCTGGAGAGCATGAGATCTCATTAACTGTTAGTACCAGAGGAGGATCAGCTTCTAAAACTACCACTTTAACAACAGAAGATACTGATTGGGACTTTTTGGCCAGTCCGGAAATGGTTTTGTTATCAGGAGGTATTGAAGCAGAATCAGGAAAATCCTGGGTTTTGGACAGTCTGACATGGGGGCATTTAGGTGTAGGTCCCGCCGGCTCAAATGGTTTGGATTGGTGGGGTGCAGGCCCTCTTGATAAAGCAGATGTTCTTGTTTTATACGAGGATGTAATGAACTTTAATATTGTAGGACTTGAATTTAATCTGCATAATAATGGTGCAAGTTACGTAAAGGATTACAGAGCAAGTGATCCTGCATTTTCTAATCCTGAAGAGAGAGACACGGATTACAAAGTTGACTTTACACCTTCTCCGGCTGAATGGACCTTGGAACAAGAAGGCGGAGAATGGTATCTTGTTTTTGTTCCTTCTGAAGGTCCTATCTTCCCTATATTTGATGTAGGCGCTGTTGACAATAGATACAGGGTTATAACGCTTGAGGAAAATAAACTTGAATTAGTCGCTTTGGGATCAGATGGAAATGCATGGCATTACAAATTTATTCCTCAAGGTTATGTTCGACCTGTCGCAACATTTGAAATTGGGTTAGAAGCTGGAACAAATCCAAATGAGTATCACGTAGGATTGAGTGATCTTATTATCCCTGAAGGAGCAAACTTCCAGAGATTTACAGTTAATTTTGGAGATGGAACAGTTGAATCTTCAAATGATCCTGAAGCTGTCATTACACACTCTTATATGCGAAGAGCCACTTACAATGTGGTTGTTACATTGGTTACTTCTATTGGAGAGTTTACCCATTCAACATCAATAAATGTTGAAGATCATCATCCCGATTATGAGGAGTTCATTATTAACGATTTTGTTTTGTATAATAATTTCTCTGATGTTGCAATGGTTCCATTTGGAGGGGAGGATATTGCAATTACGATTGTAGACAACCCGTTGCGTCAATATCCAAACAGAACTTCTAAGGTAGCCCATTACCGTAAGGAAAATAGCGAGTGGGGAAATGCTTATATGCAGCTTCCTTCGGGATATCGCTTCGATATTCGTGAAATTTCAACCTTTAGAATGATGGTGTATGGAAAGGCGGGTCAAGCAGTATTACTGAAACTCGAAAATACCGATTTGGGTGGAGATGCTTGGACAACCGGTACTGAGTTGATTTATACCATTCAAAATGATAATACATGGGAAATTGCCACGTTTGATTTTGAAGGAGTTCCCGCCAGTTTTGACTGGCATGGAGGATACGCCCCTGATGTAACGGCTGATAACAGGTATAATCACAATTACTATAACATTATCCGTATAATGTGTAATCCTGGTGTTGGCGACGGAGTTCATGAGTTCTATTTTGATGAACTTTATGGCCCCCATGTAGAAGGAATTAAGTCTACTCGATAGAAATACTAATAAATCTTCATATCTCTAGTAAACTAAATACCCTGCCAAGAGCTTTTTGGCAGGGTATTTTATCCCTTAATAGCACGACTTAATTGATCGTCATTGTTTTTCGAATAAATGCGAAATGAAGAAAATGAAACTCTATTCGTTGTTCATTTGGGTATTGCCCTTTGTTCTGTTTATGAGCTGTACCAAGATTTC
Source organism: Alkalitalea saponilacus (assembly GCF_900168165.1). Taxonomy (GTDB): domain Bacteria; phylum Bacteroidota; class Bacteroidia; order Bacteroidales; family Marinilabiliaceae; genus Natronoflexus; species Natronoflexus saponilacus. The sequence continues at coordinate 158,550 of NZ_FUYV01000004.1, forward strand.
ATCCGACTGGAAACTGGTGTGGAGTGATGAGTTTAATTACCATGGCTTGCCAAATCCATTAAAATGGAACTATGATACAATTGGAAATGCTTATGGTTGGGGTAATAAAGAACTTCAATATTATACTTATGCCAATCCGGAAAATGTTTGGGTAGAAGGAGGTTTTCTGCATATTAGGGCTCAAAAGGAACGGATTAATGGTTTTGATTATACATCAGCCCGTTTAAATACACTTAATAAGGGCGATTGGAAATACGGACGGGTAGAGGTTCGTGCCAAACTACCTGGAGGAAGAGGTATATGGCCGGCAATCTGGATGTTACCAACCGAATGGAAATATGGAAATTGGCCAAATAGCGGTGAAATTGATATTGTTGAGCATGTTGGTTATATTCCTGATTCAGTATTTGTTACTGTTCATACTGAGATGTTTAATCACATGATAAATACACAGAAGGGTGCTTCTGTTTACCTCCCTCAAAACGAACATGAATTTCATTTGTACGCAATTGAATGGTGCTCAGAAAAGATCGACTTTTTTATTGATGATGAGTTGGTTTTCACTTTTTATAACAGCGGAAAGGGGGCTGCTGAGTGGCCTTTTGATCAAAAATTTCATTTGTTGCTTAATGTGGCAGTTGGAGGAAACTGGGGGGGCCAGCAAGGCGTCGATGACTCGATCTTTCCGGTAACTTTGTTGGTGGATTATGTAAGAGTTTACCGAAGGAGTTAAACTCTAAGAGTAAAAAAAAGAGAGCAACTATTTAATTGCTCTCTTTTTTTAATTCATTTATTCTTAAAATCATGCATTCAAATACTTCGACAAAGTATCGATGAGTATTTGTAATCTTATGGGTTTAGCCAGATAGTCGTTACAACCAGCTTCCAGACATTTTTCTCTTTCTCCGGACATAACATGAGCCGTTTGCGCAATAATGGGAACATCCGGATTAATCTTTTTAATTTCTCTTGTGGCAGTATAGCCATCCATAACAGGAAGTTGCAGATCCATTAAAACAAGATCTATGTGGTTATCTTTGAACATATCAATGGCCTCCTGACCATCTTTTGCCCATAAAATTTTTGCTTTGGTACGCCTTAAGGCTGCATCAAAGAAGATCTTGTTGGTGTCTACATCTTCAACCACGAGAATATTTTTATCCTCCCAGTTCTGATTGAGTGCATTGCTTAGGTTGTCTGACATAATATAAGGTTAATCATTAAGCAAACTATAGAGATAACTTCAAAAATATGATTTTATTTTAAAAAATCTATAGGAATGCAAATATTTATACAAATATATCGTTCTCTTTTGTTTTTTGATAAAAAACGGAATATATTTTGCCATAAGTAAAACATACTGTTTAAATATACGTAGAATTTGGCATTTCACAGTTTGATTGGTTAAAAAATTATGTAGAGTTGAGTTGTGTATCGAAAGCAGTAATCAAAACAATTATTTCAAGCTGCATTGGTGTGGTGATTTTTTAATATAATTCCAGCAGGTTTGTATGAAGGGATTGAGTGTATTGAGTTTTTGGCTTTTGGGTTTGTCGGTTCTGGGAAATGTTTCCATACCCGGATATGAAAATTTTTCTTCAAATGCCCGGCAATGGGCAGATTCAATTTATCATACACTTGATTTGGAGTTAAAGGTTGCTCAAATTCTAGTTTCTAATCAAAGTGAATTTGTAGCAGATTTTAAGAAACAAATTCCCCAACCTGGATTTATTATTGGCAACACAGATTATTCCACATCTGGTATACAGAAACCCGGTTTCGCTCTAAGTACTTTCATTGTTCCAGAGCTTAAAAATATATCAAGTCAAAACGACCATACCATCTCTTTTCCCGATGAGAAAAGCATGATCTTAATGGGACAAGAGCATCAGATGCAATTGAAAAACCTGCTTGCTAATAAACTGTACCCAAAAGGAAAACCTGTTTTTGTTGCCTCAGGGAAATACTCTCCATTATGGATGGATGGTGAGGTAATTGGATATGAAAACTACAGTTCACGGGATATCTTATGGATGCCAGTTAGTCATGGAAATGAAACAGGAGGGAAGCCGGGAATCAGGTTATTTCAGATGCCCCGCCAGGTCATTAGTTTAATACCTTCCCGTTTGCCTGATATTTCGTTTAAGGATACTGCTCATAAAACTCCGGTTATGTCTTCCGGTAACTGGCGCAAGGAACCTGTTACCGAAATTGCCATTGAACAGGTACTGAATGACGGAATGCTTTTGCTTACTGATGATTATGAGCTTGACTATATGCGTCTTTTAGCTGCATTTAAGGATCGTTGGCTACCAGAATCTCTTTTAAGTAAAATTTGCCGAATTGTCCTTGCATTTAAATATGATGCCATTAATAAACTGGTTACTCATCAGTTAGATTTCTCAGTTGAAGAGGAGGAACTCATGCTGCGTCATGCATATGAAAACGCAATAATGTTGTTTCAATGGCAGCACCGGTCTCCTTTCCCCATACAGGAGTTAAATATCAGAGTCGGATTTTACGACAACACAAAAGGAAACGCCGAATATTTTCGTGCCATGGCACAAAATCATGTTGTCTCCCCGTTGGATCTGGCTGATGATGTTAATTACGATTTGATTTTCTGGTTAATTGATTCTTTCGAGGATGTGAAAGTGGATGTAAATGGGTTTATTTCACATTTGAAAAGAACATACAACGGAACCAAGGTTGTAATGGTTTATGCAGGGGATCTGGATGAAATTCCATTTACCCGACTTCCCCGCCATCTGGATGCGTTGATCGCATCTCCGGCTAATATTCCTTATTCTTGGAGTTCATTGGCGCAGGTTGCTTTTGGTGGGATAGCAACCATTAAAAAAGATGCATCTTATTATTTTAATGCCGATCTTTTGGAGTTGCAAAGAGAAATTGAAGCCAGTCGCTTAAAGTATGGTACTCCTTTGGAAGCCGGATTAAATAAGGAAATGTTATCTAAAACCGACAAATTAATTCATGATGCCATCAGACAAAAAGCCACGCCCGGCGCCCAATTATTAATTATCAGAAATGGTGTTGTAGCCTGGCATAAAAGTTATGGATTTCATACTTATGAGAACTTCCAACCTGTTTTAAATACCGATTTATATGATCTTGCATCTATAACAAAAATGTCAGCAACTTTACCTGCTCTGATGAAATTGTACGATGAGGGCCGTTGGCGATTGGCTGACTCGCTAAAGAGTTATTTGCCCGAATCAGATACAACAGATAAAAGAGCAATAACAATGAGGCAGCTTTTATTGCATGAGTCTGGTTTGCCTGCATTTATCCCATTTCATATTTCTACCCTTGACCGCACCAAGTTAATTGGTGATTTATATAGCCGTCGACGTTCTGCAACGCATCCGTTTCAAGTTGATGAGCGTTTATGGATGAATAGAACTGCTGTTCTCAGAGATGATTTGTACAGAAGTGTATCAGATCTGCGATTCTCAATACCTGTGGCTCGTGATTTGTACCTGGATGGAACTTACACCGATTCCATATATAATCAGACGCTTTTAGCGCGTCTGAACTCAAACTCATACCGATACAGTGATTTGAATTTCTTGTTGCTGCAAAGAATTACGGAAAACCTGACAGGACATTCACTGGATCAATATGTTTCAAAGAACTTCTACGGTCCGATGGGAGCATCATCATTAACATATAACCCTTGGAAAATAATGGCTGTGGAAAATGTTGTTCCAACTGAAAACGATGTTGCATTTCGCAGACAATTGCTTAGGGGGTATGTACATGATCAGGCAGCGGCTCTCATGGGTGGAGTTGCAGGACATGCCGGTCTTTTTGGAAATGCCAATGATCTGGGCAAAATGATGCAGATGTACTTAAATAATGGAGTTTATGGTTACAGACGTTATCTGAATAGTGAAACCATAAAGTTTTTTAGTGCCAGACAAAACCAGAACAGTCGAAGAGGTTTGGGTTTTGATAAACCCGAACCCGATCCTGATAAAGTGAGTCCCGCGGGTAAACTGGCATCTCCCCAATCATTTGGTCATTCAGGATTTTCAGGAACCATTGCATGGGCTGATCCAGAGTATAACCTTGTATATGTTTTTCTTTCTAATAGAATACACCCAAATCAATATAATCGCTTATTGATTCAGGAAAATATTCGAACCAAATTGCAGGATATTATATACGAATCCATATTGGAAGAGTAATCTCAATTAATGGATGAGATGATTGATTCCGAATCTTTGATCATTCTCTTTCTTGATGCTTTTGCCATATAAATGACATTCTAAATCTTGTTTTTGAGTGGAATTTGCAGGTCAATTATGGAGTCCTTAAGGGGCATAAAGTTGGGCGACTGATTTACTGTGCCTAATGGTACAGTCCTTTCGAGACATGAGATGCTTCTTTTTGCTGAACTGTAGAGTTTTAGATGTCCAACCATTATCCTGTTTCTGAATTAATTCTGCTCAACTACGTTTGGATTTCTCAATAATTAATATCTTTAGTTATTCGTGGATGCTATTTAAGTTATACTGATTGTATTTCATCCGAAAATAATTTAGTTAATTAATTGGCCGAATGGAACTTCCATGAGCTGTTATTTTCGTGCTCTTGTTGTGAGTTGCTCACTCATGGGCGTTTCATTTGTAAATCATCATTCTGATCATGGTAGAGGCATTTGATAAAAAGATTTCAAATCCCGGCAAATTCAAAAACGAAGTTGCCAAAAACGATCCTTACTTTAAGGCTCTTATCACAAAAAATGAGAAAATTCCGACCGATGTTTATGATTCTTCAAATCAGGGGAGCAACATAGTTGCAGCTGAAATTGCAGATACCATTAAAGATGTTAATAGCAAAGGGAGAAAGTGTGTATTATGCCTAACTGTAGGGTCTGCACCTGCAGAAGTATATACCGGGTTAATTCGAATGCACCTTCAGGAGAACCTGTCATTTAAAGATGTCATTGTGTTTGGTGTCATGGAGTTTTTCCCAATTAATGCAAATGCAATTCAAAGCTTCTCGCGCAATATTAATGAGAAATTTATTAGACACATAGATCTGCCTAAAGAACAATTGTTTTTGCTCAATGGAGAACAAAGCCAGGAAGGTATCCATCGTTATTGTCAAGAGATTGAAGAGAAAATTACAAGTTTTGGTGGCATTGATTATCAACTTTTGGGCATCGGATCAACCGGACATATTGGTTTTAACGAACCGGGCTCTGCATTGAACTCCTTAACGAGATTGGTATCTCTTGATGACACAACACGAACCTCTTTGGGTTCATTCTTTAGAGGGAAGGATAATGTTCCAGCCAAAGCAATGACCCTTGGAATTAAAACAATTCTTAGTGCCAAGAAAATTAGGCTGTTGGCATGGGGTGAAGCAAAATCTTCTGTAATTGCAAGTGCGGTGGAAAATAAATTTTCTGAAGAACTGCCCGCTTCATTTCTTCAACAACATAAGGATGCCAGGATTGTGTTAGATATGGCTGCGGGAGCCGAGCTCACACGAATCAAAACACCATGGTTGATTGATGCCGTAGAGTGGAACGACCGGCTCATCCGAAAGGCTGTTGTTTGGTTATGCCAAAAACTTGAAAAGCCTATTTTGAAATTAACAGACCGTGATTATAGTGATAATGGGATGGGTGATCTGATCACAGAAAAAGGCGGTTCATATTCAATAAATATAAAGGTGTTTAATGATTTGCAGCATACCATCACTGGCTGGCCAGGGGGAAAACCAAATTCTGATGACAGTAAACGCCCGGAAAGAAGGGAGCCGTTTCCCAAAAGGGTTATAATTTTTAGTCCACACCCCGATGATGATGTTATTTCAATGGGAGGAACCATGCTCCGATTGGTGGATCATGGACATGATGTTCATGTGGCCTACCAAGTTTCCGGAAATATTGCGGTTAGTGATTCGGATGCTCTCCGATATCTGGAATTTGTTCGTGATTTACAGATCCAAATGGGGTGTAGTGCAGAGTCAATTGCTAAAATTGATCATCTGAAAGAAAAGACCGATAATTTTATTAAGAATAAGCGCAATGATGCGACAGATCTTTATGAAATAAGGAAAATTAAAAGTTTGATAAGGGTGGGAGAGGCCAGAGATGCCTGTAGGTATGCTAATGTTAAATCAGCGAATGTTCATTTTCTGAACCTGCCTTTCTATGAAACCGGAGAGGTTGAAAAGAACCCGATTGGAAAAACAGATATAAAAATTATTTCTGATCTCATTGAGAAAATTAAACCCCATCAAATATATGCAGCCGGCGATTTGTCCGATCCACATGGAACTCACCGGGTTTGTCTGGATGCTATTTTTGAGGCCATAGATGAACTTAAGCATGAAAGCTGGATGAAGGATTGCTGGGTCTGGCTCTATCGTGGAGCCTGGCACGAATGGGATATTCATCAGGTCGAAATGGCTGTTCCAATCAGTCCGGATGAACTTATGCGTAAGCGCACGGCAATATTTAAACACCAGTCTCAGAAAGATGGTGCCATGTTTCTTGGAAGCGATAACCGGGAGTTTTGGCAACGTGCCGAGGAGCGAAACCGTGGCACGGCCAAAATCTATGATCAGCTTGGCATGGCAGAGTATGAGGCCATTGAGGCATTTGTCCGCTACGAGTTTTTATAACTCGTAGAAGGTTTGCATGACTCTGATCAGGTATTCATGATCCGTAACTCCGGCCAATTCCCTCACTGAATGCATTCCCAACATGGCGTTGCCAATATCCACCGACCTGATATCCAACTGCCCGGTGGAGACATTTCCTAAAGTGGATCCTCCAGCCATATCTGACCGATTCAGGAATTTCTGGCAAGGAACTCCCGCTTTCTGGCATATGGACTCAAATACAGCAATGCTGTCACCGTCGCTGGTGTATTTCTGGTTGGCTGTGATTTTTATGACCGGACCTTTATTCATTAATGGGTGCAAAACCGGGTCATGCTTTTCTTCGTAGTTGGGGTGAATGCTGTGAGCCATATCGGCCGATATCATAAAGGATTTGTAAACAGCGCGATAAAAATCCTCTTTGCTCTTCCCAAATTGATGCATAATTCTTTCAAACAGGTGGCGAAACACCGGTGAGCCGGCACCTTGTTTGGTCAAACTCCCTACTTCTTCGTTATCGAAAATGCATAGCATTTGAGTTGCCTCCGATGGCTTACTGTTTAAAAATGCTTTAAAACCGGCATGTGTCATGGCCAGGTTATCGAGTTTCGGACTGGATATAAACTCGTTGTGCATTCCCATAATGCATCCTTTATTGTACTCATTCAGCGTAAGGTCAAAATCGAGTATCTCCCCAGAGTCAATACCTAATTCCTGAGCAATTAACCTGGTTAGCAATCCTTCTTTCGCATCATTATCAGGTAAAATTCCCAAAAGCGGAAGCATCTCCTTTTGCTTGTTTATGGCAACACCATCGTTAACCGAACGATTAAGATGGATGGCAACCGAGGGAATGATAACCAATGGCCTGTTAAAATTAACAAGACGATTTTCGGGCCATAAGGAGGAATCACTTTTTAAGCTGACGCGCCCTGCTATAGAGAGTGGCCTGTCCAGCCAGCTCATTAAAATGGGGCCTCCGTAAACCTCTGTGTTCAGTTTTATATAATAGTTGTCAACACCCATTTCGGGTGTAGGCTTTATCCTGAAAGTTGGTGAATCGCTGTGTGCAGATACAATTCTGAAGCCCGTCTCTGCCGGGTTTCCGGTGCCGGCAACAAATGCAAACAACGATGAACCATTGGGAGTTATATAGTATTTTCCTCCTTTTTTAAGTTCCCATTCGGCGGTTGAATCCAGAAATTCAAATCCAGCCTGGTCTAGTTGCATGGCCATGCTTTCCACAACGTGGAAAGGACTGGCTCCATCATAAATAAAATCAATCAGTTCATTGGCCAATTTATGCGCTCTGTCCATAATAATTTCTCTTTATTTTATCCAAAAATAGCATTAATGCCTCGATTTTTCAATGATAGATGATTGATTGGGACGCTTTCTTTCTTTTTTTTTGAAAAAGAAAGAAAAATCAGTACCTAAGTTTAATGCCAATCTCTCGATTTTTTATTAAATTTGTTTTTTGATATGCAATCAGAAAAAAACATCGGAAAAGTTCACTTTTTACAGAGCACCTTAATGAATAACGAGGGTGTTTTTCTACATTATTTTCCTATATTTATTACTAAATTCATTATTCACGATATTTACCCAATCGTTTCGATTGGGTATTTTTTTGATGTTTCCCAATCGTCAACCTCATTAAGTAATCTTTCATGAAGAACAAAAGCTTAGTCTCCATCAGTGATTACACCAGAGACGAAATACTTCGGATTCTGGAATTGGCTGCATTTTATGAAGCCAATCCCAATCAGCCGGAATTAAAAGAAAAGGTGGTTGCCAGTCTCTTTTTTGAACCATCCACCCGAACCAGGCTGAGTTTTGAAACGGCTATAAACCGTTTGGGTGCCCGGGTTATTGGTTTTACCGACTCATCGTCATCATCCACCACCAAAGGAGAAACGCTTAAGGATACCATAAAAATGGTCAGCAATTATGCCGATTTAATTGTCATGCGTCATCCTCTTGAAGGAAGTGCACGTTATGCTTCGGAACAATCGCGGGTGCCAATCATTAATGCCGGTGATGGTGCCAATCAACATCCCACCCAAACGCTTTTGGATTTATATTCAATTCAAAAAACGCAGGGAACACTGGAAAATCTGACTGTATTCATGGTTGGAGATTTAAAGTATGGCCGTACGGTTCACTCTCTTTTGATGGCATTGTCGCATTTTAATCCTGTTTTTCATTTCGTGGCACCAAAGGAGCTTGAAATGCCTTGCGAATACAAGGCTTTTCTGCGCGAACGCGGAATCGAGTTTTACGAGCAAAAGGAGATGAACAATCTTGAGCAGGCTGATATTCTTTATATGACCCGTGTTCAAAAGGAGCGTTTTTCAGACCCCATGGAGTACGAACGTGTTAAGAATGCTTATGTGTTGCGTAATGCCATGCTTGAGAAAACCAAAGAAAATATGAAGGTGTTGCACCCCCTTCCGCGTGTAAACGAAATTCACACCGATGTTGACAGCAGTGAGAAGGCTTACTATTTTCAACAGGCCGAAAATGGGGTGTATACACGGATGGCAATTATTTCTGCCATTATGGGAATAAAGTAGATGATTAGAGGTTTAGATTGTTTTGGACAATCAGGAGATTGCGATAATAGAGAGTTGTGTATGGTGATAGCAATATGAGTAAGCATAGCTCTTGAGGCTACTCTAGTTGATGCGAAAGGAGCCCAAAATTCCTTGGGACTACCCAGATGACGTGCAATCCGTGATGGGCTGCCAAAATAATAATAGAACGAAAAAATATGACCTATAATCCGCCAAAGCATCATCGCCGCAGTATTCGCCTGAAAGGATATGATTATTCGCAGGCAGGATTGTATTTTATAACCATTTGTTGTCAGGATAGGATTTGCAGGTTTGGCCATATAGAAACCGGTAAAATGTATTTAAATGAATTGGGATTGGTGGCATATAATGAATGGGCAAAATTGCCCCAACGATTTCCCAGTTTCGAATTGGATGTGTTTCAAATTATGCCCAACCATATCCATGGTATTATTGTTTTGAATGAATTTCCCGTAGGGGCAGGGTTCACCCCTGCCCAGAATAACCACGTCACCCCTGCCCAGAATAACCACGTTACCCCTGCCCAGAATGCCATGGAAAATATGGCAATTCATATTAGGGCAACCGCAAGGGTTGTCCCTACGGTATCCGACATTGTGGGGGCATACAAATCGTTGGTGGCAAATGGATGTTTGAAATTATTTAAAAAAAATAATGATACCATGGGAAAATTATGGCAACGTAATTACCATGAACACATTATTCGCAATGAACAATCGTACATGAATATTTCGAATTATATTATAACCAATCCTGCAAATTGGGACAACGATTCATTAAAATAGGCGCAATAATTAATGAAATCATGATAAATATTCATGGATTGGAGATGTACAAAAAAATCGCATGTCTGAACTTGAAACAAATATGATAAGGTAAAAAACATCTATAAATTATTTGAACAAACGGAAGTGCGTTTTCTATAGACTGCCCGTCATCAAGCCGCCAAACGTTGACAATTACGCAGCTCTAATTGTGCCTAATTACAAACGTTGGGGGAGATGATGAAAGAACCATTGATGTTTAATTTATTGTTTTCATTATATTGTTTCAAAATTTCTATTAATTATAAAAATCATTACTTTAACATAAACAATTGACCAACAGTTAAAACAGTGAGTCATGTCAAAGCAAAAACAACTCCAGGTAAGTGCCATTGAAAATGGCACTGTAATAGACCATATACCGGCCGAATCTCTATTTGATGTCATTAACATCCTTGGCCTCGACCAAATCACTAATCTGATAACTTTCGGAACCAATCTCGACAGCGATAAATTAGGTAAAAAAGCCATCATTAAGGTCGAAGGTAAGTTTTTTGAGGACAATGAAATCAATAAGATTTCATTGGTTGCTCCACACGTAAAACTCAACATCATAAGAGATTACGAAGTGGTGGAAAAACGTGATGTGGAAATACCCGATGAAGTAGTCGGGATTGTGAAATGCTTTAATCCCAAATGTATTACCAATAATGAAGTCATTAAAACGCACTTTAAGGTGATGGACAAAACCGACCTGGCTCTTAAATGCCATTATTGTGAAAAAAATACCACCAGGGACGAGTTGAAAATGAATTAATTATGCCAAAAGTTGATTGGAAACCCGGAAATATGCTCTATCCGCTTCCGGCTGTCATGGTTTCGCTTGGCGAAACCCCGGAAGAATTCAATATCATCACCATTGCGTGGACAGGAACCATATGTTCTGACCCGCCGATGTGCTATATCTCGGTTCGTCCCGGTAGACATTCGTACGACATTTTAGCCCGAACCAGGGAGTTTGTTATCAATCTGACAACGCGAGACCTGGCTTACGCTACCGATTGGTGCGGTGTACGCTCCGGCAGGCATCACCAAAAGTTTGACAGCATGAACCTCACCCCCGGGAAAGCTTCGGTGGTAAATGCTCCGATTATTGAGGAATCGCCCGTTAATATTGAGTGTAAAGTGACTGAAATTTTGCCGCTGGGAACTCATCATATGTTTTTGGCTGAAGTGGTGAATGTCAAGGTCGAAGATAAGTATCTGGATTCAGAAACTGGTGCCTTCTCACTTAAGAAAGCACGTCCGATTGCTTATTCGCATGGCAACTATTTCGGATTGGGAAAAAAACTCGGGAAATTTGGGTTTTCGGTAGAGAAAAAGAAAACAAGACGTAAGCGTCACGAAAAACAAATGAAAAACAGAAAGGGTGGGGAAGAGGCTGTTTAAAACAGCCTTCCCTGTTGGTCGGTTTCATTTATTTCGTTTAAATGGGGATACCAGATATATCCTTTTACTTTCGAATATCCCATCTCTTTAACAAGTAAAATATAATCCTGAACCTGTTTTTGATGGGATGGATGTTTTCCTTGCCCAAATTTGTAATCCACAACAATCACTTCGTCGTCCTTTATCATCACCCGGTCGGGACGTTTTATTGTCCCGGATAAAATGGCGGCTTCGTTTTTAACCTGATATGTGCCATCAAACCAATGTTTTACTTTGGGATGAAGAAGCCATTTTTCCACCTGCTTTTTTAAGTTTTCAGACTCAGCCTCAGTAATGATTCCTTTAAAACGTAACGTTTTAAAGGCTTTTTCAACATCGTTTGTGGTTGAAATAAGCTCAAACAAACTATGCATCACTTTACCATAATTCACCTGAAGATTTTCGCCATCTTCGGTAAAATAGTTCTCACTTTCCAAGTGAATTTTTAGTCTATTTCCAGGTGAAATGTGGATAAATCCACTCAGATTAAGCGTTTCTTCTTCCCTTATTTTTGTCTCCTTCTTTACCGATTGGTTTCGCTCACTGTTATTGGCCCGGTTTAAAGAAAAGAGCCGGTCATTTTCCGTTTCTCCATTTTCAAAAACCTGATTATACAACCCGGTTGCAATCTGGCTATGAATTAATTGTCCAATGGTGCTGATGCTCTTGTAATCGGTTTGGTTGAGATGTGCAAAAACCGATAAACTGCGTCGGGCACGTGTAAATGCCACGTAAGTGATGTTGAGGTTGTCAACATACTGGTTCAGGACTTCCTGTAAATAGTCGGCCGCAAACCACGAATCTCCCAACAATTTTACCCCTTTAACCGGAACCAGCGGTATGGCGTTGAAAGGTTCTTTGTTTGGTTTAAACCATAGCAAATTCCCATGTCGCAGGGTATTTAATTCCCACGAGGCAAATGGTACTACCACCGCTTTAAATTCAAGGCCTTTTGATTTGTGGATGGTCATAACACGAATGGCTTCCTGATTTTCAGGAATTGAGAGTGAATGTTTACACCCTTTGTTGTACCAAAACTGTAAAAACCGATTTAAATCGGCCGACTCCTGATTTATATGACTCAGTAAAAGGCTCTGAAATGCTTCCACGTAAACAGAGTGTTGTTTTACCAACTCCTCAGGCAGAAGCTGAATAATGGCTTCTGTAAGCTCATAAAGCGGCTTTTTTTGAATATCGGTTATTTTTTCTTTGTGCGATTGCCACAATTTTCCTAACGAAAATTGATGAAATGCCTCCGTGGTATCAAATTCAATCTGTTCAGGCTTCAGATAGCTGTTTTTATATAAATATTGAAGTATGAACGATTCCGTTTGAAGGTTTTCGGGGTTTTGAATAAGCTCCAGATGCGCGATTATAAGCCGGATAAGCTCTGAATTGGCAATCACCAGTGATTCGTTGCTGATGACCGGCAATGGTTTTGATTCGGGGTGGAAGTGACCCGATAAAAGTGCATCGGTAATCAAAACGGCTTCGTTGTTGTTTCTTACTAGTACCGATATTTCCGATAGTTTAAACTCTTCACAAAGGGTGTGAATGTGTTTTATGCTTTGCTCAATGGCTGCCTGTTGGAAATCTTCTTTTTTTTCGCCTTCAATCAGTTCAAAATGGAGTCGTCCACCACTGTTCACAGCCGATTTAGAGGTGTTCTGTTTGATGTCGCTGTAGGCTTTTGTTATTTTTTCGGACAGATGCTGAAATATTTCACCCTGAGCCAAATCGTCGGGTATCATGCTGTTGAATTGCTGCTGAATGGATTCAGCAGCAGAACTGAAAAAGGCGTTGTTGAATTTAATTATCTCTTCATCGCTTCGCCAGTTGGTGTCGAGTGTTATGGCATTCATGCCATAACTATCAAAATCTCGCTCCACATGCTCGGCCAGCAAATTCCAGTCGGAATTGCGCCATCGGTAAATGGCCTGTTTTACATCACCAACCAGTAGGGATGTTTTTTCTGATGCCAGGGAATCTCTAATAAGCGGTAAAAAATTTGCGTACTGCAACGAAGAGGTGTCCTGAAACTCATCAATCATGTAATGAATGTAACGGGTTCCGGTTTTTTCGTAAATAAACGGGGTCTCGTTGTTTTCAATGATGCGGGTTAAGAGGTGGTTGGTTCCGGAAATAAGAAAAATGTTCTCTTCCCGGCACAATTCCATCAATTTGTTGTTCACATCATTGAGCATGCCCAAGGCATTGAGGTTGGGTAGTATAAGTTTTGCTGTGTGATAATCTCTTACATTTTTTGAGATGATTTCTACCGCCTGTGTAACCAATTCAAGCAATCCTCCATTATAAGCTGCCAGTACATCCAGATTGCGATTTTCCTGTTTTTCGTTTTTTGTCCACTCTTCACTGCCGGAAAGTAAAACGATGTATTTTTCCACCTCCAGATGGCCACTCAGATTGGCCATCTTTTCAAAACACTTTACCTTGGTTCTGGATTTTCCTTTAAAATCGTTATTGATGTCTAGGTTGTGTTGTTTTATGATTTCCAGCGCTTTTTTGCCAATGGTTTGGATTTGAGAGTCCAGATTATTGACAATCTCTTCCAATGCTTTTTTATAGGTATTCAGAAATTCCTTGTTGTTTATATGCTTGGCCAACGCCAACGCATTGGCCTGATACTTTTCTGAGAAAATCTCTTTGCTGATGGTCAGTATTTCGTTTGAAATGTTCCAGCCTTTATCTTCTTCCATCCGTTCACGTGCAAACTGAATCAACCACGATTTTAGCTCCTTGTGCTGTGGTGAGTCCATTTCAAGAATCAGCTGGTCAACTGCCATTTGTAAAATGCGTTCGGTTTCCATTTCCAGCCTGAAACCTACCGGAAGTCCCATCTCGCGTGCAAAGGAGCGTGTTACTTTCTGGAAAAAACTATCGATGGTGCTTACCGAAAAATTGGCATAGTCGTGCAGCAGTTGGCGAAGAAGTTTCAATGCAAGGCGGCGCACTTCATTTTCAGGTAAACTGCTTGCTTCTTCAAGGTCGCTCATATATTCGTGCCTTTTACCTGAGTGGCTTGCAATATCATACAGGGTGGACAAGATTCGCGAACGCATTTCGGTCGTGGCTTTGTTGGTAAAAGTAACAGCCAGTATCTGGCGGTAGTCGCCGGGATTTTTAAACAGCAGTTTTAAATACTCTTTGGTGAGAGTGTATGTTTTTCCTGAACCTGCTGAAGCACGGTAAACCTGTATTTTGGACATGCATTTCTTATTTCGGTTTCTAAAACTAATAAAAAACGGAGATATCTCAAAGGTTTAGTCTCTAACGGGACTGTGCAGTTAGGTGCAGAATATCGGTAGCGAAAAAATAAGTCTCATTTTTCCGTGTCCTTTAGGGACACTACAATTAGGAAGTAGTATAGCATCCTGCCTGGAAATTTTCCAGACAGTATTGAAAGCCTTTAAAAGTCCAAATTTCTATCCAAAAACTATCGGGTCTACGCTCTATGGTCTTTTATATATGGCAATAAAATAGTAGTTTTGTGTTTCGTTCAAAACACTTGTGGTGTAAGAGTTAAAATGAACTTGGCCTCACTGTTTTGAAATTCATCGCATAAGATTCAATAATGAAATATATCGTAGTTTTGGCCGATGGAATGGCCGATGAACCAATTGAAGCATTTAATGGATTAACCCCCGCCATGGCCGCACATAAGCCGGTTATGGATGCCATGTGCAAGCAAGCTGCCACCGGCTTGGTTCATACTGTACCTCAGGGATTTCACCCCGGAAGCGAAATTGCCAATATGAATATTCTCGGTTACCAGCCTTCAAAATATTTTGAGGGTAGGGGAGTGTTGGAAGCTGCTGCACTGGGAATTGAATCTGAGCCTGATGAACTGGTCTTCAGATGCAACCTTGTTTCTGTGGAGGAGAATATTCTCATCAATCATTCGGCCGGGCATATCTCAACAGCTGAAGCTGACGAAATAATTCAGACCCTGAATAGTGAGTTGGGAAGTGAAAAAATAAAATTTTACACAGGTACAAGTTACCGTCATATTCTGGTTATTAAGGGAGCCAATAAAAATGTGAAGTGCACACCGCCTCACGACCATCCCGGGAAACCTGCCCATCCGCTCTTTCCAACGGCAGAATCACCAGACGCCGACGATACCGCTAAGTTGTTGTCGGAACTCATGGATAAATCATTAAAAATTTTGGCCAACCATCCGGTAAATGTGAAACGACGTGCTGACGGAAAAAAATGTGCTGATTCCATCTGGCCATGGTCGCCTGGATACAGACCGGCATTTCCTTCTTTTAAGGAGCGGTTTGGCATGGATTCTGGAGCAGTTATATCTGCCGTGGATTTAATACATGGAATTGGAAAGCTGGCAGGATTGGAATCTGTATTTGTGGAAGGTGCCACTGGTTTACATGATACCAATTACGAAGGGAAGGCTGCAGGAGCCTTGGATGCTCTTCAAAAACATCCGTTTGTGTTTTTGCATGTGGAGGCCATGGACGAAGCCGGTCATGAAGGCGATTACCAACTAAAAAAGCGGGTCATTGAAGATTTTGACAGCAGATTGCTTAAACCCCTTTGGGATGGCTTGAATAAAATGGGTGAACCTTTCACCTTTCTGTTGTTACCCGACCATCCAACGCCTTGTAATTTGCGTACACATACAATGGAGCCTGTTCCGTTTTTTATGATAAAACCCGGTTTAGATGCTGACTCTGTTGATTCCTTTAACGAAGAAACGGTTAAAAATGGCAGTCTAGGTGAGATTTTAGGTGAGAATATTTTAGATATGTTTTTTAAATAGGTCATTCAAATGAAATATATAAGTTTAGGCAACCGCCAGGAGAAATATAACCTTAAAGAGGTATTGTTTAGAGGTTTGGCGCCTGATGGCAATCTTTTTATGCCGGAATCGATTCCTACGTTGGATGCTTCTTTTTTTAAAGAATTGCCACACATGGATTTACCGGAAATGGGTTTTCATGTTTTGTCGCAATTCATGAGCGAGGATTTAAGCGACGATGTATTAAAACAGATTACCAAAGAGACTTTTTCATTTGATATTCCATTGAAAAAAGTGGAGGAGGGGGTTTATGTTTTGGAACTGTTTCACGGGCCCACTCAGGCTTTTAAGGATGTTGGCGCCAGATGTTTGTCAAGATTGTTGGGGCATTTTAATAAGGGGGAAAGCAGAAAATTAATGGTGTTAACTGCCACCTCAGGTGATACCGGAGGTGCTGTGGCACACGGTTTTCACCGTGTACCTGGTGTTGAAGTAGTGGTTCTATATCCATACGGAAAGGTAAGCCCATACCAGGAGTATCAGATTACCGGACCAGGTGACAATGTTCACGCCATTGCTGTGGATGGCAGTTTCGACGATTGCCAGCGACTTGTTAAGGAGGCATTTAACGACCAGGTTTTGCGGGAGCAGATTTACATGACCTCGGCCAACTCCATAAATATTGGCAGGTTGGTTCCGCAATCGGTTTATTATTTTCAGGTAATTTCTCAGCTACGTCGCATGGGAATTGAAGATGCTCCGGTGATAACAGTTCCCAGTGGTAATTTCGGAAATATTACAGCAGCCATGTTGGCTACCAGAATGGGATTGCCGGTTAAGCGGTTCATAGCAGCTACCAATGCCAATGATGTAGTCCCTCGCTTTCTGAAATCAGGCAAGTACGATCCACAGGCCACCATTCCAACCGTTGCAAATGCAATGGATGTAGGTGATCCGAGTAATTTTAGCCGTATGTTCGATCTTTTCCGCAATGATATTGATGACCTTCGAAAAAACCTTATTTCCTCACCGGTTTCAGATGATGAGATAAAATCAACCATTGTGGAAGTGTACAAAAGCAAAGGGTATTTAATGGATCCGCATACCGCTTCGGCTTATGCCGTGGTTAAAAAGGAGCGAAAAGATGATGAAACAGCAGTTTTTGTTTCAACAGCTCATCCTTTTAAGTTCAACGAGGTGATAGATCAAATTTTACCCGGAGAATTGAATAAATCAGGTTACAGTATTGATTTTGAGATTGGAAAGAATGTTGGAAAGGATATTATGCCGGCTTTTTACAAGGAATTTAGGAGTAGGATAGAAAAAATGGCATGATCATTGAATGATTTTTTATAATTTTAATATTTAAAAATGTTTTTTCTGATTTTTAAAAAAATGTTATTTTTACGCATCCTAAAAAATCAGGCAATTTTGAACTTAATATAAAAGAAACAATAAAAACGAAGGATTATGAAGTATTTAGCAGTTGTAGGATTGATGTTTTTTTCACTGGTTGTTTTTGCGCAGGATGGAACTTCGCACATTGAATTACAGAATCAGGGAAATGATGCACTAAGAGAGAATAATTTCGCAGAAGCTCTTGAGTTGTATGAAGCCGCTTTAGCAGTATGGCCTGAAGATGAGGAGGTAAATTCAGCAATGATTTTTAACATGGCAACTTGCGCACGCCGCTCTGATAACCACGAAAAGGCTCTTGAATATTATCAAAAGTCTGTTGATCTTGGGTACCGTGCAGACTTCTCAACTTTTTATGTAGCAACAGCGCTAAACAATCTGGAGCGTCATGATGAAATGGAAGAGGTGTTGCTTCAGGCACTTGTAGATTTTCGCTCTAGTTCTGTTTTTGGACATATGCGTCGCCTTTTAACCAATTACTATTTGCGTCAGGGAGCCGAGCCATACAACAGGGCATCGCAAATACTTGCAACGGCTCAGGATGCAGATCCATCTGAATTCGATGAAATTACTGCTCGTGCAAATGTTGAGTTTGAAAAAGCCAAACCTTGGTTTGAGAAAGTAATTGAAATTGATCCAGACAATTCAAATGCTCAGGCATCATTGAGAGAGATCAATACTCGTCTTAACTAATTCAGGGTATATTAAGCACAAAAAAAGAGGACATCCAATGGATGTCCTCTTTTTTTGTGCTGTTTTAATAATTAATTATTAGACTCTTTGCCATGCTTGCTGGCTGCTTTCTTTGTTGCATCTTTATCACCCTCTAATGCCACAATTTTAGTAGTGATTTTTTCTTCTTTATCATCAAAATCAACCTCTATGGCATCTCCTTCCGATATGGAAGCCTGAATGATAACCTCGGCCATTTCATCTTCAAGATATTTCTGAATGGCTCGTTTTAACGGACGTGCACCATATTGAATATCAAATCCTTTAGATGCAATAAAATTCTTTGCTTTGTCGGTTAGTTGAAGTTTGTATCCCAAACTTTCTACCCTTGAAAAAAGACCTTTTAATTCGATATCGATGATACTGTAAATGTCTGCCTCCGTTAGGTTGTTAAAGATAATTACATCGTCAATCCTGTTGAGGAACTCAGGTGCGAAGGCTTTTTTTAGTGCTTTTTCAATTACCCCTTTGGCAAATTCATTATCGCTTTTTGCTCCGGATGGGACAAACCCGACACCCCTCCCAAAATCTTTAAGTTCACGCGTTCCTATGTTGGATGTCATGATGATGATGGTGTTTTTGAAATCAACCCTGCGTCCCAGGCTATCGGTCAGGCGTCCTTCGTCCAAAACCTGAAGCATCAGGTGAAATACATCGGGGTGAGCTTTCTCAATTTCATCCAGAAGGACCACTGAATATGGTCTTCTGCGTACTTTCTCAGTCAATTGTCCACCCTCTTCATAACCAATGTATCCCGGAGGTGCTCCAACCAAGCGCGACACACTGAATTTCTCCATATATTCACTCATGTCGATGCGAATGAGTGAATCGGTGGTGTCAAAAAGATATTGGGCAAGAATTTTAGCCAAATGTGTTTTTCCAACCCCTGTCGGCCCTAAAAATACAAATGAACCAATAGGCCGGTTTGGATCCTTTAATCCAGCTCTGTTGCGTTGAATGGCCTTTACAATCTTTTGAATGGCCTCTTCCTGTCCTATAACTTTACCTTTGAGCTGTTCTCCCATTTTCAGCAAACGGAAACCTTCTGCCTGTGCCACTCTTTGTACAGGAATTCCGGTCATCATGGCAACAACTTCGGCAACTTTCTCAGCGTCAACAACTTCTCTATGCTTTTGAAGCTCTTCTTCCCATTTGACCTTTGATTGCTCAAGCTCATCAAGCAGAGTCTTCTCCTTATCCCGGAAACTCGCAGCCAATTCAAAATTTTGAGCTTTTACAGCTTTGATTTTGTTCTCTTTGGTCTCTTCTATTTGGTTTTCCAGCTTAAGAATGGTTTCAGGAACCACAATGTTTGAAATATGCACCCTCGAACCTGCCTCATCCAGAGCATCAATGGCTTTATCAGGCAGATGGCGGTCAGATATGTACCTTTCGGTCAGTTTTACACAAGCATCAATGGCCTCAGGCGTATACTCAACGTTATGATGATCTTCATATTTAGGTTTGATATTATTGAGGATTTCAAAAGTCTCCTCAACACTGGTGGGCTCAATCATGATTTTTTGAAAACGACGCTCAAGAGCTCCGTCTTTTTCAATGTGCTGACGATACTCATCTAATGTGGTCGCTCCAATGCATTGAATCTCACCACGAGCCAAGGCAGGCTTGAGCATGTTGGCTGCATCCAGAGAGCCTGTAGCACCTCCTGCTCCTACAATGGTGTGAATTTCGTCAATAAAGAGTATGATTCCGGGATTTTTCGACAATTCATTAAGGATGGCCTTAATACGTTCTTCAAATTGTCCGCGATACTTTGTCCCTGCAACGATGGATGCAAGATCCAGTGTAACCACTCGTTTATCAAAGAGCACTCTGGAAACCTTTCTCTCTACAATTCGAAGAGCTAATCCTTCAGCAATGGCTGATTTTCCAACTCCGGGTTCCCCAATTAGTATGGGGTTATTCTTTTTTCGACGGCTTAATATTTGTGCCAGTCGTTCGATTTCCCTCTCACGGCCAACGATGGGATCCAATCGTCCTTCTTCTGCAGCCTTGGTAATATCAATGCCGAAATTATCCAGTACAGGCGTTTCACTGGCCGTTTTGGCTCCGGTTGGTTTAGACCCTTCAGGATTGCCTCCTCCTGACCCAAAAGGATTATCATGATCGTCATCATCCGGCATTTGAGAACGCATGTTTGCGCTACCTCTAGTCAGTTGATGTTTTAATTGGTTATATTTTACGTTGTATTCTTCCATGATTTCAGAAATTGTACCGTTAGAATCTCTTAATAGAGCCAACAAAAGGTGCAAGGTTGTGATTTTTTCACTTTTCAAAGATCTTGCTTCTAGGTGCACCAATTTTAAAATTTGCTCTGTTGACTTTAAAAGGGGTAAATGCTCCATTTTGTTCAATGGCTTATTCCCTTTTATTTTGTTTTCTATGGTTTCTCGTAGTTGACTAAAATCTACTTTAAGCCTTTCCAGTAATCTACATGCTTTTCCCTCCGGTTGTAACAAAATTCCCAGTAATAAATGTTCCGGAGCAATAAACAGATTGCCCAATCTTAATGCTTCTTCTTTGCTGGAAGTAATTACGTCCCGCACACGTGATGAATAATTCAAATCCATAGCTTACTCTCTCAATTCTTAATTATGGTTTGGTGAAAAAGGCTTGTCTGATGCCTGATCACGAAACCGGTTTCGGTTTAGGTTTCGGGGTAGGTTTTTCTTAATCAGAAAAAAATCCCCGTTTTCTTCAGTTCTGAGTATTTTTTTTACCTGTAATTAATTCTCAAAAATAGTATATTTTATGCAAATATCACACGTTGATTCAATGTTAATAAAAAGCGAGGCTACATATTTTCTTATTCCATGAATAATGTTTAATTTAGAGCGGTGAAAAAAAGGTCTTATAGACAGACCTTTTTTTGTGTTCCAGACTCATCTAAAGATAGATTTAAATGATTGAAGGAGATAGAATAATAAAGATTAACATTGAAGAGGAAATGAAGTCGGCTTACATCGATTATTCGATGTCGGTAATTGTTTCCAGGGCACTTCCCGACGTAAGGGATGGCCTTAAACCGGTACACCGCAGGGTTCTGTTCGGAATGAATGAACTGGGTGTTAATGCCGGAAAACCGTATAAGAAATCAGCTCGTATTGTGGGTGAAGTGTTGGGTAAATACCACCCGCATGGTGATTCATCGGTTTATTATGCCATGGTTCGTATGGCACAAACCTGGTCGATGCGATATCCATTGGTTGACGGACAAGGTAACTTTGGTTCTGTGGATGGTGATAGTCCGGCAGCCATGCGTTATACTGAAGCTCGTCTGAACAAGCTTTCTGAAGAGGCTTTAATGGATATTGATAAAAATACGGTTGATTTTCAGCTGAATTTTGATGACTCCTTAAAGGAGCCTACGGTCTTACCCACCCGGGCTCCATTGCTTCTTGTGAATGGAGCTTCGGGTATTGCTGTGGGGATGGCCACCAATATGGCACCACATAATTTGTCTGATACCATAGATGCAATTGTGGCATACGTGGACGATCCGGAAGTTGAGATCGACCGTTTGGTTGAAATTATTAAAGCCCCGGACTTTCCAACCGGTGGAACCATTTACGGTTATCAAGGTGTCAAAGATGGTTATGCCACAGGTCGCGGCAGGGTTGTTATAAGAGCAAAATCTGATGTGGAAACCACACCCAATGGCAGAGAAAAAATCATTATCTCGGAGATTCCTTATTTGGTTAATAAGGCAGAACTGATCATGAAAATTGCCGATCTGGTAAACGATAAAAAAATAGATGGCATTTCAAATGTAAATGATGAGTCAGACCGTGACGGAATGCGCATTGTTATCGATCTTAAGAAAGATGCAATCGCAAACGTGGTTCTGAATCATCTGTACAAATATACCGCGCTGCAATCTTCCTTTGGTATTAATAACATTGCCCTTGTTAAAGGACGTCCCAGACTACTTAATTTAAAAGAGATCATCAGTTGTTTTGTGGAGCATCGTCACGATGTTGTTACCCGTAGAACCCAGTTTGAACTGGATCAGGCAGAAAAACGTGCCCACATTCTTGAAGGGCTAATCATTGCCAGCGATAACATTGATGAGGTTATTAAAATTATCAGAGCAGCACAAACTCCTGATCAGGCTAGGGAAGACCTGATTAATCGCTTTGAGTTGACAGAAATACAGGCTCGTGCAATTGTTGAGATGCGATTGAGACAACTAACAGGTCTTGAGCAGGATAAGCTTCGTCAGGAATATGAAGATCTTCTGAAAGAAATTGCGAGTTTAAAGAATATTCTGGAGCATGTGCATTTAAGGATGGAAATTATTAGGAATGAACTGCTTGAAATCAAAGGGAAATATAAAGATGAACGACGTACAGATATTGTTTATTCATCTGAAGAATTTAACCCTGAAGATTTTTATGCCGATGATGAAATGATTATCACCATTTCGCATATGGGATATATTAAGCGAACTCCTTTGAGTGAGTTTAAAACTCAACACCGGGGAGGTGTTGGTTCAAAAGGAACAACCATGCGGGATGAGGATTTTATAGAGCACATTTATCCGGCATCTATGCACAATACCCTGATGTTTTTCACGAAAAAAGGAAAGTGTTTCTGGTTAAAGGTTTATGAAATTCCTGAAGGCCTTAAAAATACTAAAGGCCGCGCTATACAAAACCTACTTAACATTGATCCTGACGATACGGTGAAAGCTTTTATCAGGGTTAAAAGATTAAATGAGGATGTTGAGTTTACCAAATCACATTATATTGTGATGGGTACCAAAAAGGGTGTGATCAAGAAATCCTTACTGGCTGATTATTCAAGACCTCGCCAAAATGGTGTCAATGCGATTACTATTAAAGAGGATGATGAATTGATTCAGGCTCGTTTAACCAATGGCCGAAATGAAGTTTTAATGGCAACTCGATCAGGAAGAGCTATCCGATTTAACGAATCTGCGGTTCGTTGTATCGGTCGTACTGGTCAGGGCGTCAAGGGTATAACCCTTGCCTCTGCCAACGACGAGGTGGTTGGCATGGTTTGTGTGAAGAATATGGATGAGGATATCCTTGTTATGTCTGAAAAAGGTTTTGGAAAACGTTCCAAAATTGAAGATTATCGGGTAACCAATAGGGGAGGGAAAGGTGTTAAAACCATGAGAATCACCGATAAAACCGGAGATCTTATTACCATTAAAAGTGTGAGCGACGATAATGACCTGATGATTATTAATAAATCAGGAATCACTATCAGGGTTTCAGTTTCGAATGTGCGCATAACCGGTAGAGCCACTCAAGGTGTGAGGTTTATTAATCTTACAAAGAAGCAGGATGAAATTGCTTCTGTAACCAAGGTGCTTGCTGAACAGATTGAGGTTAGCATACTTGAAACAGGAACTGTAAATCCCGAAACGGAGATTAATGAAGACGATAATGCTCCGGAATAATTGATTTTTTCGAATTATTTGTTATAATTTTGATTGCAACAACAAACAAAAACAGACCACAATGAAAAGATTATTTTTAGTTTTAATTTCAATCTTAGCCGTATCAGCTATATATGCCCAAAGAGGTAGGGTTGCAGCTGCTTCTGCTTTTTTGGATAACGGCGATATAGAGTCTGCACGTTCAAGACTTCAAGATGCATTCGAGCACGACAGAACACGGGAATGGCCACGAACATACATCGTTGCTGCACGTCTTGCTACCGAAGAGTATAATAGAACGAATGACAAAGCTAAGATTTTACAAGCAGTCGAGCATTATAAATATGCGGCTGATCTTGATCAAAGAGATGAACAAGGTGGGAGACGAGCCAGACCTGGTAGGTTTGAGCGCGATCTTAAAGTGGCATTAACCTTTTTTGTACCTGAATTGCAAAATGCTGGTATTGACGCTTTCAATGAGGAAGATTTTACAACTGCGATGAAGATTTTTCGCAGTGTTGTGAATCTGAATAACCTACCAGTCTTTGAAGCGGATGACTTGCCAGCGGACTCTGTTTTTATTTATTACACAGGACTTGCAGCCAGCAGAAGCCAGAATTGGGATGTTGCTGAAGAATTCTTTAAAAAGACCCTGGATTTGAGATATGGGGAGGGAGATCCAATTCTTTTGCTTCATGAGGTTTATGAACAGACAGGCGATTCTGCTAAAATGGGACCAAATCTAAAAAGAGGTTTTGAACTGTTTCCTGATGATGATAGGATTTTGACGTCCTTAATTAATTTTTACTTGCTTTCAGAACAGAATGAGCAAGCTCTTGAATATTTGAATACTGCCATTGAGGGTGACCCTGATAACTTCTCTTTCTATAATGCACGTGGTGTATTATATGACATGAGCGGTGAATATGAACTTGCTGAAGTGGAATATAGAAAAGCCATTGAGCTTAACCCCGAGTTTTTCGATCCGTTACTGAACTTGGGTGTTATATATTTTAATCGTGCGATTGATATGATGAGGGAAGCCAATGAAATAGCAGATTTTGCTAAATTTGAAGTTGCCCGTAAAGAAGCTCTGGATGTTTTCCGTAAGTCATTACCTTATATGGAAAGAGCTCATGAGATTAGACCAGAAGAAAGGATGGTTTTAGAGACTTTGAGAAATCTCTATTATCGTTTTGAAATGATGGACAAATATGATGAAGTTGAGCAGAAACTTAAAGCTTTACAAGAGTAGATTAAAATACCGGGTAATACCCGGTATTTTAATATATATGCAAATTAACATAATGTCAATTATAAGACTCAGGTATTGGCTGATTTCCTTTGATCAATTCCAACCTGAAACATAAGGAATAATTAATGTTTTTTTCGTAAAGAAAACCGTGTTGATTGAGCGTATCGAGTTTACGGTTTTTAGAAACGAGTCATTATTACAACTTGAATCTTTAGTATGAAAATAGATTATGAAGAGTTCAACCGAATGCAATTTGTATCAATTGTGACAATAAGGTTAATCATGAAAACAATTACATGGAGATGAAATAAAAGACTAATTGTAAAAAGAGAAATGTTTAAGTCTGGCTTGAAATGCCCATGCTTAGCCAAGTTTATTAGCTTATTAATTATGCGAAGCAGTCTATATGTCTCTATATAGACGAGTCAATAGGTCAAAGCCAAGTCAAAACGGATATACAGTTAAAGATAACTAATTTGTTGATTGAGCGTATCGAGTTTACGGTTTTTAGAAACGAGTCATTATTACAACTTGAATCTTTAGTATGAAAATAGATTACGAAGAGTTCAACCGAATGCAATTTGTATCAATTGTGACAATAAGGTTAATCACGAAAACAATTACATGGAGATGAAATAAAAGACTAATTGTAAAAAGAGAAATGTTTAAGTCTGGCTTGAAATGCACATGCTTTAGCCAAGTTTATTAGCTTATTAATTATGCGAAGCAGTCTATATGTCTCTATATAGACGAGTCAATAGGACAAAGCGCAGTCCAAACGGATATACAGTTAAAGATAACTAATTTATGGAATTTGCAATTAAAGACTCGATATCGGAATTTGAAGCGATTTGAAACAGATCATATTCCGGCCATTCATCTACGCGGGAAATAACTCTATCCATTAATTGACGAATATCTGTTGCCAGCATTGGACCTTTCCAAGTGTTGCTATTAAATAATAAAACATAAGATATGCCATCATCTCTACGAACCATTAATGTGGATGTCCCTGATAATGTGCCTGTTCTGAACCATTGGCGACTATTGGCTCCTCTCCATCCAAGTGGTTGAAAACCAACAGATACAGGTGTTGTCATGATTTCAATGCTCTCTTTGGTTAAAATATCTTCAGGATAAGGCATCCCATCTATTACCAAAAGAAATTGCAGTATGTCGGTTGCAGATCCAATCCACCCTCCTGCTGCACCTAAAGTCTCGATGTCGTTTCCTCCATATGAACGTGGTACCTGGGTCTCAAACCCCATGAAATCGTCCACCAAAGGCGTGTTTTCAGGTTCATAATATTTCACCTCCAAATCCGCCCTTTCTTCTAGAAAACTGCCCCCAATTCGCATATCATAAACGCCTATTGGATATAATATGTTATGATTAATGAACGATTCGTAAGTTTCACCACTGACAGTTTCTATGACTTTACCAAGAATTGCATATCCCAGGTTTGAGTAAGCCGACATGGTGCCTGGCCGAAAATGCAATGGTCTTGCAAGCATAAATGTAATGATATCCTCATCATTCACAGGGAGATCTTTCCCCAATCTTCTGGCTACTACTTGTGGCATAAACATCGGGTCACCCCATCGGTTTGTCCAGCCTCCGGAATGATTTAACAGATGAATAACCTGTATTCTTTCTACATTTCTATCTCTGTATTGATCGTACGGTGCATAATTAAGAATTCCCTCTTCTCCAAAAACGTAATCATCTAAACTAATCACGCCTTCCTCTACCAGTTTCATGATTCCTGCTGCAGTAATTAATTTAGAAATGCTAGCTGTACGAAAAAGATGATAAGGTTCAACCGGAATTTCATTCTCAGCGTCTGAATAACCAAAACCCCTGGCATATACAACCTGTCCGTCCTTCGCAATGGCCACTGAAGCTCCCATTAATTCCCAACGATTCATGAATCTACTCATTTGCTGCTCTACGTGCATAAAAGCAGAATCGTTTGATAATGTATTCGGTATTCGAATAGAATTGATCATTGGTGAAGGTGGAATATGATCCGTACCAAAAGTTTTTATTGATGGCCCGGTTGTATATTTAATTCCAAAACCTGTGATGATTCCGATCAATAAATATAGTAGAGTTCTTTTAATATGCATTTCTTTGTTTTTGCTCGTGAAATCCTGTGCAAAATTACGTAATTTAAATGAAAAGGTTTTAAAAAAGCCTGTATAAAGTACGTTTTTGTACTTTATAAAGGCTTTTAATATTTTTGTTTCGGTAGCGAGATGCTTTATTGGTTATCTCATGCTCTCTTTTTTAACAGGCTGTCTTTTACTCTCTGAATTTAATTGTACAGCCAATGGCACGGGTTTCTGTAACCTTAGGTTTCTGACCTGCCAGAAGAGCATCAATGGCTTGTGCCACATACTTCTCTTTAACATCGGAAGCATCCTGAGGATTATCGTCAATGGCGCCAATGTATGCCACGGTAAAATGGTCACCTTCGTTTTTCAATAAATATACGTGTGGAGTTCTTGTTGCTCCAAATTTTTTGAATAGTTGCTTGTCATCTAACAAATATGGGAAGTTAAAACCTTTCTCTGCTGCATTGGTAATCATATAAGAGAAACCATCGGCAGGAACTATTGTGGAATCGTTTGGGTTAATGGCAATCAATGGAAATTTTTTGGGTTCATATTTTTTCTGCAACTCTATCATACGTGACTCATACAAAACCACATAAGGACAGTGGTTACAGGAGAATACAACAATTACCCCTTTTTGATCTTTATAATCGTCAAGCGATACCCATTGGTGATCTATGTTTTTTAATTTAAAACCAGGAGCTTTATCTCCAACTTTTAATTGTGCACCAGCTGTAAAGGTAACTAAAGCTAGTGTCATCATCATTACGTACTTGAATGTTTTCATAATTGTTAATGTTTTGGTGAAAAATGTAAATGGTTAAATCTGTTCTGATCTTATATTTGTTAGTTTTATTCTCCAGAAACTTCCCCTATCATCTCCATTAGCCGCTCATAGTTAATTTCTCCTTCATAGAAAGATCTTCTGTCCCGGTTAATAATAAGTGTAGCCGGTATGGCTCCTGTCCAGGCATTGTCAACCCTAGATATCCATTCTCCACCTCTGGGTGTTACTGTAAGAATGACATCATGTGTTACAGTGTGGTTTTCAAGAAATGGTAAAACGCGGCTCTCCTTTTGATTAGGGAAATCAAGACTTGCCATGATAACTTGAACAGGTTGCCCTTGGTATGATTTCTCTATTCGGTTGAATTCCGGAATTTCTTTTACGCAAGGTAAACACCATGTTGCCCAAAAGTTTACAACATAAATGGTGTCTGATGGAGTCTCTATTCTCTTTAATAATTGACTAATCTCAACATCAGGAACCTCTCTGGTTTCTCCCATTGCAGTTAAAGAGATGGATATTGCTAAGAGTGATAATAATATAATTCGCATAATAATACATTTTATACTGAAACAGCAGTATAGCAATAAATGTTCACTGTAATAGCATTTCACGTTCATTTTTCAGATTAGGTATTAATCATTCTTTTTAAGAGGACCTGGTTTTACCCTCGCTACCATCAGGAGTCTTATAATCAAAACCAGCCATACAGGAACAAGCGATGCAGGAATATATTGCGGAATAAA
This sequence comes from Alkalitalea saponilacus, assembly GCF_900168165.1. Taxonomy (GTDB): domain Bacteria; phylum Bacteroidota; class Bacteroidia; order Bacteroidales; family Marinilabiliaceae; genus Natronoflexus; species Natronoflexus saponilacus. The sequence continues at coordinate 187,299 of NZ_FUYV01000004.1, forward strand.
TGAGAATCCGGTTAATAATACGACCAGCGCAACTAATACCAGGAGATTTATGTAACGATTGAATCTGTTGTTATACCAGGCAGCTCGTATTACGAACAGATGCAGGGGGTTTGCCCAAAGCAAATGCCAGTTTGGACCGGTAACCGAGTGTTCAGTAAAGAACCATAAAAAACAAATTAATAAACCAAGTATTGATGTAAAGCCGAAGATAACTACATTGACCCATTTTAAGAATATTTTTCGTTTATACTCCCACGCTGTGACAGCAATAATTATTAATGAAATAGTCCACAATACAAGCATTGGTGAAAGAAAAGGGTATTGGGCATCTTGTTGAAACTCCAACACGGTTTGGATTTCAAGTGCTACTGGTTGATTGTTGTCATTCCGGGTAGCAGTTTCAAACTGCCACATAAGATAGTCTGGTAAAAACTGTATGGATGATTTATCTACAAGATCATCAGTTGGTTGCCCCAACAGAATATCCAAGCCCAGTTTGGTCCACGGGCGATGCTGCAGATAATAAGCAATGGCATCTCTAAATGTCATATTCTCCAAATAATCAGGAATTTCAAAGTTTACACCTTGGGGAATAAACTCAATGGCCATGTCGCGTACTCTTGTTGCACAATTATCAAAGAAGAAGTGATACTGGTAATAGCGATTTTCGGGTTCTGCGTTAATGATTAATGCCCGGAAAAGTTGTTGTTTTTCGTTTTGGGTTAAGTCCAACGTTTGTTCCCAAACACTCCTTCCAGAAAACTGATATTCATAAAGAAAATGTTGGTAAGAGGTAACCGACAACATATAATTTAATTGCCCCCTCATGAACTTGAGGTAGAAATTAGGGGTATTAAAATTGAACGTGCCATAATTAAAAACATAATCGGTTTCAGTGGCAGGATCTTTTACTCTGATTGCTGTATGTCCGAATAAACTGTATAGCTCATCTCCTGGTGCACAGGTTAAAATACTAATAGAAGCGTCAGGTGAAAGTTGAGATTTTATTGGGATAAAACTATTTAACAGTATGAAAAAGATAAGAATCCAATATTTGAAAAGGCTTTTATCATATCTAGTTGTTTTTAAAAACTCCTTTGAGATATTGTTATGTCTCATATTGCAATGAATTGGCAATTTGCCTTCATATCCGCCGAAATTGCTGCTTTTTTCATTGCTTACATCCTTTATTATTTTACAATTAGCTTGCATCATTTTTAGCTCAATTTGAATTCTAATTAAATATTTTTTGGGTTAAAAAGGCATGGATGTGATGTTTTATTATTTTCCACTAATATAATTAAAAAAGAGAAACCATCATGAGAATGGATTATTTAGTACCCGTCGTGACATATACAGATGTAAACCATTTTTTCATCTAAACACTTACGATACTTATCTGAGAATACACATATGTAAACCCCTTTGTGATTACATATGTATCATCTCTTTTTATGTGAGAGAGCATTAATAAAATGAGAATACAATACAATACGGAGGAATTCTAATGCAACTGGATGTTCTCCCGCAATCAAAATGCTTAATAACTCACTTATCTATAAACAGAATCATAGAATTTCTAGTATCGTTTTATATTCATTCGAATTAAACACTTTATTTCCTATTTAAATATATTGTAGATTAGAACTTATAGATCTAAATAATTGTTTCTGGGGATGCGAATTAAGTACTTAAGTTGTCATTATGTGGCTTAAATGTTTGCTTAAGAATTAACTTAAGTATATTTTTACGGTAAATTAATACATAATAGTTCGTTAATCTTTTTTATTTAATTATCAAAATTATACTAACTGATAGTTGTATTATTCAATCATCTGATATTTAGAAGCTTACTCGCATCTAACATCTAACCCTGAATATCACGGGAAAAGTCTAACAATCAATTGAATACCAAATAATGATACAATTCACATCTATTCCGGAAAGACCTTTGAACTGTAGGGAGGCTCTCATGCAGGTATGGGCTGATATTTTTCCGGGAATAGATCGTGTAGTACTGTTATATAATCATCTCAATGGAGATTTAGGTGGAGAGGAACTCATTCTGGTCGACAAGCAATACCGACGCCGGAATGTGATCGGAAGTGATCGTTTGTTGCGAAAAGATGCTTTTTTCGATGCACAGCCAGGATACAACTGGATACACAAAGACCAACTTCCTTTTGAAGGGGAACAACAAATGCCTGGTCAATTGAAGATATTTTCAGAATTTCAGCATGTTGTACTGCACATTAAAATGCGTTTTGAAGATGGAATTGATCACTATTTCCTGTTTTTCCGTGAGGATCAAAGCAATTTTGGTATTCATCGCATTCAGGGAGCTTTAGATACAGGTAGAAAAGCCTTAATTGGCTCGATAGTTTACCGCTTTGTGAGAACGTTTTACCAGACAAAGAGTCGTGACATCCAATACATAAAGCAGTTTACAGATGTAGTCAAGTCAGTTTTGAATGGAAAAGACGATTGCAATGTGTCAAATGAGGACGAGAAAAGGTTGTGGGTCTCGCAATGGGCTGAAGATTTTTTGGTCTCTCTTTCTGATAAGCATTCTGTGAATCTTCAAATATCAAAGAGTGCTCTGGAAAAGTTAATCTCTTGCGGAAGTTTCAAAAAAGCTAAAGAGGCGTTGATTAAAGCTGCTGGATTGGTTATCATGCTTAATACATCTGCCAATGATGATAAAGATTATATCATTCATTCCCAATACCTAAATTTGGGCGAGCATCGGGAGCACACCCCTAATACTAGTAGTGAAAACTTCAAACCCAAAGGTCGGTTGGCACGGACTAAATCACTGCTGGACAACCTCGAACAGGCTGCTGCGGAGCTTTATAGCCGTGGTGATGATATCACCGGTGCATCCGTCGGACAAATGCTTAAACGACCGGTCTCCGCTCCTGCCATTACCGATGCGCTTCGAAAAAACAGTGAGCGAATTTTACGATTATTAAACAAATACCCTGATCAATGGCCATTAATCAGAGAACAATTCCGTCCGTTGGTGAATCTGGTGGAAAAGTCTGTTAATATGCGTGGTGTTGGGTAACTAAAGTAAATCAGCCTGTAATTAATGCGCCTGTGAGTTGTTTTACATCATCCATCTGATTTCTTTCCAAATACTCTCTGATCCCGTTAATGACTTTGATGGTGATGGTTGGATCGATAAAATTGGCGGTGCCAATTTGGATTGCAGAAGCACCAGCCAGTAAAAACTCTATGGCATCTTCCGCCGAGGCAATACCACCCATTCCAACAACTGGCACATTTACAGCTTGTGATACCTGCCATACCATGCGCAAAGCCACCGGTTTAACACACGGCCCGGATAGGCCGCCGGTTATGGTTGATAACACAGGTTTACGGCTGTTAACATCGATGGCCATACCCAAGAGTGTATTGATCAGTGATACTGAATCAGCACCTGACCCCTCTACTCCTTTAGCAATTTCAGTGATATCGGTTACATTTGGAGAGAGTTTAACCATGAGATGTTTTTTGTAAACCTTTCGTACTGCATTGGTAACTGCAATGGCAGATGGGCAGCTGGTTCCGAATGCCATGCCACCTTCTTTTACATTGGGGCAGGATATGTTGAGTTCAATGCCGGGAATGGCATCCAGTTCGTTTATCTTTTCAGCCGTTTCAACATACTCTTCAACAGTTGAACCAGAAACGTTTACAAGAATATTTGTCTTGAAGTTTTTAATTCTTGGATATATGTCATTGATAAAACCATCTACACCCTTGTTTTGAAGTCCAACGGCATTCAACATGCCTTTTGGTGTTTCAGCCATTCTTGGGTAAGCATTTCCTTCCCGGGCGTGCAGGGTTGTTCCTTTAACAACGATGCCGCCTAGGGCATTTATATCGATAAAATCGGCATATTCTTCACCATACCCGAAGGTACCTGAAGCTGTCATCACTGGGTTAGATAATGACAGTTCTCCCAATTGTACTTTTAAATTTCCCATTTTAAATATTTTGAGTCAAATACTGGTCCATCCACACAGGTACATTTATGTCCGTCAACTGTGGGGGTTACACAACACAAACAGGCACCAAAACCACATGCCATGTGATTTTCCAACGAAACCTGACATGTTATTCCCCGACTGCCGGCGTATTTGGCCAACACTTTCATCATGGCATCGGGGCCACAAGTGTATATGTGGTCAAATTCAGGCGTTTCTGTTTTCATTATTGGATGGTGTATTACAAATCCTTTATGACCGGCAGAACCATCTTCGGTGGTCACGTACACATCGCCCAACTGTTCGTAAGCATCAAGGCGAATGAGTGTGGCTGCTGTTCGGCCACCGATAAGAAATTTAGGTCTGATGCCATTCTCTACAAAATGCCGACCCAAAAAAAGCAACGGTGCAACGCCACATCCTCCACCTACCAACAAAACCCGATTGGATTTTGGAAGGGAGTATCCGGTTCCTAAGGGATAAACAAGATTTAACTGATCTCCGGATTTTAATTTGGCCAGCACGCGGGTTCCTTCTCCAACTTCCTGAATTAGAAGTTTAATGGTATTATTGCTATAATCCACATCATGTATCGACAAAGGACGACGAAGAAATGCATTTTCAGCTCCATCGACTCGCACTTCTGCAAACTGTCCCGGAACCATGGAAGGGAGTTCTCCGGGATGTTGCAGTGTTAATACAACAAATTCATCAGTCTCTCGCTGGTTGGTTATAATTGTAAAATCAGTGATGTGTTTCATTCGGTTATTATATTTTGATTTACATAGTTCAGTTCTCAATAGATGTAGAACATCTAAAATGTAAAGTTGGTTTGATCTATTTACATATGTAATTTAAACTGAATGTAATTTTTAATTCTCTGCAAAGATAGTTATTTCATTGAAATAAATTTGGGTTTTTAATCGCAGAATTGATAGCATAATGGTGTGATATGTATAAATCAAATGAAGACTTGAAGGCGATACCCATAACCTGATAGTTATGAATAGGCATTACCTTTGGTGATTTATATATGTTAGATTTAATTATCAGTTGGCTTATATTCCTTGAATGTTCCGTTGGCGTAAAAAACAACAATTCGTTCAACATTTTGATTGGTTTCAACAGATAAGTTCTCTTTCTTCTGCGATTGATTATCAGGCTTTTCATTTTCATCTTTTTCCGCACTACCCGCATTGGTTACATATGTAATCCCGGGCTCTTCTTTTATTGTGTCAAACAGACCCGTAGGTTTATTGGATGGTGGTTTAACCTTAACCTCCTGATCAGCACGATAGATTTCGCCATTACCGGTAATTAACCAATCGCTGGATATATGGGGGAAGTTTTTTAATATTTTCTGAATAACCTCCAGACTGGGATTGTTTCTTCCTGATAAAATATGGCTTACTGCTGACCGTTGTACGCCGACTATTTCAGAGAACTTCACTGGACTCAGGTTTTCTTTCTTTAAAAGTATCTGCAGGCGCTCTTTCATGTTGCTGGTTTTATTTCTCTTTTAACCTATGATGTTTTGGATTTTATAATCCTTTGGGTTTTGCTATTTAGCAAATAACTCTAAAACAATAATGATTACAAACGTAATCACTTTCGAATGAGATTCTATTTTAGTTACATGTTTACAAAATTAATAAATAGTTGGAATTTTCCAATTGATATTGTAATAATCATGACAAACGTAAACACCATTCCTGATCATTTCATTAATTTCAATAACTGCTCAATTACAATATTACCTAATAATTTAAATGGGTTTTGTAAGTTGTATTATGTCAGTAACATAAGAATAGAATCCTAACAGTTTAATCAGTTAAATATGTTGCCTTTTTCCTATTATTTCTCTCTGTGTTTTGATTGTCTCTATGGTTGTCTGTTCTGGAATTCAGTAGGTTGTCTTTTATGATTAAGTTTTAGTTCAGGAAGAATGTTTAAGTAACTGGTTATTAAAGATAAATGAGTTGATTTTATAGATGGTCAGCTACTTAATGAATAAATATGCGCAAACATGCTTGGTCGGATTTAATTAATGGTTTATATAGATGTCATAAGACTCTGGAAAAGTGATTAATAATAATTGAATATCCTGCTTTTGTATATCGCTAAACAACCATTTTTGTGCTGTTTACTTCTGTATTTAATGCTTTTCCCCTTCCCTACTCTTTTGTTTTTGATTTGAGAATTATAATTCACCATCATTATTATTGTGAATTGCGGTAAACTTAATAACTACATTATATGGTCATAAATATGTCTGAATTCAAAAGCTGCTAAATATATAATTCTATGGTATGTTTCTGTAGAATTTGAAGTATGTAACTTCTAATGAAGATCTGGAAGGTATAACCTGTGAGTAGTTGTTCTTTTCAATGGATAGATCCGTAGGTGTTCCCTGAATTTGAAATGGCCTGAAATGCTGAAGTTTGATGTTTTGGGAATAGTTTATTATAGGCACACAGCAGATTCTTGCGAAGTTAATTATGTTAATAACATTTTGAATGGATAAAAAAAAGGTGAATCCGGGAGGATTCACCTTTATAAGGAAAAACTCAATAAAACAGCTCTATTTTAAATCAAACTCTTTTTTAAGATCAGTACACCAGTTTTTGATGCGTTCATCCGTTAATGCAGCCTGATTTTCTATATCAATGGCCAAACCAACAAATTTGTCGCCTCGCTGTGCTCGTGATGACTCGTAAGTATATCCATCAGCGGAAGTGAATCCTACAACTTTGCCATTGCGCTCTTCAATAAACTCAGCCATAATACCAACTCCGTCGATGAAATTTTCGGGATAGTTCTTCTGGTCTCCCCCTCCAAAAATGGCAAATTTCTTTCCTTTAAAGGACTCATCTTCAATAGCCGGTAAATACTCGTCCCAATAATTGGGAAGCTCACCATCAAACCAGGTCGGTACAGCAAGAATATAATTTTTGTATTTCTTAAAGTCATCAAGGGTTGCAACATCTGCATCCACATCTTCACAATTCTTTTCTCCCAATGCCTTTTTGATTTTCTTTACCTGCTGCTGTGTTTTAACCGATCTGAAACTATAAAATATTCCAATCTTTTCCATATTCTTTTATTTGTTTCGGTCTGTTCTTTTAACTTGTTAAAAACTAGAACTCTAATAACTCCTTAACTGCTTTTATAACCTTATCTGTATTGGGCAAAATGGCAGCTTCCAGAGTACGGTTAAACCCTACAGGTGTAAACGTGGAGCCTACCCGTTTTATAGGAGCATCCAGATAATGGAATGCCAAATCCGAAATAGTTGCAGCCACTTCACCGCCAAACCCTGCAAACACTTTATCCTCGTGCACTATTAGTGCTTTAGATGTCTTTTTTACAGAGTTAATGATGGTTTCTTCATCCAATGGGAGCAGACTTCTTAAATCCACTACCTCCACTTCGCCGAAGCCTTCTTTAGAAAGTTTTTCAGCTGCCTCCAGACAAAAATGGGTGGTGTTTCCATAGGTGAAAATGGTCAAATCCTTACCTTCGCGGCGTATTCTTGCTTTACCAAAAGGTACTTCAAAATCATCGGGTACCGGTGTGGCAGCTTTGGGAGCATTATAAAGTGCCTTAGGCTCCATAAACACTGTCATCCCTTCCGAACGAATGGCTGTACGCAGTAAACCTGCTGCATCGTCGGCAAATGAAGGATAAACAACTCTGACACCCGGGAATGTTGTCAATGCTCCCTCAATGGTTTGCGAGTGATAAAGTCCTCCTCCGATATAGCCACCAGAGGCCAGTCTCACTGTGATATTGGGAGAATATTGTCCCTTGGTTCTCCAGTACTCATGTGTGGTCTCCACAAACTGCTCCATGGCAGGCCAAAAATAATCGGCAAACTCAGCACCCTCAACTACCACTCGCATCTCTTTTTTATATCGGGACATTCCATTGGCTGTACCCATGATGAAATCCTCGGCAATAGGCGCGTTAAAAACCCGGGTTTTACCAAATTCCTGCTGCATCCCTTTGGATACATTAAAAATTCCCCCTTTGTCTTTATTGGCTATGTCCTGACCCCACAAATAAGTATCCGGGTTATTTCGGAACTCAGCTTTTAATGTTTCATTTAATGCTGTAATCAACTTAATGGGTTCACCATTATGCTCATGAACCCCTTCGGGATATTTGGAAGCGGGATAAGCTTCCCCTATCACAAAATCATGCACCGATTCGGGTGTTGGATGCGGAGCAGCCAACCCTTTTTTATGCGCATCTTTAACTTCAGCAGCGACTGCATCTTCAATCTCCTTCAACTCCTCCTCAGTAGCTCTCTCGTATCTTAACAACAAGCGACGATACTTAGCAAGCGGATCATACTCCTTCACATAGCTGAGTTCATTTTCGTCGCGATACAGTTCATGTCGGTCACTGTTGCTGTGTGAGCCTATGCGAACACAGTTTGCATGTACTATTACCGGTTTCTGTTCTTTTTTAGCCCATTCAACCGCCTCGGTCATGGCATTCATCGAATCAAACACATCTTTTCCATTACAATAAATGATGCGCAGGTGCTTGAATCCTTCAAAATTTCGTGCCACTTTACGGTTGGCTGTCTGATCCTCTTTTGGAACCGAAATTCCATAACCATTATCCTGAAACACAAACACAACGGGCAACTGTTCATTGGAGGCACCATTGATGGCTTCATAAACATAACCTTCGGAAACAGAACTTTCACCCTGACTGCTGATTACAACAGCATCCTTCTCTTTATAGGTTTTAAGAGCCCGTCCCATTCCGGTGGCATGAAGTGTATGGTTACCGGTACAGCTGCTTGAGTTATGGATGTTCCATGCAGGTTTGGCAAAATGGTTCGACATGTGTCGGCCACCACCTGCCACATCAGCGTCTTTCGAAATCCCGTTATAGATGACCTCTTCAGCTGTTAAACCCGCTGATACACATGTTTGCAGGTCGCGGTAATAGGGAAAAAGATGATCTTTGTTTTTACGGAACACCTGTCCGATGGCCAGTTGAATGCCATCGTGACCCGCTGCGGGAGCGTGATACGACCATCCAATGGCCTGTTTCAGGTAATTCGGTGCACGCTCGTCGAGCGTGCGTCCCAAAAACAACAGATGGTACCACTTCAACAAGGTCTCCTTATCTGTTTTTTTTATACTGTAAATGGTTTTTACGTTACTCTTCATCGTATCTCTGTTTTTATTTTCCTTAGATGTGAAGGGTATCTAAGGGAAATCTCTTAAGTTATTGAGAAATAAGTTTATTCTTATTAATGTTGTTTGCTCTAAAAAGCGTATCGCTTAAAGGCGATACGCTTTTATTTAATGTATTAAATGGCCTCATCAATTTTCCATTCCTCCAGGTAATCTGCAACCCTGCGAAGGAAATATCCTCCCAAAGCGCCATCCACCACCCTGTGGTCGTAGGAAAGCGACAGGAACATTTTATGACGAATGGCAATTACATCGCCGGTTGGAGTTTCAATTACCGCGGGTTTCTTTTCAATGGTACCCGTTGCCAGAATGGCTACTTGCGGTTGATTGATGATGGGCGTTCCAATGGTATTTTTAAAAGAACCAAAGTTGGTGATGGTAAAGGTTCCCCCTTGAATATCATCGGAAGAAAGCTTGTTGTCACGCGCTTTGGCTGCAAGTGAGTTGATATCGGAAGCCAAACCAACCAGATTTTTCTGGTCAGCCTGCTTAATTACCGGAACAATCAGGTTGCCGGACGGCAAGGCCACGGCAATGCCAACGTTTACATTTTTACGTATTATAATGTTGGTTCCGCTGACTGATGCGTTAATTCCCGGATAATCGCGAAGTGCCTTGGCCACCGCATGGGTAAATACCGGCATAAAGGTCAGTTTTTCGCCATATTTTTTCTGGAATGCATCTTTATTGTTGTTCCGCCAAAGAACCAGGTTGGTAACATCCGCTTCCACCATGCTGGTAACGTGAGGCGATACCTGTTTAGACATCACCATGTGTTCAGCGATGATTTTCCTCATTCTGTCCATCTCCACAATCTCATCGCCTTCAGAAGCTTTTACTTCAGGAGCTTTGGCAGCGGCTTGTTTGGTTTCTGCGGATTGTGTTGCTTTAGCAGGCTCTTCTGCTTTGGCTGTCTGTTTAGCAGAACCGCTCCCCCTGTTTTCAAGGTAGCTGAGAATATCTGCTTTTGTCACTCGTCCCTCCTTGCCGGTGCCTTCAATTTTGTCTAACTCTTCAAGCGAGATGTTCTCCTCTTTGGCAATGCTTTTTACCAATGGCGAATAAAAACGATTGCTGTTGGAGTAATCCTCCTTGGATTCTAATTCCTTTGTTTCAGATTGGGAAGGTTTTTCTTCCTTATCTGTTGATTTCTTAGTTTTGCTTTCTGTTTCTTCCTTTTCTTCGTCAGGTGCTCCGGCTTCTTCCGAACCATCTGCATCCATATCAATGATGGCTACAACCTGACCAACCGGCACCAATGCATCGGTTTCAAATTTTATCTCTTTTATCACCCCGGCCACAGGCGATGGGATTTCAGAGTCCACTTTATCGGTGGCTATTTCCAATAATACCTGGTCTTCTTCCACTACATCACCTTGTTTTACAAACCATTTGGTAATGGTGGCTTCTTCAACGCTCTCACCCATTTTGGGCATTAGGATCTCAAATGTAGACATGTTAATCTGAGTTTATTAAACTTGTTATTATTGTTCATGATTTTAATCGCGCGGCGAATGTAAAAATTTTTCTTATTTAAAACAAGACTAAATAAGAATTGCCTGCAAAAGTGATCATGGCTATTTTTGTTATCTATCCTATTAACACCGATATTATATTTTTGTTTGTACTTGTGTATTGAATTTGCATAAACAGAATGGTTATAGTTTACTGAAACTGCTGAAAATATTGATGTTTGATGAGTTCTTTGTATTTTTCTCTTATTGAGATAAAAGTTAAAAAAAAGCCTGTTCAAAATCAATTTGAACAGGCAATTTTCAATTAAGCTAGATTTAGTAAATGACTAATAACTCATTAGATCATTGTGATTCGTCCCATCGTTTAGTATTACTTCTAAAGACTATCTCCGAAATCCTTTTTAAACTTAGCCACAAGTTTTTGCGGCCAATCAGATGTCGCAGCCAATCTTCCCATGAAGAAGCGGAGCACTTTTGGTTCTTCCACGAATTCGAGACCACCAATGAGTTCTCTGTTTTGGTACAACCAGTTAAGACGGTCAATAAGGAATTTCGTTTGCGAAAGCGTAAACACCCTGCGGGGGAACGCCAAACGTAAAAGTTCCATATCGGCCAATAGATCCTCTCCGTTGTCCAGACGCACGCTTGAGATGGTTCCTCTTTCCATGCCGCGGCATCCTGAAACAATAAACAGTGCAGCTGCCAAAGCTCCTGCAGGGTATTCCTTCTGCGGAACATGATCTAAAAATTGCATAGCATCAACATGGGCTCCCAAGGCTCCGGCAGGTGTTATCACCGGTATTCCTAATTTATCAAGTTCATTCACAGCGTATTCAATAAAACCGGGTGATTGACTTATAACGGTATCATCTGTGGTTTCCATTAATCCAACCGCCATGGCTTCAATCTCCCGAACCGACATACCTCCGTAGGTAAGGAATCCTTCATATAATGGCACCAGATCGCGCATTTTCATGAACAATTTTTTGTCATTGGTGCAAATACCGCCACCTCTGGTTGAACTTACTTTCCGGCTTGAGAAATAGATGATTTCACACAAATCGCACATGGTGCGTAAAATGTCGCGTATGCTGCTATTGGCAAATTCTTTCTCTCTTTGCTTTATAAACCAAGCATTTTCACCAATTAAACTGGCATCAAGTACCATCATGATGCCATGTTCATCGGCAACTTTGCGTACTTCCCGCATGTTTTCAATGGAAAACGGCTGACCACCTATTAGGTTGGTTGATGCTTCAAGACGAATGAATGGAACATTTTCTACTCCATATTTGGTAATCAGTTTCTTAAGCTTATCTATGTCAATATTTCCTTTAAATGGATGACTACTTTTAATCTTAAGCGCTTCATCGGTATATATTTCGTAAATTTTACCTCCATTGATCTCCATATGAGCCTTGGTGGTGGTAAAATGGTAGTTCATTGGAATAACATGTCCCGGACGAATAAATGTTTGGGAAATGATATTTTCTGCAGCCCTTCCCTGATGCACCGGTAATATAAGTTCCTTGCCAAAAACATCCTGAAGAGCTTTTTCCATGCGATAGAAACTTTGAGAACCTGCATAGGCGTCATCAGCCTGATGCATGGATGCCAACTGGTTATCGCTCATAGCGTTGGTTCCGCTATCGGTCAGCATATCGAGAAATACATCCTCAGTATTCAACAAGAATGTGTTATACCCTCCCTTTTCTATTGCCTTCAAACGGTCGTCTATCGGTTTTAGGTTTAATTTCTGTACAATTCTTACCTTATGCAACTCGACAGGAACCTGCTCTCCACTGAAAAAATTAATTTTCGTTGAATTTTTTGAACTCATTGTGATTTGATTAATTTAAAGTTATTAATAGCTTGATTAATTTTCATTTTTACGTTGCGTAAAATAGTTAAATTTCGTTGATAATTATCATGTATTGTTTAAAATCTGTCGCAGAATGGTGCTATTTGGTTTTAATTTAAATTAGGATGTATATTTTGTATTGCATGAACCAAATAAATGTTGTTTTTTTGCTCGTTAAAATATCAAATATGATGAGATTAGTTGCAGGGTACATATTTACCCCTGTTTATTACGCGGCATTTGGCCTTTTACTGGTTATTTTTCATCCGGTACAAATGATAGCGAGAAGATTAGGTGGATACGAAGCTCATCTCAAAAGCGTGATTGCGCTTAATGGGTTGATAATGATGTCGATGAGAATAATTGGAGCAAAGGTTCGTTACCACGGTTTGGAGAAGTTGCCTGATGATCGCCCGTTGATTGTTGCATCAAATCATCAGAGCATGTTCGACATTCCGGCATTTATTTATGGATTTCACAAATTTCATCCGAAGTTTGTTTCCAAGATTGAGTTGGCAAGCGGCATACCCAGTATCTCGTATAATCTCAAACACAGCGGATCAGCTTTAATAGACCGTAAAAGCGGAAGTCAGGCAATTAAAGAGATCATCAGGCTTGGAAGAATGATTGAAAAGAATAAATACGCGGTATGCATTTTTCCTGAAGGCACACGAAGCAGAACCGGAGAGTTGAGACCGTTTCAACCGGCAGGTGTTAAATCTTTGCTTAAAGCAGCACCTTCTTCCCTATTGATTCCTTTTGCTATAGATGGTCACTCAGAGTTGATGGAGAAGGGATATTTTCCATTAAAATATGGAGTTAAAATTAATTATTCGGTGCTTGACCCCATTGAGCCCGGAAACTTAGATGCTGAAGTATTGGTGGAAAAATGCAGGGAGGCCATTGAAGAATGCCTCAGTAAATCATGACTTTATTGACTTAGTGAAGTGAAGTTATTAAAAAACCACATAGTCACAAACTATTTACATTCGCTGTGACCCATGTGGTTTCTTTTTATGTGTATCCGCCCCCTATTTCGCCATTTTAATGTCTAAATGGGATTTAATGGCTGCCATAAATCCTTCGGTGGTCAGATAATGCTCATCTTTCAGATCTTTTCCGTGAATAGTCAGCGCAAGGTCTTTGGTCATTTGTCCACTTTCAACAGTCTCAACGCACACAGCTTCCAAAGTGTTTGCAAATTCAATAAGAGCTTGATTGTTATCCAGTTTGCCTCTGAAAGCTAAACCTCTTGTCCATGCAAAAATAGATGCAATTGGGTTGGTTGATGTGGGTTTTCCCTGTTGATGCATGCGGTAGTGACGTGTTACAGTACCATGAGCTGCTTCAGCTTCCATGGTTTTCCCATCGGGTGTTACCAATGTAGAGGTCATCAGCCCCAACGAACCAAATCCCTGTGCAAGCGTATCCGACTGAACATCACCATCATAGTTTTTACAAGCCCATACAAAATTACCGTTCCATTTAAGAGCTGCAGCCACCATATCGTCAATCAAGCGATGTTCGTATGTTATACCAAGTTCCTCAAACTTCTGCTTGTAATCATTGTCGTAAATCTCCTGAAAAATATCTTTGAATCTACCATCATATTTCTTCAGGATGGTATTTTTGGTGGAGAGATACAAAGGCCACTTTTTATTGATGGCCTGGTTGAAACAACTGTGAGCAAAACCTCTGATACTTTCGTCGGTATTATACATGGCTAAAGCTACGCCATCGCCTTCAAAGTCATAAACATCATAGGACTGAACCTCTCCGCCATCTTCGGGAGTGAAAGTGATGGTAAGTTTACCTTTCCCCTTCACCAGAAAATCTGTTGCACGGTACTGGTCTCCAAAGGCATGACGGCCAATGCAGATGGGATACTCCCACCCGGGAACCAGTCGTGGTAAATTTTTAATGATGATGGGTTCGCGGAAAACAGTCCCTCCCAAGATGTTACGAATGGTACCATTGGGTGACTTCCACATTTTCTTCAATCCAAACTCCTCTACACGGTTTTCGTCTGGTGTAATGGTGGCACATTTAATTCCCACATTGTATTTACGAATGGCATCGGCGGCATCTATTGTTATTTGATCATCAGTTGCGTCGCGGCTTTCCATTCCCAAGTCAAAATATTTAATATCAAGATCGAGATAAGGAAGAATCAGCTCTTCTTTAATCATTTTCCAAATGATGCGTGTCATTTCATCTCCATCCAGTTCAACCACCGGATTGATTACTTTTATTTTACTCATAGTTTAAATATTTATTAATTTCGGTTTAGAAATAAAATTAATTTTATACTGAAAATTCAACAAACAATCCATATGATTGTTTGTCGGAGCTCTATATATCTAATCCAAATCAAGGTTGAATTGTTGCTTTAGCATAGCCAAAGCAGGATTCTTCTCCATCATGACCTTCAACTTGTCAGCAGCTGTGAATACTTTTTCCTGAGGGGATGCCTGATCTTCTGCAACTTTCACCTTCAAACTTAACAAGCTGTTATGCAACTCCTTTTTTAAGAAAAGCATAATCGAATCTCTGTTCTTTTCAATTTCAACTTCCTGAACCGGACTTGATAATTCCAAATGAATGGTGTGATCCTTTTCTATTTGAGGTAAATGATTGTTCAGAATGGTAAACAAACGAACATTCTCTTTTTCAATTTCAGTGGCAAAACGCTTCCAGGCGTTTTGTAAATCCTGTATGGTGACAAGTTTGTTTAATTCTTCTGCAATAGACTCTTGTGCAATGTTATTTGATGTTTTAATTTCTGCATTTCCTGAGGATTGATTATTAGAAATAACCTTATTGATAGAAAAGGATGTGATTCCCGGAGCCTGTTTATTGATGCCTGAGCCTATATTTGCTGTCGATTGGTTGTTTGACTTAATCTGAGCGGGATTATTTTTTCGCTTTTTTGCTAATTCAACTGCTTTTTTTTTTCTGTCACAATGCGTGACAGGCTAATCAGCGCGAATTCGACGTGCAGTCGCTTATTGCGTGCAATTCTGTAATTTAGCTCACTGTTCGTTACAATTTTTAAAGCTTCAAACAGAAACTCTGCATCGCATTTTTGAGCCTGTTCCAAGTACCTTTGTTTAATGGATGCACCTACCTCCAGCAGGTTCACGGTTTGCGAGTCCTTACACATCAGAAGGTCACGAAGGTGACTGCTGAGTCCGTTCAGGAAGTGACTGCCATCAAATCCATGATTTAATATATCATTGAATATCAACAGGCTATTGGTGGTATCTTCAACTAAAAATGCATCTGTAATTCTAAAATAGTAGTCATAATCCAATACATTGAGATTGGCAATGACTTGCTGGTAAGTGATGTTTCGCCCGGAGAATGCCACAATCTGGTCGAAAATAGAAAGTGCATCACGCATTGCACCATCAGCTTTGGTGGCTATCACATTCAATGCTTCGTCTTCATAGGCAATCTGCTCTTTTTCGGCCACGTATTTCAGGTGCTGAACCGCTGTTTCAACCGTTATGCGGTTAAAATCAAAGGTCTGACAACGAGATAAAATGGTTGGCAGAATTTTGTGCTTTTCGGTGGTGGCAAGAATGAAAATGGCATGATTCGGTGGCTCTTCCAGTGTTTTAAGAAACGCGTTAAAAGCAGCCTGCGACAACATGTGTACCTCGTCGATGATGTATACGCTGTATTTTCCCATTTGAGGTGGTACACGAACCTTATCAATCAAGAGGCGGATGTCGTCTACCGAGTTGTTGCTGGCGGCATCCAATTCGTGAATGTTGTAAGAACGTTGCTCGTTAAAGGATTTACATGAAGCACATTCGTTACAGGCTTCAAAATCGCTTGTAATTGCCTGGCAATTTATTGTTTTTGCGAAAATACGAGCACAGGTTGTTTTTCCTACACCACGTGGACCACAAAACAGGTAGGCATGTGCCAATTGATTGTTTTTGATGGCATTTTTAAGGGTGGCGGTGATGTTCTCCTGCCCTTCAACTGTGGCAAATGTAGATGGACGATATTTTCGTGCCGAAACAATGTATTCCATAGTGTTGATAACCGCGTTTTTTTAGCAGCACTACAAAGATAAAAAAATCAAGCACTGATACAAACAGGTATGCGTTTTTGACCGAGGCATTTTTTCAATTTATCGCAGGTTGACAATAACATTGAATCAGTAAAATGTTTAAATTATTCCAATTCTTCGGACATGAAAACCAATCTTCCAAAGTTGGTGGCTCTGCTGTTGATGATGCGCAGCAGATTGAGCAATTCCATATGCATTTTACTGGATTCCAGTGATAAGGTATTTGGAGAAAGTAGTCGTTTGTAATGGCGTCTTTCCAGGTCAAATGCCATCAACGCATATTTGCGGTATTTTCGCTTCATTTTAAGCGCCTGGTTCTGATCCCAATTGTGCATTAATATCAAAGCTCTTTCAAGCTGTTTCAGGCATCGCTGATGGTAATTTTCAAGTTCTTTTTTTCCATCCGGGGAAAAATCTATGCGATTGTGCAGCCATTTTTCGCCTTGTCGAATAATATTTACCGAAACAATATCGGCAACCTGTTCCAGCTCATTTACTACGTGCATGAGCCGGAAAACCTCTTCAGACCAGGTTTCCATGGGCTTTGACTCATTTAGTTTCACCAGAAACTGATTGATCTCTTCACGATAAAAATCGGTTTTCTCTTCCCATGTTCGTATTTGTTTTATGGCTTTTTCATCACGATGAAAAAAAGGATCCATACAACGCTCTACCATTTTGTAAACCAAATTGCCCATATCTTCTATCTCTTTTTGTAAAAAGGGCATTGAGAGTTCAGGTGACGATAAGAGGTCTTTATTTAGATGTTGCAGAGCGTGAACCGGTTTCTCCTTGGGAACGGGAACAAGTTTCTCGGCCAGCTTTCCAATCAGACCGGTTGCCGGTAGCATAGTAAAAGCCATGAGGAAATTGAATATGGTATGCGCATTTGCCAATAGACGTGCGTTAGAAGCTGCTTGTCCGGAAATTGCAGCAGTTAAACTTGCCCAAGGTGTTAATAGCCAGATAAAGATCAGAGCACCAATTAAACGGAAAAGCGCATTGGCAACTGCCAGTTTTCTACCCGGGTAGGATGCCGTCATGGCGGCCAAAAGAGCAGTTACGGTTGTTCCGATGTTGGTACCTAGAATCAGAGGCAGTGATGCCTCAAATGAAAGAAGTCCGCTGTTGCAAAGTGTGATCAATATTCCGATAAAAGCGGCACTGCTCTGGATGAGTGCTGTAAACATCATTCCTGCAGCCATTCCGGCCAATGGATTTTCCAGATAAAGAAGTGCATTAATAAATTGATCATTGTCACGCAAAGGCTCCATGCCGTCCGACATCAGTTTCATACCAAAAAAGAGTACACCAAAACCCAGTATGATCTGTCCACCATGCTTCCATCCTCCTTTTGCGAAGTTACGAATGAAGAATCCAAGTCCGACAAACAAAAGCGCAAAATTACCTACATTGAATGAGATCAACTGAGTTGTAATGGTGGTTCCTATTCCGGTGCCTAAAAGCACCGGAAGGGTTTGTTTGAAAGTAATGAGAGATGCATCCACAAATCCCACTAAAACAACAGAAGCAGCACTGCTGCTTTGAAAAAGCAATGTAAGGATGACGCCGAAACCAACTCCTCCGGCCTTATTCTTTAGAAATGAATCGAGTAATTGCCTGAGCCGCGCCCCTGCCAGACTTTTTGTCCCAGAGCTCAGAAGATCCATTCCTAATAGAAAAATTCCTAATCCCCCAAATACGGCAATAAAAGTGATAAACTCCTCCATGTCAATGATAAATTCATGATTGGATTAAGTAACTATTTCAACTTTGTTTCTAAAGAATTTTGTAGATTATAGATTTGTATCCCGAAACTCTCGGGATTAGACAGATAGAATTTGTCTTGTCTATCGGTCTATAAATCTAATATCTAAAAATCTTTTTAATCTTTGGCACGCTTTTCCCAGATATTAGTTGATTAATTGTTTGTTGCTTGTCGAATCACTAAAATAATTCAAAAATATGAGAAATAAAGCGGTATATGCCATTATATTAACACTGGCTCTTTCGTCATGTGCCACACTTCAGCGGCACCAAACTGAGTCACAGCCTGATATTTTAAGCGGAAGTTGGGAAATGCGACAATGGATGCATAGTGATGATCTGGAGAGCGATTTTCCACGGGGAGTTCCTGTATTGGAGATCAACAGCAATAGAAATGAAGTAAGTGGATTCAACGGTTGTAACAGGCTGAACGGGCGATTCAGGTTCGATCGTGATGCATCATCCTTACAGTTTTTTGCCTTGCAGACCACGAAAATGTTCTGTTTGTCGGTGGCCGAAAACGATTTTTCCCGCATTATGACACTGGTTGACCGTTATCGTGTTACGGATAAAGAACTATACCTGTTGCAAGGTGATGAGTTGTTAATGGTTTTTCAACGAAAAACCATTAACGGTGGCCCACAATAATTTTTGCAACTTTAAATCCGGCAGAAGTCTCGGCATGCAGTAAATACAAGCCGGAAGGCAAATCGCTTACAGATATTCTAACAGCACTGTGAGCAGGTTTATCTGAATAAATCAGCTGACCACTTGATGAGTAAAGCGACAACTGATTGATGATGATGTCGTCCGGCATTTTAATGTGAACTGCATTGTAAGCCGGGTTTGGATAAACATATAGATCATTGATGACCAGATCTCGCTGGTTTAATGAGAGATCTTTTAAAACAATGTCCACGATGGTGTTAAATGGATCAAGATTGTGATCAATGGATGCTGACTCATGCCCCATTGCATTAACAGTTATGGAGTATTGTCCCTGTGCTTTTGCCGGAAAATGGTTAATGCCTGATTCATGTAAATGCCCATCAATGGAAACTGTTGCATTATTGATGATTTGGCCATTTTGATTGATGATGTTCAGGGTTAGAGGCAATAATTCCGGAACGGAAAGGTAGTGGAATCGCTTTTGGTTCAAGACCCATTGTTCAGATTCATGATCCCATGAGAAATCAGAAATGGTTTTTATCGAGTATTCATCGTTGTATTGATGAAACAACCGATAAATACCCTCCCAGTCCTCTTTTTCAGAATTCCAGATAAATCCAGTCTCCTCTTGTTCGTTGTTATCGGGATCAAAATGATTGGTTATCTGCCATCCGTCAATCCATTGACTAAGTGACTGATTCCAATTATAGTTGAACAATCCAATTAGGTTGCCTCTTGCATCATATTCATTTTCAACCTTCCACCAATTAATCCAAATATCAAAATCTCTATCCCACCGCAGAGCTTCCCACCCGGATTGTCTGCCATTGATGGTATAATAAAACTCCTTTTTTAAACTGCTGACCCATTTTCCTTCAACCGCATCCCAAAACATCGAAAGCTCACTTTCGAGCTGGCTCTTATCATTATAGATGTAAATGATTCTGTTATTTCCGATCCAGACCTCTTCAGTCAGATTTTTGTAATAAGAGGTTTTTGATATAATTTGGTTGGCATTGTTGTAAGTTATATCTTTTCGGGTAGTGATAAGCCATTGGTTTACATTACTATCCCACTTGAATTGCTCGGATTTAGTAACATTACCGTGCGAGTCGTACTGATGATTAATTCTCCAGTTGCCTTTCCAGGTTTCAGATCCTGAACTTTGAGTATAGTCGGCAATTTCAGAGGGGTGACGACCATCGCCAACGTATTTAAATTCTCGTTTTTCCCGATTCTCCCACTTTAAGTTGTTGAGATCAAATTCCCGTTTCAGGAATTGAGTCTGTCGTTTCAACTCATCAAAAGTATAGATATATGATTTATAATCATACCACTTCGAATCATCTTCACCAGCTTTTTGAAATACAATCTCCAGAACATTATTGTTTAAGTTGTACTTGTAGCTTGTTTTTTTATACTTTAAAGAATCAGAACTGGTATAGTTATTAAATATCAAAATGCTATCTGTGAGCGAAAAAGGGGTATTATGTATGGAAGAAAATAATTGTTGCTGTGAAATAATTGATTGTCCCTGTTCCTCAGCTGGAAGTGAGAAAGAGGTGATTCCATTTTGATGTGCAAAAAGATCGTCTGTAACAACATTTGTTGTTATTAGTAGTATGGATAATTTGAAAAGGAAACAGAGTAGATTTTTTTGCATTTTTTTTTGTTGATTATGTAAGTGTTTTAACGGTTTAAAGTAAAAAAAGTTGCTTACTGCATAAATAATTATTCTACCTCTCCATAAAGATCATGATCCTCTGCTAAGGTAATTTTTACTACGTAAAAATTACCTGTTTCCAATGGTTTTGATGCTGTTACCAAAACTTCGGGATCGACTTCGGGACTGTCAAACTCACTTCTGCCTATGTAATATCCTCCCTCCTCACGATCTATAATGACCTTGAGTTCTTTTCCTATTTTTGTTTCGTTGATTTCGCGACTGATGTTGCTTTGGAGCTCCATGATGGCATTGGCACGTTCTTGTTTAAGATCAGAGGGAACGTCATCCTTATAATTCAAATAGGCATATGTATCCTCCTCATGCGAATAAGGGAACACGCCCAATCTTTCAAAGCGCGTTTCTTCAACAAAATCCATCAGCTCCTGAAAATCCTGCTCAGTTTCGCCGGGGTGACCGGTTATCATGGTGGTTCGTAAATGAATGTCGGGAACTTTTTTTCTTATTTTTTCGATAAGATCAATGGTTTGCTTTTTGGTAATTTTTCGTTGCATGGCACTCAGCATGGGATCGGAAATGTGCTGCAAAGCAATGTCGAGATAGCGGCAAATCTTAGGATTATCTGCCATCACATCGAGGATATCCATCGGGAACCCTGCCGGATAGGCGTAATGGAGACGAATCCATTCAATTCCGTTAATTTTTGAAAGCTTCTCAATTAATGGAGCAAGCATCTGCTTTTTATGAGTATCGAGTCCATACCAGGATAAATCCTGTGCGATCAACTGTAGTTCTTTTACCCCTTTTTGTGCCAGTTTTTGAGATTCGTCTATCAGGCTCTCAATGGATCTGGATTGATGCTTTCCGGTGATGATGGGGATGGCACAATAGGAACAGGATCGGTTACAGCCTTCGGAAATTTTGAGGTATGCATAATGATCTGGAGTCGTAAGTGATCTTTCGTTCATAAGATCTGCACGGTATGTCATGCCCAAGTCCCTAATGAGATTTTTCCAGTCAAATTTTCCATAATACTTGTCAACTTCAGGGATTTCCTCTCCAAGTTGATCAATGTAACGCTCAGATAAACATCCCATGACGTAAAGCTGGCGAATTTGTCCCTTTTGCCGGGCTTCGGCAAAACTGAGGATGGTCTCAATGGACTCTTCCTTGGCATCACCAATAAAACCGCAAGTATTTATAACCACTATTTCACCACTTGGATTGGGAGAATCATGTTCAACCTCGAATCCTCCAGCCTGAAACTGTTTAATCAACAACTCAGAATCCACCAGGTTTTTACTGCAACCCAGTGTTATAACATCAACACGTTTCTTACTCATTCAGGTACTTAATTTCCAAACAGGGAGCCCACAAATGCTTCCCGGTTAAATGGTTGTAAATCATCCATTCCTTCACCAATCCCAATATATTTTACAGGCACTTTAAACTGGTCAGATACTCCAATAACTACACCACCTTTGGCAGTACCATCCAGTTTTGTGATGGCCAAGGCATTGACTTCGGTGGCAAGGGTAAATTGTTTGGCTTGTTCAAATGCATTTTGTCCTGTAGAGCCATCCAAAACCAAAAGTATTTCATGAGGTGCATCCGGCAAAACTTTTTGCATCACATTTTTGATTTTGGTCAATTCATTCATCAGGTTGATTTTATTGTGCAAACGGCCGGCTGTATCGATGATGACCACATCGGCATCGGTTGCTTTAGCAGAGGATAGAGCATCGTAGGCCACGGAAGCCGGGTCTGATCCCATTTTTTGTTTAATAAGAGGAACATCCACCCTTTTAGCCCATATTTCCAACTGATCGATGGCAGCAGCGCGAAAGGTATCGCCGGCTCCCAAAACAACCTTTTTGCCGGCGCTTTTGAATTTATGAGCCAGTTTGCCAATGGTGGTGGTTTTACCCACCCCGTTTACACCAACAACCATGATCACATATGGCTTGGATTGTTGGGGAATCTCAAAATCCGCGGAACTATTCACCGAGTTTTCAGCCAGCAGAGCCGTGATCTCTTCCTTTAGAATTTTATCAAGCTCTGAGGCATTGATAAACTTATCTTTGGCTACTCTATTTTCAATGCGCTCAATAATTTTAAGGGTGGTATCCACACCAACGTCGGAAGTGATAAGAACCTCCTCCAATTGGTCAAGTACATCTTCATCAACCTTTGATTTTCCTACAACAACTCGGGTAAGCTTTTTTAATACACTCTCTTTGGTTTTGGATAAACCCTGATCGAGCCGTTCTTTTTTGGCACGGTTAAAACTTCCAAATAGTCCCATTATTATAATTGATTATGTCTATGATTGGCTAATTTATAAAACCTTGCAAATATAATGATTAAAAACAAAAAAAGGGACCTGTCTGAACGACAAGTCCCCTTTTGAATAAAATAATCCGATATTCCGGCTATTTGCTGAAAAATTCTTTCACATTGTCATTGGTCACCATTTCCGAACGGAAAGAGTAAGAACCGGTTTTAGGTGATTTCACCATTTTAATGACACGGGTATGTCCTTTACCTTCGCCTTTTTTCTGCAGGGTTGCTACTACTTTCTTTGCCATGACTTAAAATTTACTTGATTTCACGATGTACAGTCATCCTTCTCAAAATGGGATTGTATTTTTTCAATTCCATTCTGTCGGGTGTATTTTTTCTGTTTTTAACGGTAATATACCTGGAAGTTCCGGGTTGGCCGCTTTCTTTGTGCTCAGTGCATTCAAGTATTACCTGGATGCGATTTCCTTTAGCTTTCTTTGCCATTTTATCTACCCTCCCTTATTATAATTTTGTACTTAAAAGTCCATTATCCTGCGCTCTTTTTATCGCAGCCTGCACACCAATTTTATTAATCAAACGAAGGCCGGAAGCCGATACTCTCAACTTAACCCAACGTTTCTCTTCAGGCAAATAGAAATTTTTGTAAAACAGATTTACATCAAATTTTCTTTTGGTGCGTCTTTTTGAATGGGAAACGTTGTTTCCTACCATTGCCTTTTTACCAGTTATTTCACAAACTTTTGACATCTCTCAAATGTTTTTTGTATCTACGTTTTTCAAACAGAGCGCAAAATACGTGATTTTCTTTTAAAATTGCAAATAGTTCGCGCTTTTATTTCTGTTAATTGTTGTTTTTTCTTTAAATTTATGGTTGCTGTTCGCTTTTCATCATCTGAAATTTTCAATTAATCAGAAAGTTCATGAAATTATCTGACTAATCAATTCCCGCTCAAAAATCTAAATCTCTATAGGTCTAAGAATCTATTCTTCAATTACAACGTCCCTCTTTCCAATAGTTGTTTCATGATAATGATTCCTGCTTCCGCTGTTCTGAGAATATTCCGTTCCCGGTTATTGCCAAAATTAAATGAGCGGCTGATTACTTTTTCTCCATCGGACCATGCCAACCAAACTGTTCCAACTGGCTTTTCATCGGTGCCTCCCGATGGCCCTGCAATTCCTGAACTGGCAATGGCATAATCGCTTCCTAATCGCTTGCATGCACCTTTGGCCATTTGTTCAACAACTTCACGACTCACTGCTCCATATTTTTCAATGGAGGTGGAATCTACTCCCAAAAGGTTGTATTTTAAGTTGTTGCTGTAGGCAACAACGCCTCCCATAAAGGCGTTGGATGCTCCGGCAACGGATGTGATTAAATGCGACATAAGTCCACCTGAACAGCTTTCAGCACAGCTTATTGTCTTATCTTTACTAAATAGTAAGTTCAATAGTGATGATTCGGGTTTTTCATCATCAAATCCAAAGATGTTTTCTTTGACTAATGGGTATAACAACTTAATAGCATTTTCAATGGCCGATTCGATTTGTTGGGCGTTTTCGCCTTTTCCGCTGATTCGTAACCTTAATTTTCCGGGTGATGGAAGATAGGCCACTTTTAAAAATGCAGGAATCTGATCTTCCCAATCGGACAGCATTTCAGCCAAAACAGCTTCAGGTATGTTGAAGATGTGAACAGTTCGATGGCGAACAATGCCGTTGGTAAATTTTGCTTTTAAACGAGGTATCACCTCATTTTCCATGGCATGTTTCATCTCTGTTGGAACTCCCGGCATGGATACAACAATTAATCCGCTTTCTTCAAACCACATAATTGGTGCTGTTCCAACGGGGTTTCGGATGATGTCACATTTTTCCGGAACAAGTGCCTGATCCTTGTTGAGTTGATTGATGTGGCCAACCCGATGCTTCAGAAATGTCTCAACATCATCCATTATTTGCTGGTTAAAAACCAGTTGGGTTTTAAAGTACTTACATAAGGCGGCTTTGGTTATATCGTCTCGTGTTGGTCCCAGTCCCCCGGTAAGAAGAACGATTGTTGATCGGCTGGCAGCTTCCCTAATGGCATTTAGTATTTCCTCTTCCCCATCACTTACAGATGTAATCCTGTTGATGAACATGCCGGCCTTATTCAGCTCCCTGGCCATCCATGCCGAGTTGGTGTCCACCACCTGACCAATCAGAAGTTCGTCACCTATGGTTATGATTTCTACCTGCATTACTTTTTTATAAAGTGCTTAAAATTAATTATTAACAATTACTTACTTGAATTTTTATTGCTCTTTAGTGTCAAATATGAATTACCTCCCTCGCTCACGTCTAAGCCAAGGGGGAACACCAAACGCACTGGGTTAACCCGTCATTTTATGGTTGGCTTGACACTTGTAAAACTATCCAGAGCTTCCAGTCGCTTCAACAGCGGAGGATGCGAATAATTAAAAAAGACAAACCATGGATGTGGTGTGGGATTGTTGAGTGCCGTTGCAGATATTTTCTTGAGTGCCGATTGCAAGGCTGAAGCATTTGCATATTTTGCTGCAAAGGCATCGGCCTGATATTCCTGTCGTCTCGATAAAATGGTCATTCCCAAACCGGCCATAGCACTGATAGGACTGTACAACAAGCCAAAACCCAGTAATGCCACATGGAAAACGGGACTTGCAACTCCCAAAGCTTGGGAAATACCGGGATGGTTAATAAACCAACCCAATAAGAACAAAGTGATTCCTGTTTGCAAAATCCCCAATATGGTTCCCCTGATGGTGTGTTTTAACCGATAATGACCGATCTCATGAGCCAATACGGCCACAATTTCATCTTTGTCCAGATCATTTATCAGAGTATCAAACAGGACAATGCGTTTGTTTTCCCCAAATCCGCTAAAAAAGGCATTGGCTTTGGTACTTCGTTTTGACCCATCCATCACATAAACATTCTCCAACGAGAATCCTGCTTTGCGGCTCATGGATTCAATGGCCGACTTCAGCTCCCCTTCTTCGAGGGGAGTTAGTTTATTGAACAGCGGAAGAATGAGCGTGGTGTAAAATTTACTGAAAAAGATCATGAACAAGGATAATCCACCCCAGGCATAAAGCCAGAATAATGATCCGGCAGTATGATAGAACCAAACCACCAGCCATAGCAGCAACCCACCAATTAAGGCTCCCAGAAGCAATGATTTAATCAGGTCTGTGATAAAGGTGGACTTCGTGGTGCGGTTGAATCCAAAGCGTTCTTCTATAACAAAAGTGCTGTATATGGAAAAAGGCAAGGAGAGAATCATTGAACCAAGTCCGATTGCCCCAAAATATACCAATGGTTGTAAGTATTTGTGTCCAATAAAGTTTTCAACGGTGTAATGCAGCCATCCAAAACCTTGATACCATAACACCATCAATATGAGGATGGTTGAAACAGCTGAAGAGAACAGGCCAAAACGATAATTGGCGATCCGGTATTCTTTCTGTTTTTGGAATTTATCTTGCGGGTAAACATCTTCTAAACGTTTTGGAACTTTGTCGCTCCAGCTTTTTCGATTGAGTTCGCCCAGAAAAAAATCCCACAATGCCTCAAAAATAATGATGGCGAATATAATATAGAGTAATGGATGCATGTTTTGCAGTTTTTATTCATACAAATGCAGAGTTCTCTTAAGTGTTAACCGATAAGAACTCTGCATGTTTATAAATGGTAGAAACCTACTTCTTTCTTTTTTGTTTTCCGGTTATGGCTGTATCAATGAGTGGTTTTTTAAACGACTGGTAAATAAGCACTCCCGCCAGTATAACAAAAGGAATACTTAAAATTTGCCCCATGTTCAGTGTCATGGTCTCTTCAAAAGCTTCCTGGTTTTCTTTCACAAACTCGATTAAAATCCGGGTTGCAAAAATACCAATCAAAAACACTCCAAAAATAAGGCCCTGACGCTTAGCAGCATTGGTTTTCCAATACATGAAGATTAACACGATAAACGTGATCAGATAACTGATGGCTTCGTAAAGCTGAGCCGGGTGTCGTGGTATTTCTGGGTTATGAACATGAGCTTTCTCAAAAACAAAAGCCCATGGTACGGTTGTGGGACTACCAATGATTTCTGAGTTCATGAGGTTTCCCAGGCGAATAAATACGGCTGCCAATGCTACAGCAATCACCAATTTGTCCATAGTCCACAACATCGATCTCTTTGTCACCAGTTTTGAATATAGCCAAATAGCCACAAGAATGCCAATGGCACCTCCATGGCTGGCCAGTCCTCCCCGCCAAACCATCAGGATTTCTCCGGGATTTTGGGAGTAATAATCCCATCCATAAAAGAAGACATGTCCCAAACGTGCTCCTATTACAGTGGCTACCATTACGTAAATGAATAATTTTTCCATCCACTCCTCCGGCGCATTATCCCTGCGAAACATTCTGTCAACCAGGTAATAACCCAGTAAAAAGGCCATAGCAAAGAACAATCCATAATACCTAACCGACAGAGGCCCAAGTGAGAATATCTCTGGATTCGGAGCCCATGTTATATAATTTACTAACTCCATAATACAACTAATTATTTATATAGTTCATTTAAAATTTAGTTTGTTAAAATTTAGATTTTAATAATTCTATAGATTGTATATCTATACCAAGATATTCGGGATAGACAGTTAGAATAGTTTAGAAGATGATTAGACACAACTGGTTTTCTTTTTTGTCTTGTCTATCGGTCTATATGTCTAACAATCTAATTTTCTATCTTTTAAATTAATCAAGCTCCCTTGCCATGACACTGTTTGTATTTTTTTCCGCTTCCACAGGGACAGGGTTCGTTTCTTCCTACTTTCTTTTCAACCCGAACAGGTTGTGTTACCTGTGCACGTTTTTGATCCCCTCCCGGTTGTCCGTAGCCTGGTGTTCCGGCTCCAGGATCGTCTTTTTGCGTTCTAAGTCGGCTTAAATCTGTACTCCTGCGTTGCTCAGCCTGTCTCACCTGACTGGCATCTCTAATTGGTATATGAGCCTTTGATAAAGACGATGCGATGGTTCGGTTGTTTTTACCGATCATGGACTTAAACAGGTTGAACGATTCAAATTTATAAATCAAAAGCGGATCTTTTTGCTCATAGGATGCATTCTGAACCGCCTGTTTAAGATCATCCAACTCCCTTAAATGTTCTTTCCACGCTTCGTCAATGGTAATCAACATCATAGCTTTTTCAAACGAGCGGGACAGTTCCATTCCTTCCGATTCATAAGCACGCTTCAGGTTCGTGTTGATTTGAAATACGCGTTGAGCGTCAGAAATGGGTACCACGATGTTCTCGTATAATTCAGATTTTGTTTCGTAAACATTTTTAATGACCGGGAAAGCTTGTTTGGCCATTGTTTCAACCTTACGACGGTAACTTTTCCATACCTCGTCATGCATTTTATCGGTCAACTCATTAGGCTGACCTTTTAAGAATTCATCCTTTGAGAAAGGCGTATCAACAGAGAATATCCGAAGAAGATCTTCTTTGAATTGATCGAAATCAGCCGTCTGTTGATGTTCATCCACCATACCTTCGATGGTGTCGTACATCATATTTGAAATTTCAACCTGCATGCGTTCTCCAAAAAGAGCACGGCGACGTTTGGTGTAAATCACCTCCCTTTGGGAATTCATTACATCATCATACTCCAGTAATCGCTTACGTATGCCGAAGTTGTTCTCCTCCACTTTTCTTTGAGCACGTTCAATGGACTTGGTGATCATGCCGTGCTGAATCATCTCTCCTTCTTCAACACCAAGCCTGTCCATGTATTTTACCAAACGGTCAGAGCCAAACAGACGCATCAGGTCATCTTCCAGTGACACAAAGAACTGAGAAGAACCAGGGTCACCCTGACGACCGGCACGTCCGCGCAACTGACGGTCAACCCGTCGGGACTCATGCCGCTCGGTACCTACAATGGCCAAACCTCCGGCAGCCTTAACCTCCTGAGAAAGCTTGATATCGGTACCACGACCAGCCATGTTGGTGGCTATGGTAACCGTACCACTATTTCCTGCTTCGGCAACAATGTCGGCCTCTTTCTGGTGAAGCTTGGCGTTAAGCACGTTGTGCTTAATGCCTCTGATTTTAAGCATCCGGCTCAATAGTTCCGAAACCTCCACATTGGTGGTTCCCACCAACACAGGTCTTCCGGCTTTTACAAGTTCAACTATTTCATCAATTACAGCGTTGTATTTCTCTCTTTTTGTTTTGTATACCTTATCATTCATATCCTTACGCTGAATGGGTCGGTTGGTAGGAATCACCACCACATCCAGTTTATAGATATTCCACAATTCACCTGCTTCTGTTTCCGCTGTACCGGTCATACCGGCCAGTTTGTTGTACATCCGGAAATAGTTCTGAAGCGTGATGGTGGCATAGGTCTGCGTTGCAGCTTCCACCTTAACCCGCTCTTTGGCCTCAATGGCCTGGTGCAACCCATCAGAATAACGTCGGCCTTCCATGATACGGCCAGTTTGCTCATCTACAATTTTTACTTTGTTATCCATCACCACATACTCCACATCCTTTTCGAACATGGTGTAGGCTTTAAGCAGCTGGTTAATGGTATGCACCCTTTCTGATTTGATGCTGTAATTCTGCATCAGCTCATCCTTCTTAGCACGGAACTCCTCCTCAGGAAAGCCGGCCTTTTCGAGGGAGGCCATTTCGGTTCCTATATCGGGAAGAACAAAGAATTGGGGATCTTCAGAGTCCCCGGTAATCAGATCAATTCCTTTGTCGGTTAACTGAACCGAATTGGTTTTCTCCTCAATGACGAAATAGAGAGGATCGGTAACTACATGCATATTTTTGTTGTTTTCCTGCATGTAGAAATTTTCCGTTTTGAGCATTCCTGCTTTTACCCCTGGCTCACTGAGAAACTTGATCAAAGGTTTGTTTTTGGGCATTCCTTTGAATGCTCTAAGAAGCAATAAGTTCCCTTCATCCTGAGTCTTAGAGTCCGACGATTTAAGTTTTTGTTTAGCATCGGAAAGCAGCTTTGAAACCAAATTTCTTTGGGTTTCAAACAGTCGCTCAACTTTTGGTCTCATCTCTGTAAAGAGCTGATCATCGCCACGGGGAATGGGACCTGAAATGATTAGTGGTGTTCTGGCATCATCAATCAACACCGAATCCACCTCGTCAACAATGGCATAATTGTGCGACCGCTGAACCAAATCATCAGGAGAAATGGCCATGTTATCGCGTAGATAATCAAAACCAAATTCATTATTGGTACCATAGGTTATATCGGCTTTATAAGCCTTTCGGCGTTCGGCAGAGTTGGGCTGGTGCTTGTCGATACAGTCCACACTTAACCCGTGGAACATGAAAATGGGACCCATCCACTCTGAGTCACGTTTTGCCAGATAGTCATTCACCGTTACAATGTGAACACCGCGTCCGGTTAGCGCATTTAAAAAGACAGGCAAAGTCGCAACCAGCGTTTTACCTTCCCCTGTGCTCATCTCCGCAATTTTTCCCTGGTGAAGAACAGCACCACCAATGAGCTGTACATCATAGTGTACCATATCCCATTTAACCGTGTTTCCTCCGGCAATCCATGAGTTGCTAAAAATGGCTTTGTCTCCTTTAATTTCAACAAAATCATGAACTGTAGCCAGCTCGCGGTCAAAATCGGTAGCAGTAACTTCAATGGTTTCATTCTCTTTGAACCTTCTGCCAGTATCCTTTACAATTGAAAATGCTACTGGAAGAACCTCCTCAAGCACCACTTCAAGCTTAGCGGTGATTTCGTTCTCTAGTGTATCAATTTCTTCGTAAATCCGTTCTCTTTCGTCAATATCGGGATCTTCATTCTCAATGCGGGCTTTTAGTGAGTCAATTCTGTTTTGCTCTTCGGCAACCGCATCAAATATGGTTTTTCTAACTTCATCGGTACGCTTTCGTAGTTCATCGTTCGATAGGGATTCTATTTCAGAGTAAACTTCCTTGACTTTATCAACATAAGGGGCGAGAACTTTCATGTCACGTTTTGACTTGTCTCCCACAAAAACTGATAGTATTGTATTAACAATGCTCATATAATATATTATTTATTGATTTCTTGAGATTTAAAATTACACATTTTTTCCATGATTGTAACAGTTCGTTACGGAAGCACAAACTCTGAAAATAAAGGAGTAAGTATTTGTGCGGGAAATTAATGTGATGTTTGAAAGCGAATCTTTCAGCTAAAACGGGGGCCTGCACGGATGGAGTGAATAAATCCGGTGCAGGATTGCAGAAATTCCTCAAACGCAGGATGCAAATTGTCAGTAAATCTGTCTGCGACAGGAAAACCGGAATGACAAACAACGGCACTCTGACCAGAATTCAACTCATCCGAAGCCTGTTTCAAACAAATGGTGGTTGAAACGGATTTGATTTTTATTTGTGGATAAAGTGCTGCCTCAGCAAGTTGCAAAGCTGCGGAGAAGTTTTCAATGATGTTGCCTTTCAACAATCCGTGCTCGTAAATAAATACACAGGCATCGGAATTGCATGTCGTTTCATTAAAGCTGAGTGCTGATTTGAAAAAATCAGCTGATATAATCCGGATGTGGTGTTGACTGGTTGATGAAAACCGGAAAAGTCCGTTTTTATCCAGTACATCATCTTTGTACACCGAGATGACTACGGTGAGCGATAATCCAATGATGGTTAGATATGCGATATCTGGACGCTTTTTCATTTCCGGCTTAACTGTTTTTTACGACATGTAAAGATGACAAAAGATTTTCAAATCACCCTGAAAAGTTTGTTAAAATTGTGAATGTTTATGGCAGTGAGCAGAAAATAGTGCATATTTAAAAAATAATGGCGTGCTCCACCGACCGAAGAAATCAGCCATGACCACAACGGTTAGGAGGCACGCCATTAGATTTAACTATTAACAACAAGATTCAGGTTCTGGTTCACTACTTTGTTAAATATCGCTGAACATTCATAAATTGAGGAATGGTGTAATTTTCATCAGTGAGATAATCCATCATAATTTTGGCACAATATGGTGCATAAACTACTCCTTTTGAGCCCATTCCATTCATAATCATCATATTCTTGTTTTTTGTATGCGATCCCAATACCGGGATTCGGTCTTTTACGGCCGGACGCATGCCAGCTTTGTGGTCTGTTATGGTATAAGGAATTGATATTAGCTGCTCCAATTTAGTTGTTAACAGTGGCAAATTCTTCTTCTCCGGCAAACCATTGGTTTGATTATGAAGATAACTGGCACCTACTTTAAAACGTTTTTTTCCTGATGGAAGAAGAAAAACTTTATCTCTGATAATGTATTCAATATCATTTAACTCAGTTTCAATTTTTATGATTTCACCCTTATTGGGGTGAAATCCGGCATTTTTAAACCAGGGATTTTTAATGACTGCTGCTCCCTCGCAAAAAATGATGTTTTTTGCACTTATCTGATTCCCGATTTCAAAACGTTCGTTTTGATATTCCATGGATGAATAATCCAAATCCTCAATAATCATTAACTTCTTTTGATGCAATATTTTGGATATGCCATCTATCAATTGAGGAATATCGACGTATCCCGATTCAAGGATAAAACCGACTGCGGAGAATGGCTTAATACCTGAAATTTGCATTTGAGGCAAAATCTTGCCGATGTATTTTCCCGGTGGACTTTGTTGTTTACTTTGCCAGTCTGACAACTCTTCATCATTGAGCATTTTCACAGATTTCATGGGATGCAGTATTCTTTTGCCAATTGTTTTTTCGATGGCGCTATAGGTTTTGTGCATCTCAGGCCAAAGTTTATCGGTCATTCGCGCAACTCTTAAACTATTAAACATTAAAGGATTATAAAGTCCGGCCGCTACCATGGAGGATTTTGGTAAAGAAGGTGAATCCATAACATGGAAATCCATCTGATGTTCCAGCATCTGCCAGGCCAAAACTGAGCCTGCTAACCCCTGTCCTATTAAAAGGTATTTGGTGTTGATCATTCTATTGATTCATTATTTATTGCCAAGAAAATATGGGTTTCTACCCATATATTGAAAACTGTTTTTCAGTTGTCTGACTGCATATTTTCAATCTATCCTGCTTCGATGATAAGCTTGTTTACTTCTCTTTTCATAACCAAATCGGACAAACACATCCTAAATTACATTATCTTTGCAAAAAAATCAATCAAAAAAATGCAGTTACATAATAAACTCAGCAAACCAGAACTGATTGCACGACTCAATGCAGAGACATTTAAAAGGAAAACAGTCTCCTTTTATCGTTATGTAAACATCCATAACCCTGAAGAGTTCAGAGACAAACTCTATCTGGACTGGAGTAGCCTGAATTGTTTGGGTCGGATTTATGTTGCCCATGAAGGCATCAACGCGCAAATGAGCATTCCGGAACAAAATGTTTCAGCATTTTGTGATTTGCTTGACAATTCAAAAGAATTACAAAATATGCCTCTTAAATGGGCCATTGAGGATGATGGTCATTCCTTCTATAAATTAGTCATTCGGGTACGACCCAAAATTGTTGCGGATGGTCTGAGCGAGGATGTTTTTGATACCACCAACGTAGGAAATCACCTCACTCCCATTGAATTTCATGAGCTGGCTCAAAACCCGGATGTTTTCGTTGTGGACATGCGAAACAGTTACGAAAGCGAGGTTGGCCATTTTAAAAATGCCATTTGTCCAAATGTCAGCACCTTCCGTGAAGAGGTTGAAGCGGTGGTGGACATGCTGGCAGATAAAAAAGATGAGAAAATTCTACTCTATTGCACCGGTGGTGTAAGATGCGAGAAAGCCAGTGCCTGGCTAAAGCATCATGGATTCAAGGATGTGAATCAACTTCACGGTGGAATAATAGCCTATTTTCGCGAAATTCATCAGGCAGGCGAAAAATCTGCATTCATTGGCAAAAACTTTGTTTTTGACAACAGGTTGGGTGAAAGAATTACCCCAGATGTGCTTGCCAATTGCCATCAATGTGGCAAACCATGCGATAATCACACCAATTGCGCCTATCAGCCTTGTCATGATTTAATTATACAATGTGATGAATGCAAAGCGAAATATAACGGTTGTTGCAGCGACATCTGCCACGAGCATCAGCAAAAAGGAACATCGCACCACCGGTTTCATGAGCTGGTAGGGAAAGTTAATAAGCGTAAAGCAGTTAATAGATGAGTATGAATTTTTGGAAGGAAGCTAAATCACCCTTGTTTATGCTGGCACCCATGGAAGATGTTACAGAAACATCATTTCGTGAGGTGGTAATGCGGAATAGTAGCCCGGATAATCTGAATATTGTTTTCACGGAGTTTACTTCCACCGACGGTCTTTGTCACCCTAAAGGGCGTGACAAAGTATCAGAACGTCTTGTTGTTTCGTCAAGTGAGGCGGCTGTTTTGAAAAGAAAAGGCATTAAGATTGTTGCTCAGATTTGGGGAAATTCACCAGAAAAATTCTACAATGCCACTAAACATATCGATGAGCAATATCATTTCGACGGGATTGATATCAACATGGGATGTCCTGTTAAGAATGTAGTTCGCAAAGGATGCTGTTCAGCTTTGATCGGAAACCCGACACTGGCCGGTGAAATCATACAAGCTACCAAAGAAGCTACCAACTTGCCTGTCAGCGTGAAAACCAGAACCGGAGTTAAAACTGTGGTTACCGAAGAGTGGATAGGGTTTATGCTGGAGCAGCAACCCGATGCAATTATTTTGCATGGCCGAACACAGAAACAGATGTCCGATGGTACAGCCAGTTGGGATGAGATTAAAAAAGCTGCTCAACTTCGCAGTCAGATGGCTTCATCGGTTAAAATCATTGGAAATGGTGATATCACATCCATGCACGAGGCAAAGGAAAAGGTGTTAAATTATGGAATTGATGGTGCGATGATTGGTCGTGGTATTTTTGCAAACCCTTGGCTCTTTTCAAACGGGGAAAAGCCAACTGTAACCGAGCGCCTGAAAACTCTCGAAGACCATTTGCTATTGTTTCGACACAATTGGGAGGGAAAGAAAAACTACCAGATTCTGAAACGTTTTTTTAAAATATATCTTTCCGAATTCCGAGGTGCTGCTGAATTGAGAGCACGTTCAATGGAAACAAACGGATATGATCAGATGTTGGAATTGATCAAAACCGCAAAGGCGGGTTTTGATCAATATGAAACTGTTCAGACTCCTCCATCTCATCTTCATCCTCCTCATCCTCAAATGGAGGTGGAGGCTTCTGAGGTCCCTCTTTACGGTAAACAACTGCAGCCGTAATTCCGGCCATAAATCCCCATAAATGACCTTCCCACGAATGTGGCATCTGCTCGGCCAACGGAAACATTCCCCAAACCAAAC
The DNA here is from genome assembly GCF_900168165.1 of Alkalitalea saponilacus. Classification (GTDB taxonomy): domain Bacteria; phylum Bacteroidota; class Bacteroidia; order Bacteroidales; family Marinilabiliaceae; genus Natronoflexus; species Natronoflexus saponilacus. The sequence continues at coordinate 222,744 of NZ_FUYV01000004.1, forward strand.
TCCCGTAGAGGAAAACGACAAACAGTGTGACTGACATAAGAGGTATATGCCTGCGAATAACGCCGCTGATGAACAAAAAAGACATCAGACCATATACCACTCCGCTGGCACCTATATGCCAGGCTTCACGCCCTCCAAACCAGAGCCAGGCTCCGGCCAAAATATAAATGGTAACAAAAACTTTGTAAGCTACTCCCCTGTAGAAATAAAAAAGAGTAACGCCTAATATGAAAAAAGAGACCGAATTGTTGTACAGATGCTGCCATCCCGAATGTATCAAAGGAGATGTGATAATACCTGTCAACCCTTTTATATTTAAAGGATAAACTCCCAGAAAATGGAGATCCATATTTTCGAGCCAAGTCACCAAATGAATCGAAAACATCAATAAGATCATACATACAGGTAGAATTAAACTATGTATGAAACGGCGTTTCTCTGGTTTTTGATGATTTCCAACAATTTTGAACATCTGAAGCGTATCAGTTTGTATCTTTTTTGGCTATTTCTCTAAGTAATTTGGTAAAACCTTCAATGTCCTCGTCAGTGGTGTCAAAGGCTGTCATCCAACGTACCTCCGAACGATTTTCGTCCCAGGTATAAAAGAAATATTGCTCCTTCAACGTTTCAATCCATTGCTTTGGTATGATAGCAAAAACACCATTGGCCTCGACTTTTTGCGTAATGCTGACGCCTGGAACTTTTGATGCTTCTTTAGCCAGTTTCTGCGCCATTTTGTTGGCATGCAATGCATTTAGTCTCCACAGTTCGTTTGTAAAAAATGCGTTAAACTGGGCTGAGATGAACCGCATTTTACTATGTAACTGCGCCGATTGTTTGCGAATAAATTTTAGTCCGTTTGAAAGGTCTTTATTAAATACTACCACGGCTTCGCCGAACATCATTCCGTTTTTGGTTCCCCCAAGTGATAAAACGTCAACCCCTGCATTTGCAGAAGTTTCGGCCATTGAGCAATTCAATGCCGCTGCCGCATTAGATAACCTGGCACCATCCATATGAACCAGTAAACCTCTATCGTGAGCCCAACTGCAAAGGGCTTTTAACTCAAGCAAAGAATAGAGAGTTCCCATTTCGGTACTTTGCGTTATGGAAATGACTTTTGGTTGCACATGATGCTCCACTCCTCCTCCAGTCAGATATGGTTCAATCAATTCCGGGGTAAGTTTTCCATCAGGCGACCAGATATCGATCAGTTTGCAACCGGTCTGCTTTTCCGGAGCGCCGCACTCATCCACATTAATATGTGCCGTGTGGGCACATATGACTGCTTCATATGGTCGTGCCATGGCCTGAAGAGCTATGATATTGGCTCCTGTGCCATTATAAACAAAAAAAGTTTCGGTTTCCTCCCCAAACTCCTTTTTAAAAAGATTTAAGCAGTCTTGGGTGTAAACATCTCCTCCATAACCAACAGTATGTCCGTTGTTTACATCGTTAAGCGCTTGCATAATCAGTGGGTGTACCCCGGCATTGTTATCACTTGCAAATCCCCGTTTGTTCATCTTTTTTTATTTCAAATGTAATCAATTTTAAGTGAAAATAGCTTCATCTTATTTAGGCAGGGAGGAAAAACAGGACGATAAGAATGCATAAAAGCACACAAATTTTTTAAAAAATTTGTGTGCTTTCCGGTCAATTAATCTTCTCTAAACTCTGATCCGGTCAATTTACAAAATCATTTAAGCATGAAACACCAGCATTGGGGTATTGGTATGAAACAGCATCTTCTTGCCTATGGATGGATTAACCAATCTGGCCACAAGGTTTCTTCTTCTTGTTGTCAAACTGATGATGTCAATTTTGTTTTTCCTGATGTACCACTCCAACCCCACCCAAAAATCTTCGTTTTCAATCAAATCGCATTCAACTTTGATGTTAGGTAGTTTCTCTTCCACGTGCTTTTTAAGTCCGTCCAATTTGAGTTTGTCCCATTTGCTCTCTGAATGTGGGCCAACGTGAACAAAGAAAACTTTTACATCAAGGGGTTTTACAATTCGTTCAAGTTTATCCAATGCCTTAAAATCCGACTCTTCGAAATTGGTGGCATAAAGTACGTTTTTAATATTATCGATGCCTTGATAGTTAAAATCCTCGGGAACGGCTAATACAGGCACTTTGGCCAGTTCCATAACCTCAGCAGTAACACTTCCAATTAAATCATTGGCTTTTCGGTTGCGTCCTCTTGTGCCCATTATAATGACAGTTGGCTGATATTCTTCACTGAAATGGAGGATCTCCTCTTCGGCAACTCCGCGAAGCAGTTTGTGCTTTATGCCAATTTTCGACTGGTATTGATCCTTATTCTTCTCCTTAAATTTTTTAAGAAAAATCTTCATGTCAGCATCGGCTTTCTCCTCCATGTCTACCATCATTTCATCCAAACTGGTATCATAAACATAGGCTTCAGAAAAGGGAAGTGTGTTTATAACCGGGTTAAAATAGACATGGAGAACAGTAATTTCTGCATTCAGGCGTGATGCCCAATCAAGAGCCATATCAGAGGCTTTTTCAGAATAGTCACTGAAGTCAACCGGCAACAGAATGCGTGGCTTGGGTGGGCGCCCGGATTTTTTCTCCGTGAATTTCATGATGCCCGGCTCCTCAATGCTTTCCATTATTTTCATAGCCTTTTCAAGGTCAGACTCTCTGATCCTGATTTTAACACTGGCATTTACAGCTCCCTCAATCAAGTTGGCATTTTGAAGAAAACATTCAATACCTTCTGAGTCAAGAATATTTTGTAATACCTGTGCATGTTGAAAATTGTGTGTGGCTAAAGTGATTATCTTTTCTTCCATGATAAATGGGGTTTTAGTTCACTATTATTCTCTTAATTTAACAAAACCACATGAAAAAAACAAGTAAATATTTTTACTTTTAACCAATAAGATCGGAAATAGAAACTGGAAAAGCAGAATAGCAGAAACTCTGATTTACCAAAAAAGCCGGAGAATTCCGGCTTTTTTGGTAAGATTGGTCAGGGTTAAAAGTGAAAGATATAAAGTGGGGTTTGCGGGTGTCAATTTGATATTGTAAAATAAGCGCTAAGTGTTGAATTATCCTAGGTTTTATTTTCTATTGCGTGCATTTTAACGCATGTAGCATAGGTGAAGTGTTTTAATTACAATTACTTAAATATTGGAGATTTAACGCATGATGTTTATTGATAAAACATGTGAAATCATAAAAATCTCACTACGTCTTGAGAGTTAAATCTACTTTTTGCAGATGTTTTAAAGCAGCATCAATACTTTTTCTATCTCCGGATATTGATTGGAATACTCGCTGAGTTTCTTCCTCAGATTGGATTTGCGTACCCTCAAATTGCCCTGTGTGATTCCGATGAGTGTTGCAACCTGTTTCGAGGACATTTCGCAATAAAATAGAAATAAAATGATCTTTTCTCCGGTTGTCAGAGAAATATCTTTTGGTATATCAAAATATGAATAGAAAAGGTCTTCGTGTATGATCTCATTCAGAATAGCATTAAACTCATTTTTCATGGTTTGAAGTTCCATCTGAATGGCTTGATGCATGTCAGAATTATCTTTAATAAAGCGGTATGAAAGTTGTTCAAGCCGTTCCTGAGTCGCGACGTGTCTCAACGTAAGCTGATGATAAAGAGCCAGCAGATGCTCCTTCTGAGCCTTTTCCTTACTTATTTGTATAGTCCATGACTCCGCAACCTGACGCATTAAAATCTCTTTTTCCAGACTGGAGTTTTTTTGTTTCAGCTTCAGCCGAAATAAAAATATGATAAAAACCAGCAATAGAACAGCAAAAATGATTGTAATGAATATCTGATGAATCTGTTGTTTTCTCTGGACTTCAGCAACTTCAAGAATGGTTTGAATACATTGAGGCTGGTTCTCTTCAGCAGCCAATGGACAATTCTCAATGGCAAATTGCAGAGCTTCCAGCTCCTCCTTTTGAAAATGAGCAAAACTGATCACTGTCTCATTGGATTCAAAATTGCTCCCGGACAAATCTGAAAAAGAGAAAAATGTAACGAGAGTACTATAAAATATAAGGCATTTATATTCCTGAAGTTTATGAATCCCCTTTCTTATCTTTTTTTCAGAAAAAAGGGCGTCATTCAAAATTCTCATTACTAATAGACAGATCTTCATTTTTGAATCTTCATCAAAATTTGCAAAGTTACAATTTTGACCGGGCACATTTCCAGAGGAGGAATTCTTTATTGGTTACAATCTCAGATGTAATATATTATATCTCAGGTTGTGTTAGGCCAAAATCATGAAATTATAAATGAAGTCAGGGTAAAGTTCTTAATATGAGTGGTTTTATTTAAGATTCAGAATGTAAAAATAAAAAGTTTTTTCTACCTTATCAAAAAAAAATAATTTAATCAATTATCCAACTGCATCGATGCGTGATACCGACAAAACACCTTTAACCTCTTTTACTTTTTTAATTAACGTATTTAATATTTGATTATTATTTACGAACACAGAAACAGTGCCCTCAAATAATCCTTCTTTGGAGTCGACTGAAATTGATCGGGTTTTTAGTTTCAACTCCTTGGAAATGATTTGGGAAATGTTACTGACGATTCCAATATCGTCCTCCCCCAGAACTTTTATGGCAGCCAGATAACTGCCTCCTGCTTCACCAGTCCAACGAGCCTGAATGATACGGTAACTGAATTTAGTGTGCATTTCGTTTGCATTGGGACAATTATTTCTATGGATGCGGATTCCACCCGAAACAGAAACAAACCCAAAAATTTCATCTCCAAAAATGGGATTACAACATTTTGCCAGTTTAAAATCAACGTTGGTGAGGTTTTTGTCAATTAATAGAACATCATCGCCTTGCAGTTGACCGTCATCCTGAGGTGGAGCAACAAAGTTCTCAGCACTTCGCCCTGATTGACGGGATTCAGCATGATCCCGTTCATGATCTTTACGATCCTGCTGTTGAATAAACTCTTTTATTGCTACTACGTCCAGTTTTTCCAAGGCAATATCTCGAAAGAAATCATTTACACTTTTAAATTTAAAGTGTTTAACCATCACTCCTGTTAACTGGTCGCTGAGATCTATTTTCCAATTCTTTAAGCGTCTTACAAGGAGTTCTCTTCCAAGCTCTGATTCCTTATACTGAATATCGCGCAGCGCTTGTTTTAGCTTGGTTTTTGCCTTAGAGGTTACAACTATTTGTAACCAATCCTGTTTCGGTTCCTGATTGGAAGTGGTTTGTATATCTACCTGGTCACCATTTTGAAGAACATGTCGAATGCTCACGTTTTTATCGTTTACGCGAGCTCCTGCACATTTTTTCCCGACTTCGGAATGAATGTCAAATGCGAAATCCAACACAGTAGCTCCCTTGGGAAGCCTCCTCAGGTCGCCTTTGGGAGTAAAAACAAATACCTCCTCGTCATATAGGTTTAGCTTAAAGTCGTCAATGAAATCAACGGCATTAAGTTCTGGGTTTTCAAGTATATCACGAATGTTAGCCAGCCACATATCCAATCCCTGATCACCTTTCACTCCTTTGTATTTCCAGTGGGCAGCCAATCCTCTTTCGGCTACTTCGTCCATCCGTTTGGATCGGATTTGCACCTCCACCCATTTATTTCCGGGTCCTAATACGGTTGTATGAAGCGATTCATAACCGTTACTTTTGGGAATGGATAACCAGTCGCGCATGCGACTGGGATTGGGCTGATATTTATCGGCCACAACTGAATAAACTTTCCAGCAATCTGCTTTTTCGTGTTTTTGAGGACTGTCCAGTATAACACGGATCGCAAAAAGGTCATAAACCTGTTCAAATTCAACCTTTTGCTTCTGCATTTTGTTGAAAATGGAGTGAATGGTCTTGGTTCTACCCTTAATGTCAAACTTTAAATTATATTGCTCAAGTTCCTCTTTAATAGGGTCTATAAACTCCTTAATATATTTCTCCCGAGCGCGTTTGGTTTCATTCAGTTTTTTGGCAATAAATTTATACATATCGCGGTTTGTATATTTCATAACGAGGTCTTCCATCTCCGATTTGATGGTGTACAAACCTAAACGATGCGCCATTGGAGCATATAAATACGATATTTCAGAAGCGATCTTCAACTGTAACTCCCTATCGTATAAATCCAGAGTACGGATGGTCTGAAGTCTTTCAGCTATAATGATCAGTATTACCCGTACATCCTGAGCAAATGTGAGCAACAGTTTTCTGAAATTTTCGGATTGAATGGATACATTCCTTTGATAAAGATCGAATACCTTCACTAGTCCATCCATGATATTAGCAACCTGTGAACCAAATTGCTTTTGAATCTGATCAATGGATTGATCAGATTTCCGAACGGTATCATAGAGTAAGGCACATATAAGTGAGGTTCTGCCAAGACCAATTTCTTCCAGCGCAATGGTGGCCACTTCAAGGGAATGAACAATCGAGAGTTTACCTGATAACCGACGATCAAAACCAGCCTGTTCGAGCGACAGCTCAATTGCTTTTCTAATTTGTTTGATATCATCCCAGTTAAGAACATTACGAGAGGCTCTGAGTAACTTTTGATACGCCTGAATAATCTCTTTCCGATCTTCGGTTGATATGTTGGCTAGTCTTGTTTCCATCTTTTCTCCGGTTTAATGTCTATCTCTGACAACATGCGGTGCATGTTGGGTTGAAATTTGAAGGGTTTCTTTGTGTAAAGATAAAACAATCCGTTTAATGAATGATATGGAGTTTTTATTCCCCGAGGAATCGTAATTATGCGTTGAAATACAGTCATTTAATTTGTTTTATCAATTTTGTTGGATACCTAATGATATTGTTTTTAAAATATTATTATTTAGTTATATATAGCTTTTTTACTAAATTATAACTTTAATATTAAAATATGAAGAGCCAGAATCTGCCACAAACAGATGTTTAAATCTTTTAAGTTTTTTTACAACATCTTTTTTTGATTACTGATTGCTGGGAACAGATGGATAATTATCGATTTTTATTAACAAAGGTTAGACAGCGGCATTCCAATGGCTTCTTCAATAAATTTAATGATGGTAAAAAGAACATTATTGAGGTCAGTTGGTTTATTTATTAACCATGATTCATGAATTGCATATTTGACTTTTTGATAATTAAGTCCTATATTTATTATTACTGAAAAAGTTAGATAACACGCCGATCTTAAACGGTTATTTAATTTTAATGCAGCAACTTCGAATCAGGGCATGTTTAAATGTTCTGTTGACTGAATCAATAGTTCACATGTCCCGAATTTCACAGGGTAAAAAAGTTGGTTAAAAGTAAGTTGTCGTTTGTATAGCGTAATTCTTAAATAGATAAAAATAAAATTTTTTCAATGGTTTAACGAACTATTGATATTTACAATTAAAAATAGGGTAATAGATCCCAGTTTTATAGAATATTGAAAATCAATATATTGTTTAACCTAAAAAACATGTATTATGAGAAGTGCAGGATCATTTATAGGAGGTTTACTGGCTGGCGCAGCTTTAGGCGCAACCATTGCATTGTTATATGCACCTCAGTCGGGTGAAGATACCCGCAAGCAAATCAAGAAGAAAGTTGATGAATTGGAAGATGAGTTGGATGTTCTTAGAGGAAAACTTAAAACCAAAGGAGGTGAATTAAAGGAGGATATCAAACAAAGAATCCATGAAGTTGAAGGAAGAATTGAGAAAATGGTGAATGAATATAAAAAGCCTCAGGAAGCAAAAGCTAAATAGGTATTAAGAACCAATGCTTTTTGCAAAGCATTGCCACATTTTATCGCAATTAATCATTTTTTCAAGGATTTAAAAATCCTGCATCCGGCCATGCTCGCTTTACATCGGGTTCTGCCGGATGTTTTGTTTGAACTGTTTCCCAAATAAGATATAAGGAGAATATAACTACTACTGTAAAGAAATTTGATATATTTACATACAGTACTTACACAACCTCACTAAACCAAAATGTACTATGTTTAAAGAAGACTTTAAAGATCATTTGAATGATGTAAAAGATGAGTTTGAGAAATACGTCGATAAGCGCATAGACTTATTGAAATTGCACATTGTGGAAGAGTTGTCCAGGTTTACCGCAGGGTTTGCAGTAAAAATGGGCATTCTTTACCTGCTTTTTTTCGCTTTGATGTTTATTTCTATTGCAGGAGCCTATTTTTTGGGACATATATTAGAATCCGTAACCCTTGGATTTCTAATTATCGCGGGTTTCTATTTTTTATTAGCGTGGATGTTCTATCTGCTTCGCCGAAAAGTGGTTGAAAAACCAGTAATCAGATCATTTGTAAAGCTCTTTTTCCCAAAATTTGAGGATGATGATGAGTAGAATGTCGGCTTATAGGGTATGTCAATAAAGACATCAATTAAAATTGGATAACATTTAGAATATTAGATGTTTTTACAACTAATACTACTTAATTCAATCAATAACTTTGCGATATATTTTAATGTTTAAGTCAAAACAGTATAAAAATATTACAAAACGTATTTTCCCATGGCAAAACGAAAAATCAGTTATCATTACATCGAATCATTTCAGGAATTGGAAGAGGAGAAAACCCGACTGCTATATGAGGTTAGGCTGGCTCGCCGTAAACTGGATTTGTCTGTGATGGAGTTTAGTGCCGCTCTTAGTCCAATGCGTTTGCTATCCTCTGCCTTGGCAGAATGGATAAAACCACTTTCCGGTGCATTAAGGCAGTGGATAGAGAGTAAGATTACCGGGCAGTCGAGAAAATAGAACGCTAAATAAGAGATTGGTACTTGATTTGTTTCATAAAATTGTATTTTTGTTACTCTACAAATTACCCTTAAATTTATGGAACATCCAGGTATTCAGGAAAAAATTAAGCAGCTGCGCGATGAGTTGCACCACCATAATTTCCTCTATTATATAAAAAACAGTCCGGAAATTTCTGACAAGGAATTTGACCGGAAACTTGCGGAGCTGGCAGATCTTGAAAAACAACATCCCGAATTTCAGGATCCCAACAGCCCAACAATGAGGGTTGGAAGTGATTTAAGCCAGGATTTTAATACCGTTAAGCACAAGTACCCCATGCTTTCGTTGGGTAATACCTATTCAGAAGGTGAGTTACGCGATTTTATCAACAGGGTTGAGAAACTTGCCGGTGGATCGGTTGTTTTCGTTTGTGAACTGAAGTATGATGGCACGGCCATATCACTTTCATACGAAAATGGGCGTCTGGTGTCCGGCATAACCCGGGGAGACGGAATTGAGGGTGATGATGTAACGTCCAACATCAAGACCATAAAAAGCATACCATTGCAGCTAAAGGGCGACTTTCCCCCATCGTTCGACATCAGAGGCGAGATTTTTATATCGCGAAAAAGTTTTGAGAAACTCAATGAAGAAAGGAAAAATGAAAATCTTCAGCTATTCGCCAATCCCCGAAACGCGGCAGCCGGCTCCCTGAAACTACAAAACAGTTCTCTGGTGGCTAAGCGGCCTCTGGAGTGCTATCTATATCACATGCTGGGCGAAAATCTTCCCGGCGACAGCCATTTCGAAAATCTGAAGAAGGCCGAAACATGGGGTTTAAGAGTATCTCCCCACATGGAACTTTGCCGAAGTGTTGACGAAGTGATTGCCTTTGTCCACCATTGGGATAATGCCCGCATGGATTTGCCGTTTGAAATAGATGGCATCGTTATAAAAACTGATTCCATCTCTTTGAGGGAAAAATTAGGCTTCACCGCCAAATCTCCCCGATGGGCCATTTCATATAAATTTCAGGCCGAATCGGCATATACCCGATTGATTTCTGTGGATTTTCAGGTGGGGCGCACAGGAGCCGTTACGCCAGTTGCCAATCTGGAACCGGTTCCGCTGGCAGGTACAACAGTAAAAAGGGCTTCACTTCATAATTCAGATATCATTGCAAAACTGGATTTGCATTTGAATGATTTGGTGGCGGTGGAGAAAGGTGGAGAAATCATCCCTAAAATTACAGCCGTTGATGTGGCTCAACGTCCACCCGGGGTACCAAAAGTGGAGTTTATCAAAAATTGTCCCGAGTGTGGCACCCTATTAATTAAAAACGAAGGTGAAGCGGCGCATTATTGTCCCAACGATAGCGGTTGCTCCCCTCAGATTGTGGGGAAAATGATCCATTTCGTTAGTCGTAAAGCCTTGGATATTGATTGTTTGGGGGAAGAGACCATCGAACTTTTCTACAAAAAGGGACTGATTAAAGATATTTCTGATTTATATACCATTCCGGAAAGAAAAAGTGAATTTTTAAATCTGAAAGATTTAAAAACAACTGACGAAGCAGGCAATCCTTTTCCATCGCACATTCCGATGGAAAAGATTCTTTTTTCGCTCAAAGGTGCACCATCTCTGTCGGTTTGTAAAAAAATAGCAGATATCTTACTGCAGATCGATTCACAATCAATTCCTGAAGAGATTCAAAATCGATTACCGTCAGAGGATAAAAACCTGAAATTTTTATCCATAGGAGAAAATATCAGGTTTATTAAGCGGTTAAACCTGCAAAACCACGTGGTGGGTTTTGCAGAATTACTTAAAGCCCTGAATATTCCGGGGCTAGATGTTGCAGATTTGGAGCAGGTTGCTGATTCATTCCGATATTTCTATTTCTTACAAAATGCATTTTCACAAGAGATTGAAGAGAAAGCCGGTTTAGATTTTATCAAAGCTAATGCACTTGTAAATGGCATCAAAAGCACTCTCTCAAAACCTGATCGTACCAACCATCTGTCGTTGGTCAGCATCCAGCAAAAAACCTTTGATCGCATAACCGCCTCGCTGAAAGAATCAAAGAGACAGCCTTTTGAGCGTGTTTTGTTTGCTCTGGGCATTCGCTATGTCGGTGAAACAGTAGCTAAAAATCTCGCGAGGGCTTTTCGATCGGTGGATGCACTCAGCAGTGCCGGTTTGGACCAACTTTTGGAGGTTAAAGACATTGGGGCATCCATTGCCGGAAGTGTAATCGCGTATTTTTCTGATACAGAAAACCGACAACTGGTTGAACGCTTGAGATCCTGTGGATTGCAAATGGAAGTTTCGGAGGATGAGACAGAGGTTGTTGGTGGCGGACTAAACGGAGAGGTTTTTGTGATCACAGGAAGTTTTGCCACCCCTCAAAGGCGAAAGGAGTTGAAGGCACTGGTTGAAAAACATGGAGGAAAATCAACCGATTCGGTATCAAAAAACACCAGTTTTTTGCTGGCTGGAGAAAATGCGGGGCCAGAGAAATTGAAAAAAGCTGAAAATCTGGGTGTAAAACTCATTGATGAGTCAGAATTTTTAAAAATGATCAGCGAGCAGGATTAATATTCATAATTATTTCGGCTTTTATCCATTTACTTTTTACTTTTATGCACATATTCTAAACACAAACAAAACTGTGCAATATATAAATCATTAAAATGAAGTTATTTCGAAAAACACGAACCCGAGTTGGGGCATGGATTTTAAACAGGCAGGCAAAATCGGTCAAGCGAATTGTTAATGTAATAAGTCTTAAACAGGCCAAAAACATTGCCATTGTTTTCGATGCCGGCGATAAGGGAATTGTGGATGAAGTGAACCGTTTTATTAAATCCAGAACTGAGTTTGGCACCAATTTTACCCTTTTGGGCTATATTCCTGAACATGTAACAGAGCATAATTATATAAGTGACAAAAAGAAGACTTTCTTCACCGTTAAGGATCTTGGTTTTTTCATGTACCCACAAAGTGAATCAGTTTCGGCATTTATAGAATCTACCCCCGATTTGCTGGTGGTAATTTCCAGATATTACTATTTCCCCCTTCATTGGGTGGTAAAATTGTCTAAGGCGCGATTTAAAGCAGGAGCATCCAAACCATTTGGCGACGATCTGGATTTTATGATAGAGCTGAATGAGCAAAATGATATCTATCTAACTGATCAATTGGCTCACTATCTGGGAAGTATAAATGAAAATAAGATGGCATAAAAATTGATGATGGAAATTAACTTTAATAATAAAAATTATGAGATACATATCACTTACCCTTATTGTTGCCCTTGCCGGATTATTTATGCTTCAGGGCTGTACTTCGCGACGCGTTGAGCGTGTTGGATTAGATGAAACCATTGATCTCAGTGGACGTTGGAACGATACCGACTCGCGGTTGACTGCACAGGCCATGGTTGATCAGATTCTAGGTGGTCATTGGATAGATCATCATACCCGCAACACCGATGAAAGACCCGTAGTAATTGTGGGACTTGTTTATAATAAATCCCATGAGCACATCAGTGCAGAAACATTTATACGCGACGTTGAAAGATCATTTATAAACAGTGGCAGAGTGCGTTTGGTGCAAGCCGGTGATAAACGAGAAGAACTACGTCGGGAACGTGCAGCGCAGCAAGAATTTGCCTCGGTAGAAACCGCCAAAAGATGGGGTCAGGAATTGGGCGCAGATTATATGCTCAATGGCGATATAAACTCAATAGTTGATACTTATCGTCGCGAAAGAGTGATTTACTATCGCGTGAATTTGGAGCTAACTCACCTTGAAACCAGCGAAATCGTTTGGATTGGTGATAAACAAATACGTAAATACGTCAGAAACTAAAGTTTTTGACCAACTATTATGGAATGATTACCGTGCGGAATATTTTCCGCACGGCATTTAAACTTTTCAGAATTCAGAACAAAGTCCTCAACTCTGCAATTAAATATAACTCAATTACAATGAAGTATCTGCTGATGGTAAATATGTTGTTGATCCTGACAGGATGTGCTACATTTTACCAGCGTACGGCTGAGGTTCAAACACAAATTGCTTCCGGGGATTTTGAGCAGGCCAACCGTTCCCTGGAGCGTAACAGGCGATGGGCAGAAAGTAATAATCACAGGGTTCTGTTTTACATGAACCGCGGATTGGTTCTTTTCATGATGGGTGAACATGAAGAGAGTAACCGCTATTTTGACAAAGCGGATTTTTATATTGAGGATTACAGAAAGAACTTAGCCACCGAGGCATTGGTTCTTGTTTCCAACCCCATGGCTCGCCCCTATCCTCCTGAGGATTTTGAATCCATCATGATTCACTACTACAAAGCACTGAATTTTATTGCGCTAAACAACTATGAAGGAGCATTGGTTGAAGCGCGACGCGTAAACATCAGACTTCAGGAAATTAACGATCAATACCGGAATCATAAGAACCGTTATGCACGTGATGCTTTTGCTCACAATTTGATGGGACTGATTTACCAGGCCAGCGGTGATTACAACAATGCATTCATCGCCTATCGAAATGCATTGGAGATTTATGAAACCGATTACACCGAACTTTTTCATCTTGGCCCACCATTGCAATTAAAGAAAGATCTACTTTATTCGGCAAGTCGAATTGGTTTTAGAAACGAAGTACGTTATTATGAAGAAAAGTTTGGCATTAAAACACCGGAACCAACCAGGGAAAACGGTGATTTGGTTTATATATGGATGAATGGGTTGGGGCCTGTAAAATCTGAATGGAGCTTGAATCTTACCAACATGGGAACCCGAAACGGAATGATGATTTTTGGAAGCGATGAACTCGGAGTGACTTTTCCAATTTATCTGGGCAATCAATCTTCACAGCAAAGGGCTTCTTTGAGCAATTTATCAATCATTCGCGTGGCATTTCCAAAATATGTAGAGCGCCCTCCACTCTATCATGAAGCATCATTATTGTTCCAGGGAGAAAGACACCGACTTGAAATGGCACAAAACATTAACCGCATTGCATTTCAATCTTTACAGGATCGAATGTTGCGCGAAGTCGGAAACAACATTATGCGACTGGCTGCCAAGCAGATCATGGAAAGAACAGCTCGTAATGAAAATAGAAACCTTGGAGCTTTGGTCAGCATCATAAACGCCATAACTGAGCGTGCCGATACCCGAAATTGGCAATCACTACCCTATTCCCTATCCTATACCCGTGTTTCGTTGCCGGCAGGCGAAAATGAGTTAGTACTGGAGCAACACAGAGTTGGTGGCGGGGTTTCTTCAGAGAATGTTTCAGTGAACATACAACCCGGCGATACGAGTTTCAGGGTTTTTCATCAACTAGGGACACGCCCATAAGTTGCTCAAACCGGCTTGATAACTCCATATATTTACTCTCTCTGATTGACAATACCATTTCGCACCTGAGATTAAAATCCTGATGAACAATTGCAGGCTCCATCTCTTTGATGACTCTCATGGCATCGTTCATATTTTCATAAGCAAAATGTATGGTAAGCTGTTTGTCAATAGTTCGTTCAACTATAATACCATTGGAAATTGCATCAGCAGCTGACTCTTTGTAGGCCTGTATCAGACCGCTGGTACCAAGTTTTGTTCCGCCAAAATAGCGTACCACAACAATTAAAACATTGGTGATTTCATAGGATTTAATCTGGCCGTGTATAGGTTTTCCTGCAGTTCCCGATGGCTCACCATCATCGTTTACACGAAAGTGCATACCATCGTTTCCCAATTGCCAGGCATAGCAATGATGACGTGCATCATAATACCTGGCTTTTACCTGGTCAATGAGTTCCTTGATTTCAATTTCAGTCTCTACAGGCCAGGCAAAGGCCAAAAATTTACTCCCTTTCTCTTTGTATAAACCTTCAGCCGGCTCTGCCAGTGTTTTATAGGTATCTGATAATTCCATAAACATTCAAATATCAGAGCAAAATAACATCAAATGATGCGATTTGCATAATATATCCGTCTGTTTATTTCTCTAGAACATTGTTGAATTCTAGTTCGGGATACTTCGATAAGGCAAATTGAAGAAAATGGTCGCGCTTTGCTTCATCTGCCAGAGTAATTTGAGGATAGAAGTAGTGTCCTTTGATGGTCATGCCGCAAAAACCAAACACCTCTTCCCCCTGACTTTTTTTGAATGCGGTAATCAAATCCTTCTCTTCATACTCTTCCACCGTGTTTCCCATGGTGGTATGAATCACCACTTTCTTGTCAGTCAACAAGCCTGTTGCACCGTTGGCACCATAGTTAAAGGCAAATCCGTTGGTCAGTACCCTGTCGATGTAACCTTTAAGAATTCCCGGAAAAGAAGCCCACCAAAGTGGATAAATCACAGATATTAAATCGGCTTCTTTTATATACTCCTGTTCTGTTTTAATATCATCTGGTGTTACTCCCTGTTTTAATTGCCCCAGGTCGTCGGGGGACAAAACCGCTGGGAATTTTACGTCATAAAGATCACGTATAATGACTTTCCAGCCCTCTTCACGGTATTTATTGGCAAGTTCATTGGCCAAATATATGCTGAAACTGTTTTTGGACGGATGTGATACTATGATTAAGTGTGTCATTTTTTAATATGATTAAGTTGATAATACTCTTTTAACCTTACCAAGCTTAATTTGTTCGAATGCGTGAAGTTAATAAAGCCAAAAACTCCTGTTTCCGAATGGAAAACAGGAGTTTTTGGCTTTATGCAAACATTATAAAATACTACTGCATTTGACCAAGTCTTTCATCAATTTGTTGTCTTACAACGGGGTCGCTCTGGTAAGCAGCCATAATTCCCTGGTAAAGATCCAAATCCATACCTTCTTCCTGAATGGCCTCCATTACATCACTTTGAATCTCCATCTGAATTTGCTGAAGAGACTGCGAAATGGTTTGAAACTTGGTGATTTCAGCTTCGTCAACACCTTGCACATCTCCAGTGGTTTGAAGTTGTGTTGCTATGGCATTGAACGTTTCCAGATCCATACCCTCTTCTTCAATTTTGTCAATCATTTTTTCCTCAGCAGCTTCCTGAATGGGAATTACCTTTACCACTGTGTTTACAAACTGGTCAATTTGATCTTCTGAAAAAGATGCCTGTTCTTGTGGCATTTGCATATCAAACTGTTGCGCATTTGTTGTCATGGCAACAAATGCAAACATAAACGCACTTGCTAAAACTTTCTGAATCTGATTTCTAGTAAAACTCATAAACCTCTATTTTGATTAAATCCTGAAGAATAGTTTGAAAGCATCGGTATTCTTCAATATGGATAAATAATTTAATTAATGATTGATGCTTTCATTCAAAATTTATTGAAATTCAATTAATTAATCATTTAAAACAAAATTGGTTATTCTGATATAGAATTCAAAAGATTATTACAAAGTATATATGAGTTTAACAGATATTAACAAATACTATCTCACCGGAGTTAACTCCATTGTTTCCTGGAAAAAGATAAGCACATCATACCTGTATGCAGGTAGTGACGGTACATAGTTTCCCTGTTCGGAACGGGGATTATAGGTCACACCAATGGCTCGGTGTCCTAGAGGATCGGCAAGTAAAGGGTGTCTGCGATCCTCCTCACTAAACACTAAAAAGAATTGATCCATTGGAACCTGTCCCAGATAATAATCGAGGCTGCCGCTTTGGGCATCGGGAACATCCATTATTTGCATACGAGACCCCCATTGATTTCCGGCGTTTACCTTTCCGATGCGTGTCCCAAAACCAACAATGAGGACATTCTCCTCTCCCAGGTTGTTTCTGCTTAAGTTACCAATGTTGTACTGATTGTTTAACCCCATGGTTGTTGCCCTCGAATCACCTACATGGGTGTTATGTGCCCAGACAATTCCTCTGGAATCATCTCCATATTTCGTTAACAATCTTTGAACGGTATCCCACATGTGGTTTACCCTACTGTTCCATGAGTCCACGTTGCTCTGAACCGCCAACCTGTAAAAACTCTCTGCATTTTGCATGACCAGTGCATTTTGTTTTGCTCTGAACCATTTTATTTCATCAATTTTATCGGTTGGTTGGGAGTGCTCATTAATGATATTCACAACTCTTTGAAGATCAGTCTCACAGGATCTGTTCCCACTTGCAACAGATCTGGCATATTGCCATTCGTCTTCACTAAATGAAGCAAAACAGTTCAGTAATCGCTCAATTTCATTGTGTTGATCAGGCATAAACTCATTTGTGAAACTTAAGAGATCATCCATGGCTTCCCATTGTCCATATACATCTTTACCGTAAAACCCCACTTTTTCACTTTGGGGAAGATTTTTATTGTACTCTCTGAGCCAATCAGCAAGAATAAGAATATCGGTATTAGCCCACATCCACTCCGGCCACCTGTTAAACGAGAGCAATACCTCGCGTGCAGAGTTTAGTGCTCCGCTTTTACCCTTAACATATTTATTCAACCGGTATATGGATGCCCAATCGCCTTCAACAGCTATGAAATTGTAACCTTTCTCGGTAATCAGTCTTTTTGATATTTCAGCGCGCCAATGATAATATTCGTGGGTTCCGTGAGATGCTTCTCCAAGTAGTATTAGCTTTCGGTCAGCGGCCATATTTATAACAGGATCCAGATCTGTGGCTGAGGCAAACTTATTGGCACGTGAGCCAAAAAAACTTACCAAATCGTTGTCCGGTTCACTTTGTTGTGCGGGTTGACCCTGGCAATGAATAAAAGTAATTGATAATAGAATAAGTAATTTAAATCTCATAATAGCATATATTTATTATTGAATCTCTAATATACGAAAAAAGGACATGGGGTCAAACTCATTAATATACAGTGACATTTTGTATAAAATAATAGTCAAAAAGTGTAAATACAAAGAAAAATTAAGTATTTATATTTGATGTTAACATTATTTAATGATTTCTCATTGATAAGATCCTTCTTTTACTTCAAACGTAAAGTTAAAAGCGACTTACCTTTTTTCGTTTTCTGCCAAGTTATTAATCGGGATACAATCGGTCTTTGTTAAGACTATAATAAACTATGATCATGTTAACAAAAGTAGTTAATACAATTCAGCATTTATTAAATTATAATTCAAAATGCCATCTCAATACCTTAAATCAATCAATTATGAAATCAAAATTATTACCAAATCTTAAATTTCTATTAATCGCAGCTGCACTGTTTCTATTCGTAACTGCCGATTTATTTGCCCAAGGTTCTGTTTCGCGTTCGGGCAGTACCTGGACTGCACGTGTCAATGGAAACACGGTATACACCGGAACCCGAATGTTTGATGCAATTAATGCTGCCTGCAATAACATGGGAGCTGGAACGATTAATATTTGGAATTCTGGCTCTTCAGGTCCATCAGGAGGCAGTATTTATGCCATACGGCCAGGAGCTAATCAAACGTTAGATTTTCATGGTCATTCAATACATTGTGATGGAGGTGATTTAATCGTTGCCATTCATGCAGACAGACGTAACAACATCACGATTCGAAACCTTCATGTTACAGGAGCACCACGCTATGGAATGTGGTTCAGGGGATGTTCGGGTGTTACTTTGCATAATATCACCATGAATTTGTCGCACCCAGGAGCAGTTGGATTGGGCATAAGGGTTGATAATTCCACCGGGGCTGCTTCAAATCTCACCATAAGTGGTAATATTAACATCAATGGATCTTTGGGCCATGCCATTGAAACATATGGAGTTGATGGAATTTCGATCGGGGACGTAACAGTTACCAATACTGCAGTTGGTTGTGGAGTTATTCTGAATAATTCAAGAAACGCAACCATTGGAACCATTAATGGATTCCGCAATAATCGTGGAGGTGGCTATGCAACATTCAGGGTTGCAAACAACAATGGCCCAAACATCCGCGTTCAAAAGGTAATCTCCAGAGAGTCAGGACGTGGATTCTTTAGCGTTTCAGGTAGTTACGATTGCGTTGTTAATGAAGTGGATATTGCAAACAACACCAGTCATGGAATCTTTTTAGAAGATGCCACTGATACACATGTATTAAGCGGTACAGTGGTGAATTGTAACCCAAATACACAGATGGTAAGAACCACCAGATGTTCCATAAATCTTGGATCCGGTTCTGGTGACAATAATGCCAGAATAAACGGTCGTTATGCAGTGGTTGCAGTTCATAGCGGAAAAGCCCTTGATGTATATAATTGGGGAACATCTGATGGAACTAATATTGTTCAATGGGACTATTGGGGAGGAGGTGCACAGCAATTTAATATTTCAAGTGTTGATGGTGACTGGCACCGTATATCACCTGTAATTGCAACTTCAAAAGCACTCGATGTAGATGGTATATCTACTGCCAATGGTGCCAATATCCACATTTGGAATTATTGGGGAGGAAACGGACAGCAATTCAGGTTTCAGAATGCAGGTTCAGGAAGATATCGGATTATTGCCCGTCATAGTAATAAATGTTTAGATGTATATGGAGCTTCATCTGCAAACGGAGCCAATATAATTCAGTGGGAATGTATATCAGGTGCAACCAATCAAATGTTTGAATTAGTCAGACTAGGAAGTCTATCTAGTTCTCCTGATGAGACTAAGTATGAAATGAATGATGATTACAGAAACGTTATGGTTGGCTTAGAAGATTTAGAGAAAGTAAGTGAAGAAATTCGAGTCTTTCCAAATCCGACAAGAGGTTCATTTAAAATACATTTAGCAGCACTTTTTATAGAAGGCATCACAAATATTACTATCCTCGACATTCAGGGACGAAAGGTATATTCAGAAAGTGTTAGCCAGAAAGAGGTTGAGATTAATGAGCAACTAAATCCGGGACTTTATTTTATATATATTGAAAATGGCAATAATTCAACCATTGAAAAGATAATTGTAAAATAGATTTTCTATAACTAGTAATTGAGATGGTATAACCTGTGAGATTTTAATCTCACAGGTTTTTTTGTAATGAGATACTTGTTTTCGAACTCGCATTATATTTCTTCTTTTAGATACCTCCAATTTATTATCTTTGGAAACGAAAAATGGATAGAATTTGATTTTGATGGAGCAACTGATTGTAGTATTTACCGAAAAAAGAAACATTGGTCTGACGGCCATTCCATATATTGCAACACTTAATAATAATGAACCGATTACCCTGCATGAACATGCAACTATGTTGCATGTGGAAGAGAGTAGCGATAAGTTTTCATCACAGGAAAAGGAGATCATCAGCCTGTTGAGCAAAATCAGTGACCAGGCCTTACGAAAAAAGTTCAGTCCTCAACAAAATCTCAAAGATTTCATTGATCATCTTCCTCAACACCGGTTTTACAATACATTGATTAAAGATCACATTGACAAGATACTGTATCAGGCCATCGTATTGCTATCCAAAGGCACTACCAAAGCTTACTTTAAAAATGAAGGTTACAGTCATTTATACACATCTGATATTCTGAAAATTCCCAATTGTGCCGCTCAGCCTGTCTTTACATTCGATCTGACCAGTGAAGGGTTGATTTATACACTTAAAGTAAAGCAATGCGGCAATGATGAAAACATCAAAGAGTTTTCATTATTAAATCGTGAAGTGGAGTTTATTTGTCATCAAAGCGCAGCAATTAAAATACAAAACGATATTTGGTATTTTGATGGCATCGACAGCAATAAATTCAAGCCCTTTATCACCAAAAGCACCATTACAGTTCCTCTTCGGCAGATAGAGCCATATATGGAGGGTTTTGTCAGAAATATGGTTCGAAATTTTGATGTCACCGCAAAAGGTTTTGAAATCATTACCACAAAAGAAGAACCGGTTCCTCACCTTACCATTGAAAAGGATCTCAAACATTTTCCGGTTATAGCTCTTCATTTCAGGTATTCAAACAGAACTTTTCTGGCTGATCGTCAGTCGGGTATTTTTGTAGACCTTAAAAACGACGATGGACGATTTACCTTTACCAAATTGGAGAGAGATTTTGATTATGAGCAGAGATATGTTAACGAATTGACAAAACTGGAGCTTTTAAAATCAGGTGAAGCACTGTTTAAACCTGCTGATGCTCATTGCAATGATGATTCATCTGAGGTTTTATCATTGATTACGAATTGGTTTATAAAAAACAGAAAGAGGCTGGATGAGCTGAACTTCTCTTTTGATAGTGGCTACGAAGGCAGAGAGATTTTTGTGGGAAAAGTTTCGTTGACAATTGATACCAATGAGGATAACGATTGGTTCGAAATTAAAGCCCGGGTGCAAATTGGAGAGTATCTTATATCATTCTATAAATTCAGGAAAAACCTTTTGGAAAACAACCCGGAATACATATTGCCCAATGGGCAATTGTTTATGATACCAGTGGAGTGGTTTACCCGTTTCAGTGAACTCTTTAATTATGCCAAATCCGACAAGGAAGTTATTCGTTTGCCCCGTGCACATTTTCAGATACTGGAGCAGGTAAAACATGGTGTTTCTAATCTTGAAAATGCGCCGCAACAGCCATTGGTAATTGGCGAAACTGAGCTGCCAAAAGGAATTGAAGCCAAATTGCGTCCATACCAGATTGAGGGATATGCCTGGCTTAATTTTTTGCGTGAGAATGGTTTTGGAGGAATTCTGGCTGATGACATGGGATTGGGAAAGACTTTGCAGACCATCACCATGATTCAAAAGGTATACCAAAATGAGGAACGCAACCCTGAAGAAGCCGAACATGAAGAGGTCAATAAACAATTGGATGACTCTTCCAGTCACAAAGTACCGCAACAATTATCTATGTTTGACCCGCCTCCCAATCCGGTGTTTAATAAAAGTGGGTTATCTGCATCGTTAATTGTTATGCCCACTTCCCTGGTTCATAATTGGCAGAATGAGTTTAATAAATTTGCCCCTTCACTTAAAATATACAACTATACCGGAACAAACCGCCTCAGAAGTAAAGAAATTGGGAAGATATTCAGGCATTACCACATTGTTTTAACCAGTTACGGGGTTTTGCGTAATGATGTTGAGATGCTTAAGTTGTATCGGTTTAATTATTTTATCCTGGATGAGAGTCAATATGTTAAAAACCCCACATCCAAAGTTTATGAAGCTGTAAAAGAGATCGAAGCTTCTCATCGGTTAACCCTTACCGGAACGCCCATTGAAAATTCGCTGGTAGATTTATGGGCACAAATGAATCTGGTAAATAAAGGGTTATTGGGTTCATTGGCTTTTTTTAAACGCCACTTTATTCAGCCCATTACCAAACAAAACAATGAGGAAAAGGAGATAAAATTACAACGACTGATTCAACCGTTTTTATTAAGGCGCACCAAAGAGAAGGTGGCAAAGGATTTGCCACCGGTGATGGAGCAGGTATTATACTGCGACATGACTCCAGAGCAGGAACGATTTTATGAAAAGGAGAAATCGGGGATTCGAAACAGCATTTACAAGGTATTTGAACAGAAGACTCCTGATCAAAGTGCCATTATGGCACTTCAGGCTTTAACGAGATTAAGACAAATTGCCAATCACCCGGTTATGGTTGATGATACCTACCAAGGTTCTTCGGGTAAGTTTGAGCAGATCATTGATAATTTGGAGAGCATTGTGGCAGAAGGCCACAATGTGTTGGTTTTTTCTTCATTTGTAAAAGACCTGGAGCTTTTGGAAAAAGAACTGGTTAGCAGGAAGTTAAGGTATGCAAAACTAACTGGTGCAACCCGTGAAAGAGAAAAGGTGATCAACGAGTTCAACACAAAAGCGTCCATTTTCTTAATCTCGTTAAAAGCTGGTGGTGTGGGGTTGAATCTGACTAAAGCAGATTATGTTTTTATGCTTAACCCATGGTGGAATCCGGCTGCAGAAGCGCAGGCCATTAATCGTGCTCATCGAATTGGACAAACACGAAACGTGTTTGTCTACAGGTTTCTCTCATCTGGAACCATTGAGGAAAAGATCGCCAGATTGCAGGAAAAGAAGATGCAGTTGGCCGATATGTTCGTGAATAACAACAATCCATTGACGGATCTCTCAAAAGAGGAAATCATGGAGCTATTCAGTTAAGAGGCCAAATTATTTTTTTATTTGGCTTAATATTTGATTGCAAGGAAAGATATTAGATTCTGAATTAAAAAGTAACTAAAAAAACAGAATATGAGACAAATACTGATTTCAGCGCTATTTATTTTAATGACCTTACCCCTTGTTGCCCAGGAAGATGAAACAGCTGTTGGTGAGATAATAATTGAAACGCGTCAACTGGCACCTTTTGAAACTCTCCGTGTGGCGCGGGGAATCAATGTAACCCTTGTGGAGGGAGAAAAACCAAAAGCTGAAGTTCACATCATGAATGCCGATCCGGAAGATGTTCTAATTGAGCAATCCAACAAGGATCTGACCATTCGTATGCGTACACGCATATATCGAAACATGGCAGTAAATGTATATCTCTATTACCAAAACATAAAAGAAATTAGTGCAGGAACCGGCGGCAGTGTTTATTCCGACGATGTTATTGAGGCAAAACGGTTGGT
The DNA here is from genome assembly GCF_900168165.1 of Alkalitalea saponilacus. Taxonomy (GTDB): domain Bacteria; phylum Bacteroidota; class Bacteroidia; order Bacteroidales; family Marinilabiliaceae; genus Natronoflexus; species Natronoflexus saponilacus. The sequence continues at coordinate 246,052 of NZ_FUYV01000004.1, forward strand.
TTTAGATGCCGGTACCGATGCCTCCATCCAATTCGAGATTGAAGTAGACCACTTGGAAGCCAGTGCATCTGCCGGACGAGTGGAAGTGATGGGTACAGCCAATTCAATTGATGTAAATTTAAGCACCGGTGGACGTTTTAACGGAGCAAACCTGGAAACCAAAAAAGCCAAGGTGCGTGCTAATACCGGTGCAGGAGCAGAAGTTTGGGTAACTGAAGAGTTGGAAGCAAGAGCAGGTTCAGGAGCCAGAATTGAATATACCGGGGATCCGCAAAAAATAGAAGTTCGAACCAGTTTTGGAGGAAGAGTACAGGAAATGGAGTAATTAGAATAATATTCTGTATATCCATGCGCGGAAATTTCAAGAAATTTCCGCGCATTTGTTTTGTTGCAAGTTAATAGGAAACCCACAACACCTTTGTAGTGACTCTTTATAAGACAACGGTTTGATGCCCAATTTCTTTTCGATGGTGTTGTTGTTGGCAACTATTTTTACTTTCATGCTACTAATCAGGTTAAGTGACAGATAATAATCAGATGATGTAAAAACTGAAACAAAAAATGCAGCAATCGGCATGGGGATTGATGGTATGGTAATTATATACCTCTTATATCCTCTGAATTCAGCATATTGCTCCAGCATTTTTTTGTAGGTAATAACACTTTCACCTCCCATGTCATAGGATTTATTAAAAGTCTCCTCCATTAATAAAATACCAGTAAGATATTCTATGACATTGATAAGCGATACCGGTTGACTTTGAGTATCTAACCATTTGGGTCCAATGATTACCGGAAGTTTTTCCATCAGGCTTCGGATGATTTCAAACGAAGCACTTCCACAACCGACTATAATTCCGGCCTTAAGAGTCGTAACCGGAACAGCGCTACTTCTGAGTATGGTTTCAACATTTTTTCTTGATGACAGGTGTCGTGAAAGATTGTCTTCATTTGTAATGCCTCCAAGATATATGATTTGTTTGATTGATGTTTTACTAACTGCGCTCAGAAAATGATATGCAGCCTTCTCCTCCATCTCCTCAAACCCCTTTGAAAAACCTGTCATGGAGTGAATCAAATAATAAGCAACATCAATATCAATGATTGAATCAGGTGGAGTTTGGTCTTTCAAAAAGTCAAATTCAATAACTGAAACATTATTATGGGAATAGATCTCGGATGAGGGTAGCTTCGATACATTACGCACACAGCAAATTACCTGATGTCCTTCTTTAATCAAAGCAGGCAAAAGTTTTTTCCCAATGTAGCCATTGGCGCCGGTGAGTAAAATTTTCATATACTCTAATCTGTTTTAGGTCATATGAAACGAGACACAGTATATCATCTCTCAGGTTGGGAATACAGTATTATGGTTCGATTCATAAGCCAGGTTATCAGTAGATCTATTGTAAATATGCAAAAAATCTGCCATTTTTGAAAGATTAATCGACTTAAAGCGTTCTCAATCAAAACAAATTTGATAACTATGAATTTCTGCATGGTATTGTTATAGGTGCTACAATGCCACTAATATCTGACTAAGGATTATAATAAGTACCAGGGAAATTGGATATACAGTTGTGTAAGCCTCTTGTGGCGCACTGGTTTTACTCACCGACTCAACAGCACTAAGAGCAGGTGAACTGGTCATGCTACCCGAAAGTACCCCCAGAACGCTCAGGTAATTAATCTTCAAAATCCTACTACCAAAAAAGACCGCAGAAATCATTGGAACCAGAGAGATCAAAGCGCCCATCCAGATCATGCTGAAACCATACTCGGCAACAGTGGTTCCAAGTGTTTTACCTGCTTCGGTGCCAATATAGGCCATGAAGAAAAGCAGTCCCAGTTTTCGCAAAAACTGATTGGTGGTGTGGCTGATGCTCCAGACAACTGGACCGGTTTTACCAATTTTACTCAATAGCAGAGCAACAATCAGCACTCCACCTGTTAAACCCAGGCTGAACTCTACGTCTGGACGAATGGGAAACCGCAATTGTCCGAGAAATACGCCCAACAAGACACCAACAGCAATGGGGAGAAAGTCCAGGTGATCCAGCTCTGCCCGACTGTCGCCCAACATTTTGCTCAATTCAGGTATGTTCTCAACCGGAGCACTTATGGTTACTTTATCTCCCAAGCGCAAATATGTTCCTGCATCCGGGATTAAATCAACACCAGCTCTTCTGATGGCAGTTACAGTAGCGTTTAAATTTTGCAGAAAATGTGAATCTGCAATGGTTTTTTCAACGTTTTTGCGATTGGAAATCAAAAACCTGCGAACAATGTATTTCTGACTTTCAGGAATTTCAATATCTGTTGCCGGTCCAATGAAATACGAAAGGGTGTTTAGGTCTTTGGATGTGCCTGAGGCTCGAATAATATCATTTCTTTCGAGTGTTGTATTTCCGGTTGGGGTAATGGCGGTTTTATCTCTTAATATCTTGAAAATGTTGGTATGGGTCACACCTCTGATGTTGAGTTCAGACAGCGTTTTACCAATAACATTGGGGTTTTCAACCACAAAGTTGCGTTGCTCTGGTTCGGGGTGATGCATTAAAACATCTTCACGATGTTTTAATTCTTCCTTTTGAATATCAATTCTTAAAAAAGAGGCCGACAACCTGACAAAGAGAATGATGCTGATGATTCCAAAGGGATAAGCCAATCCAAACCCGATGGCAATCAAATGGGGATCCCCTATTTCGGCTGCAGCAGCGAGTCCTGATGCACTGGTGATGGCTCCTGTAAAGATTCCGGTTGCCATGGCACTGTCCACATTAAAAAAATAGATGATGGAAATGGTAGTAATCAGTGCCGATGCAATAATGATACCTGAGAGTTTTAATAATTTAATTCCGGTGGTACTAAAGGCTCCGAAAAATCCGGGTCCGGCTTGTATTCCCACACTAAACATGAAGAAAATCAAACCCACCTGTTGAAAAATAGGTGGAAGGCTCACTCCATAGTGGCCAAAAGCCATGGCTACAAAAATTATGGCCGACGCATCTAATGAGAGTCCTTTAATGCGGACGCTTCCGAGAATTATCCCCAATGCGACAATGGTAAAAAATGCAACGTAGTCTGTGGTAAAAATCTCCATTTATTTTATATCTGATATGGCCTTACACAAATATAGAAAAATACAGGATAAGTTGTCAGACATTTTTTTTCACACCTACCAAAAATTGTAAAGCAAATATCACAATCTCGTCAAATCTCTAAAATTCTTTTAATGGTTTAATAAAACATAAAATCTGCTTGGGGTGTGGTTTTGATATCTTATACGAGATAGTAATGTTTATTTATGAATTATTTCAATGCTTGCAACAGCAAATAGATCTGATCTATGGCGGTTATTGGAGTGTCAATGTTTTATTGGAAAGTTATACAAAATAATTCAAAAAATTAAACATAATCAAATATATCTGAATGCTTAAATCAAATATCTAATATTGAAAAACAATTTTATTTAATGTGTTGTATTTTTAAAATTTGAAAAGCAATGTTAAATATGTCTATGTAAAGTGTTTTGTTATATGACTAGCTCAAAACGGTTTAATGTATTGTTGTAAAGTTATATATATAACTATTAGAGTCATTTTTAATCAGGATATTGTAAGCAAGTAACAAAATATTGCAACATATATTAACTCTGATCTCCCCGCCCCGAAATAGAAAATATGTCTACTAAATTTAGCAATAGGAATAATATTACAGAAGCATTTTATAATGTATAATCTAATTTGAGATTAGAGGAAGAGTTGTTGGATGATTTTTTGTTGAAGTTGGTTTCTCTAACAATTTTAAGACAGGAAAATATGTATGCATTTATATCATTCTAATTGTTTAACAACTTAAAAATCCAATTATGAAAAGAACATTATTTTATGCAGCAGCATTTCTTTTTATGCTGTCTGGTTGTTCAGAGGATATCATTGATGTAGAATTGATTGCAGATGAGGAAATAAATGATGCTTATCTAAAATCATATGAGTCGGGAACTCATGATGGTTATTTTTGGGCCTTGTGGACTGATGATAGACCAGGATGGGTAAATTATCAAAACGGACCTGGTGGAAATTACACTGTATCATGGGATTACTCAGGTAATTTCACTGCAGGAAAAGGTTGGAATTCCGGAACGGTAAATAGAATAGTTGGTTATAACATAGGTGTGCATAACCACAGCGGTGGAGGAGTTTTCGGCTATTATGGCTGGACTAGAAATCCATTAATCGAATATTATGTAAATGAGAGATGGGGTAATGCAAGGCCAACGGGTGAGCACAGAGGCACTGTAACCAGTGATGGAGCTACCTATGATATTTATACAGCAATGCGAGTTAATGCACCTTCGATTGATGGAACTCAGACTTTTCGTCAAGTTTGGAGTACACGTAGAACTCAGGCGCCAACAGGTCAGAATCGTACCATCACATTTGCCAACCATGTAAATGCTTGGGCTAGTGTTGGTTTAGGACTTGGAAGTGACTGGACACCAGCTGCCATATTGTTAACAGAAGCCTATGGTGGAAATAGTCAGGGCTCTGTGAATGCTACTGTATGGAGTGCAGGAGAAAGTAGTGGCGGAGGCGGAGGAAGTGGTGCAACCTACTACAGAATCCAAAACAGAGCGACCGGATTATTTCTGGATGGAATGGGGCGTATTTCTGATGGTTCCAACCTTGGACAATATGCTCACACCAATCATCAAAATGCTCATTGGGTTCGAGAAGCTTCTGGAGGATTTGAAAGATTTAGAAATCGGGGTACCGGTTTGTATATTGACGGAATGGGACGAACATCGAATGGTGCTGATGCCGGTCAATGGGCAAATACCAATCATAACAATGCACAATGGAGTCTTGAATCTGCTGGTGATGGATACTTCCGCTTAAGAAACCGTGGTACCGGATTGTATCTGGATGGAATGGGTAGAACATCCAATGGTGCAGATGTTGGTCAATGGGCCAATACCAATCATCAGAATGCACATTGGAGATTTGTACCTGTGCAATAAAATAAATAATATTTAATATAGCATCAATTAGAAATAATTCAATGCATACATTTTTATCTGCCCGGCACTTAAGTGCCGGGCAGAGTTTTAAATGAGATGCTGTATATCGAAAGCATACGCATGTTAATATCATCTTTAATTCAAAATGTCTTCATACTAATTTTGCTGCAAGTTCCTGATTTTTTTATCGCCTTTGTATTCGTAATTACCATCTCATCTTACCAACATGCTTAGTTGCGATGGGAGATTTTACCAAAAAAGGATATTGTAATCATTAGGTTTCGTTTTGAATCTCTAAACGGAGTGAAACACCACTGTCTGGTGAATTATTGATTAGAATAGTAATGAGTAAATGGCTTTACTGTCAGCCGAATAAGTTGAGTTTAAGTTAGAAATGTGTTATATTAGAGATATAAACACAGTCAGTTATAAAACTAGCTCTGTCCAATGCTCCAAAGCACAGGGGATGATTATTGATGAGTTCTCCCGAGAACTTGGGATCAACTGAAAATCAAATTGTAAACACATGAAAACAGCAAAAAGAATGTCTGGATCTTTCTTTTTCATCACGATGCTTTTCATTAACCCTCTCTTTTTTACAACTGCATTATGCAGTTGTGGAGCCGGAAAAACCTCTGAAAGTGCAACGATTAAAGGAAGATTAAATACAATTATTGAATTACCAAACCCGGTTACAGATGGCGAAGTAAGCCTGGAACGCACATTGTCGTTGAGGCGTTCCGTGCGTAATTATTCCGATCCCCCCTTAAACCTGAAGGAAATTGGGCAAATGCTTTGGGCGGCTCAAGGTGTAACTGAAAACCGACGTGGATTCAGAACTGCACCAAGTGCAGGTGCTGCATTTCCTCTCAATGTATATATAATGGTGAATGATGTTGAAGGCTTAAATGCTGGCATTTACCTTTATCATCCCGCTGGACATCAATTGGAGTTTAAAAAAACGGGTGAATTGTCATCAGATTTGGCTGGTGCAGCATTGGGGCAATCAATGTTTGAAGAGGCTTCAGCCATATTTATTATCGGCGCAGTTTTTGAAAACACCACACAGCGGTATGGTGAAAGAGGCATCCGGTATGTTTACAACGAAGTTGGCCATGCTGCTCAAAACCTTTTGCTACAGGCAGTAGCACTGGATGTTGGTGCTGTGGTAGTAGGTGCTTTTAATGATGAGGCTGTAAACAGCTTATTAGAATTGCCGGAGGGAGAAAGCGTGATATACCTCCTCCCTGCCGGAAAATTAACAGATTAAAAGCGGATTCCGGCTCTGATTCCGGAAGATGAATTGGTTCCGAACTGGAAACTGTTTCCCCCCTTTAATAAGATATCACGTTCCCTTTTAATGTCTGAATTACTTATGTAATTCAGCCCAGGATTAAATTCAACTCCAAGATAAAAACCACCTCCAATGTTGTAATCAAGTCCTAATATTGCATTTACTCCAATACCAGTATAGCCCCCCGTCAAATTGAGTGAATTGAAATTGCTTTCAGCTTCGTATCTTTCTGAGTATATTGTTATGGGAAGTTCTGCTCCGTAGTAAACTCTTACTTTCCCATTTGATAAAGGTTTCTCAAAGCCTGGTGCAAAACTAAAAAAGACTGCTGAACCTTTTTCATACTCATTTCCCTCTGCATCTTCATATATTTTCTCAGTTTCAATATTAAAACCAGCATTGACTCTATAGGCACTTCCATCTGTCTGAAATACTCTAAATCTTATTTGTGGCATGGTAAACATACTACCAGAGGAAGCATCAAAAATTGCACTGGGATCAAAATCTACATCAAAAGAGTATCGACCTTGTTGCTGATGTTCCGAAGTTCCTTGAACATCCTCAGCATTTGTGCCAATCAACAAAATAAAAACCATACAGGCTAACAAAATACCTTCTTTCATCTAATAATCGTTTAAAATTGATTGGATAAAGGCCGCATGATGAAATTTTATCCTTATTTGGGTTAACGAATCATGCTCGTTTTTAATTATATTTTAATGAGTTAAGAGACTGTTTTTAAGCGAATAAGTAAATTTTATATTTAAATTCAAAGCAAATATAATTTTAATTTTCATTTTATTGCATATATAAAGAAGCCGTTGTTGCAAATTGCAACAACGGCTTCTTTGATAGGCTGTTTTTTTAATCAGCTAGTTTTTAATAAGTTTAATGATTTCAAGTTCATTACCTCCCATAATGCGTAAAAAATATATGCCGGCTGTTAACAATTCTGTTGAAATGGTTTTATGACTATTTATCAAGCCCTCAACCAATACTTGTCCGTTAATATTTAGTATTTCGTAATAACTGGATCCTGAAGTATCTGCAACATCAACAAACAGTTTATCGCTAAAGGGGTTTGGATAGACATTGATATTACCTTCTTTATTCATCATATTTGGCAAGCTAGTTGACGAATCGGTTACATCCATCATACTGACATTATCAATATAAACGCAAGCTGAATTACCACCTAAATAAAATTTGAGAGCAGCTATAGGATCAGCAACTGAGGAAGTAAAACTAACCGTAAACTCTTGTGGTTCTGTCGTAAGGTTTACCTGTTGTTGAAAATGAGTATTAAAACTCTGTCCATCCTGCTGAACAGCAACGTCAATGTTTCTGATTTCGTCGGCCTTAGCCATAAAGGTAATAGTATAGGAATGACCATTCAAAATGGGGGTTTGCTGACGTATTTGAATGTGCCAACTTGCAGTTCCTGCATTATCAGGACAAATACGCAATGCATAATATCCTGACATTCCCGCATCATTCACGACTTCCATTGAACTTGAAGCTCCTGCGTTATTCTGAACATTCCATCCCGACGTTCCCAAATTGAACTCGCCGTTATACACCATATTTTCTTCATTAACCATATCCTCTCCATCGAAAGGAAAACCTACATCAGGCTGATCTCTCATGTATTGCTCCAACCAGATGAGTGCGTCCCTTTTAGTTCCGTCAGCATTGATGATGCCCGATCCTGTCCACCAGGTTGCTCCTTCTACGTATCCCCATAAAGTTATACCAGCAACAGCCGGATGTTCCCAGTAAACGGGAAAAATGTTCTGGTACGAGCGCAGTTGATTGGCTTCAGAAGCTTCCGGTGCTCCAATTAAATCTAATTCCGTAACATATACCGGCACACCACTTGAAGCCATCATGTCAATACGTTGTCTTAAAAGCCCCGGGTTGTTCCAGAATCCATCCACATTGAAAGTGTGAGCCTGGGTTCCAAAGCCGTCAATCAAACCTCTGTCTCGTAAAACTTTTACAACATCCAGCATCTCGTTAATACCGTCAGGATTGTTTTCCAATTCAAAATCGTTCATTACAAGCTTTGAATTGGGGAAATATTCACGAGCCTTCTCAAATAACCATATTACCCAATCATAACCGGTTTCACCGGGTCCACCTAATCCGGCACGAAAATATGGTGTTCCTGCGGCATGTTCCCTTCCATTATAGGTATTCAAATACAAATTTTCATTTAGCACATCAATTTGATCCATATATGGATATCTGGCCGCCATTTCTGCCATGTACTCTTCTATTTCTGCCTGAAACTCTTCCGGTTCAAGATCTTCAAGCCAGGTTGGATATTGACTTCCCCAGGCTATGGCATGATAACGGAACACCAGGTTGTTATCTGCTGCAAAATTGTAAATATTATCACCCGTTGTCCAGTTCATTACGTCCCTTTCACCTTCTATGCTGCCCCATTTATGAGCATTTTCAGCGGTGACCCCATTCCACAATTGCAAATAGTCTGCACGAACGGACGATGAACCCATAACATTTCCAAGATATTTTCCCTTTCCGGCACTGATTCCTTTTTTAATCACCGGTGCTTCTCCTACTTTTAAAATAACTCCTGCAGATGTAAATGAATCTCCGTCATTATCTGTCGCTCTTGCTGTAATCCTATATTCACCAGCCTGCACATCTTCCCAAATGTAGGTATAGGTATGATCCTGATGAACGCTTGTTTCATAGATTTTTTCATCATCAACAAAGAACTCTACATTCTCTACAGTTCCATTGGGGAAAGTACCTCCAAAATCGGTTGAATAAACTCGAATGACAATGTTAGATCCTTCCTGATAATAAGCGTTGCTGTGCGGATAAGTTATCACAGCCGACGGTGGTGTGTTTGTGATTTCTGCTGAAATAAATGTGCATCCGACTATTATAAAAACAGCCATACAAAAAATGTTTTTTAATCTCTCTTTCATAGTGATAAGTTATAATTAAAAATGATAAGGCGAGCACTAAAGATGACGAGTAATTCTTATATATATTATCTGTTCTGTGCTTCTAACATAACCAGAACAGAACAGATGATGTTATTTACAAATATAACATAATTTTAACAAAACAAAAAAAGCTCACTTATCGTGAGCTTTTAAATATCTGTTATCTATTAGCCATTCAGCTACTTACAGAAGCTTTCAGCGTGTTCAATAGCAGAGAAACTATAGTCATGGGGCCAACTCCACCGGGAACAGGGGTAATATAACTGCATTTTGGAGAAACAGCCGTAAAATCAACATCTCCCTTTAAACGCCATCCACTTTTGGTTTCATTACTAGGCACACGGGTTGTTCCCACATCAATAACTACAGCCCCTTCTTTTACCATATCCGCTTTTAAAAATTCCGGAATTCCTAACGCAGCAATGATGATATCAGCTTGAAGGCAAATTTCTTTCAAATTTGCTGTTCGGCTATGGCACACCGTCACAGTTGCATCGCCGGGCGTACCTTTAAGAGACAGCAAAATGCTCATGGGGCGACCAACAATGTTGCTACGACCAATAACCACAGCATGTTTTCCCTTGGTATCAATCTTATAACGTTTCAGCAGCTCCATAATTCCTTGAGGAGTGGCAGAAACAAAAGCATCACCGCCGGTAATCATTCTCCCAAGGTTTTGCGGATGAAACCCATCCACATCCTTACCCGGATGAATGGCTTCGGTTACTTTTTCTTCAGAAATGTGTTTAGGCAAAGGCAATTGAACAATGAAACCATCAATATCCGGGTCGCTATTCAGTTTCTCAACTGCATTTAGAAGTTCCTGTTCGGTTACGTTCTCATCGTAGCGAATCAGAGATGAATTGAATCCAACCTCTTCGCAAGCTTTAATTTTGGCCGCTACGTAGGTTTCACTTCCTCCGTCGTTACCAACAAGAACTGCAGCAAGGTGAGGTTTCTTTTTCCCGGCTGCCATCATGGCCTTTACCTTTTGAGCAATTTCCTGCTTTACAGCCTGTGAGGTTAATTTTCCGTCGATTAATTGCATGGTATAATTAGGTTTATTTGGTTTAGCGTCCTCCCATTGGCAGGTTGGCCATCATTTTGGAAAGGTTTTTTCCTTTACTCATCATTTTCATCACCTTACGGGTATCTTCAAACTGCTTGATGAGGCGATTTACCTCCTGTATTGAACTGCCACTACCGGAGGCGATTCTTTTGCGGCGGCTGCCATTTAAAATGGCTGGATTCTCACGCTCATCAGGGGTCATGGAGTAGATGATGGCTTCTACTTCCTTAAATGCATCATCGTCAAAATCCATATCTTTTATGGCCTTTCCCATTCCGGGGATCATCCCTGCTAGGTCTTTCAGACTACCCATTTTCTTAATTTGCTGAATCTGGCTCAGAAAATCATTGAAACTGAATTGGTTTTTCGCAATTTTCTTCTGTAGCTTTTGAGCCTCCTCGGCATCAAATTGCTCCTGAGCACGCTCCACCAGAGAGACAATGTCACCCATACCCAAAATTCGGTCGGCCATACGATTGGGGTGAAACACATCGAGTGCATCCATCTTTTCGCCTGTACCAACAAACTTAATGGGCTTGTTCACCACACTTCGAATAGAGAGAGCAGCACCGCCCCGGGTATCACCATCGAGTTTCGTTAAGACAACCCCGTCAAAGTCGAGCCTGTTGTTAAACTCTTTGGCAGTGTTAACAGCATCCTGACCAGTCATGGAGTCAACCACAAAAAGAATTTCATGGGGCTTTACTGCGTTTTTAATGGCAGTAATCTCCTTCATCATCTCCTCGTCAACGGCCAATCGACCAGCGGTATCAACTATTACAAGATCATTACCGTTTTGCTTGGCTTGTTTGATGGCGTCTTTGGCTATTTTAACCGGGTCTTTGCTGCCTTCTTCGGTATATACGGGAACTCCAATTTGCTCGCCCAAAACCTGGAGCTGATTAATCGCAGCGGGACGATAAACGTCACCTGCCACCAACAATGGGTTTTTTGAGCGCTTGCTTTTTAGTAAATTGGCCAGTTTTCCGGTGAAAGTTGTTTTTCCCGACCCTTGCAGACCGGCAATCAAAATAACAGCCGGTTTTCCATCAAGATTGATGTCGGTGGATGACCCTCCCATCAGTTTGGTCAGCTCATCATGAACAATTTTAACCATCATCTGCTGAGGCTTGACAGCCGTCAGCACGTTTTGACCCAACGCTTCATCTTTTACCGTTTCGGTGAAAGTCTTGGCAGTTTTAAAATTTACGTCGGCATCCAATAATGCCCGACGAATATCTTTGAGTGTTTCAGCAACATTTATTTCTGTAATGGTACCCTGCCCTTTAAGTATCTTAAAAGAGCGTTCCAGTCTTTCCGATAGATTTTCAAACATCGTGTTTATATACTTTAAATTTGGCGCAAAAATAGCAATTTTTTGCCAATATTTCTAATATTAACCATATACAATTTGCTCCATTACCCAATTGGTGCGGGAGGCTGTTATGCCGGTACTTACGCATGTTCTTTTATACTGAATGGCTTCAACCACTTCTTTGATCAGGTTGTATTGAATATTCTCAGGATTTAGATATGGAAACTCCAATTTGCCCGATTCCTTCTCCAAAACTATCGGGTTATGTCCAAAACCCGAGAAAACAATTTTTCCTTCGGTGCCGATGATTTCCATTTTGTCCTCTCGGGACGACTCGCCTGTAACAAAACTCCAAATACCAGAACCAATCACGCCATTCTCAAATTTTAAGGATGCCACAATGGTGTCCTCAGCGGCGTATAATCCTGCTCTGTTTTCGGCAGTCCCCTCCGCTTGAGTAACTGGACCAAATAAAAAGTCCATGAAATCAAGTTGATGAGAGGCCAGATCATAAAAAACTCCTCCTCCGGCAATTTTAGGATCAACTCTCCAAGCAGGAGCGATTGCATCGGCCTCCTGCGACAACGGCGGCCGCATTAAACGAATTGAGGTCACTAAAGGTCGGCCAATCTGTCCCTCTTCAATTAGTTCCTTTACTTTTAAAAAGCCGGGCAAGGTACGTCGATAGTATGCAACAAATAATGGAACGCCGGTCTCCTCTGAAACCTGCATCATTTCCTGACATTCAGCATAGGTGGCAGCCATCGGTTTTTCAACATAAACAGGCTTTCCTGCTTTCATGGCTTCTATGGCGTAAACCGCATGTGATGAAGGAGGCGTGGCAACATATATTGCATTAACACCTGGATCGTTGATTAATTCCGAAGCATTTGAATACCATCGTGATACTTCGTGTCTTTTGGCATAATCGGCAGCCAATGATTCATTACGGCGCATGACTGCCACTAAAAGGGATTTCTCAATTTTATTAAACGCCGGTCCGCTTTTTTTCTCAGTAACATCACCACAACCAATGATTCCCCAATTCACTTGTTTTACAGCCATTTGAATATTTTTTGAATTATTTTTACACTCTGTTTGATGCTAAATTGCATATTTTTTAGCAAATTTCAGTACTAAAGAAAGAATATGAAAAGATATCTGCATAAATTATTTAACAAATTAATAAAACGACGACAATTTACAGCCAAACAAAATAACCCCGATGACAACTACGACATAATTGGCGATGTGCATGGTTATTGTGCCGAACTGGAATCATTGTTGCAAGTAATGGGATATACGCAGATTGATGGATTATGGCAGCACCCGGAACGCAAAGTAATCTTTGCAGGTGATTTTATCAGTCGCGGTCCCGATACCAAAGGAGTTCTTTCACTTGTGCGCAACATGGTTGAAAACAAAACGGGCTTTGCCGTTTTGGGTAATCATGAATTGAATGCCATCGGATATTTCACATACAATAAGAAAGGGAAACCAATTTTTCAACCTCCATCATCCAATAAACTACAGATGGAGAAAATAAAAGAACAGTACAAAAACAGTGAGAGCGAACTAACTGACTCCATAAAATGGCTACGAACCCTTCCTTTTTTTATTGAAATCGGCCCTTTCCGTGTGGTGCATGCCTACTGGAGTGATAAGCATGTGCAGATAATAGATAAAAATATAACGAAAGGCAAACTAACCAAAAGGTTAATTAAGGAGATTGTTCGCAATGAAACACCATTTGCCAAAGCGGTGAGACAAACAACACGTGGAATTGAATTGAATTTGCCTAAGGACCTTATTATAAAAGACAGTAAAAACGTAAGGCGAACCAATTTCAGAGTAAAATGGTGGAATTCGCCTATACAAAAAACATTCAGAGAACTTAGTTTTGGAAACCGGTTCAAATTACCGGAATACACTGTTCCTGAGCAGCTGCTATTTCCGTTCGAAGTTTATGATGAGCTTGCTCCGCCGGTGTTTTTTGGCCATTACTGCATTAAAGATATGCCATTAATTGTTTCTTCAAATGCCTGTTGTGTTGATAATTGTCTGGCCGGAGGCGGGCAATTAGCAGCCTACTGCTGGAATGGTGAATCAACGCTTAATGAATTAAACTTTATTTATCAACCACGTCTCAGCTAGTTTTTGATTCATAAAAAGGAACATTACATTTGCAAAGTGATGTAATATGCAGAAACGGAAAACCTCAAAGATTTGACCGTATAAATCATCCTCTGATTTTTCACAATTTTTTCTAATTGGGTAGTCTATTGATATGATAAAAAAGATACTTCTCATACTACTGATAATAACATCAATCCCATTAACAGGTGGAGAATTGGTGACCGTTGTGGTCACCAATAATGCATCATCTGACGGGTCGGTATTTGTAGCACAATTTAACCTGCAAAATAGCATTGACATTGAAGAGCATATTTTTTTTAAACGAAAACAGACCTCTCCTAATTCAGTAAAAGAGATTTTTTCTTCCCAAACAGGTGGGAAAATAGGAGAAATACCGGAGAAAAATGGGACACTTCAAATTTTGGCCAATACAAATGAACACCAATTAACCATTATTGGTCATCGCTTTTCAGCCAAAGAAGAGTTACGGAATCAAAAAGGTATGCTTGACGGTGAAAACCTGAAAAGGATTGCACTACAGCGTTCAACAAGTGCACATGATGCCATCAATACCATTGCTGCACTTGCCGAAAAACATGGCTATAATGGTAATGGATACCGTTTTTTCATCGCAGACCCATCTGAAGTGTGGATGATGGAAATGACCGGTAAAGGTGCTATGAACCGGGGGGCGGTATGGGTGGCCCGATTGATTCCGGATGGCAGAATGGCGGTTCATGGCATAGAACCATCTATTGGCAGCTTTCCCATTAGCAGCCGTAACAATGATGTACTCTACTCACAGGATGTTATTTCGTTTGCTCGGGAAATGGGTTTTTTTGATGGAAGGAACCGTGATTTTAATTTTAAAAATGCATATACCGACCCTCAGTCCAATGATGAAAATAGTGGAATTGTTCGTGAAACGGCCGGTTTGTTTAATGCATCCATTCATCAGAGAAGCGATTCGGTTTCCTTGCCTTTGTTTTTTCAGCCGTCGCAAAAAGTTAGTTTGCGCTCGGTAAAAGAGCTGACCAAAAAACTCCATCATGGAGAAGAGACGGACTCGGTTAATACCGATAAAACCGTTTCCACCTTTATTGTGCAGTTGCGAAACTGGTTGCCCCGACCCATTGGAGGGGTTGTATGGTTGTGGGTTGGCGGTGATTCCATCGGTAATTTTCAGCCTTTTTACATTGGAATAGATGAGTTCCCACCATCTTTCAGGGAAAAGCATGATATTATTGGGGAAATCAACAGAATATGCGCGAATCGAACCGATTCGGCAATTTTGGATGAATGCATGAGAATACGACATGAACTGGAAGAGAAATATCTCCGTTTTGCTCCGGCTGTGGAGCAAACAGCCAGAGCTTTATTTGTCAGCAATCCGGCACTGGCCGTTGAATACCTTACCGATTATTGTTTTAGCCAAAGCCTTATAGCAAAAAGGAGGTGGAGAGAATATCTTGAAGAGTTACAAAACATGGAAAATATAAATCATTAAAAAAGCATGTATCTTTCAGAAATAGGCGAATTTGGTTTTATAGAGCGGTTTGCACACCGCTTTAAGGATTTACTTTGTCCCAATTCCATGGGAATTGGGGATGACTGCGCCGTTTTACCTTGCGATGAAAATCACGATTTGGTCATTACCACAGATATGCTGGTGGAGGACATTCATTTTATTCGCAACAAAATATCACCCTACGACCTGGGCTACAAATCATTGGCCGTAAACCTAAGCGATGTAGCGGCCATGGGTGCACGTCCTGTTGGCTCTTTTTTATCTGTAGCCATTCCCGAAAATATTGAAGTTGAATGCCTTGACGAACTGATGGATGGGTATCATGCGCTGAGTGACAAATTCCGGTTACCCTTAATGGGCGGCGACACAACAAAATCGCCTGATAAATTGATTATAAACATCAGTGTGATTGGAAAAATAGAGAAGGGAAAAGCCAGATTGCGCTCAATGGCTCAATCTGGTGATGTCATCGCTGTTACCGACACGCTTGGTGATTCAGCTACTGGTTTGCAGTTAATATTAAGAGAGTTAAACAGCAGCCTGGAAGCAGATTGGCTCATTAACAGACACAATCGTCCGGAAGCTGATGTGGAAGAGGGCATCTGGCTGGCACAGCAATCGGGTGTAAATGCCATGATGGATGTTTCAGACGGCATCGCGTCTGACTTAAACCACATTTTAAAAGCCTCAAAAAAAGGAGCTGAAATTGATTTGAAACGACTACCCCTCTCCCATCAGTTATTAAACATTGCTGAAAAACATCAGTTTAATCCCATTGAATTGGCTACTTCCGGTGGTGAAGATTATTGCCTTTTGTTAACCATCAGCCCTGAAGAGTTTCCACATATATCCGACTCTTTCGAAAATAAATTTGGCAAAAAGCTGTTTAATATAGGAAGGATAAACGGAGAATCGGCTAAGCTTAAATGGTTCTCGGGCAACCGGGAGGTTGTCATTTCAAAGGGAGGTTTTAATCACTTTGAGTAGATTTAGATAACTGTAATCAATTCCTTTATCTATTTGCTGCAAACAACATCTTCATTGTTATATGAGATATGGTCAAAACAATTCTTCTATATAATAAAGGCTTTAAATGGTTCACATCTGAATCCATATCAGCTAAAGGTTATTTATTTGATTCAGAAGACAATTACTACGAAGAAGAAAAACTGATTAATTATTTTTCTAATATTGAGAATATTAATCAATTCAAACAAAAAATAGAAAATGCCAATGGAGTTTTCTCCGTTGTTGTCAGAATTAATGACATCACCTGCATTGCATGTGATAAATCAAGATTCTTTCCGCTTTACTACAGCAAGCACACCGACGGTTATGTCTTTAGCGATATTCCCTATGAATTGATGAAATTGTTGGGTGACGCCAAAGTTGATGAAGTTCAATCTGCCATTTTTAAATCAACAGGTTACACCATCGGAAGCAAAACCTTAGTTAAAGGAATAAATGAAGTTCCTGCCGCAGAATATCTGGTTATTGAAGAAAATAACGTAAAAGAGTCGGGCTCTTTTTTTTCTTATGCTTCTAAAAAAGTAAGTGATGACTTACCCTACGAAACACTTAAAGAAAAAGGAAGGAAGGCTTTTGAACAAGCTTTTATGAGATTGATGACCTCTTTGAAAGGCAGACAGGTTGCGCTGCCTCTCAGTGGTGGTTATGACTCACGCTTAATTGCAGCGATGCTAAAGAAATTTGGTTATACCGACGTGGTTTGTTTCACATATGGACGAAAGAATAATTTCGAGCTTCAAAACTCAAAAACAACAGCTGAAAGACTTGGGTATAAATGGATTTTTGTAGAATACAATCAGGAATTGATTAAAGATTATTATGACACCTCACAATTTAAAGATTATGCGTTATTTGCCGGAAAAATATCTTCCATGCCTTATATGCAGGAGTATTTTGCCGTAAAGTATTTAAAAGAAAAGAATCTGATAAAGAATAATGCCGTATTTATTCCGGGACATTCAGGAGATGTTCTCGGCGGAAGCCAATTTATTAAAGTCTTTAATAGCAATATCGAAATAGAAGAACTATCTGAGCACTATTTTAAGACGAAATTCAATTTTTCTAATATTCAAAGGAAATATAAAAAGTCTGCATTTAAAGTTATTGAAGATCGTTTTAAGCCTTATGACAGAAATGGTGGCTATGTCCCCTATTCAATTTTCGAAGATGTAGATATTAAAGAAAAGAGTGCAAAACACATAATAAATTCAGCTGCGGTTTTTGATTATTTTGGACATCAAATGCGAATTCCTTATTGGGATAATAAAATAATGGGATTTTTTAAATCAGTTCCGGCCAAGTATAAAATTGCTAAAATGCTTTTTGACGACATTTTAAAGTCTTTCTATTTTGAAGATCTTGATCTGTGTCTCGAAAAAGAATTACAACCGAAGTACTATCAAATGAAAATTCAACAATTTAAAGATTTGTTTAAAGGATTCTTGCCGAAATACTTGAGAATTAAATTGTTGATAAAAAGCGATTGGATGTATTACTACGAAATTACAAAACCAATGGGTAACGAGATCACTTTTAATTATAAAAACATATCAAGTTTTAATGCTGTAATTACAAACTGGTATGTTTCATTTATGAAAAACAGAATAAGGCAAATTATTCGTGATGGCGATAAGAAATAAGATAAAAAAAGTAATTGCAAATCAGAATTTAAAGTTTTTTCTGACATTGCTTTCCGGTTCAGCTATAGCGCAAGGAATTGTATTTCTAATCACTCCAGTTCTTAGTCGGGTTTATACTGATGAAATGTTCGGAACATTAACACTATTTTCTTCAATAACACTTACCTTAAGTACTGTAGTTGCATTACGATACGAACTTTCAATATTATTGCCTAAACGAGAAAAAGATGCTGTTAGTTTATTGATTCTCTGTTTCATCATCATAACAGTATTATCTTTGGTTACATTGTTTATAATTATACTTTATCATGAGTTCTTTAATGGACTTTTCGATAATGGCGGACTTGGAAGATTCATTTTTTTATTACCATTAGGAGTTTTTTTACATGGGATGTTTAACACTCTTACTTATTGGCTGAATCGACAAAAGAAATTTAAGAGCATCTCTTTTGTGCGGATAAATAAATCTATATCAATGAGCAGTGTACAATTAATCAACGGGTTTTCTGCGCTTCAATATTTAGGACTCATTCCAGGTTTGATTGCAGGCCAATTGATGGGATTTCTTCACACTATTTATTCAGCTTCAAAGTCAATTAGGAGAAATGCACATCATATATCAATCAACCGAATATTGTTATTGGCAAAAAGGTATCAGAAAATTCCAAAATACAATACACTATTGACATTCACGAACACCCTGTCTAATGAATTGCCGAACATTCTAATTCCAAAATATTTTGGACTGGCCATTGGAGGCCAATTTGGCCTTGCTGTAAGGTTGATAAAAACCCCCATTGGATTAATCAGTGAAGCTGTTAGCCAAATTTTTTTTAATAAAGCTTCGGAAACCTATAATAATGAACCCTCCCGATTTCATGAACTTGTTAAGCAAACCTACATTAAACTTTTTTTTCTTGCATTAACAGGATTTCCATTATTGTTTGTATCAACTTATTTTTTCGAGTATATATTGGGAAGTGAATGGACTGAAACAGGTATTTATTCTCGCCTTCTTATTCCGTGGTTGTTTCTGATGTTTTTGAACTCCCCCATATCATCACTAATTGTTATCTTAGGTAAACAGAGATCATTGGTGATATATGATCTGTTGCTTTTACTTTTGAGATTAACTGCGTTAATTCTCGGATACCATTATTTTTACAATATCATTTATGTATTGGTGCTTTATTCAATGGTAGGAATGATTTTTAATTCTTTTCTAATTTTTTATTTTATAAAACTGTCCAAACAGGCAGATCAAGAACATAAATATGGACGATAACTCATTAAATATTTCATTTACCGGGGATTTGAGTGTTACTGGAGTATTTTATCAAAAAGTATCTGATAATAAAGAGATATTTACAGAAGAGATTAAAAAACTTTTATCAAACAAGGATTATGTCGTCTGCAATCTGGAAGGTGCAGCAACTGATACCTGTCGCAATATAGTGGTGAAAAGTCCGGGAAATACCATTAATTATCTCTGTCATCGAAATATTAAAGTATTTAATCTAGCAAACAATCATATTTTCGATTGTGGAGTTAATGGATTTTCAGATACTATAAATAAAATTGAAGAAAATAAGTCCATATGTTTTGGAGCTGGAAAAAACATACATGAGGCATCAAATATTGTTTATTTAAAAAACAACTATGTAATAGTTGCTTTAATAGGTATTTGCGATCATTCCATTAAAAATGCAAGTAAAAGTTCTGAAGGAGTATTCTCATCGAGTGCTTTTTCTCTGATAAAGGATAAAGTTATTGAGGCTAAAGAAAAGGCTGATTATGTAGTCCTCAATTTTCATGGTGGAGAGGAATATACTTTATACCCTTCTCCCGAAAAGCGAAATTATTTAAAGAAATTATCAAGAATAAATGAACTTGACATTATCATAGGACATCACTCACATACATTCCAAGGGGCTGAAACAGTTAATAACACATTAATATTTTATTCCCTAGGAAATTTTGTATTTGACATTGAGAATAACCGGATATATGATTATGTCAATGAAAGCGCTATTTTAAATATGGAGTTTTCAAAGGACAAATTTTCATACTGCATTACTCCAATAAAGATAGATTATTCAAGTGGTTCCATCAAGATTCATACAGATGATTTTATAAACCATATAGATCACATTTCCCGATTTGATAAGTATTATAATAAATGGATCAAAGATGCTTACAGAGTAATATATAAAAGAAATATTACAGAACAGCAAGCAGTTGGGAAACAGTTATTGCGAAGCCAGAGTGTCTTCAGAATTTTGTTTTCTATAAAGACTTACAAAAGAATACTGACGTTATTATTGGATGAAAATCAACGTTCTGTTTTCCTCGGAGCCTTTTATTATAAGCTTATTAATTCATTCAAAAAGAATTAAGCTTCCAGAACCACCTGAAAATCATCATTCCAGGTAAGCTTTCCCTCTTTTGGGTTACCATTCGCATCTGTAAAGCCCTTTAGTTGGTTGGTTTTGCCTCTTAAAACTAAGTCCTGCACCTGCTTTTCAGTCAGTTTTTTACCCATCAATTCAAAAGGGACAAGTACTTTGCAGCCATTGCTGTATCTGTTGCAGCCATAAGCCGAACGGCCTTTAATAATAAGCCCTTCCTTACATTTTGGACATTTCCACTCCGGGGCTTCATCCTTATCCAACTGTAACTGATAATTTTCATCCAGAGTTAAAATGCCGTCCACCTTTTCACCGTTAACATCGAACCCTTTGATTAGGGGTGTCTTGCCCTTTTTAAAGAGTGTTTCCATCTGGTTTGGAGTGAGTTGTTTTCCCATAAAAACAAAAGGCACCACAGTTTGACATCCCTCTTTGTATCGGGAACATCCCCACGCCTGCTTCCCTTTAAGCATAGTTCCTTCACCACATCGTGGACACTTACCGTCATCAGATTTTTCATCTGTAGCAGTTTCCTTCCTGCTGTTTCTGCCATCCTCCTCCTGGACTACCTCTATTCTATTTATGGTAGGCTCACGACGAACCGTATGAACAATGTCTGAAACCATTTGCTTTAGTTCATTCATAAATTCACCTGCATCGTATTTACCATGTTCAATGTCTCTCAGCTTTTTTTCCCACTGTCCGGTAAGTTCTGCCGATTTCACCGATTCATTGCGAATGGTATCTATCAACTGCATACCGGTAATAGTTGGTGCGAGGCTTTTTCTGTTTTTGATGATGTATTTTCGTTTAAAGAGCGTTTCTATAATGGCTGCCCTCGTAGAGGGCCGGCCAATACCGTTCTCCTTCATCACATCGCGCAACTCTTCGTCATCCACCTGTTTTCCGGCAGTTTCCATGGCTCTTAGCAATGTCGCTTCGGTGAAGGGCTTTGGAGGTTGGGTCTCTTTCTCCTGCAAATCGGGTTCATGTGGACCCTTCTCCCCTTTTGTAAATTCAGGCAAAATGGAGTCGTCACTTTTACCTGAACCTGCCTGTTTCAATACTACCCTCCAGCCTGGTTCAATAATCTGTTTGCCCGTTGCCTTAAAATTAACAGTTTCAACTTTCCCTTCCACTGTTGTGGTATTGATAACAGCATCAGGATAAAATGCTGCAATAAATCGGCGCGTGACCATATCAAACACGAGTTTTTCATCTCTGCTTAGTGATGAGGAGGGATTTTGTCCGGTGGGTATGATGGCGTGGTGGTCCGTGACTTTATTATCGTCGAATACTTTCTTCGATTTTGGGATTTTCTTCTCCAGTAAAGGAGTGGTTAAAGCCTCATAGGGCTTTAACCCTTTCAAAATACCACCTATTTTCGGATACATATCGTTGCTCAAAAAAGTGGTATCCACTCTGGGATAGGTGGTCAATTTCTTTTCGTATAGCAGTTGGATGGTTTTTAGTGTTTCATCGGCCGAAAGGCCAAATTTACGGTTACACTCCACCTGCAGCGACGTTAAATCAAATAACCGGGGTGGTGATTCCTTTCCCTTTTTACGCCCAAAACCGGTAATTTCAAACTCTTTACCCCGGATGGTTTCAATGGCTTTTTCAGCTTCATCTTTATTGGTAAATCGTCCTTCGGAATTATTAAAGGTCACCTCCTTATAGACTGTTTTCAGTTCCCAATAAGGTTGCGGGGTGAAATTGTCAATCTCCTTTTGGCGTTCCACAATCAACGCCAAAGTTGGGGTTTGTACCCGTCCAATGGATAGAACCTGCCCCTGCTGACCGTATTTCAGGGTATATAAACGAGTGGCATTGATTCCCAAAAGCCAGTCGCCAATGGCTCTTGCACTTCCAGCGGCATATAAAGCGTCGAATTGTTCTCCTGCATGCAGTTTTTCAAAACCTTCGCGGATAGCCTCCTCTGTTAAAGAGGATATCCACAATCGCTTAACCGGACACTTGCATTCAGCCTTTTGCAAAACCCAACGCTGAATCACCTCCCCTTCTTGTCCGGCATCACCACAATTAATAACCATTTCGGCATTTTTAACCAGCTGTTCAATAGCTTTAAATTGTTTAATGACTCCCTGGTCGTTAAGCAATTTTATGCCAAAACGAGACGGAATAATGGGAAGTGTTCCAAGAGACCAACGTTTCCAATCGGGTAAGTAATCGTGTGGTTCTTTAAGCGTACATAAATGGCCAAAGGTCCACGTTACCTGATAACCATTTCCTTCAAAATAGCCATCCTTACGTGATGTAGCACCTAAAATGCGAGCCAGTTCTTTAGCAACACTGGGTTTTTCGGCTATGCAGACCTTCATTGGTAGTTTTTCATTTGGATTTGATGCACGAATATAACCAAATTAAGCGAAGCAATGAAATAGAGTTTTTAACAATATGTACCTGCAATAATAAAGCAGATTTTGCAAAAGCACCAACAAACTTCACGCGGCGCTGCCGCTACATCAAAAACCCTGTGGTGCAGCGCACCGTGATGTTGGCATGTCATTATCTTTAAACATTAAACACCAATCCATCATAGGCTAATTCCACTCCGGCAGGCAAGGTTTTGTTTACTTCATCGTGCAAACCCAATTGGTGACTGATGTGTGTGATAAAAGCCCCTTGTGGTTTAATCCGGGCAATTACTTCCAAAGCTTGTTGAAGGGTAAAATGAGAGATGTGGGGTTCATGTCTTAGTCCGTCTATCACCAGAATTTTGGTGCCAAAAAGTTTTTCATATTCCGCTTCGGGAATATGATTGGCATCGGTAACATATGAGAAATCGCCTATTCTGAAAGCCAAAACCGGCAAGCGGTGATGCATCACGCGAATTGGAATCACCGGAACTGATTCAACAATAAACGGCTTTTCGTCAATGCTATTAAGCACAATTTCCGGCAGTCCCGGATATTTTGATTCGGAAAATGCGTATGCAAACTCCTATTTAATACTTTCAATGACTGGTGGTTCGGCATACACATTGGCATGTGTATTATTAATCCAGTTAAAGGCACGCACATCGTCCAATCCGGCAGTGTGGTCTTTGTGAGCGTGTGTTATTAGAATGGCATCAAGATGGGGTATTTGGCAACTGAGCATTTGTTGGCGAAAATCGGGGCCTGCATCGATGACAATATTTTTATCATTGGTTTGAATCAGAACCGAAGAACGCAATCGCTTATCTTTGGGATTGCTGGAGCGACACACTTTACATTTGCAGGCTATCATGGGTACCCCAAGGGAAGTTCCAGAACCAAGAATGGTGATGGTCATTGATATGATTATTTACTTCTGTTAATTCGAATTTTAAATTATTTAACTCTGCGTCATTGCGTCTCTGCGTTAATTCTTTTTTTATTACACTATTCAAAATCCTTCACCCTTGCCTTCACAACTTCAAAACGATTTCGTTTTTTGTTATCTGAGGCAAATTCCATCGGTACAAAATAATCATTATACCCCGAAGCCACACCATCTTTCCATTTCTCAACCAGAATGCGTTGCTCTGTATTATCAAAAGGCGCCCGATAAGCGGCAGTCAACTCCTCTGCCAACTCGTGCATTCGTTTACTGCGTTCTGTTTTAACCTTATCGGGAATGTGATTTGGCATGCGTTCTGCTCTGGTACCTTGTCGCACAGAATATTTAAAGATGTGCATGTGTCCGAAACCCACTTCACGTGCAATGCTCATGGTCTCTTCAAACTCCTCCTCTGTTTCACCCGGAAAGCCGACGATAATGTCGGTTGTGAAATTAGATGCCGGGTCAACTTTCCGAACCCTCTCTACAATATTTAAATAATCCTTTACAGTATACATCCTGCGCATTTGAAGCAAAATTCGCTCAGAACCACTTTGTAAGCAAAGATGCAGGTGTGGCGCCAATTTTGGGTGACCTATTAAAGTAAAAAAATGGTCATCGAAACGGTCCGGTTCGATGGAACTGATGCGTACCCTAAAATCACCTTCAAGATTCAGAATTTTATCTACCAAACCCGAAAACTTCACCCCTTCGTATTCATAACGGCTGATATTTACACCGGTAAGCACAATCTCTTTCGCTCCTTTTGCCACAACATCGCGTACATTTTCTAATACCTGTTCAACAGGACGGCTGATGGCTCTTCCGCGGACAAATGGAATGATGCAAAATGTACAGAAATTATCGCAGCCATCCTGAATTTTAATCAAACTGCGGGTATGAAACATTTCAGTGAACGACTGGTAACTGAATAGGTCATAATCCTCACCGGATAGTTCGGCATTCCCGGTTTTTACCAACGAGTCAACGCTATGAAAAATTCCACTTTTCCCTTTGTTGTTGATGACGGTTGCTTGTGGAAATTTCTTTTGAAGCTGATTGGCATGGCTCTCAGCCATGCAGCCTGTTATCACCATTTTTGCATCAGGGTTGATGCGTCCGGCATGACTGATAACGTATCTTGATTTCTGGTTGCTCTGGTTGGTAACCGTGCAAGTGTTTACCACCACCACATCGGCTCCCTCTTCCTTTTCTGACACCTCGTAACCATTACCTTTAAACTGTGCCGCAAGGGCATCAGTTTCATACTGGTTTAATCTGCAACCTAATGTTTTAAATGCAACCTTCATATTATTGTTTAAACGCAGAGACGCAAGATATAAAATTCTTTGCGCCACTGCGTCTTTGCGTTTATTTATATTTCAACCTCTGCCTTTACCAGTTGCCCTTCGGCACTAAACGGCCTCACCGATTCAATTTTAACATCAACAAACGAGCCAATGAGCGAATCGTCGTCCGATGCAAAACGGACTGTGATTTTTCCTTCAGTATGTCCGCTCAAAAAGTCATCTTTTCTATCTTTTCCACGAACAAGAACCCTCACGGTCTCTCCCTCTAATTTTTGGGTGTGTTCAATGGCTACCGCTTCCAAATCGGAAGTTAAAATGGCATAACGCCGTTTTTTTTCCGCATGCGGGACATCATCCTGCCATGCATAAGCTGCTGCGCCGGGACGTGGCGAATACATGGCGATATACGCCATGTTATATTTGAATTCTCTAACTGCCGCTCGCGTGTTTTCGAACTGCTCTTCTGTTTCACCGGTAAAACCGACAATGATATCGGTAAACAACGTGGCGGAAGGAATCAATTCATGAATCCAGCCCACCACTTCGCGGTAACGCTCCATGCTGTGTTTACGGTTCATACGAATGAGCACTTTATCGTCGCCGGATTGAACCGGCAAATGAATCTGCTTGCCCAGCGAGTGATGGCGGGCAATGGCCTCAATCACATCGCGCGACATATCGCGCGGATGGGGTGAAGTGAAATATATCCAGACTTCATTGCCGGAATCGTCGGCCATTCTGCCTAATTCATCCAACAATTGAGCAAAAGATAACTCCTCCCCTTTTTTATCCAGGCCATAAGAGTTCACATTTTGCCCCAACAGGGTAATACTTTTATACCCCTTTTCAATCAAATTGCGTGTTTCTTCGATGATATCGGCTGAAGGACGACTCACTTCACGTCCACGCGTGTATGGAACGGCACAAAACGTGCAGAACTTGTTGCACCCGTTCTGAATGGGAATAAAAGCCTCAAAACTGCTGTTATAAACAGGTTCAACTTCCCATGTTTGAGGAGCTGCAGCCACTTTAGATGCAGGCTTTAAACCGGAAAAACCCAATTTTTCGGCGGTTGAAGCGGGTGTAGCAGCTTTAATGAGTTCATCATCGTTAATTCGGCCAAAATTGGAAACAGGCGTTGTTACTCCATATTGACTGAGCATGGCAGGAAAAGTGGCCAACTCTTTCATATCAAAAACCAAATCAAAAAGCTTCAGGAATTTTTCATGGTCATCCGGTAATATACATCCCGACACAAAGGTGATTAAATTCCTTTTGTTCTTCCATTTGTTCCACTTGGCAATTTTGGAATAGACCTTATCAATGGCCTTTTGCCTCACCGAACAGGCAATGATGCCAATCACATTGGCATCTTCTTCCTTTTCCGTTGCTTCATACCCCATCTTTGCCATCACTGCCTGAACACGCTCCGCATCGGCCTGATTCATCTGGCATCCCAATATTACTAAATGATACTTCATATAAATTATATTAACGCAGAGACGCAAAAACGCTGAGTTTTTTTAGTTTTTCTTTGCGACTTAGCGCCTTTGCGTTTAAAAAATCAAAAATAAACTTCTGTAAATATATCCGATGACTTTACCCCTTGTTTTTCAAGGATATCATAAACATCGTAAATCATATCACAATTTCCGCAAAGATAACACAAAGTATCGGAATTAACAGGATTTTGTTCCAGCCAACCGGTTACCCGGCCATGGAAATCGCCTCCTTCATCCTGCGATGTGCAAGCCGCGTAGCGACTTGGTTTATAGGCCTCTTTTTCGTAGGCTTCCTCGGCAAATTTGATGCCATGAATCAACCTGTAATCGAGTCCGGGATAGGATTTTACGAAACTATGAAAAGGTGATATTCCTGTCCCGCTGGCAACAAAAAGAAATGTTTTTTTCTGCTTAACAGCTTCCTCTATGGTGAAATAGCCCACTGCATCGTTAATAACCACCGAATCGCCTGCTACCAGTTTTTTTAAAGCCGGGGTTACCAGACCGTTTTCCACTTCTCTCACCAATATTTCCAAATAATCATCCGAAGGTGCATTATATATTGAATACTCCCTTGTGTGGATGCCATTGGGCGGTCCAACCTGAATGTGTTGTCCGGGAAGAAACTCCAACCCGTTTCGCTCCATTCGTAACACAAATGTCGAGTCGGTTAAATCTCTTTTGTCTGTGATTTTATGTAAGTTAAAACTTCTTTTTTGCATGCTATGTTATTTTAGACTGCAAAAATGCGAAAATATGTACTGAGTTCAAATCTTTAAGAGATATTTATGTCTTTATATCTGATTGAATTAAACAATTAGATCATTAGTCCGCATTCATTCGGGAAAGATAATTACGGCTCTAGTTTATAATAGCGTTTTTATTTTCAGAAGGTGTGACAAGGGCAACCTTATGGGACAGGTATTAACACCCCGGTCTAAACTATAAGAACAAGGAATTAATCTGCCCTTCACAGGGCGAATATGAAATACATCGCATCAGCCCAAGGCGTTGCCTTGGGCTGAATTAATTTAGGCTTTCAGCCTGTTGGAAGACATAATCTCTGTACGCAGTATTGTTTTAGGTTGTATTAAATAAGGCTTTCAGCATTGGAAATACTTTTGGCATTGATGTAGCGCACAGATAAAGTATCTTGCTTATTGCAACGCCACGTAGTGGCAGATTATTTCAACCCAACGGCAACGCCTTGGGAGTAAGCGTAATGAGAATTTGCGTCCTGAAAGGACAGATTAATTTATAAAAATAATATTATAGTTTTGAAAGGAGGAAAGAGGAACTCAAGAATACGACCCAAATCAATTGGCTTTATGAAAATAACATTGCAAATTTAAACTAGAGCCATAATTACATCTAAATCATTGTTGTCAGGCAAATTAAACATAACGAACCAACTGTAACAAGAGATCCCTCACTCCGCTACGCTACGTTTGGGATGACAGGTGTTTACGTTAGCGGACAACAAACAATACATCTAAATTCCTATCTATTCTTTGCATTTTAGTGGGCAACAAAAAAATATTAGTAAAAACCACGAATTTCAAAGGGAAAGTAAATAATTAGTTGTAAAATACTTTATGTTCTATGTGTCTTAATGGGCAACAAAATTTCTATCTTTGTCAACTAAATTAAAAACTATGCCCGGAAAACTATATCTCATTCCCAATACCCTCGGAACAAAAGAGTCTACGCACGTTATTCCTGCTGATGTAGCAAGCATTGCGGTATCGCTGCGCCATTTTATTGTAGAGGATTTACGTACTGCACGTCGTTTTTTAAGAGCATTGGACAGAGAGATGGATATTGATGGGTCTCAGTTTTATATGTTGAATAAGCGTACTACGCCGGCACAATTCGCCGAATATCTGAAACCCTTAAAAGCCGGCCAAAATGTGGGCATCATATCAGAAGCCGGTTGTCCGGGAGTTGCCGACCCGGGCGCAGAGGTGGTAAAACTGGCTCACCAGGCAGGGATAGAAGTAGTTCCAATGGTGGGACCTTCCTCTATTTTATTGGCTTTAATGGCCTCAGGAATGAATGGACAAAACTTCGCATTTGTTGGTTATATTCCCATCAAAAAAGATGAACGCATAAAAACCATTCGCCAATTGGAGAATCGCTCACGCAACGAACATCAGTCGCAAATTTTTATCGAAACCCCTTTTAGAAACAACCACCTGGCTCAGGACATTGTAAGTAACTGCAATCCCCAAACACGCCTTTGCATTGCATATAACCTGACCATGCCCGACGAGTTTGTGGTTACAAAAACCATTGGACAATGGAAAGGAAAACTGCCTGAATTGCACAAAAAACCTGCAATATTTATATTGCAGGGGTAGATTAATTCAAATGCACATACGCAAAAACGAAAAGCTTTTCTTATATTCTCTAATTTAAGCGTTTCTGTATATGGAAAATTGTCGCGTTATACTCTGCGTCATTGCGTCTCTGCGTTAATTTATATGATGATTTTATTTCTATATCGCCCAAACTCATGTTCAAAATTTGGAGTAAAAACACCTTTCCCCAAATTCTCTTCAATTTCATTAATTTGCCAAACTTTTCCGCCATCTAATTCTTGCGCGTTGGGTTGGATTTCTCCATCATGTTTTAAAACAAACACATAAACCAGTTCTCGTTCCAAATTGCTTTCCCAAACGTATTTTCCAATGGGAACAGCACCTTTAGGATTAATGCCTATCTCCTCCTCAGACTCCCGTTGCAGGGATAATTCAACCGATTCACCATAAGAGATGTGGCCACCAACAGCTGTATCCCACTTTCCCGGCTGAACCAATTTGTGGAGAGGGCGTTTTTGTAGCCAAACGCCTCCGTTTTTAACCACTTGTAAATGCACAACAGGATGCAATGGCTTATCTGTGCCGCTGTGGACCTCGGAACGTAAAGCCATGCCAATCACTCTCCCTTGTGAATCGACAAGCGGCAGTTTTTCTTCATTTTCTGTATGATGATGAATGTTACTCACTGGGTGTAATTTGTAATCATGTAGATAATTAAACAAATGGCCACAATTGAATTAGTGGCCATGTTAATATTCAATGTATAATCAAACATCTCTTATTTATGAAGTGCCTGCAAACAGGCATTCACATTTTTCTCAATTCGGGCTTCAACATCGACTGCGTTTGCCTTTTCAAATTTATCCCCTGTAATTTTCTCAAAAAGTTCGATGTAACGTTCAGAAACACTTTTAATGAAAGAATCATCCATTTCGGGAACAATCTGACCTTCTTTCCCCTGAAAACCATTTTCAATTAACCATTGACGTACGAACTCTTTGGATAACTGGCGTTGCTGTTCTCCTTTCTGCAATCGCTCCTGGTAACCTTCCTTGTAGAAATAGCGGGAAGAATCAGGCGTGTGAATTTCATCAATCAGATAAATTTCACCATCTTTCTTTCCAAATTCATATTTTGTATCCACCAGAATTAACCCCATTTTGTCGGCCATTTTAGTGCCACGGGCAAAAAGTTCACGGGTGTATTTTTCGAGTTGAATATAATCCTGTTCCGACACAATGCCTTTTCGTAAAATATCCTCCCGTGATATGTCTTCATCGTGTCCATGCGATGCTTTGGTAGTGGGAGTAATAATAGGTTCACTGAATCTTTGATTCTCAACCATGCCATCGGGTAATGGCACACCGCACAACACGCGTTTACCCGCTTTATACTCTCTCCATGCATGGCCCGTAAGATATCCCCTAATAACCATCTCTACTTTAAATGGTTCACACATGAGGCCAATGGTAACCATCGGGTCAGGGATGGCTACTTTCCAGTTTGGAACAATATCTTCTGTTGCATCAAGAAATTTTGATGCAATTTGATTTAACACCTGTCCTTTGAAAGGAATTCCTTTTGGCAGAACCACATCAAAGGCAGAAATTCTATCCGAAACAATCATCACAAGATAATCGTCATTGATGTTATAAACATCCCGAACCTTGCCAATATAGAGATGGTTTTGTCCGGGAAATTTGAAATTGGTTTTTACAATCGCGCTTTCCATTGATTGTATATTATTTTAGTTAATGATAATTGAAAGAAATATGGCCTTTATGTCTCCTTAAGATATAAATACCACAAAAAAAATATTATTTACAAGACAAATCTATAACCTAAAAAGGCAAATATGAAATCAACTCCAATTGCTCCTACCCTGTAAACAGTTCCACGGCATTAAACCTAAAACCTTTCCCGCCATGCGGGACTCCGCTACGCTCCGAAACCTAAAACTTCAAACCTTACTCACTCCTTCTCATACGCTTCTACTATGTCCTGAACCAATCGGTGACGAACAATGTCCTTCACGGTAAATTTAATTCGTTCAATTCCTTTAATCCCTTTTAAAATGCGCATGGCCTGCACCAGACCTGATGTTTGTGGATTTGGTAAATCAATCTGCGTCACATCTCCGGTTACCACAAATTTGGCATGGTCACCCATCCGGGTTAAAAACATTTTCAGCTGATTGGTGGTGGTATTCTGTGCTTCATCCAGAATGACAAAGGCATTATTGAGTGTACGACCGCGCATATATGCCAAAGGGGCAATCTGAATGGTTCCGTTCTCCATGAACTCCTTAAGTTTTATCGGTGGAATCATATCCATCAAGGCATCGTATAATGGTTGAAGGTAAGGGTCGATTTTCTCCTTTAAATCTCCGGGAAGGAATCCCAATTTTTCACCTGCTTCAACAGCCGGCCGGCTCAAAATAATACGTTTTACAACACGTCTTTTTAGCGCTCTCACTGCTAAAGCAATGGCAGTGTATGTTTTTCCGCTTCCGGCAGGCCCCACGGCAAATAATAAATCGTTGGTATCGTATGCTTTCAGCATACGGCGCTGATTCTCCGTACGCGCTTTAATGGGTTTGCCATTTACTCCATATAAGATAGTGTCGCTGTCTTCCTTGCCTCCTCCATAGTAAGAAGCTCCCATCAATATTTCAATTACCGAAGACTCCTTAAGCACATTATATTGATGGTAATGCTCTATTAACAGATTGATTTTTTCCTCAAAATCGGCAATTTCCGCTGCATCACCAATGGCTTTTAGCCAGTTGCCGCGAGCTACAATTTTTAGTTTAGGAAAATGAGCTTTGATAATGTCCAGGTTGGCATTTTTAACACCCAGAAATTCCATTAAATCAATGGATTCAAGATAAATGAGTTTTTCTATCATATATAAGTTTGGAAATCTCTGTTTTTATCGATTACAAATTAACAACAATTTTTGCATATGGGAAGTAGATATGTTGGTTTTTGAACTTAAATTTGAAACATAGTTTCAAATTTATAACTTTGAAAGATATGAACAATGCTGGCTATGCACAGAAAAAATTTGAAGAGGGATTCAACTGCGCTGAATCTGTTCTTTTCAGTTCTGTAAGAGATAGAAATTTTGACTTACCTATGTTGTTAGCTGTCTCCAGCGGGTTTGGTGGGGGAATGGGACGCAAACAAAAAGTTTGCGGCGCCATTGCAGGTGCCGTAATGGCTATTGGCGTCCTCAAGCCTCCGTATAACGATTCAAATGTACTGGAAAATGAACATCCAGCATCTTCAATGGAAATCAAAAACAAAAACTATCAATTGGTGCATGAGTTTATCTCTCAATTTGAGAATCAATTTGGCCATATAAACTGTCTTGAGTTGTTGGACAAATGTGATTTAACCACACCACAGGGAGCTGAGTTGTTTAAATCAGGAAAATTAAAACAACAGCTTTGTTATAAGTATGTTCGTTATGCTGCGGAGTACCTTGAAAATTTAATTGAAAAAGATAATGCAATCTAAAAAAGATACCTTCCAGCGTTTGCTGGAAATTATGGATATTCTCAGAGAAAAATGTCCGTGGGACAATGTGCAGACAAACGAAACTTTACGTACACTGACCATCGAAGAGACTTATGAGCTGGCCGATGCCATTCTGGAAGGCAACGACGAAGCCATCGGCAAGGAGTTGGGGGATTTGCTGTTGCACATTGTTTTTTATGCCAAAATTGGTGAGGAGAAAGGTGCGTTTAACATTGAAACCGTTATGCAAAACCTCATAGATAAACTAATTTATCGCCACCCTCATATTTTTAGTGACACCAAAGTTGAGAATGCCAAAGAGGTTGAAGAAAACTGGGAACAACTGAAACTGAAAGAAAAAAACGGTAATAAATCGGTTCTGTCAGGAGTGCCGGATTCTTTGCCGGCCATGATAAAAGCCAACCGAATACAGGACAAAGCAAGAGGTGTAGGCTTTGACTGGGAAGAACGTTCTCAGGTGTGGGACAAGCTACAGGAGGAGTTCAGTGAATTAAAAGCAGAAGTGGAAAAGGGCAACCAGGATGGCATTGAGGATGAATTTGGCGACCTTTTCTTCTCTCTAATTAACACCGCTCGATTGTATGGCATAAACCCTGAAAATGCCTTGGAACGAACCAACCGTAAGTTTATTTCCAGATTCAACTACCTGGAAAAAGAAACCATTACAAAAGGCAGGGACTTGAAAGAGATGTCGCTGGCCGAAATGGATGAAATTTGGGAAAAAGCCAAGAAAGCACAAAAAAAGAATGCGCAGTAGTAAGGAAAGTCTTGAAAAGAGAGGTTTTATTGACGATGAAGAGAAAAATCTTCATTACCAATTATCGTTTAATGAAAAAATCAATCTTCTTAACAGCAAAACCGCCAAAGAGAGAACGCTTGCTGCCAAACTTTTGGCTACAGAAACCAAATACGTTGCAGACCAACTAATAGTGGCTCTTCGAAAAGAGAAAAAACTCTATTCAAAAATTGAAATAACCAAAGCACTTATTGCTCACAAAAAAGATTCAACACAGCTATTAACTGCCGAGTTGGGAAAAATTGGTTCCAATCAACACCAATCTGTACCCACAAAACAATTTGGAAAAAGCAACTACCCTTTGCCACGCGACATTGCGGCCAGAACCCTCGCAAGCATTGGTGAATGTGCGCTCCCCGATTTGCTGCAAGTTTTAGAACAAAACAATGTGAATCAGATAAGTGAGGCCATTGATGCCATTGGGTATATCTGTTTTTATCATCCTAATTCCCGGGTCTTCGAAAAACTGAAAAGTTGTTACGAAAAACATCTACATAACGAATTAATAAGATGGAAAATCGTTCGTGCAATGAGTGCTTTTGTGCAAAGCACTCACGTTTTAAATGCAATAAAGAATCATGAGGAATCTCCTGGAGTTATTCTGGAGGCAAACCGGAGTCTTCGGCTTATTGGAAAGCGAGTAACAAATTGTGGTGTGTGAAATATTTAGATGACAGGGCTACGCCCCTAAAGCCATTTCAAAAAAATTATATAGGTGCGATAGCTTTGGCATCTTTGAAATATATTTTGATGTTACTAAATTCTCTTGTAGTCACTAAAACAGACAAATTAAAACATCTGTTTATCTTACTTTCAATGTTTGAGGTACCAACACGATTAATATTTTCTAAAAAATATCTATTTTAGCATAAACCAATATTAATTCCATTGTATGGCCAATGCAAAAGCATCAACCAATGGTGCAGGTTTCGGAACCGCACCGGTTTTTTTCACCGCCATTTCAACCATATTAGGAGCGATTCTGTTTCTTCGATTTGGATTTGCCGTTGGCAGCCTTGGATTTTGGGGCGCCATTTTAATTGTGGTATTGGGTCACATGATAACCTTGCCTACAGCACTTGCTATCTCCGAAATATCTACCAACACTCGCGTGGAGGGTGGTGGCGAATACTTCATCATTTCCCGGTCGTTTGGATTGAAAATTGGCTCAACCATTGGCATAGCGCTGTTTTTATCGCAAGCCATCAGCGTGGCTTTTTATGTTATCGCGTTTACCGAAGCATTTGAGCCATTCTTTAACTGGTGGCACACTGCATTTGAATATGAATTACCACGTCAGGCCATCAGTATCCCCGCTCTTGGATTTTTGGCGTTACTAATACTAAAAAAAGGAGCTAATCTTGGAGTCAAAGCACTTTACGTGGTGGTTGCCATTCTTTTTGTGGCTCTTATCCTCTTTTTTGCAGGGAAACCCATTGAAGCCGAAGAGGCACTGCGACAACCCGGTAATAATTTTGGTTTCTTCAATCGTGATAATTTCTTCGTAATATTTGCCATCTGTTTCCCGGCTTTTACCGGGATGACAGCCGGTGTTGGACTCAGTGGCGACCTTAAAAACCCGGGAAAATCAATACCTTTGGGAACCCTTGGAGGAACGGTTGCCGGAATGTTGGTCTACATGTTTATCGTATGGAAAATGTCGGTATCTGCTTCTCAGGCTGACTTACTGGAGCACCAGCTAATTATGTCGCATATTGCATTCGGGGGAGCTATTATTATTCCTTTGGGACTGGCAGCTTCTACCATTTCATCGGCATTGGGGTCTGTCATGGTAGCACCACGAACTTTGCAGGCACTGGCATACGATAAAATATTCCCCTTTAGACGAGTCAATCTTCTAATGGCCAAAGGAAAAGGGAAAACCAGAGAACCGTTTAATGCCGGTATCGTTTCATTTATAATTGCCTTTATATTTGTCGCTTTGGGCGATGTGGACGTGGTGGCTGAAATCATCTCCATGTTCTTTTTAATAACCTATGGTTCACTCTGCCTTATATCTTTCCTGAATCATTTTGGGGCTCCTCCATCCTATCGTCCCAGATTTCGCTCACGCTGGTATTTTTCTTTGGCCGGGTTTATACTTTCAGTTTGGGTTATGTTTATGATTAACCCTTTCTATACCATCATGGCCTATATTATCATCGTTATTCTTTATCTAGTAATTGAGCATTATAACAAAGACCAGAAAGGGTTGGTCAATATTTTTAAAGGGGCACTATTCCAGCTAAACCGCAAGATTCAGGTATACATGCAAAAAAACCAGTCGGAAACCGATGCCGATGAATGGCGGCCTGCCGTGGTTTGTATCTCACCTAATTCTCTTGAACGGGAAAAAGTATTGGACTTAATGAAATGGATAAGCTATAAACATGGCTTTGGAACTTATTTCCACTATCTCGAAGGATATTATAGCAAGCAGACATATTCAGAGTCGCGGGAAATTATGAAGCAACTCATCAATCTGCAAATTGAAGATAACAATGCCTTGTACATCGATACCATGATTTCACCATCCTATACCTCAGCCATCGCTCAGGTAATTCAGGCGCCATCTATTTCGGGAATGGAGAACAACATGGTACTTTTTGAATATGATAAAAACAAACCGGAGGAGATACACCGAATTCTTGAAAATATAAAACTGACAAAGGCCGGTAATTTTGATGTCTGTATCTTTGCCAGTTCAACTGCTTCGGTTCGCTTTCAGAATGGAATTCATGTATGGATTAGACCAACCGACATGACCAACACCAACCTGATGATTTTATTGGGTTACATTATTATGGCGCATCCCGACTGGCATAAAGGTCATATCAAAATTTTCAGCATTTGTGCTCCGGGACATGCAGAAGAGACCAAACAGGAACTTGAAGAGCGAATTGCCAGTGGCCGCTTACCGATAACCCTCACCAATATTGAAATCATTTCATCAACGGGAAATCAAACCATCAGCGAAATCATCAGTGCCCGTTCACGCAATGCAGCGTTAACCATCATGGGATTCAGAGATGAAAAAATTAAACACGAAGGAGTTCACTTTTTCAATAGTTTTCACGATATTGGGGATATTTTATTTGTGAATGCAGCCAAATCCAAAGAAATAAAATAGAAAGTGTGAAAGTGAAATGTGAGACAGTATTGAGATGATGATTAAACATTTTATCGATACGCAAAGAAAAAAAGTCTCGCAAAATCATACCAGGTAAAACAATTGTTCTATGTCAACCATCAGATTTAAAGAAGTTCAGAGATTTAACCAGATTTGGCTTTGGGGCGTTTTAATACTAACAGGTATTCCTGCTCACTTCGCGCTTGTTTATCAGGTTATTCTGAATAATCCCATCGGACAAGCTCCCGTATCTGACTCGCTTTGCATCATGTTTTCTGCGTTTCACATCGTCATCACCATCTTTTTACTCATCATTAAATTGGATGTGGAAATCTCGTCAAGGTTTATCTCATACCAGTTTTTTCCGTTTCATCTGAAACGGAAAAAATATCCATTAGGCCAGGTGCATAGTGCATTTGTTCGGGAATATCATCCCATAAAAGAGATGAGTGCATTGGGTTTGAAGCTTGGACAAAACTCAAAAGCTTATAATATCAAAGGTTACTGGGGAGTTCAGCTGGAATTTCGTGGAGGCCGACAACTGTTATTGGGAACACAAAAGCCTGAGGAGTTTGATGCAGTTCTAAAAGAATTGCATATACCTGAAGAGTAAACTTCTTTAACTGTTTGATGAATTAATTTTCGGAAAATTTTAGTCCGATGTCCATGGGTTTAAACCCATGGAAGATGCAAACATTGAAAAAAACTGTCATTTATCATGAAAAATTAAACCCATGGGGTTTAATTTTGTTGTTATGACAGAGTGCTAATGCTTAGAAGCATTACCAAAACTTCATCAACCAAAAATAATCGAATAAAATAATAACATCCCAATGAAGAGATTCCTTTTATTACCAACCTTTTTGATGCTTGCTGCATTTATTCTTGCAGAAGAGGCCAGGCTACTGAGATTCCCGGCCATCAATCAGAATCAAATTATATTTACCTATGCCGGTGATTTATACACTGTTCCACACGATGGTGGAACAGCTCGAAAACTCACTTCACACGAAGGATTAGAGATTTTTCCGCGATTCTCACCCGATGGAACGCAAATCGCTTTCACCGGACAGTATGATGGCAATACCGAAGTTTACCTGATTCCCTCTGAAGGCGGCATTCCCCAAAGATTAACCTATACGGCAACGCTTGGGCGAGATGATTTGGCTGACCGGATGGGACCAAACAACATTGTTTTAAACTGGACTCCCGATGGCCAGATTGTTTACCGCTCCAGAAGACACTCTTTTAATGCATTTAAAGGACAGCTGTTTAAAGTGAGTCCCGAAGGTGGCTTATCCAGCCGTGTTGAAGTTCCCGAAGGAGGATTTTTGTCTTTCTCACCCGATGGAAATAAGATGGCCTATAACCGTGTTTTCAGGGAATTCAGAACCTGGAAATATTACCAGGGAGGTATGGCAGATGAAATCTGGATTCATGATTTTGAAACCAGGGAAACACATGCCATTACAGACAGTCCGGCGCAGGATATCATTCCCATGTGGATTGGAGAAGAGATATTTTTCCTATCGGATAGAGACCGCACCATGAATCTGTTCGTGTACAATACACGAACTAAGGAGACGGAAAAAGTGACACATTTTGAGGAGTTTGACATTAAATTCCCCTCCCATTTTCAAAACCACATTGTTTTTGAAAATGGCGGATACATATATAAAATGGATGTCACAACCCGGGATTATACAAGAGTATCTGTAAAAATAAACAACGATAAAAACCATTCACGGGTCGAAAGAGTCGATGCCTCGGAGAGAATATTCTCAGCCGACCTTTCGCCAAACGGCGAAAGGGTCTTGTTTTCGGCACGAGGAGAGTTATTTTCTGTACCGGCCGATAAAGGCATTACATATAACCTGACACGCACCTCAGGCGTTCACGAGCGCAACGGTATCTGGTCGCCGGATGGCAGCAAAATTGCCTGGTTATCAGATAAAAGTGGCGAATATGAAATTTGGGTGAACGATATTTACGGAGAAAATGTTCCCCGACAACTCACCACCGGCGGTGATGTTTACAAATTCAACATCGCCTGGAGTCCCGACAGCCGAATGATTGCCTGGAACGACCAAAATTTTAAATTATACGTTACCGATGTTTCCAACGGAAGAACCAGAGAAATGGCCGAAAACAATCTGGGGCCAATCAATGATTTTTCATGGAGTCCCGACAGCAAATGGCTTACATATACCCATTGGAATGATAACAGGATGGGTATTGTGAAAATTATAAACCTGTCAACCGGCAACATTCACCCGGTTACCGATAAATGGCACCACTCCTATAGTCCGGTATTTTCAGCTGATGGTAAATATCTGTTGTTTGCTTCCGACCGAAGTTTCAGTCCTATCTACAGCAGTACCGAATGGAATCATGCTTACATCAACATGTCGAAAATCTATATGGTTTTACTCAGCAGTGAAACCCCCTCACCTTTTGCTCCGCAAAATGCAGTGGTAAAAACAGGTGAACCTGAAAAGGATAATGGAGAGAAAAAAGATGATGTGAATGTTAGAATCGATTTTGCTGGGATTGGAAGCCGTATTGTTGAGCTTCCCATTGAGCCTGCGAGATACTTCAACATCAGTTGTGTAAACAACCGGGTATATTACAATAGAATGTTCCAGGGAGGACGCGAAGGGAATGGATTGTTGACGTACGATTTGGGTGAAAAGAAAGAACAGTTTTTGGGCGATTATCGTTATACCATTTCTTCCAATAACAATAAAATGCTGGTTGGCCGAAATAAAACCTGGAGAGTGATTGATTTGCCAACATCAACTGTACAGATGGAAAACACCATGGATCTTTCAGGTATGGTGGCAGTGGTAAATTACCGTGAAGAGTGGCAACAGATATTTGATGAAGCATGGCGACAAATGCGCGACTTCTTTTATGTGGACAATATGCACGGCGTAGATTGGGATACCATTTATAAACAGTATTCTCCGCTGATTAATTATGTTAATCATAGAGCCGACCTCAATTATGTCATTGGTGAAATGATTGGAGAGCTCAACGCCGGTCATGCATATGTAAATCCCGGAGACCAACCACAGACCGAAAGAATTCCAATGGGACTTCTTGGTGCCAGATTTTCACGTCACGATTCCGGATATTTCCGAATCGACCACATTTTGGAAGGGGCAAACTGGAGCAGTGACCTGCAATCGCCACTGAATGCACCCGGTGTGAATGTTTCGGTTGGTGAATACATCGTTGCAATTAATCGCGTTCCAACAGAAAGTGTAAACGATATTTATGAACTTCTGAAAGGTACAGCAGGAAAAACTGTTGAATTGACAGTAAGCAACAGACCATCTACTGATAATGTACGTCATGTACTCGTAACCCCGGTTTCCGACGAAAGCGGATTATACTATTACGAATGGGTGCAGAACAATATCAGAAAAGTTTATGAGGCTACCAACGGACAAGTGGGTTATCTCCATATTCCTGATATGGGCCCGGGTGGATTAAATGAATTTGTGAAGCACTTCTATCCTCAATTGCATAAGAAGGCATTGATTATAGACGACCGTGGAAATGGTGGTGGTAATGTTTCTCCAATGATACTTGAAAGACTGAGTCGTGTTCCGTATCGCGTTAATATGCGAAGAAATACAAACGTGGTATCTACCATCCCTGCACAAACACTTGCCGGACCTATGGTAGCACTGGTTGATAAATATTCTGCATCGGATGGAGACCTGTTTGCTCATGGCTTTAAGGCGCTTGGACTGGGAACGGTTATTGGAACCACAACCTGGGGAGGTATAGTTGGAATTACCGGCTCTTTACCATTCATTGATGGAACAGATTTGCGTATTCCTCAATTCACATCTCTTTCAATGGAAGGGAACTGGATGATTGAAGGTGTTGGTGTTGAGCCTGATATCTTTCTGGAAAATGACCCTTACAAAGAGTTTACCGGAGAGGATGAACAGCTGAACAAAGCCATAGAGGTAATACTTGAAAAACTTAAAGAGCGCGAGGAGCTACCAACCATTCCTCCTCCGCCGGTTAAGAATTAGAGCATGTTTTAATAAGATGATTCGATGAGTTTCCCCGGAGATATTTAGGTGTTAATGGAAATAAAAGCCATTAATGTGCTTATCAAAGGTTATAAACTCAAATATTATCAAAAATAGTTATTCATGTGACAAATAAAATCCCACTTGCCAAGGCAAGTGGGATTTTATTTTGGTGCCTTAATTTCAGACAAAAACAATGACAAAACACAGATATTAAACGATTTGACTATATTTAATAACAAATATAGGGCTAAACTACTTGTTTAGATTCCTTTTAAATTATTCGGTTTCGTCCGTTCAATAATCAATTATCCGGGGGTTCATATTTGGATGATTAATATAATTTATCTATTTTCCGCAAAATTTTGTAAACAATAGCTTATTGCATGGCTGTTTTAGATTATACCAAGTTATTAAATACAAACACAATATATTTGGAGTTGTGTTTTATATCCCCATATACCAGATATATTATAAAGATTAAGAATTATTACTTATAACACCAAGAGAAATACAAAACGATAATAGGAAGCTCTTTTTAATATGATAACAGAAAGTAAGTTTACCACAATGGTTATGATGAATGGCAATGAAGCAGTTGCCAGGGGGGCCTTTGAAGCAGGTGTAAAAGTTGCTGCCGGATTCCCGGGCACACCGTCCACGGAGGTAATGGATTATACGCACCAAAGATACCCCGATATCTATTGTGAATGGTCGACCAATGAGAAAGTGGGTTTAGAAGTAGCCATAGGCGCTTCATTTGCCGGTTATCGCAGCCTGGCTATAATGAAAACAGTTGGTTTACACGTGGCAGCTGATGCGCTGGGCGGTGCTGCCGGCAGTCAGATCAACGGTGGCTTGGTAATTGTGGTTGGCGATGATGTTGGCCGTATTGCGGGCGATGACTACAACGATGTTCGTCATTACGGGAACATGTTCAATATTCCCGTATTAGAACCAAGTGACAGTCAGGATGCCAAAGATCTCATGGTTAAAGCATTCGAGATTAGTGAAGAATACACGACTCCTGTCATACTTAAAATTACATCAGTAATTTGCAAGACAACCAGTCGCGTTATAATTGATGAAGAATATACTTACGAAGCAAAATGCAGGGTTAAATATCCTGTAAGTTTCAGTAAAGTTATCATGACCACCATGATGATGAATGCCAAAGGCTCCGAGCATCCAAAGTTGGTCAAATGTTTTAATGATTTTCCGGCACACATGAAGCGCTTGGCTGATGACTGCAATGACTTCGATATTAACAAGCTGGAATTGAACGGTAAAAAGATTGGCGTAATTACAGCAGGCACACCATATTTTTACACGAAAGAAGTTTTACCCGATGCTTCGATTTTAAAACTGGGGCTTGTTATGCCGCTACCGGAAAAGTTGATCCGGGAATTGGCTGAACATGTTGACGAACTATATGTGATTGAAGACGGTCATGATATTTTGGAGAAGAACATAAAGGATTTGGGAGTTTCGGTTATAGGAAAGGAGTTATTTCCTAAATTCCCTGAAATGACTCGTTTTACCCCTGATATTATTGAGGAAAAACTCGTGCCGGACGCTCCAAAAAGAGCGATTATGGAAGGTATTCCTTTTAGATTACCTGTTAGTTGTGCCGGATGCTCTCACCTCTTTATCACACAAATATTAAAAAAACATAAAATCAAGGCTGCTGCCGATGTTACCTGTGGTCTTATAGGTTGCTTTCCCCATACGGAAGCCTATTCACTGCAAAAGTGCATGGGTTCAAGCATTGCACTATCTCATGGTTACAACGTAGCAACAGATCATAGAGAAAATTTTGTGGCCATGATTGGTGATGGTGGTTTTTGGGCCACAGGAATCAATGGGTTGATGAATCTGATATTTAATGACAGTCAATCTACGGTGATTATTGTTGACAATAGCTGTCTTGCGATGACCGGCGGCCAGCATATTGCCTCCAGTGAGTTTGGGTTTAATTATAAGCCGGAAAACAAACTGGAAATTGCCAAAGTATGTGAGGCCATTGGTGTAAAAGATATTGTGACCGTAGATGCCTACGAAATTGAAACCTTGGAAAATGCCATCCTCAATGCGGTAAATGCAAAGACTAATTCAGTGGTTATTGTTAAAAAACCATGTATTACGAAATTCAAACTGCCAAAAAGTGATCCTTATCATATTGACCAGGATCTTTGTACGCAATGCCGAAAATGTGTCAATATCGGGTGTTTGGCTATTGAGAGTAAAAAAGGCAAGGACGGAAAGGTTGAAATATTTATCAACGAGGATCTTTGTGTGGGCTGTGGGTTATGTTCTACGGCATGTAAGTTTGACGCCATAATGTTATAAAAATGCAGGATACAGGAAAAAATATTATAATTGCTGGTGTGGGAGGACAAGGTATTCTCCTTTTCAGTAACCTTTTAAGCAAGTTTTATATGAAACTTGGGTATGAGTTGAAAATATCTGATGTAATTGGATTGGGGCAGCGAGGAGGAGGTGTTGAAAGCCACTTTAGATATTCAAACAAACCCGTGCTATCTCCCTTTATTAAGGCAGGAGATGCTGATTACGTTATATCTTTCGAACAAACAGAAACACTCCGGTATTTGCATTGCTTGAAAGAAGATGGCGTCATTTTATCAAGCACTTTTGAGTTATCAACTTCTAGCGTAAACAC
Organism: Alkalitalea saponilacus; assembly: GCF_900168165.1. Lineage (GTDB taxonomy): Bacteria > Bacteroidota > Bacteroidia > Bacteroidales > Marinilabiliaceae > Natronoflexus > Natronoflexus saponilacus. The sequence goes on from NZ_FUYV01000004.1 coordinate 289,132, forward strand.
GCGACTGGAAAAAGACATGCCTGAATCTAAAACAGAGCTGATAAGGAAATCTGGAAAGAAGACGTTTATTGTTGATCCCGATGAAAACAAAAATCCGGATTTTGACATCAGCAAAATGATGAATATTGTCATGCTTGGATTCTATTCTGAGTATAGAGGATACAACCATGATGAGATGATTCAAATCGTAAAAGAAAATGTTCCTGAAAAGTTTGTTGAAGGAAACATTAAAGCATACGAAAAGGGATGGGCAATTGCTCGTGCTGAACTTGTAGCAAAAGAGTCAGAAGTCAGTAATTGCTAACCTGATTATAATAGTTCGTTAAGTTTTTTATATGCTTTATTTTAGGCATATGTAAGTTCGCTGTTTATATGCGTAATTTGCTTTTAATTAAGGACTTGTTTTTAACTAACCCCGCCATGTGGGACTTCGCTGGCTCAGCATCTAATCCCGATTTTATCGGGAATGATCTAAAAATCTAACGATCTATTGTTATGAGGAATAACATGAAAATACCTGATGCTATAGTGCTACTGGATAGTTTAGGTGATTTACAATCCGATAATACAAGACCAATTCTAGTCTGCGGTTCTCATTGTGGTGGCAATCAGGAGCTTGCCAAACATGTAAAAAACTGTCATGTAAAAGCTGTTTTCCTCAACAATGCAGGTGTTGGTAAAAATGAGGCAGGAATCAGAGGTCTTTCACATTACGAGGCCGAAAACATTCTGGCCTGCGCTGTTGATCACAATAGTGCTGAAATTGGCATTGCCCGCGATACCTGGGAGAGTGGAACCATAAGTCACTCCAACACTCTAGCTGAAGAACTAGGAATAGAAATCGGTAATTCTGTGCAAGAGGCTGTTGCCAAAATAATCAAAATTATCAAACCCGACTCACCAACTCAAAAAAGTAAAAACCATACATCTCTTAATAGAGATAACAATAGCTCCAAAGACCTAAAACAACAAACTCAAACACAAATTGATGGAGTGAGTATCACCGTAACTGATAGCATAACTTTCTTGAACAAGAACAATTCTGGAGAGATCGTTGTATGTGGATCCCATGGCGGTTTGAGTGCCGGTGAATATGCTCAGAAACATCACGTTAAAGCTGTATTTTTTAATGATGCCGGGATCGGCAAAAATAACGCAGGTGTAAAAAGTCTCGAATCATTGTGTGATGCCGGAATTCTTGCATGCACGGTGGATTGCATGAGTGCAGAGATTTTTAACGGGAAAGATGTACTTGAAAATGGCATTATAACTGTCTGTAACCAGTTGGCGAAGGATCAAAACATCAAAGAAAAAATGACGGTTAAAGAGGCTCTTAATTGCATATAGCTTTGTGCATGTTGTTGCACTCACCACCCACAAAATCCGCTGATGACTATGAGCCATAATAACCAATACAATTGCATTCTTGCTGTGTTTCTTAAAAACCCTATTTGCGAGGCATTCATGCAAAACCAAAAAAAGACTAAAATATCATTGAATGGAAAATACCGGTTTCCCGAGTAGCGAAAATGGCTACTTGGAAGATTACGTTTATTTAATCACGAGCAGCTTGAGAAAGTTGACGAATATTGAGATTGTTGATTTTTCTTTGGATTTGGAACAACAAGCAAAACAAGCATTCAATTCTGATTATGTACTTTTAGCTCACAATGGGACAAATGAACCAGTATTTAACTATGCAAATCAAGCAGCACTTTCCCTTTTTGAAATGTCATGGGAAGAATTTACAAATATGCTTTCCAAATATTCTGCGGAAAGTGACCAGCGAGAAAAAAGAGAAAAGCTTTTAGCTGATGTTGCCAAAAATGGGTATTCAAAAAATTATTCGGGCATTAGAATATCTAAAACAGGCAGGAGATTTGAAATCAGGAATGCTATTATTTGGAATATATATGATTCTGAGAATAACAGAATTGGTCAAGCAGCAGTATTCAAGGAATATGATTATTTATAGCGACCTAAAAATCTAACGATCTGTTGTGAAATGAATCATGCAATTATCTTAAACAGCTCTCCGGAACTCTTCAATCAGTTTTGGAGCATCATGGTTGAAAGTTTTCCGGAATCTGAAAGAAAACTGCGAGAAGACTATGCTATACAATTAAAAACAAAGCTCTTCGCTATAAAGCTTTTTCATGATGAAAGCGATGATCTTAAAGGGTTTATCGGTTGGTGGCAGTTGAAAAAACATCGATTTGTGGAACACTTTGCCGTTTCTTCCAAATTCCGAAATCAGGGACTGGGGAATATCATTTTTAGAGAATTTTTAAACGAAAATACTCATCCTGTGGTGCTCGAAGTGGAACCGCCAATAGAGGAAATGGCCATTCGCAGAATTGGGTTTTATGAAAGACTCGGATTTTTGTTGCACCCATACAGCTATTTCCAACCTCCCTATCATAAAGAACATTCACCGTTAGCATTGCAGTTAATGACAAACTCGCCAGCATTAAGTGAAGAGGGCTTTAATGAATTAAAACATGAAGTTTATCAGACGGTTTATGGAATTGTTAGCTGAAATATCTAGCAAAATTTAAATGGAGACATTCTCCGCATTACTACCACCATATTAAAAACCTAAAACACCCGACTTATTGACACACCGACATTTACAAAGTAGCCCGAGTTTTTACCATAATTGATTGGGCAACTGATCTGAAATGCAGTTCGACCATGAGATTTTTGAAATCTGTATCCCACACCAAAAGAGTAGTAAATAGAGTCTGAATATATCATTCTGGTCCCTAGTGCGCCCATCTTCAATTCAACATGGTGTTGATGGAATGAAATCAATTGGTTAATTCCTGTGTTTAAACTTAGCAGACCAACCCCTAATTCTACTGCTGTTTTATGCCGATTGTAATTTAGCAATATCCTTTCATATTTGGTACTCATAATTAAAGAGCTTCCACCAATTTCAACTCCAAATTTGTTTTTTCTGACAAACACATCCTCTTTTCCATTAGACGCGAAAACTAAAGGAATTTGAAAAATTAGGAGTAATATTATCATGCTTATTCTACACATAAAAGCTTTGTTATTATAGTTAATAGTTCGTCAAACTTTTATATTTATTTGATTTCCAGGTATATGCAAAGTCACTTATAAAATACGTAATTTGCTTATAATTAAGTGTTTGCCTTTGTCTAATATCTAAAACTCTAACGATCTATTGTATAGTACTATTTATCAATAATCCCGCTCGGCAAAGTTTCTTTGCAAGCAAAGCGGCCAATTAGCCGAAAAACTTTTGTAGTCTCCAGACTACGCTTATCAAAATCTATAGATTAAGTATTGAGGGTTTGACTTTAAGTCAAACCCTCAATACAACCTAATTATTTATCTCTCAATTCGAGTATATAACGATATTCTGCATGTGAACCGCCATGTTGAATCCGATTCTCCTCCCAATACCACCAATCAAAAAAGTCTGGTAAATTTTCATAGCTCTCAGATAAAAAATGATCACCCGAAGCTCTCCAAATTGCAATAACTTTGGAACTATCCGTTAATACAATTTTTGCTGAATCAACCTCATTGCCAATGACATCACCAAAACCATCCCTATCACAAGTTTTAATATAATATTACCTCCCTCAACTATATTATAATCTTTAGTTCCTTTGATATTTGAGCCACTAGAATATAGTGTTAACCTTACTTCATCATTTAGTTTATTCTCAAAAGAATAATCAGCTTCCACATTGTAACAACAAGAGGCAACTACCAGAAATAATAATAGCGCACTAAAACCCCCATACGCTAAATGCCTCTTCAATTTGCTTTCTCCTGTTTTCATATCTTGATATTAATCTGTTTTTTAATTGCTCGTGACTTCTTATGTCGCTGGTTAAACAGTCGAATATTTGCTTTTGTGTTAAACCTGCATTATCGACCAAGCGCCTCATAATAAAAGGTCTAAACCAATAATCCCGACCAGTAAACCTATCCCCACCATACTGCCTCGTTGCCAACAACCCACCAACATAATACCCCCACATTTCGCCAACGCCGCAAATGCCGGCGTTCTTTTTTGTGGCATCGTCGTAAGCACCGTATGAT
>NZ_FUYV01000017.1 GCF_900168165.1 Alkalitalea saponilacus
ATTGCAACCAGTATGCGTATAGGAGCATTAGGGGTGCCGTTATCCTTGCAATATAAAGGTCGGAAGATATTTTCATCAATTCGCATGGTGATCTGTTTACGGAACTGATTATGCCATGCCTGTTTATCTTCGTACATCTTAAGCGAATTGCCAGAAAACAAAGATTTGGACGACGTAAATATATTTAGCTGACCTGATTCTGATGATTTTTTAAACATTTATGGCTCTTTTTATGATGCAACTAAGATACACAAAATGATTGAAATACGCAACTAATTATTTGATATATAATACATTATAAATAAAATCACTTTTCGGAGTGGACTCATGTTTTAATTTAAAACCCATATACAACAAAAAAAGATTCATTGGTCAATAAAAACTAAACAGTTAACAAAATTCCATCAACAAAACATCACATAATATCGTAATTATATCTATATTAAATGTCTATATCTCTACCATTTATTAAGAGTAACTGATAAATACAGGTTGTTACTTATAAAACATAACCCCAAAACCAATGAACAAAACCAAGAGCAAAATACTAATTGTTGATGACAGCAAGGTAAACCTCACCCTACTGAATAAATCCTTAAGTCTGGAAGGCTATCCGTTCGATCAAGCTATGAATGGTTTAGAGGCGTTGGATTTACTGGATAAAAATCGATACGACCTAGTGTTACTTGACATCCACATGCCGGGAATGGACGGTTTCGAAGTTTGCAAGAAAATCAGAAATAACCCAGAACTTGCAAACCTTCCGGTACTCTTTCTTACTGCTCAGAGCGACCGGGAAAGCATAATTGAAGGGTTCAGGGTTGGTGCACAGGATTATATCATCAAGCCCTTCGATCACCAGGAACTAATTATGAGGGTGGAAACCCATCTAACATTAAAACATAGTTTGGAGCAGCTTAAAACATTAAATACATCCTTAGAAACCGAAGTAAGAGCAAGAACAGTAGAGTTACAAAAAGCCAAGGAAAAAGCTGAGGAGAGCGACCAATTAAAAACCGCTTTCCTTCAAAACTTATCACATGAGATCAGAACGCCGATGAATGGAATTCTCGGATTTACACAGTTATTAAAAAGGAAACCGGACGACCCAAGCAGCTATGCATATTATGTTGAAATGATTGAATTATCGGGGATACGAATGATGAACACCATCAATGCTTTGGTCGATATCTCAAAAATTGAAACCGGTCAAATACTTTTGCATCGAACGGACTTTAGCATCAATAATCTGTTGATGGAAATTATGCAACTACATGAAAACTTTGCAGAAGAGAGAAAACTCTCAATTGAAATAAAAAATCATTTGCCTCCATCATTTAAAACCATTCATTCAGATTACGACAAACTAAGTAAAATACTATCAAATCTGGTTGATAACGCCATAAAATTTAGTTACTCAGGCTCTATAATTATCGAATGCACCAAAGATACTGACTTCGTTAATTTTTATATTAAAGATTCAGGAATAGGTATTCCAAAAGAAATGCATGAAGCAATATTTGAGAGATTTATTCAAGCTAATACAGAGCTTTCGAGAGGACACGAAGGTATTGGGCTTGGACTTCCCATATCAAAAGCGTATATTGAAGTACTCGGCGGGACAATATCATTAGAGAGTGAACCTGGTAGAGGTTCGGTTTTTCATTTCAGAATTCCCGCTAATAATGAATAATGCAATAAAGGAGAGATGCATAATATATGAATGAGAGTTATATGGGGACATCAGAACAGTTGTGCCGACTAAAAGTCCTTATTGTTGAGGATGACTTTATTAACATGGAATTTCTCGTTGAAATTCTCAGACTATATGTTGCTGAATTATTTCGTGCGACCAATGGCCAAGAAGCCATTGACATGACATTAAACCAAAGTTCATCCATTGATTTGATTTTAATGGATATTAAAATGCCATTCATGGATGGATTTGAAGCTACAAATACTATCCGCCAACATGGATTAAATATCCCAATCATTGCGCAAACTGCCTATGCCACAGAATTCGACAAAAAAAGAATACTACAGGCAGGTTTTGATGGTTATATCTCTAAACCCATTGACGAAAAGTTATTAATTCAAACAATATTGAATGTACTTTAGCAAAGTGGAGGAAGATTGCTGCGTACGTTTTTTCACATATCCATAATCAACATCTGCAATAAAATTAACAACACCCCTTTTGGTGGTTCATCTCAAAACGGGACAACAAAATCTTACCATAAGGAATACTAGTTAACTTATCTGTATTTCAGATCGGTGCTCATAGGGTAATATGTTGCACTGAAGAATCCATTCTCATATACTCAGTTCAATTACAAACAAACACACCGACTAATTATTTAGTTATTTTTAACACCTCCCCTATTGACTGACTAATTTCTTAGTCGTTATTTTGATGTTACATTTAATAAACAAGAAAAAAAATGCAGTTAACCAACGCAGAAGAACAAATAATGCAGATTCTTTGGCGATTACAGGAAGGTGCAGTCAAGGACATCAGAAATGAGTTTCCGGATCCAAAACCTGCACGCAACACCGTTTCGACCATTATCCGCATATTAGAAAAGAAAGGACATGTTGATCATAAAACTTATGGCAACGTTCACGTCTATTTTCCTCTTACCAAAAAAGAAGATTATTCAAAAAAACAGCTGTTGGGTTTGATGAAAAACTACTTTAACAATTCATTCCCTGCTCTGGCCTCCTTCTTTGCCAAAGAAACAGATCTCTCAGTTCAAGAGCTCGAAGAGCTGTTGGAACAGACTAAAAAAGAAATTAAAAAATCAATGAAGAATTCTGAAGAATAAAAAACAGAAACTTAAACCAATCCGTTATGAATGCTTTAATCCTCTATCTTTTGAAATCGTCGCTGTGGCTCTCAGCCTTCGCCTTGGTCTATTATCTATTTTTACGCAACCAACGACTATTCTTTGCAAACCGAATATTCCTGATTGCAGGAATATTGGCCTCTATCATATTACCCTTCTTCACATTTTCCTATCCAACACTGTTAGTTGATTCGTCAACATATACCGAACAGGTGATTGTTGGGGAATTAGTTGCAGGAGAAGTCATCACTGAAGATATCACCAGACGCCTAAATTGGGTGTTCATTTTACCGGTACTGTTTGCCATAGGTCTGCTGACATTTAGTTCCAGGCTTCTCTATCAAACCTACATTCTACTTAAAGAAATTGTTGTTTCACCACAAACTTACGTCAATAACTTTACAGTTATAGAATCAAACCGATACCCTGCCCCGTTTTCATTCTTCGCTTATATTTTTATTAATCCCTCTGCTAATAAAAGCGATATAAAAGAAATTGTGAGACACGAGGCGGAGCATATTAAGCAATATCATTGTATTGACCTGATGCTCTCCGAAATTGTCCGTTTGTTGCTTTGGTTTAACCCTATTGCATGGCTATATGGTCACTTTGTTCGCCAAAACCACGAATATCTTGCAGATAATCACGCAATACAAAACTGCAGTAATCCGGCAATTTACAGAGCGGTTCTCATTAACCAGATGATTGGCGGTGAAGCCATACGTTTGGGTAATATGTTCTGCTATTCACTCAACAAAAAAAGATTTATCATGATGACCCAAAAAACGACAACAGCTTTACAAAAATTAAAATTCCTATGGATTATTCCGGCCATTCTGGTTGCAGTATTTGCATGCACAAAACTGGATGACAACTATGGTTCTATCGAAAAAGGGGAGCACTCTTCCTCCACAATCCCTCCACATGAAGAGGGGGTTATTTATTTCATTGACGGTGTCATTACAGACGTCCATGAGGAGGTTTTAAACAAAGTACTGACTCCAGATATGATAGCCTCTATTCAAATTTATAAAGATGAGTCTGCCCTTGAGAAATTCGGAAATCTTGGGAAAAATGGGGTAGTTGAGATAAACACCCGGACTCAGGATTTTGGTAACACGCTGGCTGATTTTTATCGAAACCTGACTGATGATCAAAGAGCTAATCTTCCAAGAGAAACAATTCGCAGCAGTGATGGAGAGCAAGTTTTTATGGTGGTAGAAGAAATGCCTGTATTCCCTGGAGGGATCGAAGCACTTCAAAACTACCTAAGAGACAACGTAAGCTACCCTATTCAGGCAGCTGAAGAAGGAATTCAAGGGCGCGTATATGTTCAATTCGTCATCACTAAAGAAGGTGAAATAGACAATGTTAAGATACTACGTGGAGTTCATCCTTTACTTGATAATGAAGCACACAGGGTAGTCCGTAAAATGCCTAGCTGGCAACCTGGAAAACAAAGAAACATAACAGTGGCCGTAAGTTACACAGTTCCCATAAACTTTGTCCTTAACTAGGAAGAGTAACAAAACAAACCCAAACCCGGCAAAGGTAGAAGTTGCCTGATAAATTCTATTCTCATGTTTTTATAGATATGAACACAATGGGATTTTTATCGGGCAACCTCTTCATAAGAATACAATACTAACCCAAAAAGAAATCCCATGCTAAAATTATTCATAATACTAATGCTTCTGGCAATGCCAAAGCAAATGTCAGCATCAAACTATGAGGTAATTACAAAACTTATTGCTGAGCACAAATATGATGAAGCATTGGAGCAAATCAAACTCGCAGAATCATTAGAATCAGGATTGCTTCATCTTAAAATCAGGGCACTCAGAAACACAAACAGATTTGAAGAAGCCATCAAATTCCAGCAACAACTATACAGTCAGGACAGCACAAATGTTTATTACATTCTGGAATTGGCCAATGGTTATATGTCAATGTACAACTACAGCAATGCAATTTCATTCTTCGGTAAAGCAATCCGATTAGACCCTCAAAACTTATACATCAGGCAGAGGCTTGCCGACGCATTGTTCAATAACAACCAGTTTTCAGAAGCAAAACCACATTACATAAAATGCCGAAAAACTCACTCCACGCACCATCTAAATAAACAATTGGGAAGAATATATGAAAACATGAATCAGCCCGATTCCGCCATTTACTATTATGAGTTATCATTAAATCAAAATCCTCATGATTACACCGTTGTTCTGAGGCTTACAAACATTTACCGAAGAAATGACCAGGTGAAGAAGGCACTAGCTACATCAGACAGATATTTAAACATTAATAACAACAATCTCCGCGTATTAAGATTAAATGGTCAACTGCAATTCATTACAGGAAATTACAAAAAGGCAATTCTTAGATATGAAAGATGCTTAACACTTGGAGATTCCAGCCTGCATGTGCTGCAATATACAGGGATGTCTCTTTTCAAATCAGATGATTATGCAGGAGCCATTCCTTTTTTGGAAAAGGCATTTCTGGAAGCTGAAAACAACAGCAACATTTGTCTGTTGCTTGCGCTGTCATACATATATACCGGAAAATCTGAGTCAGCCATTCATCAACTACATGAACTAATCGGGATAATAACACCTTCTCCTGCTCTTTTGGCCACAGCCTACCAACATTTAGGAGAAAGTTATACCGATATCAACGAGCATAACACTGCAATTGAGATATACAAACAGGCCATCATTACCATTCCAAATGATTATCGTTTTCATTATTTTTTGGCTGATTTGTATGACAATTGGTTCAATAATAAGGAAGAAGCTCTAATTTATTATGAAAACATTTTGAGCGCAAACAACGAAAACGAGGAACCACTTTCCGGAATGAATCATTTATTGATTAAACATATTGAGAACCGCGTAAATCATATCAAGAAGGAATCCTTTTGGAGTGCTAATTGATCATCCGGAAATATTACCAAAAAGAGATAACAATTCCTGAATTTCAGCGGCTTTTTCCTTGTGACCTGAAGTTTCGTAGGCATAATATATATTGTTCAGCATACGTTGAACAATATCCTTGTTGCTACATGGCAAAAAGTAATTGACCTTTGGTTCAAGTTTTTGTTGTTTTACAAAAAACTCAATTTCCTTTCTACCCAAAACAGCTCCTTTGTTAATGGGATTTATATAGAAAAGAACCGACATTTCCGTTTCCTGTGCAATGGTATTTAAGTCAGCTGCATCATCAAGATAAGCCAGAATAAAATTCTTCGGAAGGTTTACTCCGTAAACCGGAATTCCTAATCGCAATGCAATAACAGAATATATTACTGAGAGTGAAATAGGGTTACCCTTTCGCGTATCCAGCACATCACAGATTAAGGAATTTTGTGGTGCCATAAAGTTACTGTTGTTACGCGTGTACCCGTGAACATCAAAAAGTATATGATTGATTATGCGAACTTTCTCAAGCGCTGTTAGGTGATCATTTAACTCCAACCACACGTCCTTGCGCAGCTGGTTAATTTTATCGTTAATTGACTGATAAGTCAATTCAGGGTATTGATATTTTGATACGAGATAAGCTCCGTACAAAAGATCATCCTCTGAATTGGCAAGCCAGCTTCGAAAACCGCTTTTTACATTTTTAAACTGGATATTATGAATCAGGTTTTCGAGACGTTTTTGGTGCTTAGAGTCAAAGGTCGTCTCCCAGGCTTTTTCAAGATCAGGAATTATATCGACCTCCTCCTTTAAAAGCTCTCCTTCAACGGTACTGAATATCTCCTCATTAGGATCATCAAGTAGAGTTATAAGTGCCTGAATTTTATTCTTATCCATATTCTTAAAACATGTAGTTAATAAAACGGAAAGAAAACGTTCTATTTGGCTAAAGCATTTAACACATATTCAATTAAACGATTAACTACAACTTTGTAATCTTTACTATAAGTTCCTGCCAACCTGTTAGCAATGATGGCACAAACTGTGGCAGCCTGATGCCCCAACAAGGCAGATAATCCATATATGGCCGAACACTCCATTTCATAATTGGTTATCCTGAAATCATTGTAGCGAAATGCTGTGATGCGTTCATTGATATCCTTCATGGCCAATGGCAAACGAATAACCCGTCCCTGCGGTCCATAAAATCCGGGTGCCGAAATGGTGACCCCTTTTATGACAGCATTTGAGTCCAATTGCTTCAACAGTTCATCCTCTCCATTAACAACATAGGGTGCTGAAAGGTTGTTCTGAAAGCCCACTGATTTAACAAAGGACTCTTCAAATTTCAAATCACTAACCTCATCCCGACGTTCATAAAAATTAAGCAATCCGTCAAATCCGATGGCCTTTTCGCTCAACAACCAAGTGTCAACCGGTAAATCAGCCTGAAGGGAACCGGACGTGCCAATTCTGACAATCTTTAATGACTTATGCTCTTTTTTGGGTATTCTGGTGGAAAAATCTACATTTACAAGCGCATCCAGTTCATTCAGAACTATATCAATATTATCAGTTCCTATTCCGGATGAAAGTACAGTAAAAGATTTACCTTGGTAAACCCCGGTTTTCCATACAAACTCACGATTGCCGCCTTCAAAATCAACTTTGTCAAAGAAGGCAGCAACACTCTCCACTCTGCCCGGGTCTCCAACAAGTATAACCCTGTCACTTAATTCACCGGGCTTAATATGTAAATGAAATACCGATCCATCTGGATTAATGATCAACTCTGACTCTGCTATTCTTTCCATTTATAACATCTTTCATTTAAATCGACAAAGGGTTCTGAAAGCAACCTTTGAGTCAAATACTGCATTCGACTTCACAAAATTAAGAGAATTAAAACAATCCCATTATTCAATTTAATAAAAATTCAATAATTTACAAAACATAAGTTATCAACATGGTTGTTAATTTCTTTTGAAAAATAAGAGAAAACAATATTAACAAAACAATACATTTTGTTAATATCAATCAATCTGAAACTTCCCAACAAACCATATCACACTAATATCCTGAAACATACAATCCAAAAAAAACGGATCAAATTCATCACCGTGCATAAATCAAAAGAATACAACCAGGCTGGCAACTATACAAAATCACTTTTGTTAGGATGCGATTCATTTTTTCTTTCTATTTTTGCAAAAAAAAGAGATGATACAACGGATTCAAACGGTATACTTATTAATTGCCCTTACACTTACTGCCATTTTATTTTTTGTGAATATGGCCGAGCTTGCATCTGTAACAGATAATTACATTCTTACATTTAAAGGCGTAACAGATATTACTACCAGCGAAACTGCCATCAATAGCCTTGCTTTAACTTTGTTAATAACAGTGACAACCGTAGTGATTCTGGTTTCGATTTTCATGTTCAAAAACAGAATTCTTCAAATACGTATTTGCGGCCTTGCAATCGGGTTACTCATAGGAATTTCAGCCATGATTTATTTCGTTGGAAAAACATCTGCCAACGAATTAGGCGCTGAACTTGCCTTTAAATGGCCTATCATTGCGCCTTTAATCTCATTGATTTTTATTGTAATGGCCATGCGTGCCATTGGCAAAGATGAAGCACTGGTAAGAAGTCTTAACAGAATCAGGTAGTTGTTGTGGAAGAATATTAGAAGCGGTAACCAATTCTAAAACGGTTGCTGCTGCTTCGTATCTTAAGAAGATCATCATCAGCAACACCAGTTAATGCCTGATGATAAACAAAGCCTAAGTGAAATTTCAACATATCAATTCCAAGTCCATACTGAAATCCCCATTCATGGTCTTTGTAGTATGTTGAAAAATCAATGGTTTCACCTCCGTTTTTCCCATTAAAATGGTGTTGATAATAACCACCCGCAAAAGGATACATGCGAAAGATACCACCATGCATACTCATTAAATTATACTGTATATTTAATGGAAGCATCACAGAATGTCTGCGAAAAGAGCCTTCCGGCGATTTACTTCCATTATAATCATATAGCACTTCAGGTTGAACAACAATTTTCTGCCCCATGTGAATTCTCAGAAAAAAACCTGCACCAAATCCAAACACATCATCGGCTGTGAAAAACTCATCGGGGTATAAGTGTCGGCTTCTTCCTAACATGGCGACAGCGCCAAAATCAAAACGAACGTTTCCCGACTGAGCAAGAAAACTACCGGAAGGCTCAATGGATTCCTGAAATGAGAGAATCTTAACCAAATCTACTGTAAAGTTTTTCACCTTTGCCATCTCTTCATATTGAAGAAGATGGGCTAAATCTCCAGGTTGATGATAAGGCGAGTGTGGACCAGTATGAACATGAACAGAAGGTATTCCGGCCAAGCCAAAATACCAGGTATCTGTCCGTTCCTCAATGCGAGAACCCTGTTTCCTGAGTATCAGGTTGTGATTTCCTGCAAGGTATCCTGCCAACTCTTCACCTCCGGCAATGGAACCTATACCTTTTAAATTTAATCCTTCATTGCTGCGGTACATTCCAACCATATCAAGACTAAACATGGTTTTTATATCTTTGGATGCAAATCTCTCATCTTCAATAAACCAGCGTGAGCCAATCAGGCCACTCTCTTCGGCGTCAAAAGCCACGAATATAAGGCTCCTTCCATGACTTTCAGGGTTGGTGGCAAAATACCTGGCCATTTCGAGCATTAGAGACACTCCAGATGCGTTATCGTCGGCACCGGGAAAAATAACCCGCTCATCTCCTCGCATTTCATATCCTAAATGGTCGTAGTGCGCACCAATTACGATGTACTCATCCTTTAGTTTTGAATCATGACCTTTCAGAAAACCAACCACATTGGTACCGTATATATTTGCTATAACTCCACTTGTACTTCTAAACTCAAAATGGTGGAAATAATCTTCTTTGAATGAAGTCAGCCCGATTTCAGCAAATTGATTCCGGATGTAATCCCTTGCTATATCTTTACCCCTGGTTCCCAGTCCGCGACCCTCGAGACTATCTGCTGCCAATATGGTAACATGCGTCTCAAGTCGCTCTCGAAGCTCCTGAGAATAAAGGTTTCCTGATACAAAAATCAGGAATAGCAGTGTAATTAAAAAATGGTGCGTTCGCACCATTTTTGGGGTCAGTTTATTATTTATCATTGTGGTATATTAAAAGGAAATAAAAATAATCAATTTCACCCAATAAACCTACAACCCTAACAAAGCTTCCTCTGCACTTTTTCCTCCAAGCAACATAGATAACGGATTTTCAATCATTTTTTTAACATCCACCAAAAATCCCACAGAATCTTTCCCGTCAATGATGCGGTGGTCATAGCTCAACGCCACATACATCATTGGCCTGATTTCAACCTTTCCGTTTACAGCCACCGGTCGCTCAACAATGTTATGCATTCCAATGATGGCAGATTGCGGTGGATTAATCAGCGGAGTGGAGAGCATGGAGCCAAAAACACCCCCATTGGTCAGTGTAAATGTGCCGCCGGTCATCTCTTCCAGCGAAACTTTTCCTGTTCTGGCTTTTTCAGCTAATTCTTTCAGTGCTGACTCTATTTGTGCCAACGATAAAGAATCAACATTTCTGATTACCGGAACCATAAGTCCTTTTGGGGATTGCACTGCCACAGAGATATCAACATAATTGGGAGTCACGATCTCCTCCTCATCAATCATACTGTTTACCATTGGGTGCATTTTTAATGCGTAAGCCGAAGCCTTTAAAAAGAATGATATCAACCCGATTTTAAAACCATACTTTTCAACAAAAGCTCCCTGGTGTTTTTTGCGTAAATCCATCAGCGCAGACATATCTACCTCGTTGAAAGTTGTGAGCATGGCCGTTTCGTTTTTAACCTGCACCAGCCGCTTGCTCAATTGTTTTCGCAATTGAGTCATTCGCTTTCGCTCTACATCGCGCGACACTTCACCTCCTGAGGATATTAATTGACCATCGGCATCCTGTAAATCAATAACTTTATCAATCTCTTTTGTTGTTAGCTTTTTTAAACCTGCCAACACATCATTCAGATTCAACCCTTCTGCCTCCATCTTTTTGCGGGCCAAAGGTGTTAACTTTACGTCTGAATCTGGTTGCGATTCATTCGTCGAAACAGTTTGTCCGGACTCGTCGGCTACCGGAGCTTTCTCCTTTTCTTCGGCTTTCAGATTTTCCTCAGCTTCATCTTCATCGCCATTTATTTCTTCAGGAACTTCAACAGAGGTGTCGATTTTGCAAACAACGGAATTTACCTTTACCACATCGCCTTCGGATGCTAAAAGTTCAATTTTTCCGGATTCAGGAGCGGTTAACGACAAGGTGGCTTTGTCAGACTCTATCTCTGCCAAATCCTGATTCTTCCGCACTAAATCTCCGTCGGACACCAGCCAGGATGATAGTTCAACTTCAGATATTGATTCGCCGGGTGTTGGAACTTTTACTTCTGTTATCATATTCAGTGTTCAGTTAGCAGTGTTCAGTTAGCAGTGTTCAGTTAGCAGTGTTCAGTGTTTTTAGTTGATGGTTCATAGTTCATAGTTCAGTGTTTTTGGTTCATAGTTCATGGTTTTGGGTTCTTTAACTCCCAACTATCAACTCCATCAACTATCAACTCCCAACTATCAACTTTAAACTTTAAACTTTCACTGGTCATTGATATATTCCGTTATATTGAAAATTTATCTGATTCAGCAAAATAGTAATGTGCTTTGAGAATTTCCTCGCGAGGTTTTCCTTCAAGGCAATTCAAATTACAATATGGCAATTTTAATTCACAATGACACTTTTTGAAAACCTTTCCAATGATTTCATTCTGACCAACCAGATGCAGACCTGCAAGACCTGTTGCCGGACTGGCACTGGCAATGCGTGCCACAGGAACAATATTTTTACCGGGCAACATACTGCGAATATAATTCCATGCTCCCATGTTTTCAGGCTCTTCCTGCACCCATAAGGTTAAAACGACATTCGAGTATTTTGCAAACAAGGCTTCTACGGCCTCTTTCGGAAATGGATGAAGTTGTTCAATCCTTATCAATGCCACGTTGGTGGCATTGAGTTCTTCCTTTCGTGCCAGTAAGTCGTAGTAAATTTTTCCGGTACATAAAACAAGTCTCGTAACATTTTTTTCATCCACATTAGAGTCATCAATGACCTCCTGAAAACGACCATCCTGCATATCTTCCAAAGAGGAGACACATTTTGGATGTCGCAACAGGCTTTTGGGTGTAAACACCACCATCGGAACCCTGAAATCCCTTTTAATATGCCGCCTAAGCGCATGAAACAGGTTAGCCGGGGTGGTAAAGTTCATGACTTGCATATTATTGCGGGCTGAAAGTGACAGAAATCGCTCCATTCGTGCACTTGAATGTTCAGGCCCTTGTCCTTCGTAAGCGTGGGGCAGATATAATACAAGACCATTCATCAACCCCCATTTTTCCTCTGCAGAACTGATGTATTGGTCGACCACCACTTGCGCGGTATTGGTAAAATCGCCAAATTGAGCCTCCCAAATGGTAAGGCCTTTTGGAACCCCAAGAGCATAGCCATACTCGAATCCCAAAACCCCGTACTCGGATAGGGAAGAGTTATAAACATTAAAGGATAATGGATTTTCATCCAGATGTTTAAGCGGGATGTATCGTTCATTCATATCCTCAACCGTAAAACCGGCATGCCGATGGGCAAAAGTTCCTCTTTCTGAGTCCTGTCCGCTCAAACGGACAGGGTGACCTTCAGCAACCAAAGTGGCATAACCCATCATCTCCGCCATGGCCCAATCCATTTTATTGGCCTGCATCATCTTTTTTCGGTCGGCCAGAATTTTATGAACCTTATTAAAAAATGGCTTGTCTTCCGGCAAGTGATTTAATTTATCACATAACTCTTTCATTTTAGATATCGGTACGCCTGTTTTCATCTCCCCATTAAAATCCTCTCTTTTGGGGTATCGGAAATTATTCCATAAATCAGGCATAAACCGTGCAATGGACATCTTTTTTATTTCGGTAGAAGCATCAAACTCCTGCTCGAGATGATTCTCAAAATCAATGACCATTTGTTTCATCTCCTGACGTCCCAAAACGCCTGTTACTTCGAGATGTTTTGCGTAAATATCCCGTGGATTGTGGTGATTGGCTATGGCTTTATACAACGTAGGTTGTGTAAAGCGTGGCTCGTCGCCTTCGTTGTGACCATATTTGCGATAGGATAAAATATCAATAAAAATATCGACATTAAACCTGTGACGAAATTCCATGGCCAGTTCAAATACGTAAGCTACCGCTTCCGCATCATCACCATTAACATGGAATACAGGACTGTTGATGACCTTGCCAACATCGGTACAATAAGTACTGGAGCGTGCTTCAAGATAGTTGGTTGTAAAACCAACCTGATTATTTACCACAACGTGAATGGTTCCCCCGGTTCGATAACCCGGTAGTTTTGACATCTGTACCACTTCATAAACCACTCCTTGTCCGGCAATGGCAGCATCGCCATGAATAACAACCGGCACAACTTTGTCAAAATCCTGATTGTAGGCATGGTCAATTCGGGCTCGGGCTAAACCAACGGTGACCGGAGTGACCGCTTCCAAATGCGATGGATTGGGCAGAAGACAAAGGCGTACCTTCTCACCATTGTCCAAATCCATATAATTATCGTAACCAAGATGGTATTTTACATCACCAAGAGACACGTTATCGTCGTATTCATCGGCCACAAATTCCTTGAAAACCTTGCGATAGGGCTTCCCGAGAATATTGGTAAGCACATTCAGTCTGCCACGGTGCGCCATCCCAACCATAAACTCCTTAACACCCATTGAGGCACCTTTTTTGATAAGTGCCTTGAGTCCGGGAATAAGTCCTTCAGACCCTTCGAGGGAAAAGCGCTTCTGACCCACGAACTTTTTGTGAACAAAAGCCTCAAAACCAACGGCATGATTGAGGTGTTTAAAAATGGATTTCTTTTTTTCGAGGGAGTATTCGGGCAGATTGCGCACAGACTCCATTCTCTCCCGGAGCCAATTCACCATTTCCGGATGCCGAACGTAGAGATACTCCACACCCACCGACTGACAATAGGTTTCCTGCAAGTGTTTTATAATCTCCCGCAAAGGTGCTGCACCAATTCCAATTTGGTTGCCGGCCTCAAATACAGTATCCAAATCTTCCTCTTCCAAGCCAAAGCTCTCTATATCAAGGGTTGGAAAATACTTGCGCCGTGCACGAACCGGGTTTGTTTTAGTAAAAAAATGACCTCGCTGACGATAGCCGTGAATCAGATTTATCACGTTGAATTCTTTGCTAATTATCTTTCCGGGAACTGCCTGAAAATGTTTCAGGGCAAAATCAAACCCTTTAAAGAATTTGGCAAAACTCTCATCTACTGAGTCGGGGTTTTGCTTATACTGTTCGTATAATGCTTCGATGGACTGTATGTCACTGTTTCCTATAAACGAAAAATCATCCATAATTAACTCTATGTCTCTATTAAGAAAGGAATTCACACCTATTTTCAACCGGTAAAACGAAGGTTTTACCATTTCGAAAATCTATGACTCCCTTCGTAGAATTGGCAAAATATTTAAAGGACAATTGTATATTTGTAAAAATAGTAAATAATATGCAAACTTTCCTTGAGCAGTTAGCACACCATCATACCAGTAAACATTTAACAGAAATAAACGATTTTTGTTTTGTTTTCCCCAGTCGACGAGCAGGGCTTTTTTTTAGTCGTTATCTGTCGCAACAAATATCGCGTCCGGTATGGGCACCCAAAATCCTGACCATTAATGAATTCTTCTCAGAAATAGACCCTACGCCGGTGGCCGATTCCATCACGCTGCTCTTCAAACTCCATCTATCCTACCAAAAAGTAATGGAAACCGACATTTCCATTGATGAATTCATCCCGATAGGCGAAATGTTGTTGGGTGATTTTAATGATATTGATAAGTACCTCGCCAAACCTGCGCAACTGTTCTCAAATTTGGCGGCCATTAAAGCTTTGGACGATGATTTCTCACATCTGTCACCAGAGCAGATATTAGCCATTCAAAGCTTTTGGAGCAGTTTTAACCCTGAAAAGATATCGGAACAACAAGCCTATTTCCTTGCTCAGTGGGAAAAAATGTACGATTTGTATAACTGTTTCAGAGACGATTTGAAATCAGGAAACGAAGCCTACGAAGGGATGGTTTTCCGCTCGGTAGCGGAAAACGCCGTTAAAGAGAAATCAATCTCCATTCCATATAAAAAAGTGGTATTTGCAGGTTTTAACGCACTCAACGAGTGCGAAAAAGAGGTTTTCCACATTCTTCAAAACCAGAAAAAGGCACAGTTTTATTGGGATTACCCGGAATGGATTTTTCACAACACAAACGATAAATATGCTGTTCAACACGAAGCAGCACGCTTTCTGCAAAGTAATTTACTGAACTACCCCTCTCCAGACGACTGGCAACCGCCATTTTCAGAGAAAATGGCAGATATAACCATTGCATCGGCCACTAATGAACTGGAGCAAACCCGCCTTGCCAATTATTACCTTAAAAGCATGGCCGAAAACCGTCCCGACCCGGAAAAAACGGCACTGGTTCTGGCCGACGAACAACAACTTTTGCCGGTTTTACATGCCATTCCCGAAGAGTTTTCAGCCATTAACATTACCATTGGCTATTCATTAAAAAACACCCCTGCCTATGCTCTGGTGGAAAACCTTTTGGCCATGCAAAAAACCACCAGAAAAACCAAAGAAGGCAAAACATGGTTCTACCATCGCGATGTACTGGCTCTTTTGCGACATCAGTATATGCACATTATTACCGATGGAAAAAATCTTGAATTGATAAATAAGCTGATTAAAGCAAACCAGTTGTTCATCGTAGATGAACAACTGAATGTGGATTCAGTAATATCGTCCATTTTCAAAAAAACAGACACAACTGAGGAATTGACCAAATATCTCAACGATATTCTTGTAAAAATTTATAAAGACCTGGAGAAAGGCAGCAACAATCAGGTTGAGATGGAGTTCATTTATCATCTCTATACAGTGATTAAAAAGTTATCGGATATATTGGCAGCACTTCCTCAAAAACCGGCTCCGGAAACATGGCAATCGTTGTTCAAAAAAATTGCTTCACAGGAGATGGTTCCATTTAAAGGTGAACCTTTGCAGGGGCTTCAGGTGATGGGAATCTTGGAAACCAGAGCCATTGACTTTGAAAATCTCGTCATTATTGGGCTCAACGAAGGGGTTTTCCCAAAAACCTCGCCGCCAAACACATCCATTCCTTTTAATTTGAGAAAGGGCCATGGCTTGCCAACCATTGAAAATCAAGATTCTATCTTTGCTTACTATTTTTACCGGCTGATTCATCGCGCCAAAAACATTAAACTGATACACACCACCACCCGTTCGGTTACCGAGGAGGGGGAAATGAGCCGTTTTTTGCAACAGCTCTATTACGAATACGGTGGAAGTGTTACCATGGAATCAATTCATCAGAAAGTAACAGTTCCGGTTCATCCGGTAATTACTGCATCAAAAACCGAGGATGTGATGGAGATACTGCATCAATGGACTGAATCGGGAAAAGAGGCATTATCTCCAAGTGCATTAAGTTCATACCTGGAGTGTCCGTTGCGCTTTTATTACAGATACGTGGCAAAGATAAAGGAGCCGGATGACATCAGCGAAGACCTTGACCCGAGGGTTTTTGGGAATCTGTTCCACCAAATGGTGGAACATCTTTACAAACCCTTTGTGGGAAAAGAGGTAACCGCCGATATGATTAAAGAACTTCGTTCAAATAAGGGGTTTATTCGGGATACGATGGACTCCATCTTTGTGCAGAACATTCCTTTTATCAGGCAAAAGTCCAATATCTTTACCGACTTGCAGGGAAAAAACAGCCTTATTTATGAAATTCTTTATAAATATATCATTCGTTTTCTGGAGTGTGAGCAACAAGATGCGCCGTTTCAATTGCTGGCACTGGAAGAGCGTGTTTTCGGAAAGCTAAAAATCAGCGACCAACTAACCATTAATATTGGTGGTACCATTGACCGGACAGATGAAAAAGACGGAACACTTCGAATCACCGATTACAAAACGGGAAAAGCCGGCAAAACCATACAGAGTATTGACAAACTGTTTGATGAAAATCACCATTCAGATAATAAAGCCATATTCCAGACCTTGCTCTACTCTCTGATAAAATCTCAAACCATTGGCCATCAACGAATCGTTCCCGGAGTTATTTCCGTTAAAGATTTATATAAAGAATACGATAATCAACTGTATCTTAAAAACAGACAAAACAAAGAAGTAATCACTTTGGAGCTGGTTAAAGATGAATATATTGAACACTTAAACACCATCCTTGCAGAACTTTTTAACCCGGCTATCCCTTTCAGACAAACATCCAATGAAAAGAGTTGTGCTTATTGTACCTTTAAGGAGAATTGCAGTAAATAGTGTCACTAAGAAAACAACATTTTTTTCAGTCTTTTTTAAGAAAGCGTCAAAGACAAGGCTTTCGAAGGTTTTGAAATCAAGGAGTTTACTTTTCGTAAATGACTGTTTCAAAACCGAGAATAACGCAGTATTTGGCGTTTTCTTATAAAGACTAAATAATTACTTCTCGTCCAACAAATCAGGCCTGAGTTTTTTGGTTCTTTGCCAGGCTTGTTCTTCGCGCCATTGGTCAATTTTTGCCTGATGACCCGACAACAACACATCCGGCACTTTCCAGCCGCGAAAGTCGGCCGGTCGGGTATAAACCGGCGGGGCTAAAAGGTTATCCTGAAAAGAATCTGTCAATGCGGAAGTTTCATCAGAAATAACACCGGGAATTAAACGAACAACAGCGTCAACAACCACGGCAGCCGCCAACTCCCCTCCGGTAAGAACAAAATCGCCAATGGAAATTTCGCGTGTGACATAATAGTCCCTAACACGTTGGTCAACCCCTTTATAGTGTCCACAAAGAACAATGATATTATTCAACAAGGAAACCTGATTGGCGATGGTTTGAGAAAAACGGTCTCCATCGGGAGTCATATAAATGATTTCATCATAACTTCTTTCGCTCTTTAATTTATCCAATAAAAGAGCGATGGGTTCAATCTGCATTACCATGCCTGCTCCCCCTCCAAAAGCATAGTCATCCACTTTTTTATGCTTATCTTGAGAATAGTCTCTAATATCGTGAAAAACAATTTCAACAAATCCGTTTTCCTGAGAACGCCGCAAAATAGATTCGTTAAACGGACCTTCAAACATTTCGGGAAAAAGTGTGAGAATATCTATGCGCATAGTATCTTAATTATAGAACACAAAGATAACAAATAGATGTTTAAAGGAGCCTTTTGGCATGATAAGTTAAAATAAGGAAATGGCAAAAAAACTTTGACCATTCCATGATATGTGATATATTCGTACTTTATAATTAATAAGATAAACTCCATCAGGAGTTTATATGTAGGATCCCCAAACACCCATGGTGATGGAAGCAAATGAACTAAACAAATCATCCGAAGAACGGACGAATTTGAACACCGGCAACCAGTCCGGCAATACTGAACAGACTACTGAACAACAATCCCCCGAGGAGGTTAAAAATTCCGGACAGGAAGACCAAACTCCAAAAAGGGAAGAAAACAAATCGGAAAATCAACCGGAAGAAGTATCTGGTGCAGATGGTCAGGAGTCAGAAACAACGAAATTGGAGAATTCAGAAGAGCCGGAGAAAAAACTTCCGCAGGAAAATCTGTATCCGGAAGAGATGGATTATACTTCTTTATCGAGAGAGCAACTCATAGAGAAATTCAAGGATAATCTTAATAAATATCCTGTTTCAAATATTAAAACCCATGCAGAAGCCATTCGTTTAATATTTGAAAACAAGACCAAAGAGGAAGAAGTAGCGGCCAAACAGAAATTCATTGAATCCGGAGAACCGGAAGAATCATTCGATCCACAACCTGATTTTCTGCAAAAGGATTTTGCCGGACTTTTTGCCGAGTACCGCAACAAAAGAGATGAAGAAAGACTGTCTCAGGAGAACGAAAAAGAGAAAAACCTTAAGGACAAGTATGAAGTAATAGAAGGGATAAAAGACCTCATTAACCGTCAGGAGTCATTGAACGATACTTTTCAGGAATTTAGGACACTGCAACAAAAATGGCGAGATATTGGACCGGTTCCTCAAAACAAACTGCATGATTTATGGGAAACTTTCCACTTGCATGTTGAGAACTTCTACAATTACATCAAAATAAACAACGAGTTGCGGGATCTGGATCTCAAGAAGAACTATGAGTCCAAGCTTGCCTTGTGTGAAAAGGCAGAAACCTTGTTACTGGAGCCCTCGCCGGTGAAGGCATTTAAAACACTCCAGAAATATCATGATCAGTGGAGGGAGATTGGTCCGGTGCCAAGAGATAAAAAAGATGAACTCTGGGACAGGTTTAAAGCAGCGACTTCCAAAATTAATCAACGACAACATGAGCATTTTGAGTCGTTGAAAAATCAATTGCATAAAAACCTTGAGGCAAAAATAGAACTTTGCGAGAAGGCCGAAGCCCTTTTACAACAGGAGATTACATCACCCAGAGAATGGGAAAACAAGAGCAAGCAACTGATTGATTTACAACAAATATGGAAAACCATTGGGTTTGCACCAAAAAAAGACAACAATCTGGTTTACGATAGATTCAGAAAAGCATGCGATGAGTTCTTTAACCGGAAACGCGACTTTTTCAAGAACTATAAAGATGAGCAACAAAATAATCTGCAACTAAAAACAGAACTCTGTATTCAGGCCGAGGCCATGAAGGAGAGTAACGACTGGAAAAAAACAACAGAAGAATACATTCGGATTCAGAAAAAATGGAAAGAGATCGGACCAGTGCCCCGAAAACAATCCGATGCCATATGGAAACGATTCAGAGAAGCTTGTGACTATTTCTTCAACAGAAAATCTAAGTTTTTTAACAACATTGACGCTGAACAAGACGAGAACCTTAATAAAAAAGAAGCTATCATTAAGGAGTTACAAGATTTTGAACTTCAGGATGACAGCGAGAAGTGTTTTGCTGTTTTACAGGACTTTCAGCGCAGATGGTCTGAAGTTGGCTTCGTTCCAATAAAAGATAAAGACCGCATCAATCAGGATTTTAGAAACCTGATTAATCAGAAATTTGACCATCTGAATCTGGATGAAGTCAACAAAAACCTTCAGAAATTCAGAAACAAACTGGAAAACTGGAAATCCAACGACCAGTTTAATGAGAAAATTGGTCAGGAGCGAAACAAAATCATGTTGAAACTCAAACAGCTTGAAAGTGATATTGTACTTTGGGAAAACAACATAGGCTTCTTTACAAAATCTAAAAATTCAGAAGCTTTGGTGCGCGATTTCAAGCACAAAATAGAGAATGGAAAACGAAACATTGAGTTGTTGAATAAGAAACTTGATTTAATTGATGAAATGCTTTAGCATTTCATCAATTAATCAAACCAGACGCGAATCTGCAATCATTCAATTCCTAAAGAGGAGCCAATTGCAACCATCAACCATGAACCATGTTGTAACCACTGTTCTGACCAACGCCACATATGACTTACATCGTCGCCCCACGGAGCAGGTCTGAAAGCAATATCAGACTCATTACCAAAGCCCGCAGTAATTCCGTTCAAAACGCAACCTTTTACATTAAGTTCACGATAATCTGAATATGCAGGTGCATAAGAAGGGTTGTTGTAGCCTCTGCCATGAAGCATAGTCATGTTGAAAGGATTAAGGCCAAGAATCCAGTTCTTTTGATCAGAGGCATAATGTAAAGCTTTTTTCTGTATATCTGAATCAAGATATGGGAAAGCCTGATACATGGCCGTAGCAAGGGAAGCCAATCGTGCATTTTCGCCCTGCCACCAATAGCCAGTTTCGTTGTTTTGAGGAATGAAAAAGGATGTACGCTTACTATCTTCGTTCACTGCTTTTACATACTGCCGTGCATATCCGAAAGGATTATTTACTTCACTGGTAACAGCTAATTCAAAAGCTACTCCGCGGCGAACGCCATCAACAGCAATCGACTGGTACTGTGAGTCTGTCTCAAAATTTAAATAGCGAACCAGAGAAACCACCGGAAGGCCGGCTTCTGCGGCGTGAAAAAATGATCGGATGTTCTCGTCATCAGCACGCCAAAAGTCAGTCATGGTTTCATCGCTTGTAAGGCGAGAAGTTAGGTTTTGCATTCTAACTCTGGCAGCTTCAAGAAACTGCCGATCACCAGTAGCATGATAAAGTTCGGTTGCTGCCATTAAAGCGCAATAGTCGTCAATGATGTTCTCTTTACCATCGGCAATATGCAGATGATTATATTTTTCGAGATGATGGAAACCACGAATAGCTGCCTCGAGGTAGGTTTCTGTTGAAAATTCTCCACTATGTCCTTCAGCAGCAGCTCTGGCAAGTGCTGCAATTGACATACCGCCACCTTCTCTGTAGCCGGCTTCATAATTGTCATTTTTAAAGCCTTCCTGACCAATGTATGCACATATTTCGCGCTGAGCAGGATCCCATGACCAATTGGCAAAGACATTAATGTAAAAGTACCCCTCTTCATCTTGCATCCTAATTAACCAATCAGCACCATGAACTGCTTCTACAATAAGATTAGATTTAAGAACCTCTTTATCATCACCTTTATAATATTTCTCAACATTTTTAAGGGTTTCAAGAAAATTCCAAACAACCATAGGTGCTTGCTGAGGATTCATGAAATTGGCATAACTCAAATGGCTTAGATATTTCCCTCTGTCACCTGATGCATCATACCAACCTCCACTTGCATCTATTATGTCATCTCTTTCACCAAAAAAACTAATATTTTTATCGGCCTCATTAAATTCTCCGGCTGCTCTTTGAGAACGAATTCCTTTGGTGAGTAAATCAAGTGTCGAAATAGCAAGTACCTGGTCATTAATTTCAAATACCTTGCTCTTAACCATACTACCATTCATCTGAACTGCAGCATAATATTTCCCGGGAAGATCAAAATCGGAAAAACTGCCACGATATGCTCTTCCGGTATGCCAAGAGTCTATCGCCCCTCCTGATTCAAAATTTCCGCTAAAAACTTCTTTATCATTCAAATTATGAATGGAAAAGTTGCGAGGCTCAAAACCTCCAGTCGTTTGAAAGACAACAGTTTTTGCTCCACCCGAATTATAACCCAGATGATTTACCAAAACTTCTGAACCTACACCAGCCCCTTCGGAACCAAATCCACAATGAGCAAATAACAAAAATGCAGGCATCATCGCAAATCTTAAAAAGTACTTCATTATTAAATGGTTTTAGTTAAAATCTTAGTCAACTTTAAGACAAAAATAGAAAACAATCTTTTAAAGTGCAAGCGCTTGCATTTATTTAACAATTCAATCATTGTAATGATAATTATCCGTTTCAAATGAAAGATTTCAAAATCAAAAAGAATAAGTTGAAGCAAGATTTAACCAAAAAACTACACATACCTATGAAAAAAAACCAAACTACGCTATGCAATTAATATTTTAGGATAGATTTTGTTACCTTTGTACATTATTTTTCGTAACACAAGCTTAGTTTGCTGAGATTGAGCCACTTCTAAACCGAGCATCTCATTCCGGCAGTTTATCACAAAATGTAGAATTTAACACCAGATCATCGTGCCAGATACACGCTATGTTTTCGTCACAGGAGGAGTTGCTTCGTCACTTGGAAAAGGAATCATCTCCGCATCCCTGGCAAAATTACTTCAAGCCAGAGGTTACAAAGTAACCATTCAAAAACTCGATCCATATCTCAACGTGGATCCGGGGACATTAAACCCCTATGAACATGGAGAGTGCTATGTTACTGAAGATGGAGCGGAAACAGATCTGGATCTGGGACATTACGAGCGTTTCCTGAATGTACCTACCTCACAATCCAACAATGTGACCACTGGTCGCATCTATCAAAATGTAATAAACAAAGAACGAAGAGGTGATTTTTTGGGAAAAACAGTTCAAATCATTCCCCACATAACAGATGAAATAAAAAGGAACATCAAATTACTGGGAAGCAAACACAAGTTTGATGTTGTTATCACAGAAATAGGAGGAACAGTTGGTGATATTGAATCACTACCCTATATAGAAGCAGTTCGTCAGTTAAAGTGGGAACTGGGTTCTAAGGCCATGGTGATTCACCTGACATTGGTTCCGTTTTTGGCTGCCAGCGGAGAGCTGAAAACCAAACCAACTCAACACTCTGTAAAATCACTCCTTGAAATAGGTGTTCAACCGGATGTACTCGTTCTTAGAACAGAACATCATTTGGATGCTGACATTCGCAAAAAAGTAGCTCTTTTTTGTAATGTTAACAGCAAAGCTGTTATACAATCAATTGATGTGAGCTCCATATACGAAGTTCCTGTTAAAATGCAGGAAGAAGGCCTGGATGAAATTGTGATGGAAAAACTTAACCTCCCGATAGATCAAAAACCTGAACTGAAACAATGGAAAGCATTTTTAAGCAAGCTTAAAAATGCAAAAAAAACAGTTCGCATTGGTTTGGTTGGGAAATACGTGGAACTACCTGATGCATATAAATCCATCATCGAAGCTTTAATTCATGCAGCCACATACAACGATCATAAACTTGATATCCAGCTAATTCAAAGCGAATCAATTACAACTGAAAATATCAAAAGCAAATTAAAAGATCTACAGGGCATTCTGGTTGCTCCGGGATTTGGCCATCGTGGGTTCGACGGAAAACTGGCAGCAGTAAAATATGCTCGTGAAAACAACATTCCCTTTTTAGGCATTTGTTTGGGCATGCAATGCGCTGTTATAGAATATGCACGTGATGTTTTAAAGTTGGACAAAGCCAACTCTAAAGAGATGGATCACACAACTGCATACCCCGTTATTGATCTCATGGAAGATCAAAAAAACATTACAGATAAAGGTGGTACGATGCGTTTGGGTGCTTACGATTGTCAACTAAAGAAAAACAGCAAAACATATCAAGCATACGGAACTGAACTTATTAAAGAACGTCACAGACACAGGTACGAGTTTAACAACGATTTTCTAAAGCGATTTGAAGAAGGCGGAATGATAGCAGCTGGCTGCAATCCGGATACGGGTCTGGTGGAGATCATTGAAATCCCTGATCACAAGTGGTTTGTCGGGGTACAATTTCATCCGGAATACAGTAGTACAGTAGTGTCGCCACACCCATTATTTATGGCATTTGTAAAGGCTTCCATTGACGATAAGAAATCAACAAAATAAAATAATTCCCAAAAAGAATATTTCATAAGACAATAAAAATGGATAGAAATTCAATCACAGGTTTACTGCTAATCACACTCATTCTGATAGGATTTTGGTTTATCAACAAGCCATCACAGGAGCAAGTTGAAGCCATGCGTCAACAAAGAGACTCTCTTCGAATGGTTGAAATGCTTGAAGAAGAGCGCCGGTTAAGTGAAGAGGTTCGAAAAGAAGCCGAAGCAACCCCGGTATCTCTTACCGATGAGACTGTGACTATTACTGAAAATGATACTGTTCAGCAACAGCGCGCCCGACAAATGTATGGCCAGTTAAGTCCATTTGTTTCAGGCGAGCAGGAGTTCTTCACTCTTGAAAATGAGAAAATCATAATGACTTTCACTAACAAAGGAGGAAGAATCTATTCGGTTGAATTAAAAGATTATAAAACCCATGAAGGGGAACCGCTAATCTTATTCGAAGGGGAAAACAACAAATTCGGCTTCTCTTTTACTCATAACACCAGGGTTTTCAACACCAATGACCTGTACTTTGATGTTCAGTCTCATTCAGATTCGATTATTGTTTTCCAAATTGCAACAGAACAAAATGAATCTTTGAGATTCAGGTATACTCTTCCGGAAGATGAGTACATGACTGGTTTTGCAATTCAAACACAAAACCTGAGAAATTTGATGGCAACACCAAGGGGAACCATTGACATCAATTGGCATGTTGAAATGCCAGCTTTTGAATTAAACCGTACCCAAGAGCAACCAAACACACGTCTTTACTATAAATATCATCTTTCTGATGTTGACAATCTTCGTCCCGGCCGAAATGATAGTGAGAGCATAAGAACACCTCTTAAATGGATCGCCTTTAAAAGTCAATTCTTCTCATCCATTTTTATTGCTGAAGAAACCTTTACAGGCGCCTATCTGTCAGCCGTTCAGGAGGAAAATGAATACAGCACGTTCCTTAGTTATAAAACAGCCGAAGCTCTGGTTCCGGTGGATTTTTCGTTGAACCAGGAACACAGATTCAATTTCTATTTTGGGCCAAATCATTACTATACTCTAAATAGCTATGGCAAAGATCTTGAATTTAACAGGTTACTTCCGTTGGGGTGGGGTATTTTTGGATGGATCAACCGCTTCGCAGTCATCCCGGTTTTTAATCTGTTAGAAAATCGCATCGCAAGTTATGGAATCATTATATTAATTCTGACATTACTTATTAAACTGGTTTTATTTCCATTAACCTATAAATCATACATCTCAACAGCCAAAATGAAGGTGTTAAAACCTCAAATTGATGAGATCAATGAACGAATACCGAAAGACAAGGCATTGGAGCGACAACAGGCGGTAATGGGACTTTATAAAAAAGCTGGTGTAAATCCAATGGGTGGCTGTTTACCAATGCTCTTGCAAATGCCTATTCTGATTGCCCTATTCAGGTTTTTCCCGGCATCAATTGAGTTGAGACAAGAAGCGTTTCTATGGGCAAATGACCTTTCAACATACGATTCCATTATAGATTTACCATTTAACATACCATTTTATGGTGCTCATGTGAGTTTGTTTACACTCTTAATGGCCATTACCAATATTGTTTACACAAAAATGAACATGGAAATGACCCAGTCAACAAACCAAATGCCGGGTATGAAAGGCATGATGTACATGATGCCGGTGATGTTCCTGTTCTTCTTTAACAGTTATTCATCGGGATTAAGTTACTATTACTTTATCTCAACCTTGATTACCATTTTCCAGACCATCATTATAAAACAATTTGTGGATGAGAAAAAACTGTTGAAAAAAATTCAGGCCAACCAGAAAAAGCCGGTAAAGAAATCTAAATTTGCTCAAAGGCTTGAAGATATGGCAAAACAGCAACAGCAGATTAAAAAGAAAGGGAAAAGATAATCCCGATACACAGATAGATAAAAAACAGAAGGAGTGTCAATCAGGACACTCCTTCTGTTTTTTATACATATTCATAAATAGCCATCTGTCATGTAAGACATAATTCTGAATATCTCATATTCAGAATAAAACCTATCTGTTCAATAATTTTGTAACAAAATGGACTTTACATTATGTCTATAAAGAAAAAAAGTATTAATTTAGCCATTGGTCTGTAAAATCAACTCTTATCAAATATCACTCAATCCCTTCCGGAATTGATTGAGTGTCGTTTACGTGTAATTATAGTTAAGAAAGAATAATAAACACAAGTTCTATCTAATAATTATTACACCTATGAAATCAAAAATTGGAAGAAGGGATTTCCTTCAAAAGAGTGGTGCAGCAGCAGTCGGATTAAGCGTACTGCCCGGAATCGTATCGGCTTCACAACCGGCTAAACCAGCCAGAAGATCCCCCGGTGATAAATTAAGAATTGCAGGTGTTGGCGTTGGCGGACGCGGATTTGCAGTGCTTCGTGCTATGGAAAGCGAAGAAATCGTTGCGCTTTGCGACGTTGACTGGAGGTATTCAAAAAACTGTTTTGACTACTGGCCCAAAGCTAAAAAGTATTGGGACTGGCGCAAAATGCTAGATGAAATGGGCGATGAAATTGATGCTGTTATGGTTGCTACAGCCGATCACACCCATGCCGCTATTGCAGCAACTGCCATTACTATGGGAAAACACGTGTATGTTGAAAAGCCATTAACACACACGGTTTATGAATCCAGACTATTAACAAAACTGGCAAAAAAATACAAAGTTGCCACACAAATGGGTAACCAGGGAGCATCTGAAGAAGGCGTTTCGTTGGTAAAAGAGTGGATTCAAAACGGAGAAATTGGCGAAGTAACACGTGTTGAAGCTTTCACTGACCGCCCAATTTGGCCACAGGGTCTAAATACTCCAACTCAAGGTCAATGGGTACCAGATCATTTAAACTGGGATCTGTTTGTTGGACCTGCAAAAATGCGCCCATACAATGAAATTTATACTCCATGGAACTTCCGCGGATGGTGGGATTACGGAACAGGTGCTTTGGGAGATATGGCATGTCATATTTTGCATCCCGTATTTAAAGGCCTGAATCTGGGATATCCAACCCGCGTTCAGGGAAGTTCTACCTTATTACTTCAGGACTGTGCCCCAGTAGCAGAAAAAGTCCGCATGATATTCCCCGAAAGAGCTCGCTTGAGAAGGGTTCGTATGCCGGAAGTTGAGGTACACTGGTATGATGGCGGCTTACAGCCATTAAAGCCAGACAACTGGCCTGCCGGAAAAAGCCTGAACGTTCAGGGTGGTGGTGCTCTTTTCTATGGAACCAAAGATATCCTGCACGTGGGATGTTATGGACGTGAGCCATTCCTGCTTTCAGGAAGAGTGCCTAATGCACCTAAAACAGAACGCAGAATCAACGTGAGCCACGAGATGGATTGGGTGCGTGCATGTAAAGAGAGCCCGGAAAACAGAACCGAATGTTCATCAGCATTTGACGAAGCAGGCCCATTCAACGAAATGGTTGTCATGGGAGTTTTGGCTGTAAGACTACAGGCACTGAACAAAGAGTTGCACTGGGACGGCGAAAACATGCGTTTCACAAATATTGGTGATGACGAAACCATCCGTACTGTAATAAAAGATGGTTTTGAAATCAGAGACGGACATCCAACTTTTGACCAAACATGGACAGAGCCTGTTAACGCCAAAAAATTTGCCGAGGAGTTAATTAAACATGAGTACAGAAAAGGTTGGTCATTACCAGATATGCCAGCTTAGTATTTTAAATCCCCAATTACTAATTATTAAAAACATGAAAAGACTATTTTTAGGACTGACAATGGTCGGTATTGTATTGTTATCGGCCTGTGGAACCGGGGCTTCACGACAGGAAGCCAAAGAAACTCCATTAAATGCGCTTACCGAGCAGGAGAAAGCAGAAGGCTGGATTCTTCTATTTGATGGCGAAACTTTTGATGGTTGGCGTGGCTATGGTCGCGAAGATGTGCCATCTGCATGGATCATCGAAGACGATGCCATTAAAATCCAAGGTTCCGGAGCTGGTGAAGCCGGGCATGAAGATGGCGGAGACATCATATTTGATCAACAATTCCAGAATTTCGAACTGACATTTGAATGGAAAGTTTCACGTGGTGGAAACAGTGGAGTGTTCTATCTGGCTCAGGAAATTGAAGACCTGCCTATTTGGCGTTCGGCTCCTGAATATCAGATTCTGGACAACGTAAACCACCTGGATGCCCGTCTTGGAGTGGATGGAAACAGAAAATCAGCGTCTCTGTATGACCTGATTCCTGCTAAACCTCAAAACTCAAAACCTTATGGTGAGTGGAACACCGGAAGTGTTATTATTTACAGAGGAACTGTAGTTCATTTTCAAAATGGCGAAAACGTTGTTGAATATCACTTATGGACTCCTGCATGGGAAGAGATGGTGGAAAACAGCAAATTTGCAGGATGGGGAGAGTTCATCAACGCTGGCGGTGAAAACCGCATGGGTTACATAGGACTTCAGGATCATGGCGATGATGTATGGTTCAGAAACCTGAAACTTAAAATTCTGGATTAATCCGGAAAAGTCATATCATTTTACAGAAGGCTGTCCCGAAATCACGGGACAGCCTCTTTTTTTGACAGTATATCGGAATTTCAGAATGTATCGAAGTTTTAATTCAAACTAAAGGTTCCAACATTAAAAAGAGCAGGAGAAGCAGCCATCCCGTTTGGATTACATCCGGGAGCTCCTTCGGGAATATCAATACCCATTTTTTTATAGTGCTCCACCCAAACAGGGTGAAAATCACCCGTTTCAGGATCAATAAAGGTCATAGGTTCTAATTGGAAAACTCCTGCCGGCTCAAAAATAGTATAAATAAATCCTGAACAATAGTGTGCATCACCGCCTATCATGTAAGTATAATCGTACGGCAACCCCAGTAACGACAAAGCAGAATCAATGGCTCCATCAACAGAGTAAATCCATTCATCCTGAAGACGAAAAACAGAAGCCTCTCCCCTGCCAGTTAAAAAGTCACCGATGAGTTCCCGGTGAACGCCCTTTTTGGGTTCCGCATGAATCACATATATCGTGTCGTTTTCAATCTGTACAATTCCCATGTGAGTAAAATGGGTTTTGAGATGCGTTTGTGTTACGCCATCAATGGCCTGTGACAAATTACTGCTTAAGGAATGATCTTCAATTCCGGTAAATAGAATATCACCCGTTTGCAATTTAAAAGACGATTGCCCATTGCAAGCACATAAAAAGAAAGACATAATAAAGATGAAAAATGAGAGCTTCATAAAAGATGAAAAATGAGTAAATTGAATGTGCAAAAGTATGATTTTAATAATCATTAACCCAAAAAGATAAAAAAAGAACCAACGTAAACGTACACAAAGTGTACGTTTACGGACATCAGAAATCACTCCAATTTAATCCTATTCATCTGACTAACTTAACATTAAACACTATGGCATGATATTTATCATAAAAAAGAACATCTTACTAAAACCTCTTATCATGAAAAGTAAAATTTTACCCACAATCCTGATTTTGTTGTTCGTTACAGCACAAGTTTATGCATGTACAACTTTCTTTTTAAATGGTGAACAAAAGCTTTTTGGCCGAAATTTCGATTTCCCTTCGGGTGTTGGCCACATTTACATCAACCCGGCAAACATTGAAAAAACTTCCTTCATTTTTCCTCCGGAAAAACCTTTTACATGGGTTTCAAAATATGGCAGCATTTCATTTAACCAAAATGGCAGAGAAATGCCTTATGGAGGCATCAACGAAGCCGGATTGGTTATTGAACAAATGTGGCATCAGGAAGCAAAATACCCGGAACCTGACCAACGTAAGGCATTAACAGAACTTCAATGGATTCAATATCATCTGGATAATTCGGCAACGGTACAGGATGTTATCAACAGCGATGAAAAGTTAAGGATTTCAATCACTTCAGTTGCCACCCTGCATTTTCTGGTTGCCGATGCATCAGGCGACTTAGCTGCCATTGAGTTTTTTGATGGAAAGATGGTCGTGCATAGCGGTGACGAACTTAAATATCCGGTTTTAAGTAACTGTTCTTATGATGTTTCATTGAATTATATTGCTACAACCAATCCAAATTTGGAGCACACTCCCTGGGTTGAAAACTCTTCAGGCAGATTTAAAACTGCAGCCGGGATGATTGGTGCAAAAGATTTAAAACAGAAGGATAAAACCGCCTTTGCTTTTGAAATTCTGGATGCTGTAGCACAGGGAGAGAGCACCCGTTGGAGCATCGTGTATGACATCTCCAATTTCAAAATACATCTTAAAACCAATGAAAATAAAGAAGTAAGAACCATCAACTTCAATGAGTTTGACTTTTCGTGCACCAATACTCCTCTTTTTATAGACATAGACCATGCCAATCCATCAGTTAAGAATTTCAAACCATTCAATATTGAGGACAATTTCAACCTGATAGACAAGGTTTGTAATGAAGTTGAATTTTTAGGCCAAATGCCAACAGAATACAGACAAGCAGTTGCAGCATTTCCGGCCACATTTAATTGCAAATAAATATTTGTATGATGAGCACAATTCTAATTATTCTAAGCATCATTCTCATAGGGCTACTACTTATATCTGCTTGGTATGGTGGGTTTTATAACATCCGATTCAAAACAACTCAATGTGGTGGTGAAACGGTTGCTTTCCTCCCCCATAAAGGGGATTATAAAAGGACTGGGAAAGTGATGGATGAAGTATATTACACCTTATTAAACGAGTTTAAGATAGAAACTTTCAAAGGTGTTTCAATATATTATGATGACCCGGACAACACTCCCACCTCAGAACTACGTTCTGAGGTGGGTTGCGTAATAGAAAATCCAGACCTGGAGTTGATAGAAAAAATCTCACAGAAATTTCAGGTAAAAGTGGTTCCAAAACGGGAGTATTTAACAACAGAGTTTCCCTATAAGGGAAAACCTTCTGTCATTGTTGGTGTGATAAGGGTATATCCGGCCATAAAAAAGCAGACAAGACAAAACAACCTGCCTGAAAATGGCCATATAATGGAAATATATGACATTCCCAATAAAAAGATTGTCTATAGAAAAGCCATGGAAGAGTAATGAAACATCTAAATTCATTCCTGATATTGATTTTGCTGGTCTTAGCCACCAATGCAATGGAAGCTCAGGCTCCCAGTCAGTCTGTGCGTGGAACGGTAACCGATGCGGTAAGTGGTGAACCACTGGTCGGAGCCACCGTATATATCCCTACACTTGAAAAGGGAACAACAACCAACATCAATGGCGAATTTGTTTTATCGCACATTCCTGTAGGACGACATAGGTTGGAAGCTGGTTTTTTAGGCTATAATCCTGTTGTGTTTCCTGAACTGTTGGTTACCTCAGGAAGAGAAACCATCATCACGATTCATCTGCATGAATCGGTTTCA
The DNA here is from genome assembly GCF_900168165.1 of Alkalitalea saponilacus. Lineage (GTDB taxonomy): Bacteria > Bacteroidota > Bacteroidia > Bacteroidales > Marinilabiliaceae > Natronoflexus > Natronoflexus saponilacus. The sequence continues at coordinate 31,592 of NZ_FUYV01000017.1, forward strand.
CAGCTCTCTGAGGTTACCATTCGACCTACCATTTCGAAAGATAAGCCACTAAACAGCATGGCTACCGTAAGTGCCAGAACATTTTCAGTAGAAGAGGCCAGAAGATATGCCGGCGGAATGGACGATCCGGCCAGAATGGCTGCCAGTTTTGCCGGAATTACAACATCAGGAATAAACAACAATGCCATAATTGTGAGGGGAAATGCTCCCAAAGGACTCCTTTGGCGGCTGGAAGGGGTTGATATACCAGGTCCAAATCATTACTCGGGTTCAAATGTTGCAGGAGGTGGTGGCATATCCATATTCAGCAGCCAGTTATTAACAAACTCTGATTTTTATACAGGAGCATTTCCCGCTGAATACGGTAATGCTGCTTCCGGGGTATTTGATATGAAATTACGCAGTGGCAACAACCGGAAGAAAGAGTACGCAGCCCAAATTGGAATACAAGGGTTGGAATTTGCTGCCGAAGGACCTTTTACAGATGGTGGTCAGAGTTCATTCCTTTTCAACTATCGCTATTCGACATTGGGATTGATTTTTCAGTTTCTTCCCGAGACAAAAGATGGCACCGAACTGCCAATTTATCAGGATTTATCCTTTAAACTGAATTTGCCTGCCGGAAATGCCGGGGTGTTTTCATTTTGGGGAATAGGTGGTTTATCAGAAAGCACCTCCAAAGGTTTCGATGACCCGGATAAATGGGAGTTTTCTCACCAAAGAGAAAAGATGCGGTTCGATTACAACATGGGAGCTACCGGTATCAGTCATCAAAAGAGCTTCGGAACCAACACACATATCAGAACAACGATGGCAGCAAATGCGTCTCAATATATATATAAGGAGGAGGTTAGGCTGGATGACAACAATCCGGAAAACCTTACTCCTAACCACCACATAGATAATGTAGAAGGGAAAATAACTCTCTCCTCAGTCATAAACCAGAAATATGGTGCAAGAATGCATTTGCGGGGTGGTATAACAACCAACAGACTCTTTTACCGGTTAAGAGGTGACGCTATGGATTATGATAATGATATGTATGGCAGATTTCTTGATGGAGACGGCATTGCATGGCTTCTTCAGACTTTTCTGCAAACAAAATACCATATCTCTTCGAGTGTGGCCTTAACAACAGGTATACATGCCTCCTGGTTTGATTTAAATGGAGAATTCCTGGCCGAACCAAGGTTCGCTCTTGAGTGGCAGACAAATCAAAGCCATCGGTTTTCGGCAGGTTTTGGATTACACAGTCAAACCGAAATGTTATCGATATATTATGCACAACCAACAAACCAAAGCGAAACTTATCCCAACAAAAAATTAAAACGGCAAAAAGCTCAACATTATGTATTGGGTTATGACTGGAATATTACCGACAACCTCAGGTTTAAACTCGAACCTTATTTTCAATACCTATACGATGTTCCAGTCATTGAAAACACTTCATATTCCATGCTCAATTTCAGAAGCGACTGGACGTTTAACAAAACACTGATAAATGATGGAACAGGAACCAACAGAGGCATTGACATCACATTGGAACGTTTTCTTAAAGATGGATATTTCTATATGACAACAGCTTCCATCTATAAATCCAGTTATAAAGATGCCGATGGAATTTCAAGGCGCACGCGGTATGACGGTGGCTACGCGGTAAACCTGCTGGGTGGCCGGGAGTTTTTGATTAACAACAAAAACCTGCTGGGTATCAGTCTGAGGTTTACATTCATGGGGCCTGAGTGGTACCAGAAACCTGATTTAGAAAAAACGACAGAACAAGGAAACATTGTTTATGATGAGCTTTCGCCTTTCAATTATCGTCACTCGTCGATGGAAACAGCAACAGACATGACCATCACTTATCGTGTAAACAAAGAAAGAAGGTCGGCTATTTGGGCTCTACAGATAAAAAACCTGTTGGGACGTCAATTTGAAGGAATGGCATACAATCTCAAAACCGGCGAAATAGAAAATGAATTCTTTACCAGCATGGTGCCATTCCTCAGCTATAAACTTGAATTTTAGAGATTGAGTTCCCTGTCTCTGAATCCCAGAAGATACAAAATGGCATCCAGCCCGATGGTTGAGATGGCATGTTCGGCGGAGGCTTTTACTTTGGGTTTTGCATGAAATGCAATACCCAAACCTGCCTGCCGAAGCATTGGCAAATCGTTGGAACCATCGCCAACGGCAATGACCTGCTCCATATGAATATCTTCCTTAAAAGCAATCAGTTTTAAAAGCTCGGCCTTTTTATTTCCATCAACAATTTCGCCCAAGTGGCGACCGGTTAGTTTTCCGTTGCTGATTTCAAGTTCGTTGGCAAAAACATAATCTATGCCAAGCTTATTTTTAAGATAATTTCCAAAATAAGTAAATCCACCGGAGAGAATAGCAGTACGATAACCATATTTCTTAAGCGTTTTAAACAACCGCTCGGCGCCTTCTGTTAACGGCAGGGAATCTGCAACCTCTTTCATCACCGACTCGTTAAGCCCCTTAAGAAGTGCAACGCGCTGAACAAAGCTATCATTAAAATCAATCTCACCGCGCATGGCAGCTTCGGTAATGGCACTCACCTCATCGTAAACTCCGGCTTTTCGTGCCAGTTCGTCAATCACTTCGGCCTGAATCAGCGTGGAATCCATATCGAAACAAATCAGCCTGCGATTACGGCGGAAGATATTATCCTTCTGGAACGCGATGTCGACTCCCGTAGCTCCTGAAATCTCTATAAAGCGGGTTTTCATGGCCTCCATGTCCACAGGTTTCCCACGCAAACTGAACTCCACAACCGATTTTGTCTGCCCGGCTTCATCATCCAGCGGAATACGCCCACTCAAACGGGAAATCACATCGATATTGAGTTTTTGCTGATAAATTTCCTTTGTGACCGAAGCCAATTGTCCGGCTGTCAGCTTGCGAGAAATAAGGGTGACAATAAATCGCTCCTTACCCTGACGTGAAACCCATTGCTTATATCTCTCTTCGGTAATTGGGGTGAATTTTACATTCATGCCAATTTCGTATGCCTTAAAGAGCAAATCCTTTAATATTGGCGATGATTCGGAACGCGAGGCAACCTCAAACAATATTCCCAACCCCAAATCCTGATGGATAACGGCCTGTCCTATATCAAGAATGTTAACATCATATTGAGCCAACACATCGGTGAGTGTTGATGTCAGTCCGGGCTTGTCTTCTCCGCTTATATTCAGGAGAATAATTTCTCTTTGCTTACTCATTTACGTACTGAATTCTTTTGAATTGAAAAACTTTCTATAAGGCATGTTTATATACCTCTGACGCCGCAAAGATAGTGTTTGTTTATGATGTTCAACATTAAAAATATGTTGAGTTTTGAGCCAATTTCATTGATTTTTCACCTCATCGTACAACATTTGCAACAATGCAGTTCGCACCCGCAAACGCGATATGGCGTTGTGCGACCGCGATGGATAAACCCGGTTTGATAAAAAAACATACACCATCTGATGCTCCGGGTCGGCCCACACCATGGTTCCGGTAAATCCCAAATGTCCGAATGATGAAGAATGAGCTCCCAAAGCAGGAAAAGCATTATTGACCGTTCGCTCATCATTATCCGGGTGGGGTTTATCAAACCCCAACGCCCGTCGATTTTCCATCTCCGGAAACTGAACCCTGTTGAACTCCTCCATTGTATCCTGCGAAAAGATAACCTCCCCTCCATAACTTCCTCCATTGAGATACATCTGCATGAGCTTACCCAAATCGTTGGCATTTGAAAACAGTCCGGCATTTCCACTGACCCCTCCCATCACAGCAGCGGCTTCATCGTGTACCCTTCCATGAACCAAAGCGCTTCTGAATGCTAAATCCATCTCGGTTGGAGGAATCTCCTCCCGATAAAATCCCTTTTGCAGCGGATTATAAACCATTCTACTTATTCCCAACGGCTTATAAATATCCTCATAAAGCGCCTCCTCAAAATTTCTATCGGTGAGTTTCTCAATCACAGAAGGATAAATTAAAAAAGAGAGACATGAGTAGCGATATTCGGGATTCTCACTCACCGACGACCGGCGAATATCCCGAAACACCCTGCGCAAATAGCGGTCGCGCAAGTATAGATGGTCATCAATCTCCAATGTGAATCGTTCCTCAAACTGATGCCGGTAAAACCGACGTCTAAACAAGCCATCGTCCTTTGTGTTTGCATAAAAATTGATGTAGGGAACCAAACCTCCCTGATGAGCCAACAGTTGTCGCAATGTGACGTCACTTTTGTTGGAACGGCGAAACAGCCTGCTTCGCCAGTCACCCCAGTACTCGCTGAAAGCATCATCCAACCCGATGATTTCATTATCTGTGAGTTGCATCAACAAAGGAAGAGGACCTGCTATTTTGGTAATGGAAGCAACATCGTACAAATCGAGCAGATGAACCGGAGTTTTTTCAAGATAGGTATGATGACCATAGGCTTCATGAATGATGACCCTTCCGTTTACCGCCATAAAAACCTGACATCCCGGAAAAGCCAGTTCTTCAATGGCGTGAGTAAGAAAATCATCGATTTTACTTTTGAGATGATGATGAATTTCATCATCATCCAATCCGGGAATATGATAGCTGAAACGCGATAAATTTTCGGTGGAGATGCCAGCTCCTTCAATAAAAATATCCTCTACTGAATAAGGAAGACGGCCTGCGGCCGCTCTTCCGCCAAAAAGGATTTGTGCTGCCAAATCCTGTTGAATTCTGCAATTCCCTCCACTTACCATCAGAGCAGGAATCTCATTAACTCCTTTCCAATTAATTAAACGGTATGCATCGTCCAAAAACAGAACCACACTTTGACTTTGTTTTGACAGGCGGGAAATTGCCTGTTCAATTTCTTTATCAGTAGATGATGATTCGATGACAATAATCAGGCGGTCATAATCCTTTGCAGCATCGAGAATTGACAATGCAACTTCCGGGTTTTGCGGAGGAATGCCAAACAATGGCATCTCTTTATACAATGACAACCGGGAGTAGAATTCATCGGCGTTTCCAACCACAATGCATGCAAAACGTCCCTGATGAAGATATTGAAGTGGAATGATGTTATCCTGATTTTTCAGAACAACGACATCCGCAAAAAGAGAGTCGCGTTGATGGCACTCCGATTCATCCGTGGCTACAGCATCGGCCAGAAAAATCAAAGAGAAAAGAATCAGGTTAAAAACCTTCATTGGGATATTATTTATAGAGCAAATAAGGTTTGCGCATGCGTTCAAAAGCTTCGTGTTCTTCTTTCCAGGAGGCTCTGATTTCTTCTTCGCTCATGCCGGATTCTATCTGCTTTAACAACGTATCGTTACCTGCCAGAAGATTAAACCATCGTCTGCGTGAGGTAAAATCGGGACTATTTCCTGAAATCCGCAAAAAATCCATATAGTATTTCAAAGTAAACCTTTGCTCCCATGGTTCCAACTCACGTAAATCCACGCCAAAGCATTTTTTGTCTTGCTGAGGAGGCGAGGTGGCCATCCCTTTTATGCTGACGGGCGTAAAAGTAAATTCGCCGTATTTTGGCTCGGGATAGCCAATGACCTGAAACGGGAAGTAAGTTCCCCTGCCAATGCTTACGTTGGTGGCTTCAAAAAAGCAGAGAGATGGATATAACCTGATGGACAAATCGTTTGGCAGATTGGGCGATGGCGGCATCATGACCGAATATTGCATATCTTTTGTGTAATTGACCGCCTCCACTACGGTTAAATGGCATTGCATGCTATCTTTTAGCCATCGCTGTCCGTTAATCATTAAAGCCAGTTCGCCTACCGTTAATCCATGCACCAAAGGAATGGGATGCACGCCAACAAACGAGGTAAATCCGTGTTGCAAAACCGGACCATCAAAATAATCGCCATTGGGATTTGGCCGGTCGAGAACAATCAAAGGAATTCCGGCCTCGGCACAGGCTTCCATCATGTAATGCATGGAAGATATGTAGGTATAAAAGCGAACACCCACATCCTGAATATCAAAAATAACAACATCAAGTCCTGCCATTTGCTCCGGTGTTGGTTTTCGTGTTTCGCTGTAGAGCGAAACAATGGGAATACCTGTGGCTGCATCAACGCCATCATCAATGAGTTCTCCGGCATCGGCATCTCCACGGAATCCATGTTCCGGCACAAAAATCCTATCCACATCAACTCCCAAAGAAAGTAAGGTATCCACCAAATGCACATTGCCGGTTACAGCAGTGTGATTAACCAACAACCCAACCTTTTGATTCTTAACCATAGGCAACCATTCGTGAATGCGGTCTGCACCGGTTTTTAGCGGGCCGGCGAAAACATCCGGATTTCCGGAAGCCGGACAAGCACTCAACACAACCATTAAAAGAAGTACCGGGAGTTGAAACAGGAAAAGACGTGAAAACCTCATTATTAACAATTTAAATATTGCATTAGTACAATAATTCCGGAAAAAAGGAATCGATTACAAAATAAGCGAGTTTATGCATTAATCGCAAAAAAGTTGATAAATAAGTCGTTAAACTATAGTTGCAAATATTATATTTGGTGATAAAAGGTTTATTCAAACATTTCTGTCCCTCTTCAATTCAGGTTTATAGGGATAATGACGGACAAATACGCAACTAATATTTCCCAACATTTCAGATACGTGACAGTTGCAAACAATTCCAGAGCACCCAAAAAGACAGTCAACTTTTGAATCGCCAATGAACTTCAGTAAATATAATAAGATTTCTGTCCAATGACATTCACCGAATACTAAAAAACAGAAAATGAAAACTATTAGGCAACTTTTCTCAACTATCTTCTTTTTGACCATTATACATACAGGTTGCACAAAAGATGATGTAAAATGCTCTGATGACTTTGAATTTTGTGCCCATATTAATTCTGAAGAATACCATAAAACCGGTGTGTATATAGACAAATACCTAAATAGTCTGGATGCAAACCTAAATGACGAAGAGGGGCTAAACAAACTCAAAGATTGGTTAGAATGTAATAGTTGTGTTGAGAATGTTGAAATATTTTGTGTTTCTTGCATAAAAACATACCCACCGAAAAGTGAATTAATCGTATTGTTCAATGTAAATGACCAGCAAACGGAGAAAACGCTTTTTATCATTATGGGCGCCCCATTAAGATTTGGACACTATCAGGAAAGGAACAACTAGTTATGCATACAGGTATAAACACAAATAGATATATGTTATAGACAACAATAGGTGGGCATATTGATAGTTTGGCTTTCGCTGCATCGCTTAAACTTTTGCACGGTGTCCAAGTTAGCAAGCTGCAACACGAACCGAATCAGACAGGTAAGACTTTACGCAACATTTCAAGAACAAATCTTTAGAACTATGAGTAAACTTATTTTATGTTTTATCTTGATTTTTCAAATAAATTTATTGAACGGACAAGATATTTGGGAAGCAAATTGGATTACTTACCCTGATAGTCAGAATGAAAGTAATTCATGGTTTTCTTTTCGAAAAGATTTTGATTTGAAAAAATTACCTGAAGAAGCATTGGCAAAAATTGCTATTGACAGTAAATATTGGTTGTGGATTAATGGGGAAATGGTAGTGTTTGAAGGTGGTTTAAAACGTGGTCCTAATCCTAAAGATACTTATTACGATGTGGTTGACATATCGGCTTATCTGACTATAGGCTCTAATAATATATCAGTATTAGGCTGGTATTTTGGGAAAGATGGATTTTCTCATATCAGCAGTGGAAAATTTGGTTTTTTATTTGAATGTATAACTCCTGAAATCACAATATTAACTGATGCTTCATGGAAAGTGATCCAAAATGAAGCATATCAAACCTGTCCTTCTCCTTTTCCAAATTTTCGGCTTCCAGAATCCAGCATCAGATATGATGCCACAAAAGATCCAGGGAAATGGTATGCCAATGACTTTTCGACAAAAAACTGGAAAAATGCCAGAGTACTTGGAACGCCACCAATGTCTCCTTGGAATAAATTAGAACTTCGTCCTATTCCTCAATGGAAGGATTCCAAACTTGTATCTTATGCTCAGGCTCCGGCTTTTCCGTTTCAATATAACAGAGATACTACAATTACCTGCATATTACCCACTAATTTGCAAATTACGCCATACCTTAAAATTGAAACAAAAGAAGAGGGTCATATAATTGAAATAATAACCGACAACTTTATGGGTGGAAGCGAACCTAATGTTTACGCTCAATATGTTTCCCGTAAAGGTGTTCAGGAATACGAAAGCTATGGATGGATGAATGGACATAAAGTCATTTATAAAATACCCGCAGGTGTTAAGGTTTTAGACCTAAAATACCGTGAAACAGGGTATGATACCGAATTTGCCGGAAGTTTCACCAGTTCTGGTGACTTCCTTAATAGTATTTGGGAAAAGGCTCAGCGTACTCTTTATATTACCATGCGTGATAATTTTATGGACTGTCCCGACCGAGAACGTGCCCAATGGTGGGGTGATGTTGTTATACAGGCAGGACAATCATTTTATGCACTTGACACATTAAGTCATTTGTTAATCAAAAAAGGGATGTACGAATTAATTAACTGGCAAAGGCCTGATGGCACCCTTTTTAGTCCAATACCTGCCGGAAACTGGGACAAGGAACTACCTGTTCAGATGCTCACAAGCATTGGATACTATGGATTTTGGAATTATTATTTGAACACAGACGATATTCAAACCATCTCAGACTTATATGATGGCGTAAAAAAATATTTACACATTTGGGATTTTAATGATAATGGTGCTGTTAAAGTCAGACATGGAGGCTGGTCGTGGGGTGATTGGGGCGAGAATATTGATCTGGAACTTATAACAAACATGTTTTATTATTTGGCACTAAAAGGAGCTGCCAATATGGCTGAGGATCTGAATCTAATGGAAGATGTTTCGGAATACCGACAATTAATGGAAAAAATTAAGATTGTTGTGAACTCTGATTTCTGGAATGGGACAGCCTATCGACATCCTGACTATAAAGGAAAAACTGATGACAGAAGTCAGGCACTTGCAGTAGTTTCTGGTATTGCTGACAAGGAAAAGTACCCGGCTCTTCTTAAAATATTTAAGAAAGAAGAACACGCAAGTCCGTACATGGAGAAATTTGTGTTGGAAGCTTTATTTAAAATGGGGTATGTAGATTATGCCATTGAGCGAATGAAAAATCGATATGGAGATATGGTAAACCACCCAGAATATACAACTCTTTTTGAAGGTTGGGGCATAGGCGAAATGGGATATGGAGGTGGTACGACCAATCATTCATGGAGTGGAGGCCCACTTACATTATTATCGCAATACTTGTGTGGCATTGAACCTATTGAGCCCGGGTATAAATTATTTCAAATTGTTCCTAATCCGGGTTCAGTAAAACATGCCTCTGCAACTATTCAATCGGTAAAAGGAATCATCAAAAGCAGTTTTGAGAATTCAAACGATATTTTTAAACTTAATGTTACCATCCCAAAAGCAACCGAAGCCATCATTGGTATTCCGGCAGAAAAAATTACAACGATTAAACTCGATAATAAATCTATTTGGAAAAATGGGAGTGAAATCAATAATAAAGAAATATTAAAATATTATGGGATAGAGAATGGCCACATCCTGTTTAGGGTTTCTGATGGAGTATATTATTTTGAGGCAATAAGAAATGATTAAAAATACTATAAACATTTGGTAGCAGAATGTATATGTAATATCAGTTCTCGTAATGATTTTGAAACTCTCTGCACCGCAATTTGGTTGAAGAAATTTTGAAAAATTCTAACTCGTAAAAAAACATTGTAATACGGCATATATTCGCTTCATATCCCTGTAAATGCCATACCATCGCATGCGTTACGGCAGGAACTGTAATTATATTTATAGCCTATAGAAAGATACTGGAAAAAGAAGTTTGAAAATCGTAATACGCGCATAATGAAAAAGATTTTAATAATTAACGGGCATCCTGACAAGGAGAGCTTCTGTGCTGATTTAGCAACTACATACAAAAACGGAGCCCAATCGACTAAATCTGATTGCAAGTTGGTGAATCTGATTGATTTAAATTTTAATTTAAATCTGCAATATGGTTATAGAAAACGGACAGAACTTGAACCTGACTTATTGCAAATTCAACAAGATATTTTGGATTCTGACCATTTAGTATTTGTCTATCCCACATGGTGGGGAACCTATCCGGCATTATTAAAGGGGTTTATTGACAGAGTCTTTTTACCCGACTTTTCTTTTAAATATCGCAATAACTCTTTGCTTTGGGATAAATTACTAAAAGGTAAATCTGCAAGGCTGATTGTAACTATGGATACACCGAAATGGTTCTATGCATTGATTTATAAAAATCCGGGGCACAATTCAATGAAAAAGGGGATTTTAGAGTTTTGTGGCGTTAAACCAGTAAAGATTTCGGCATTGGGGCCAATTAAAACATCAAATGAGAAAAAACGACAAGATTGGTTGAACAAAGTAGAGAAATTAGGGCAAAGGCACAATTAAAACCGGCTGCCAACACCAAGACCGGGAAAAAACAAAACCTGATTAAACTAAATAAAAAATGCCAACACACAAAACAGCACACTCACAGATAATTGTATATTTGTAAATAGTGACTAACTTTTAAGTGACATTTGATTGATGGAAACCGCTTTCGGTTTGCCAATACAACTGAAAAATATATGAGTGAGCAAATAAAAATCCTGAAACCTCGGAAGGCTTTAAACAAAGCCTTTCTTAAAGTAAAACCTGGTAGAACTGAAATTGAAGCCTTCAAGAATAATCTCATTAAATTAATTGGGAAAATTGATGAGATTGAAAGAGAAGAAAATCAGAAAACGCATTTAAGAGACTTCTTAAGAGACACTTACTACAAGGATTCGTATGAGATAAACACGAAAGATACAAAGGATTTGGTAATACATCATGGAAAATCCAATAAATCTGATGTGGCTGTTATTATTGAGGCGAAACGTCCGAGCAACAAATCGGAAATGATTAAATGCGACGGCATCAACAAAAGAGCTTTTCATGAACTACTGCTATACTATTTAAGAGAGAGAATTTCGGAAAAAAACCACAATATTAAGCACCTCATTATTTCAAACATATACGAATGGTACGTGTTTGACGAAAAACTTTTTGAACGCCTTTTTGCACAAAACAAAAGCTTAATAAAACAATTTCAGGTGTTTACCAACAGTGGTAAAACAACAGAAGTTTTTTACACAGAGATAGCAGAACCATTCATATCTGAGTTAAAAAACGACATCGAATTTACTTATTTCGATATTCGGGAGTATGAAAAACCTTTACGAAACGAGAGCAAAACTGACGATAATAAGTTAATTGCATTGTTCAAACTCCTCTCGCCCGAACATCTTTTAAATCTCCCTTTTGCAAACGACAGCAACAGCCTTGATAAAAGGTTTTATGGCGAATTACTTCATTTAATAGGATTAACAGAAACAAAACAGGGAAGTAAGAAGGTTATTGAGCGAAACAAGGAAGGCCAGAGAAACACAGGCTCGTTGATAGAAAATGCCATCATACAGTTAGACAGTCTTGATAAAATTTCGCGACTGCAAAACCCGAACCAATTCGGCGCAAACACACCTGAAAGATTGTTTAATGTAGCTCTTGAATTAAGCATTACATGGATTAACCGAATCCTCTTTTTGAAGCTATTGGAAGGTCAATTGATAACCTACCACAAAGGCGACAAATCTTATGAGCTCCTTAACTCTGACAGAATTCAAAATTACGACGATTTAAACAGCCTGTTTTTTCAGGTACTGGCTCGCAAACATAATGAACGCGGCGAAGACATAAAAGACCTTTTTGCCAAAGTGCCATATCTGAACAGCTCTCTGTTTGAGCCAACAGATTTGGAGCATGTTACTCTGTTTATAAGTAACATGAGAGATGAAAAAACAATACCAATATACTCGCAAACGGTATTAAAGGACGACAAAGGCAAACGCCTGACGGGAGAACTGAGTACACTCAATTATCTTTTTAAATTCCTGAGCGCATACGACTTTTCGAGTGAGGGAAGCGAGGAAATACAGGAAGACAACAAAACGATTATAAATGCGTCGGTTTTAGGACTTATTTTCGAGAAGATTAACGGCTATAAGGACGGTTCATTTTTTACGCCCGGTTTTATTACCATGTACATGTGTCGTGAAACCATCCGAAAAGCCGTTATTCAGAAGTTCAATAACACGAAAGGTTGGAATTGCACCGATTTAGATTCTTTGTACGATAAAATTGAAGACCGCCACGAAGCCAATACAATTATAAACGACCTAAAAATATGTGACCCCGCCGTTGGCTCTGGTCACTTTTTGGTGTCGGCTCTCAATGAAATCATTGCCATTAAAAACGATTTGAAAATTTTGCAAGACCGTGAAGGCCGAAGATTAAAAGAGTATCATTTTGAAGTAATCAACGACGAGTTAATTGTTACCGATGAAGATGGCGAACTATTCGAATACAACCCAACAAGCAAAGAAAGCCAACGCATACAGGAAACTTTATTTCACGAAAAGCAATCCATTATTGAAAACTGCCTTTTTGGTGTTGACATAAACCCTAATTCCGTTAAAATTTGCCGATTGCGTTTATGGATTGAACTTTTGAAAAACGCATACTATATACAAAGTGAGGGTGTGACTCAAAGTCACGCCCTCACTAACCACCCCCAACTTCAAACCTTACCAAACATCGACATCAATATAAAATGTGGAAATTCTCTGGTGAGTCGTTTTGCTTTGGATTCTGATTTGAAACAGGCATTAAAAAAGAGTTCATCAAAATGGACCATCGACGGCTACCGGGTTGCTGTGCAAACCTACCGAAACGCCCAAAACAAGGAGCAAAAAAGGGAGATGGAACGTTTAATTAACGATATTAAAACCAATTTCCGCAGCGAAATATCGCAAAACGACCCCAAAGTAAAGCGTCTGCGAACCGTAAATGGCGAATTGTTTGCTTTGGCAAACCAAACAACCCTGTTTGAACTCGCTAAAAAAGAAAAAGCCGAATGGAACAAAAAAGTTGATAAACTAACAGCCGAAGCCAAAAATCTGGAAGCTGCCATTGAAGAGATTAAAAGCAACAAAATTTATGAGAACGCCTTTGAGTGGCGTTTCGAATTCCCCGAAGTGCTTAACAATGATGGCGATTTTGTGGGATTCGATGTGGTGATTGGGAATCCGCCGTATATAAGGCAGGAGGAATTAAAGGAATTTAAGTCATTTTACAAAACCAATTATAGGCTTCATACTGGCACTACTGATATTTATGTATATTTTATTGAAAAAGGTTTTGGGATTTTGAAAGATAACGGAGTCTTCACCTACATTATGCCAAATAAATTTATGCAAGCCGCTTATGGTCAGCCTGCAAGAAAATTCCTTTTGGAAAACAATTTATTGGAAATTATTGATTTTGGAGACATTCAGGTATTTGATGAAGCAACTACTTATCCGTGTATTTTGATAGCAAGCAAAAAAACGTTAGCAGAAAGTTTTTTCACCACAAAAATTAAAACATCTGATTTTTTCAAAAACTTCGGCAGTTATATTGAGTCAAACAAGCTTAATATTGAGCAATCATCTTTATCAGGCGAAACATGGGTTATTGAAGATTCTCTATCACAAGAACTTCTAAGAAAGCTTAATAAAAATGGTGTTAAGTTAGAATCTTATTTGGGCCAGATGGGCAAATATGGTATTAAAACTGGGTTGACAGAAGCATTTTTAATTGACGATGAAACAAGGAATCGCATCATTTCATCGGACTCTAACTCGGCTCAATTAATCAAGCCATTTTTATTGGGAAGAGATGTTAAACCTTATGCTACAACAAAAAATAAAAGCTGGCTAATCCTTGTCCCCAAAGGGCTTACAATTAAAAGAAACCTTCCTCCAGATAACCCAAACTATGTTTCAGAAGCTATGCCCAGATATGGATATATTGAATATGATGAAGCATGGGCGTGGTTCAGGGGCAATTACCCCGGACTGGCCGAACATCTTATAAAGCATAAAGAAAAAGCAGAAGCCCGTACCGATAAAGGCGATTACTGGTGGGAATTAAGGGCTTGCGATTATTACGATAAATTTCTTTCACCCAAAATAATGTATCAAAAATTTCAAGTTAAACCTTGTTTTATTCTTGATAACAATGCAATGTATTGTAATGATTCTATGTGGTTTATACCATCGGCAGACAAAGTTCTTTTAGGCATCCTAAATTCAAAAATTGGCTGGTGGCTCATTTCAAAATATTGCACAGCAATTCAGAATGGCTATCAATTGATTTGGAAGTATTTCAGTCAAATTCCAATTGCAATGGGTAACGATATCGTCCGTAAAAATATTTCTGATTTGGTGAATTCAATACTCTCCCTCAAAAAACAAAACCCATCAGCCGACACCGCCGCCCTAGAATCCCAAATCGACCAATTGGTTTACCAACTTTACGAATTGACGGAGGAAGAAATAAAAATCATTGAAGGAAATTAACGAAAGCCCCGGAGGGGCAACATCATAATAGAAAAACATAACATGCAACAACAAAGCCCCAGAGGGGCGATATCATAATAGAAAACAGAGCATATATTAACAAAAGCCCCGTAGGGGCGGCATATTCCATAACCCCAATAACCAAATAACAACAATGAAATGAATAATATCGCTCCTACGGAGCTTCTAAAACACCACAAACAATTGTGCTATTATGATGGCACTCCTACGGAGCTTGATTACAATTTGAAACCCAAATCCACCAATTGGTGTACCAACCTTACATCTTAACCAACGACGAAACAAAAATCATTGAAGGAAATTAAACAAAGCCCCGGAGGGGCGATATCATAATAGAAGAACAACAAACACAGACACAAAGCCCCGTAGGGGCGAAATAATAATAGAAAACAGCGCATATATAAACCCCCGTAGGGCCGACATAAACAATAAAATAAATTACAAAATGGCAAATACATATACCCAAATATATTTACATGTTGTGTTTTCGGTAAAAGGACGACAAAACCTCATTCAAAATAAATGGAAAGACGAATTACATAAATACATCTGTGGAATTATTAATGGCAAAGAACAAAAAGCGTATGCCATTGGAGGAATGGCCGACCATATACATATACTAATCAGCATTAAACCAAACATTGCTATATCTGATTTGGTTCGGGACATTAAATCAAATTCATCAAAATGGGTAAATGAAAAGCAATTAGTTATGGGGCAATTTCAATGGCAAGAAGGTTTTGGAGCTTTTTCTTATGCTCAATCTCAATTGGATGCGGTTATTGGATACATAAACAATCAAGAAAAACACCACCAAACAAAGTCATTTAAAGATGAATATTTAGAATTATTACAAAAATTCGATATTGATTACGATGAAAAATATCTTTTCCAATGGATTGAATAATATCGCACCTACGGAGCTTCAAAATCACTACAAAGAATCGTGCTATTACGATGGCGCTCCTACGGAGCTTAATTACAATTTGAAAATCACATCCACCAATTGGTTTACAAACTTTACATATTAACAAACGGTGAAATAAAAATCATAGAAGGAATCAACAAAAGCACCGGATGAGCAACATCATAATAGAAAAATATCGCGTGCACAAACAAAGCCCCGGAGAGGCGATATCCTAATAGGAAAAAGGGTGTAATTTCATAAAAGCCCCGGAGGGGCGATATCATAATAGAAAAACAAAACATGCAACAACAAAGCCCTGGAGGGGCGGCATAATAATAGATAAACAAGGCGCCTATTTACAAAAGCCCCAGAGGGGCGAAATAATCCAAAACTCCCATAACCAAACAACAATGATTAATAGGAATATTTACCAAATTATTAAAACTTGCAAGTCATGCATGTTTTAATGATTATGTCATTATCTTTGCAGTATGAATAATTACACAAATCGCGAAGAATATTTAAGCAAGTTATTGGCTTATAAAGACAAAGACCTGATAAAAGTGGTGAGTGGTTTGCGCAGAAGCGGCAAAAGCACCTTGTTTGAACTATATAGACAAACGCTATTGCAAATGGGGGTGAAAGAGAAGCAAATAGTGTTTTTAAACTTTGAAGAATTTGAACTGCGCAAATTTCTTAACGACTTAGATTCTTTGTATGCACATATAATCGGTCAGTTAGATTTATCAAAGCCCTGCTATGTTTTTTTAGACGAGGTGCAAAATGTAAACGAATTTGAACGATTGGTGGATGGGTTATTCGTAAAACCGAATATAGATGTTTACATCACAGGTTCAAATGCTTTTTTACTGTCAGGTGAATTAGCAACACTTTTAAGTGGTCGATATATTGAAATTTCTATATTGCCTTTCTCATTCAAAGAGTACTTAACTGCTCGCAAAATTGACATATCAAACAGATACCTCAATTATGAAGCTCTCTTTTTTGATTATGTAAATGAAACATCATTACCCAAAGGTGTTGAACTGCGAGAGGGCGGATTCGATAAGATATATGAGTACCTGGAAGCAATTTACGCCACTATTGTCGAAAAAGATATTACACAACGTCACCAAATAAACGACAAGCGGGCTTTTGGCAATATTACAAAATTTGTAGCTTCCAACATTGGGAACCCTCTTTCGCCCGGGAATATAGCAAAAACATTAAAACAAGACGGACAAAACACACACAATACCACCGTTGAGAAATATTTAGATTATTTAGTAGCAAGCTTTGTATTTTACAAAGTAAACCGCTTCGATTTAAAAGGTAGAAAACAATTGGCAACTCAAGAAAAATATTATTTAGTGGATGTTGGATTGCTCAATATTTTGGCGGGAAAAGAACGTACTACGGACAGAGGGCATATATTAGAAAACGTAGTTTATCTGGAACTGCTTAGAAGAGGCAACAAGATTTGGACTGGTACTTCACGAAATAGCGAAGTTGATTTTGTTTGCAAAACCAAGACAGGCGATATTGAGTATTACCAGGTTGCTTGGAAAATGGCGGGTGAAAGCACAATTGAACGAGAGTTTGGTGCATTAGAAAAAATCAACGACAATTACCCTAAATTTTTACTCACGTCAGACTCCTTTACTCAAAACAGAAGCGGAATTAAGCATCTTAATGTTTTTAACTGGCTGCTGAACACTGACACAGAACAAGAACAACCAAATATTATAATATAGCATATAAAACTTTCGGATGCGGCTATTAGATACATAAACAATCAAGAAAAACACCACAAAGCAAAATCATTTAAAGATGAATATTTAGAACTATTACAAAAATTCGATCTTGATTACGATGAAAAATATCTTTTCCAATGGACTGAATAATATCGCTCCTACGGAGCTTAATTACAATTTGGATCCCAAATCCAACAATTGGTGTACCAACCTTACTTCTTAACCAACGATAAAATGAAAATCATAGAAGGAAAATAACGAAAGCCCCGGAGGGGCGAAGTCATAATAGAAAAACAAAACATGCAACAGCAAAAGACCCAGAGGGGCGAAAAAAACCACTAACTACAATTTCAACCTTAACCAAAAATCATAAATGAAAAAGCTGCTTACAATTGTAAAACTTATAGCGATTATTTTTCCCTTTTGTTGTTACTCGCAAATTAATCATTTCAATATTTCAGGAAGAATAATTGACTCAGACCATCAGGCCATTCCCTATGCCACTATCGTGCTTGATATTTTTGCAAAGGATACCATAATGATGGGTGCTATAACAAATGATGCAGGATTATTCAGTATAAGGAATGTCCCTCGTGAAAGATTCAGAATTACCGTATCATTTATCGGTTATTCTTCATTCATTCGGGAACTGGATTTGCCTGCTGAAAGTCATCACCTTGATTTAGACACAATTGTCTTACAATCAAACTTCACTGAATTGCAAGAAGTTGTAGTTAAAGGAGAAAGGACAGGATTAAGATCTTTGGTTGACAAGGATGTTTTTATTCCTGATGCCCAAAGCATAAAAACATCTACCACCGGATTGGATTTGTTATCAAAGATACCAGGAGTCAGAGTACGTCCAAGAGATTTAGAAATCAGTGTCGAAGGCAGCAATAATGTTTTAATACTAATAAACGGAGCAAGCAGCGATCGCAACATCAATGCAATTAACCCCAGGCATATCGAAAGAATAGAAGTAATAAAAAACCCTACGGCAGCATATGAAAGCGATATTTTAGCCGTGCTTAACATTATATTAAAACCTGATATAGAAAAAGGGTTTCATATAGCATCGAGTCTTGAGTATAGTTTTGTAAATCTTCAAAATAATTTCAATGCTCAAATTGAATACAATTTTGACAAGCTACGGGTTTTTGCCGGTTATAACTTAAATGCTTTCAAGGAGAGAAATGTCATAGAGACCCGTAATCGACATGATTTTCTTGGAGATGTCATAAATCAGTACTACTCCATTAGTCCTGAAAACCTTATGAAAACCAACAGCCATCGTTTTCAATATGGAACTGATTATAGAATAAATGATAAAAACATATTAAGTTTTACCGGAAACATGCTTCTTAATGACTTTGAAGACTTTCAGTTAACACATTCTCAATCCCTGCAAAACAATAATGTAATATACAGTTCTAATACACAAGACAATACGTTTTATGATGCTAAGCAACACAACTACAACCTCTTTTATAATTTAAAACTTAAGCCCAGGCAGGAATTAAAGCTTAACAGCAACCTGTTTCTTATGAATAGAACAAGGAATGATGAATATATTAACCGTACATTCCACCTTCAGGAGATGGCTCTTGAGCATACTATTCGAAGAGAAAAAACCATAAATGAAATGCGGTCAATTAATATAAAAGTTGACTACTCTCAACCCATACATGAAAACATCGTCTGGAATATGGGTTATCAACTTTTTAGACGAAAAATCCACAATGATTTTTTTGATTCTGATAATGCGATAAGTTTGGAGTATCGGGATTACAGAAATTCATTTTACGGTGATTTTACTCATAGAAAAGGAAACATTTCGTTAAGGGCAGGTGTCAGGATGGAGCATCTTACAATAAATATTTCTGATACGCTGTCATCCCGGGATTTGCACCCTTTGCCTCTTGGGTCTGTAATGTATTCAATTAATCAGAGTAACAACGTTGGTTTTACCTATAACAGGCGTTTAAGATATCCCTCTTTTCAGATGCTGATCCCCTTTGATTACTATTCCGGAGATGCAGCCTTTGTCAGTTCAGGGAATCCGAAGTTGGATGTTGAAAAGCAACATAACTTTTCTCTAAGACACACCTATAGAAAAAATGACCTATTCATTTCAACGTCATTTTATCACCAGCGGTCAGATGATATTTTTGGGATGGTTCGCACGATGGAAAATGGAGTATTAAGAAGTGTGTGGGAAAACATTGATTGGGAAAACAAAATAGGTCTAAGAATATCTGGTAATGCAAGCTTCTTTGATTTTATTGAGTTTGATGCCGATATAAATATTTTTCAATCATATTTTTCATCATCTCAATACAATGGCCTATCATATTATTCTTTTTTTGGTCTCGAGTGCCATTTGCCTTTTGATTTATCTTTAGGAGTAGATTTTACTTCCGGATTTAGCGAAAGCAGAATAGATATGCACATATATGAAAGTCCCTTTATTGAGCGTATTTCCTTAACAAAGGAAATACTTGAAGGAAAAGGAAATATTGGTTTATCATTGATTAATCCTACGGCCGTTAAATTTAACATGAAATCATGGGATAACACTTATGAAGACATATCTAAACTGAGATATAAAACACCTGTCTATTTACTCAAATTCACTTATTTCTTTTCAAGTGGTAAGAGGGGGCAACGCGTGCAAAGAGAGCAAATAATGCAGGAAGAACAGATAAAATAGTTCTAGAGAAATCTTGAAAATAGTAAAATATCGCGTTATGAATAATAAAATTTCGTATTTTTTGTGTTCGGCTTTTATAGTAATAATTTGTTTTGAAGCAGTTTCGCAAAGAAGTCCAACAACAGGACTGAGAGTGGGCAATCAAGCTCCAAACTTTGAGCTGCCAATGATTGATGAAACGCTTCTATCATTAGAATCTTTAAGGGGTAAAATTGTTTTGGTTGATTTTTGGGCATCATGGTGCAAAGGTTGTAGGAATAAGCAAAGCACAATTGCAATCTATAATCAGTATAAAGATAAAAATTTTCGTACTGCGGAAGGGTTTATAATTCTTTCTGTATCTTTTGATAAAGATAAATCAGCTTGGCTAAAGGCGATTGAAATGGATGGTTTGATTTGGAAAACACATGTAAATGATTTGAAGGGGTTTTCATCAGAAGTTGCAAAACGTTATAAATTACCGGGATTGCCCCAAAATGTTTTACTGGATGGCAATGGGATTATAGTTTCTAAAAACATAATGGGTGAAAGGTTGAAGTATGAATTAGATAAAATGCGAAATGATTAAAAGAAAACAGGATGTAAATTCACAAAAGCCCGGAGGGGCAACATCAAAATAAAATGCAATTATAAAAAAAGCCTCGTAGAGGCGATATCATAATAGAAGAACAACAAACACCGGCACAAAGCCCCAGAGGGGCGACATAATCAAAAAAAACATAACACAATTAATTTATCAACTTTATAATTTAACCAACGACGAAATAAAAATCATAGAAGGAAATTAAACAAAGCCCCAGAGGGGCAACATCATAATAGAAAAATATCGCGTGCACAAACAAAGCCCCGGAGGGGCGATATCATAATAGAAAAACAAAACATGCAGAAACAAAGCCCCGGAGGGGCGGCATAACTACCAAATCTAATCATTATGAAAACTTTAATTCTAACTTCGCTTATCTTATCACTTTCATTTTTAGACAGCAATTCTCAAACCGTCAACGACATCCCAATTAAAGACATAGAAGCTGAATACATTCAAATCAGCGCCAGGCCGGAAGGCTCCAGAATAAATATAAAAATAGAAGTAGATTACGGTCAGGACAGAATGACTTTTTCCAATAGAAGTCATTTAATTATGGATGAAAATGGCAAATCGAAAACCTTTAACTCAATGATTGAGGCATTGAATTTCCTAACTCAGAATGGATATAGTTTTGTCCAAGCCTATACTTTTTCAAGTGAGGATAAAAACGTTTTGCATTATCTGCTTCGAAAAACAGAAATTAATAAAGAACAGACAGAATATCCACATGCCAATTAACTCATATACTATCATTTAAAATCAAACATGAAAAAGACTATAAACATTACCAAAATAATATTTATAATATTCATCATAACAAGCTGCCAAAAAGATATTAAACGAGAGGTCTCTACAGGTCAATTGATTGGATTTGTAGCTCTTTCTGAAGAGGAAGATCATCGCGATATTTTAGTAAAAGTTAAGGATTCCCGTTCGTCATTACTTTCTCACATTGAAGCATTAACAGATGCAGAAGGCTTTTTTACCATAAACGAATTAAAAAGTGGAACATATAATATCTACTTCGAAAAAGATGGTTATTGTAAACACAAAATCGCGAACTATCAATTTACCGGCAGAAGCGAGCTAACTTACCTATCAATGCATGAACACAAGATTATGCTGTATAAACTTCCACAGCACGAAGTATCTGATTTAATAATATTGGGACAAAATGACAATAAGTTAATGCTTCAGGTTCAAATTATAAATCAAATCGAACAATTATCCTATAGTCCCCTCAGATATTACTTAAGTAATACATCTGAAGTTTCATACGACAGATACATTGTAACTGATGTACTATTTCAGAATAGTCAACTAGAGTTTGCCAACTATTTTATAGAAATTGATGATTTACAATTTATAGATGGATTAAAATTATACCTAAAAATTTATCCGGCAGCAGAAACAAAACAAAGTTACAAAGATATCTATACAGGACTCGAAATCTTTACTTCAATTAACGCCAATAATGCCTCTGAAGTAGTGAACACCATTCTTATAAAGTAATGCTTTTGTACGCGTATTATGAAAAACAACACCTGCTTCAAATCAACAGATATGTAATTAAGCCAAAGAAGGATCCGAAAGATATTGACCAGTAAATATTATAAATAGTCAGTATGCAATTATAAAAAAGACATGATTATATTTATGCTCTGTTTTAAACATTAGAAATCCGGATTATGATCAACTATAGAATGAGAGGCACTTTAATATTCATAATTACGCTACTATTTGCAACCCCATTGGCATCGCAAGTAAAAACCGGCGTTGAGGTATTGCGGAATCGGCAATTTGATGTTTTAAAAAACCAAAGAGTAGGGTTAATTACCAATCCAACAGGAGTTGACCGCCATTTAAAATCTACTGTCGACATTTTTCACGAGGCGCCGGAAGTAAATATGGCAGCTCTTTTCGCACCGGAACATGGCGTTCGTGGAGATTACTACGCCGGCGACCATGTGGCGGATGCCCGTGATGAAAAAACCGGAATCCCGGTTTTCAGCCTTCATGGCCACACCAGAAAACCTACTCCCGAAATGCTAAAAAACATCGACGTGCTGGTTTATGATATCCAGGACATTGGCTCACGTTCATACACATACATCAGCACATTGGGACTGGCAATGGAGGCTGCCGCCGAGAATAACATAAAAATGGTTATTCTAGACCGCCCCAATCCGCTTGGCGGACTTAAATTTGAAGGCCCTCTGGTAGAAAATGAATTTATTTCGTTCGTCAGTCAGTACCCTGTAACCTATGTACATGGCTTTACCGTTGGAGAGCTGGCCATTTTTCTAAATAAAGAGCAATTGCTAAAAAACGGCGTTCAGTGCGAACTTTATGTGGTTGAAATGGAA
The DNA here is from genome assembly GCF_900168165.1 of Alkalitalea saponilacus. GTDB lineage: Bacteria > Bacteroidota > Bacteroidia > Bacteroidales > Marinilabiliaceae > Natronoflexus > Natronoflexus saponilacus. The sequence continues at coordinate 54,507 of NZ_FUYV01000017.1, forward strand.
GGCTGGAACAGGGAAATGACTTTCATGGAAACAGGCCTTCCATGGGTACCATCGTCGCCACACATCCCCCATGCTGAAACAGCATGGTTTTACCCCGTTTCCGGAATTCTTGGTGAACTTTACGTGATGAACATCGGTGTTGGATATACTTTGCCCTTTCAAATGTTTGCAGCCGAATGGATCAATGCTCCAAGATTAGCGGAAAACCTGAACAACCTCAATATTCCGGGGGTCATCTTTCGGCCGGTTCATTACCGGCCATATTATAGCGTATCGCAAGGGACTTTGATCCATGGAGTACAGGTTCACATCACAGACATTTCAGAAGTGCCTTTATCGCTTATTCAGTTTTATGTTCTTCAGGAGGCTTATGCACTCCACCCCGATAAAAATGTTTTTGAGATGTGCGCTCCTGCCCGACTAGATATGTTTGACAAAGTTGTAGGTACCGATGCGGTTAGAATCCTATTTCAACAAAGATTCCTTGTGGAAGATATTCTCGATTTATGGAACAGAGAAGCTGTTTCTTTTGGTAAGTATGTTGAACGGTATTTTTTATATTAGAGTTTGGTAGATACATCGGCTGGCTTAAATCGAAGATTATTGCAGGCCATAAGAAAGAAAAAATTATCGTATGAATAGAAACAAAACATTTTTGAAATGTACCTTAATTTTCATTACGGTTATATTCCCTCTGATTTCAATATTATCAGGTTGTCAAAAGGATGAGAATGAAAAATCCGCCGTATTTCATAATCTGCTTGCCAATCCGGAATGGGGGCCTGCTGCCGGAAATCCGGAGGGAAATTACCCAGTTCCGCAACATGCCGGCCCAGAAGATGTATCGAACCCCGACCATATTATAGGCAACGGAACCCCGGAGAGTTGCACTGAGGAAGATTTTATTAAGGCAGTAGCACAAGGCGGCACCATTGTTTTTAACGGCGGTGAGGAGCCTTTCACGCTATATTTAACCCAACCGGCAAAAATATTTAACAATGCAAAACCTGATATTGTAATAGATGGTGGAGGATTGGTAACTCTGAGTGGCAGTGGAAAAACAAGAATTATTTACATGAACACCTGCGACCAGGATCAAGTTTGGACTACTCCGCATTGCCAGAATCAAGATCATCCAAGACTAACGTTGCAAAACATCACCTTGATAGATGGCAACTCAACAAACGAGACCACCTACGATGGAGGTGGAGCTGTTTGGGTTCGCGGTGGGCGTTTCAAAGCGGTAAATTGTCGTTTCTTTAACAACATTTGCGGAAGTCAAGGCCCCGATATCGGCGGTGGTGCCATACGAGTTTTTAGTCAATACGACCAACAACCGGTCTATTTAGTCAACTGTACATTTGGAGGGGGACATGAATACGCAAACATAGGGGCAAACGGAGGTGCAATAAGCAGCATAGGCGTATCTTGGACCATTATCAATTGTTTCTTTTCCCACAATAAGGCAATAGGCTGTTGCGGCAATCCCGCTCAAAGCGGGACAGCCGGTGGAGGTAGCGGAGGAGCCATCTACAACGATGGAAATAAAATGACACTTAAAATATTGGGAACAGTGATTGAACAAAATGAGGTAAATGCACATGGTTCAGCTGTTTTTTTTGTCACCAATAACATGACAGGAAATATTGTTATTGACCGGTCAGTGATTAGAAACAACATAGGTGGCACGTGGTACCCTGTTTATCCGGGCATTTCCATGCACAGTAATACCAGTATTGAAGTGAGGGACTCAATTATTGAGGATTAGTGCCAAGTCTGAAGTTTCTCCATCTCTCACACCTAATCCTCAGGGGGGAACCACCAAACACACCAAGTTAGCCCGTCATTTTATGCTTGACTTGACACTGGTTTTTTTCATCCCAAAACCGGGAGTAATTTTCAAATATCGAATGATTATAAAACCGGGGATGGTGCAAAGCACCACCCACACAAAAAAGAGCGGATATCCTGCCATCTCCTGCAACCAACCGGAAATCATTCCCGGAAACATCATACCGGCAGCCATCAATCCGGTACAAATGGCGTAATGCGCTGTTTTATGCTTACCTTCCGAAAACCAAATCATAAACATCACATAAGCGGTGAAACCAAATCCATAGCCAAATTGCTCAACAACCACTGCTGCACCTACCAGATAAATGCTCTCGGGTAAAACCCACGACAAATAAACGAACGCAAGGTTTGGTGCATTCATGGCCACGGCCATGGGTAGCAACCAATATTTCAGACCTTTTCGGGAAACAGCCAATCCGCCGGTAATGCCACCCAACATCAGAGCACCTATCCCAAAAGTTCCGTAAATAAGTCCCACATCTCCGGTGCTTAATCCCAGTCCACCTTCTTTGGCCGGGTCTAACAAAAAGGGCGATGCCAGCTTTACAAGCTGTGCTTCTCCAAGCCGATACAATAAAAGGAACAAAAGAGCAGCAACAATTCCCTTCTTTTCAAAAAAAGAGACAAATGTTACCAGGAACTCTTTCATTAAATCCCGGCTCTTTTCTCCCGATACGGATTTATCGGCAGCCGGTTTTGGAAGAATTATTTGGTGATAGAGCAGAAGCAATAAAAACAATCCTGTTATTCCCCAAAATGTTATGCTCCAGGCCAATGGTATATTTCCGGTTTTTTCTTCGAAAAAACCGGCTGCTATTACCAATAAACCTTGTCCGGCAATCATGGCAATGCGATAAAATGTGCTTCTAATCCCAACAAAATATGACTGTTCTCCATCATTCAAAGCCAACATATAAAAGCCATCGGCAGCAATGTCATGAGTGGCAGAGCTAAAGGCCAAAAGCCACAGAAAAGCCAGTGAGTATTGAAAAAAGCCATCCATGGGAATGGTGAAAGCCACTCCGGCCAAACCTGCTCCCACCAGCAATTGCATGGTAACAATCCACCACCGTTTGGTTTTGAGCAAATCCACCACCGGGCTCCACAAGGGTTTTATCATCCAGGGTAAATAGAGCCAACTGGTGTATAAGGCAATATCGGTGTTGGAAATATCCAGCCGCTTATACATGATAACTGCCACCGTCATGACTATTACATAAGGAATTCCTTGTGTGAAATAGAGCGATGGCACCCAGCTCCATGGTGATTTTTGTTGATGTTGCATTCTAATATCGATATTTCAGAAAAAATCATTTCATTTATATAAAGTGCTCAAGCCGCACGGGCTCTTACTTTTTTGCAACAGCAAAAAAAAGTAAGCAAAAAATGCCGTCGCTGCAAGTAATTTCCTAAAAATCAATCTTATTGTCTAAAATCCGGGAACTCGCTACGCTCAAACAGCCCGGATTTTTCAACGACAATAAACTTGATTTTATTAACGGAAATTCCTTGAGGCGAAAAAAAATCCTACTGAATGCCATAACCTGTTATACACCTTACGAATAAATACTCCTAAAATTCACAAAATTCTCAATATCGTTTTGTAATATCTGCTCCTTTAAAATAGTGATTGAGAATTTCCTTGTAGGAATAGCCGGAAGCACCCATTACTGCTGCGCCTATCTGACACAATCCTACGCCATGTCCCCAGCCGGCACCGGTAAAATGGAATCCCTCCGGGATGCCATTTTTAACCTCACCCTTTTCAACAACAAACGCCGAACTGTAAAGATGTGACGCCGAAAAAGCTTTTCTAATTTCTAGCTCCTTACCTATTACAAAGGATGAATTACTCCCAACTATCCGCAAACGAATAATACGGCCGGAAACTCCGCGCTCCAATGGCACCAAATCAAGCACGTTGCCAACATCAATTCCCACTTTTGATTTTAATAAGTCCTGAATTTCAGATTGCGATAAAACCACCTTCCACCGATAAAAATCGGGTGTTTCCATGTCATAATCATTCAAAACCTGCGAGAGAATTTCCGAATCGGTGGTATTACAAAAAGTATCAGGATTTCCAGTAATCCATTGATGTGCATCCTGTTCGTTTTGGAGTTCCAGGCCATATCCCTCCGGCGGTTGTGGGGCATCCACCACTTTTGTCAGATAAGGATGTGTTACAGATTCCCACACATTTTCAAAGAGTTCGGAAACTCCACCACAACATTTTGAATATCTGGCGTCGCATATTGCATTATTGTACGTCAACACCAAACCGGAGGTAGATTCTACGGCACTTTTAACCGTACCGGTTGATGCCTTGGTTATCCCCTGGTAGCGCTGACAATGGTCGTCGGCACATACATCAAAATTGGTGTGGTCTTCCCTGTCGTACCATTTAACACGCTCCCCCTCACTCTCAAAACAGGTGGAATAGCTCCCCGATTTATTAATCTGTTCTCCTTTTTCAATCTGAGCCAACAACCAGCTGCGCGATATTACCGAATGCGCCTTAAGAAGCTCAGCAGAGCTTGTTGCACTCATTTCGGACGAGATAACACTTAACAGGTAATCTTCCAACGACAATACATTGACGGCTGTGAGATGCTCATTTTCCTGTATGATTTTCAAAGCGCCTTTAAAACTCTGGTTCTCTTTTCGCTCCCAATGAAAATTAATCCCAATGGTTACATTAAGCAGTTCAAAACCGGCGGATTGCTCATCCAATGGGATGAGCTCAAATGGCAATTCACACACCTCGGTTTCACCATTCATCGAGAGTTCGACTTTGTTGTTCTTTAAACAGAAATCTCCTTCACCCTGAAATTTTCTTCCGGATGCGCTGTGTTGATAAACGCCGTGTAGTTTAAACTCTATGATTGGGGAAAACATAATCCCCACTCGTATTTTTGGTTGCTTAAGCATCATCTAAAACCCTCGTTGTATATTATAACTGAAGCTTCTTTTTTATCTCTATCCAAACATCATCATCCAAAGTAACCTGTTCAAAAACATTGCGGATGAGACTTTTGTCCAATTTTTCGAAATCCTCGTGGCGGGGTGTAATCAAAACCCCTCCAAAATCCACCGAGGCGGGACTCAAAAGCAACTGGTCATCATCAGTTGCATAGAACTGCTCCGGACGGTGATTTTTCCTGGGGAAAATCACCACTCTCCACTCCTCCCCTTCTTTCTCCACCAAAACATTCATCATCGGCTCCGGATTTGATGGAATAAAATCTCTCAAAACCGAAAAAACTTTGTTAAAACAGTTTTCAACCGCAGCTGCATCAGTGCCAACTATTAAAAGTGTTTTTCTAAGGTAATTATCCATCGCGAAAAGCGAACAGCTGTCGGTACCGAACAAAAACTGTCGGTTTATTCGTGATATTTCCTTTTCAACCGGCAAAAAAACCTTATTCCCCCCCTGAAAATGAAAATGGTCAGGTGCCGAAGCACCACATTTTGGCCCATTATAAAAAATAATAAAATCCGGGAGATGTTCACTCAGTTGCAGCATGTCACCGAAACGTCCGGAGATTAATTGCTCCCCATGAGTATTATCTACAATGGTTAGATGGCGGTGAAAAATGGGAAAAGGATTAACCAGTATGGTGTAATTTTGGTTAAAAGGAATCCCCTTCTGTTCAGTTGGCCGGTTATCAGAGCACAAAAAACAACTGCGCTGCCTGATGCTTTCAGCATCTACTTTTGCAGCCGACGACCTGATTCTTCCGGGGTTAAACTGAATTTTAAATCTAAATCCTTCTTCAAAATCAATGTCTCGGGTTAACACACCGCTTAACCCTTCATAGTTGCGCTCTGCCAGCTTCCATCCGCTTAACTGGCCTGCAAATAGTTCATCAATGCTGTTTATTGCCAATGCCATCAGTTGATTTCTTTATTGAGATTGATTCTGGCCTGGAGTTCAATCGTTCTGATGCGGTCCTTATAGAGATTGTGTCCGTTCATCTTAACTACATCCAGCGAGGCATCAGAGTTTTCTTCCCATCTGCGACACAAATAAAGCGGTTCGTATATCCGTCCAATCTGGTATTGCCTTGAAATTCGCAATCCCACGGCATAATCTTCTCCATAGCTTGTGTTGGGAAGTCTTATTTCCCGTAAAACCGGGGTGTAAAAGGCTCTTGGAGCTCCTAATCCATTAATACGAAGAGCATTATTTCTGCCATTTTCGGGTGTCCACTCACGATGGTCGATCAACCCCGGTGGAATCTCTTTAAGGTTAAAATTGACCATTTGATAACTACCAACCACCATGGCACATTGTTGCTCATAAAACGCCTCTACAATGGTTTGAATTACCTGATTATTAATATACAGGTCATCACTGTCGAGCTGTATGGCAAATTTGCCGCAAGCATCATGAAAAACACCGTAATTCCAGCATCCACCAATGCCTAAGTCATTCCTGTCAGGAATCAGGTGAATCAGCTTTTCATCTGATTCAGCCATTTTTTGCAAAAGCTCCGTTGTGCCATCCGTTGAGTGATTATCTACCACAATTAAATTGAATGGAAATTTGGTTTCCTGCGACAACACTGATTTTATGGCATCTTCGATGGTTTTCACCCGGTTTCGAACCGGAATAATGACCGATGCTTCCACCGGAAAGCCTGAATCTGATAAATCTATCTCACTGAACCGGGGTTGCAACCAGCCTCCAATGGCCTTTAAATTTGCTGTACAAATCTCTTCCATTTCAATTTGCACCGCTCTGTTTTTAGGGTCAACGTAATCAAAAATCTTTTCTCCCGAGGCTCTGTTGTCTGTTTCCATTTCGGTGTAGAGAAACTCAGGAATACGGAAAACTGAATAAATTCTTGACACTGCCAGGCGAAGTGCATACAATCCACCGTATTGCCAGGATTTATCCAGCGTAGGAGCAACATTTTTTATCGCGTCGGTTCTGTATAGCAAAAGTGAACCAAAATCGAAATCATCCCTCAAGCTGCCACTCTGATAATCAATTAACGGATGAAGGACTGATTTTCCATTCATCATTTTATAATGGTCGGAATAAACCATGCCTGCACCGGTATCTTGTGCAATCTGAACCATTCGTTCCAATCCAAACGGCCCTGTTTTTAATGGAGAAGTCTTTGTATAAAAGAGGCTATATTCACTCACTGATGACTCTGCTGCCATTATGATGGTTTTCACATCGTGAAATCCATCTCCTTTCATCCATTGTGCATTTTCAGGCAAATTAAACGATGGTAACTCCCTGCCAATTATAAATATTTGTGATACCACAGATGAACTTAAAAGCTCATCTGTGGTGGCCTTTAAATCTTCGTTTTGAGCTGATAATAAAAAGCACGTAATCATCTTTGCTTAGATTAAAAATTTTGTGGTTTGAAGATATGAATTCTTTTCAGTGCTTGCAAAGAGAAACGCTGCTTGTGCATTTATCTATAACAGTAATGCTGTTATGAATGAGTTACAGCCAATACAACACAAAAGTGCATTACACCGCACTTTTGTATTGGTTTTACAAATTATAATACTCCAACCTCAATATAAGTGCAATATAAAGCTCTTTATTTGGATAAAGTTAGAATATTTCTTAATTTCACATAAAAAAGAGCAACATTATGCACTTTAATAAATTAATTAATACAATAAAAGAACGTAGAGAAAATCTAAAAGTTAACCAAGAGAATTTGGCAAAACTTTCAGGAGTTGGGTTAAGAACACTGAAGCAATTTGAAAGTGGTAAAGGAAACCCTACTTTACAGACTATTCAGAAAATAGCTGATGTATTAGGACTTGAAGTTTGTTTAAAGGTTAAAACGGAAATAACAAATGAGGACGGCAAAAATTCTTTATAAGAACGAAGATGCAGGCGTGTTAATTCAGCATAACAACGGTTCTTTCACCTTTAAATACAATAAATCATGGATAAGTGATAAAACTAAACCTTCTATTAGTTTAACATTACCAAAATCTCAACATGAATTTCATTCAGATTTTTTATTTCCTTTTTTTTATAACATGCTACCAGAAGGGTCAAATAAACAGATTGTTTGTAAACTAAACAGGTTAGACTTAAATGATTATTTTGGGTTACTTCTCACAACAGCAAAGAATGATACTATCGGTGCTATTACAGTTAGGGTAATTGACAATTGATATTGAAGAGAATATAATAAAGAATTAAAGCTTTGAGTTGGCACTTAAGATTGTGAAGTTGCATAAATATTTGGTGGGATAAAAGAAGAAGTATGTGTTATCAAAACAATTGTTGCGCTCAGGCACTTCAATAGGGGCAATGGTTAAAGAATCAGAACATGCCGAAAGCAAAGCTGATTTTATTCATAAACTTTCTATTGCATTAAAAGAAGCTAATGAGACTGAATATTGGATAGAATTACTATACAAGTCTGATTATATTGATGACGATATTTTTAATTCAATCTATACCGATGTGAAGGAAGTTTTGAGAATACTCATTTCTATCATTAAATCATCAAAACTTAAATGAATTAGAAATTAACAATGGACGATTAGCAATGGATGATTTTCAATTTTCAATTTTCAATTTTCAATCGGAAATTAATGTTTGTCCGGGAACTTTAGCTGAAGGTCATACAACTTATAGCAGAGCATGTCTGTCAAAAGTATTTAAAGGAAGAAAAGTGAATCACATATTGCCGTATGATTCACCGACTTCAAATTCCGAAACAAAAGAACTATTTGATGACAATCGTAGGCAAATGTCAATTTCTGGTGTGCAAGAGAAGTTTTCTGTGTTACTTGATAAAAACAAATTACGACTCATCAATGAAGGAGAACAAGGAGAATATATTCTTAAACCTATTCCAGTCGCTGGAAAAAGGCCCGAGTGTATGCCTGCAAATGAACATTTAACAATGCAAATTGCAAAACAAGCTTATGGAATAGAAACAGCTGAAAATGCACTAATATTTTTCAAAAATGGTACACCAGCATATATAACAAAGAGATTTGATTTAAAAGAAGATGGTTCGAAATTAGCTCAGGAAGATTTTGCTTCACTTTCAGGGAGAACTCCGCAAACACATGGAGAGCACTATAAGTATTCAGGAAATTATCTTGAATTATTTGAAATAATGAAAAAGTTTGTACCTGCCTATCACGTAGAAGCTCCAAAGCTATTGAAGATATTACTCTTCAATTATTTATTCTCAAACGGGGATGCTCATTTTAAGAATTTTTCATTAATTGAAACCTCAATGGGGGATTTTAAATTAAGTCCTGCTTATGATTTGTTAAATAGCAGAATTCATATTGAGGACAGAAAATTTGCTTTAGAAGATGGGCTTTTACCAAAAAACATGGCACAAGGAAACATTTTTTCACAATTTAGAATTTTATCAGGAAAAGCAGGGATTAATAAAAATGTTTATGACGATTTAATAAATACAATGCTTAATAAGACTGACTTAGTTGAAAAACTAACTTTTTCTTCTTTTTTGGATGAAAAAACGCAAAGAAATTATTTCCAGTCTTATCAAACACGGCTCAATAACCTAAAAAAAGATTAAGAGACTGTTTAAATTTATATTAAATCTGTTTTAAAGATTTTTAGTCCCGATGAATCGGGATTAGACTGATAGACAAGATTAAACAGAAAATCAGATACATCTAAACGTCTTTCTCAACTATTCTATCTGTCTAGAATCTAACAGTCTACTTATCTATAACATATATTAACCCTAAATATAAACAGTTACTAAGTATAGGCGGTAATATCCTGTGAAAGTAATGAATCCGCCTTAAGTAGGAATACAACCTTGATTAAATTTGCACAAAACCATTAAACCATGATAATTATTGCCGACAGCGGCTCAACCAAAACTACCTGGGCGATTCTTAAAGATAAGAATGTTGTTTCTATCATTCATTCACCTGGTATTAACCCGTTTTTTCAGGATAAAAATCAGATAGTGGAAATACTTAAAGAGCATTGCAAAGAGATAAACAGCACAGTAACGGAAACCTATTTTTATGGTGCAGGTTGCGCCAATCCCGAAAAGTGTAAGATGGTTGAAGATGCCATTAAAGAAGTCTGGAATCCGGAAATAGTTCAAGTTAACAGTGATTTACTGGCTGCTGCCAGATCCTTATGCGGACGAAAAGAAGGCATTGCAGCAATATTGGGAACCGGTTCCAATTCCTGTTATTATAATGGTTCAGAAATCGTTGAACATGTTTCCCCTCTGGGCTTTATTCTGGGTGATGAAGGAAGTGGTGCGGTATTGGGAAAAACCCTCATTGCAGATATTTTGAAAAAACAATTGCCGGATCATATTTGCAAAAAGTTCAATAAAACATACCATCTATCTTCGGCTGAAATTTTGGACAAGGTTTACAAACAACCATTCCCGAACAGGTATTTGGCCGGATTTTCAAAATTTCTGTATGACCATCGGGACGAAGAGAGCATTAAAAATCTGGTAAGAGAGTCATTTGAGAAGTTTTTCAAGCGAAACATTGATCAATACATCGTGAACAAAAAGCTTCCGGTTCATTTTACCGGAAGCATAGCATGGTATTTTCAGGATTTACTTAAAGATTCGGCCTTAAAATCAGGTTACATGACAGGTAAAATTGTGAAAGACCCCATTGATGGCCTGATTGAATATCACATAAATAAAGATTAATACCGGACACCTTTAACATTCATTTCTATGGTATAGACCGATCCCATGGCGGTAATAAAAAGGATGTTCTGGTCAGCACCTCCAAAAGTAACATTGGCCGTCCAATGTTCTTCAATTTTAAAGTGTTCAATCTTTTCTCCGGCTGAATTAAAAACAGTTACCCCATCTCCGGTTAGATAAACATTACCCCGGTTATCAATGGTCATGCCATCTGAACCCAATTCACAGAAGAGTTGTCGGTTAGAAAGCGAACCATCCGGATTAATATCGTATCGATAGGTCTTATCATCACCAATGTCTGCCACATACAAAGTTTTTCCATCGGGAGCACCTATGATTCCATTTGGCTTTACCATCTGATCATCGACTATAATGATATCACTTCTGTCTGGCAAGAGATAATAGACATTCTCCTGCATGAGTTCCTGAGTAGGGTCAACCCAATAGTCGCGTTTATAATAAGGATCGGTAAAATAGACACCTCCCTTGGAATCAATCCACAAATCGTTGGGGCCATTCAACTTATAACCCTCAAAATTGGAAACCAACACCTCGTATTGTCCTGTATTGGTATTAATGGACCAAAGTTCATTCTTTTCATCGGCGCAGGCCAGAAGATAACCATCATTGTCGAAATAGAGTCCATTGGATCGACCGGAGCCATCCATAAAAAGAGAAATCTCTCCATCAATTGACCATATCAGGATTCGGTCGTTGGGCTGATCGGTAAAATAAACATTTCCGTATCGATCTGGGGCAGGCCCTTCAGTAAAACTAAAAGTATCTGCTACCAACTCTAAGGTTGCACCTTCGGCAATGATTGAGGTTTTTTGGTTGTTTGAGCAACCAAAAACAACTAAGCCGAGAATAAGTAATGTGCAAATGCTATAAATAAATCTCATGATATATGGTTTAATCGATAATAACTAAGTGTATTGTAAACCACAATTTATGAATAAACCATTAAACAAAAAAGTTTATCCCCTACACAACATCAAAAGAATGAGTTATCAATGCTAATAAACTATAAAAATGACATCTATTACCTATAAAAAACCACAGAAATACATGAAGTATATCTGTGGTTTAGATGATTGTCAAAAAAATTACTTCAACGGATTCTCGGCCAACCAGCGCTCTGCATCTATGGCAGCCATACATCCGGAACCGGCAGCAGTCACAGCCTGGCGGTAAATATGGTCCTGAACATCGCCACAGGCAAAAATTCCGGGAACATTGGTTTTAGCTGAGCCTGATATAGTTTTGATATAGCCTGTTTCATCAGTTTCCAAATACTCTTTGAAAATATCAGAGTTAGGTGTGTGACCAATGGCAAGGAAGAATCCATCAATTTTGATTTTTACCTCTTCCTCGTTGGGCGTTCCTTTTTCCTTTACAAGCGTGGCGCCCTCAACAACTCCGTCTCCAAATAAACCTTTGGTTTGATGCTTCCACAAAATTTCAATGTTTGGCGCATTGAACACACGTTCCTGCATCACTTTTGAAGCGCGCAATTCATCACGACGAACAATCAGGTATACTTTATTGCAAAGACCGGCCAAATATAAAGCTTCCTCGGCAGCGGTATCTCCACCGCCAACAACAGCTACATCCTTTCCGCGATAAAAAAAGCCATCACAAGTAGCACAAGCTGATACGCCTCCACCAGCGTACTTCTTCTCATCTTCAAGGCCAAGATATTTTGCCGTAGCACCAGTCGCAATAATAACGGCTTCTGCTTCAATCATCTTTTTATCATCAATGGTAACCTTAAAAGGTCGTTTTGAAAAGTCAGCTTTTGTAGCCATTCCAAAACGAACAGAAGTTCCAAACCTTTCCGCCTGCTTTTTCAAGTCTTCCATCATTTCGGGACCGGTAATGCCTGATGGGTATCCGGGGAAATTCTCAACTTCCGTGGTTGTGGTAAGCTGTCCTCCGGGTTGAAGTCCTTCATACATCACAGGTGACAAATTGGCACGTGCAGCATATATGGCAGCCGTGTATCCTGCGGGTCCCGAACCTATAATTAATACTTTAACTTTCTCTACATCTGTGATCTCATTTGTTCCCCCGGCCTTCTCACCGGAGGTATCCATTTTTCCAAATAGCGCCATAATATTTATATATTTACATGTTTATATTTATAGGTGCAAATATGCAACAATTATTCCAAAAAACAAAAACAGCATATTTCATCTCAAAATTTAAGACCACAAAGATATTAGAAATAACCCTTTACAGGAATATCTTATTCATAATAAAAATTGATCATTCATAGTCTGCTCCGATAAAAACAAGAGAATCGGTTCCGACAGAAATTCCGCCAATGATGCCCAAACCATCCTCTATATTAGAATAAATTTTAATAGGATCAACAATTGGCAAATCATAATTATACTCAGCCACTACCCTGCTACGGAGATAATTAAAATAATCGCGCGATTGATTTAAAAGTAAAAAGGTAAGTTTTCGTTTCTGACCAAGTTCAGGGGGTTGAACATAGGAAGCTGGTAAGCGAATGCTTAATTGATACTCTTTACCATTGATCAGGTAATCGGAAAAAGTTCCTCTGAAATCAATTCCTCCTAACAAACTCCCCTCCTGATCACGGATATAAAAAATAGGATCATCTTTTAGAAAACTTACTTTTCGATGCTCGTGTATTAATCCATGATCTGTCTTCGTCCACAGATCTTTTAATACAACCAATTGATAGTAATTATCAACAGACTCAGGGTCATAAAAAACAATTTCACATTGTATGTAAGAAAACCCGGGATTAGCGGGATCCATTATGGCGCTTCTCGTTGTGTCTATTCTCGAAATAGAGACAACTTCCGGTATTACTGTTGAGCCGGAGACTCTGTATCCTGAAGCATCGCCTGCTCTTAACTCAAAATGATCTCCGGGCTGAATAGGTATACCAGGACGTTGAGCCCAAAGATCACGGTATGGATAAGCAAAAGAATCGACAACGACATTGTTTCTAACAACGGTGACATAGCCATCATAAACTCGCTCAAAAAAATCAACAGAAGAGTGGTTTACACTTTTACTTAAATGTACCGTAAAGACGGAATCAGGAATCAGAAATGAAAACAGAGTCAGTCGTCCACCTCCTTCATCCATATCTATTTCAAGATCGGATTCGCAGGAGGAAATCACAGCAATGAACGCAAGTGCTAAAATAAACGAATACTTTTTTATATACATTTCAAACCAGAATCAAAAATCAAACGACAAATATGCGACCAGTCCGCTTATACCAGCGGGATATAAAAGTTCACTTCTGAAAATAGTTGATCAGTGTATGACAAATTCGAACTTCGTTGATCAAACTATTATCATTTTCTTTTCAAATTTAGGAAAATACCACAAAAAGTGACTGACGAATCCGAAATATCCATAGAATGAGCATAAGGAAAAGCAAAATTAAACAGAAAAAAGTGTAAATTTACAGTTCAAAATACGATTTAAACAATTGATTATGAAAACACCCATTCTATTTTTTAAGCTAATGGTACTAATGACCATTTTCTATTCTTGTAAAGATGATGATAAAGCCCAAATACTGTCGACTGTTGAGGTAAACATTAAAATTGATGAAAATTATAATTTCATTCCCCTGGAGAACACCACCATTAGGATTACGAACATACAAAGTGGTGAAACAGACAGCACCAAATTACTGGATGCGACGAAGGTTCTTTTTACCGACTTGATACCAGGAGATTATCAAATTCAAGCATATCGCCATTTAACAGATGACGAAAAAGAGTCTCTATATGGAGATAAATCAACTCAAATTTACATCACATCAACTCAAAATATTAAAGCCGGAGCAATTAAGGATATCAGGATATATTTAACCCTAAAACCCAATGTGGAATTTCTGCCTGCTCAAACACTTACTGTAAACAATTTTATATACACATATATGGACTATGCTTATTTCTGGCACAAAGAAATGCCGGAAATAAATTACAGAACACAAAGAGATCCAGAAGCCTATTTTTACAGTTTGCTTAAGGATCCCGATGATAAATGGTCATTTATCACTGATGACATTGAGGCACTGATAGCTTATTTTGATGGGGTTTCAAAAAGTAAAGGATATTCTATACAACCATATTATTTAAGACAGGGATCAAATCAGGTCATCATATATGTAGAGTATGTTTATCGAAACTCTCCAGCCAGTGAAGCGGGCCTTCAAAGAGGTGATATGATTCATAAAATCAACGGAGAAACCGTGACCGACCAAAATTATCAGCGACTGCTAAATAATGACAACATGGTTCTGACTCTTGGGTATCTTGATGACTCTGGTAACATCGTTTCATTATCGCCCGAAGTGGAGATTAATGCTGTTGAGAATCTACAACATCACCCAATAATTGCCAGTAGCATCCATGAGGTAGAAGGTTCCACAATAGGTTATATAGCTTACTCCTCATTTACCGCTAGTTATGACACCGCTTTAGTCAATACCTTTTCAGATTTTAAAGCAGCCGGCGTAAACGAATTGGTTCTCGATTTAAGATATAACGGAGGGGGAAGGGTTACTTCTGCAGTATTACTGGCCGGATTAATTGCACCAAAATCATCAGTTGGAGAAGTGTTTATTGAGGAAGTGTGGAATGAGAACCTAAAAAATTATAATGCTAAATTGAGGATTCCCAATCAATCAATGAACTTGGATTTAAGTCGGGTTTATATACTAACTACATCAGGCACTGCATCAGCAAGTGAAATGGTGATTTACGGTCTTGCTCCACATATGGAGGTCATACAAATAGGAACACAAACCCATGGCAAGTATTATGGATCGATCATGATTCAGGATATTGACGAAAACACAAATCAAAGAAGACATTCATGGGCGCTTCAACCAATTGTTATGAGAGCTCAAAATGTAACCAACGACATCAATTATCAACAAGGTTTACCTCCAAACCACACATTACGTGACAATATATACAATGCTCAACTGGGAGATATAGAAGAGCATTTTCTGTCTAACGCTATTTCGCTGATCACTTCAGGATCTTTAGTGGAATTAGCACCTGAACTAAAAAAAGCATCCATAGATTATATTAAAATCGAAAATTTTAAGGAAAATAATATTCCTTACCACGGGACTATGATTACTGAGTTACCTTAGTTGAAAGATAAAAGCAATCCAAAAGAGCCTTGAAACAATAGTTTCAAGGCTCTTTTTGGTTTCATAAAAAGAAATCTCAATTTCTATAGATTAGTACAACCATTCATCTTTCTTCACACTCAGGAATAAATTCCAACTTAAATTAGTGGCTTAACACATTAACAACTAAGCCATCCCCAAAAAAAGCAACTACGAAGCAATTAATAGTCCAAGGAGAAACAATCAACAACAGACTAAAACACTATATTAATTTCCCGTTCATCAATAAAAAAAATGAAACCATATACTCAAAGGTTCAGGTATCTTCACCGGATGTAGTACAACTGACAAAACCCTATTGTCAAATAATAAAATATTTATCTGCATAACGGGATCAGTAATGAACGGCATTATAGCATCTTTCTGAAAAATAAACAGACGCTAATGAAGACCAGCCTTTCTTAATAACAAAAATTAATCAAGATCATCCAATGTGGATAAAACGGAGCATACCCACCCAAAAAACGGCTTAGTCCAGATCTAAAAATGGCTCAAAATGCGAGTAAAAAAAGGAGCATTGCCACCCATTTTAAGTTTGTAACGATCTGGACTGAATTCCAAAACGGAGTATATCCACCCAGGACAATTACTCATAAAAAACGGAGCATATCCGTTCACTTTTTTGCCACTATTTTTCTATGCACAAATTGTATAGAAAAAAATGAAGCCATGGCAGGAAAAACAAAAGAGATGAGTAAAGTAAAACAAATGCTCCGGCTGCATCAAAATGGCGTTTCTAACCGCCAGATAGCCGCAGAACTTTCAATAAACAAGGAAACGGTCAACCGTTACATTAAACGTGCTAAAGGAGACCATTTGCCCATTAGTGAGCTGTTAAATCTCGAAGATCCGGTATTACAGCATCGTATGACAGGAGGTAATCCAGCCTATGTGGATAATCGCTTCGAAGAACTAAAAGGACGGCTGCCCTACTACGAAAAAGAATTGGAAAGAAAACATGTAACTCTTACAACTTTATGGGAAGAGTATATTGTTGAAAATCCCAATGGTTATAGCCTGACACAGTTTAGATACCATTACAGGCAGCATACCAAAGCCAAGCGTAAGAACCCATCTTCAATCTTAAAGGATTTATATGTGCCCGGCGAAAAACTTTTTATTGACTTTGCCGGAGACACAATGGAATACATTGACCGGGAGACCGGAGAGGTGATAAAAGTACAAGTTTTTGTAGCTTGTATGCCTGCTACAGATTATGGTTTTGCCATGGCTGTCCCCTCGCAAAAAAGCGAGGACTTTATCCATGCTCTTACATCTTGCTTTCAGGCACTGGGCGACGTTCCCAAAATTATCGTAAGCGATAACCTAAAAGCAGCTGTAACCAAAACCGATCCCTATGAGCCACAAATCAATCGTATTATGGAAGATATGGCTAACCACTATGGCTGTGTGGTGATCCCGGCCCGCCCCAGGCGACCAAAGGATAAAGGATTGGTAGAGAATCATGTAAAGATAGTTTATAACCGGGTATATGCTCAACTGCGTCACAGGAAGTTCTTTTCCTTGGAAGAGCTCAATTGCGCCATTGCAGAGAAGATGCTGGCGCATAATCATAAGCGTATGCAACAACATCCATACACGCGCGAAGAGCATTTTTTAGCCATTGAGAAAAGCCAGTAGCAGCCACTCCCCCAAGATAAGTTTGAAGTGCGTCATTATGCTGATTTGCAGGTGGGACTTAACGGCTGCATTTACCTGGGGCGCGACAAACACCACTACTCGGTACCGCATATCCATATCGGAGAAAAATCACATGTCATCTACACCCGGAACCTTGTTAAAATTTATATCAAAGGCGAATGTGTTGCTGTGCATTCCAGGGGTTACAAACAGGGAGGGTATACCCTTGAGAAAAGTCATCTGGCATCTAACACCCTGGCCTTCCGTGAACGATCGCCCCAGTATTACATTAACCGGGGGCACAGAGTCCTTACTGAGCTTGGCCAGGTCTTCGAGTGTATGTTTGCAACAGCCAATGCTCCGGTTGAAACATTTTACAGGGGCTGTGATGGGTTGCTTAATCTACAGCGCACCACAGATCCGAATCTGTTTAAAAAAGCATGTGAAACCGCTCTTTTATATCAAAAATACCGTTACGGCTTTATTGATGGCTTGATAAAGTCTCAATGCAGGGGTATCTATGAGATTGATATGAACCAAGCACCACAAACGTTTCCGTCCCATGAGAACATCAGGGGAAAGAATCATTTTAAATAAACCATTAATAATCATTTAAAAGAAAGAGTGTAATGAATGAAGTTTCAAATGAATTTAAGAGTTTGAGAATGCCCGGGATGGCTCAATGCTGGACCTCCCTTCTTGAAACACGCAAAATCGATGGTCTGTCCTTTTACGAAGGACTGCAAATGCTTTTACAAGCAGAGAAAAACCAGCGTAAAGAGAATCGCAATGCCCGCTTAATCTCAGCTGCCCGTTTTCGTTATCAGGTGACCATTGAAGAATTAAACTTTGATGTGGCCCGAGGTCTTGAGCGTGGCAAAATCATGCAAATGGCCACGGGCGAATATATTAAGCAGGGAGCTCCTATCCTTATTACCGGGGCTACAGGAATGGGCAAGAGTTGGCTGGGTACAGCACTGGGGTATCATGCTTGTTTAATGGGGTATAAAGTGGCCTATTTTAATATCCAAAAACTCTTTGAAACAATAACCTTACACCGGGTAGAGACCACATTATCAAAATTCTTTGACAAAATGGCACATATGGATTTACTTATTATCGACGACTTTGGTGTAAAAGTGATGGACGGTCAACAGTTGTTAGATTTTATGGAGCTTTTAGAGGACAGGCATGGAAGAAAAGCTAGAATTATTATGAGCCAGTTAGCTGTTGCTGATTGGTATGATGTTATGCTCGCAAACACAACCGCTGCTGATGCCATACTCGACAGGATGGTGCATACAGCTTATCGGTTTGAGTTAAAAGGGTATACAATGAGAAAACCTCAAAACTAATTTATTTTTGTATTTTCATGGTTGAATTATAAAAAAAAGTGAACGGATATGGCCGTTTTCCCTGAACGGGTATTGACCGTTTTTTCCAAATAAAATAAAAATTATAATTTAATGTGGTAGATTTCATGATTTAAAAGTCTATTCTAATTGTTCAAAATATACCCATTGATATTTTGGAAACTGCAAACATTTAAAACACAATAACAGGCTACCTTCATTAAGATAAAAAATAGTTCATAATATCATTCAAAAAATCAAATCTAAAAAAACAACTGCAAATAAGTAAAACGAAGAGACGTCCATACAAATGATGTATGGCGTCTCTTTGTTTTTATGTTAATATAAAATCTAATAACCAGGATTTTGTTCTAACTCAGGATTAACTTCCATAGCCTGACTAGGAATTGGGTATAGAAGATCATTAATAGTTCTCCCTTTACTCTCTACATACACTTGCGCCATAGATTTAGATGGATCGGATTGGGATGGAGTACGTTTCATATCAGTCCATCTGGTTCCTTCAAAAGCAAGTTCAACCCTCCTCTCATGAATAATCTTATGAATATCTATTGTTTCATGGGGTTGTAACCCCCTCTTTTCTCTAACAGCATTAATACGTGCCAAAGCATCTATATCTGTAGAGTTATTTGATATTTTATAAGAGGCCTCAGCAGAAATGAGATACATTTCTGCAATTCTTGCAACAATAAATGGTGCAGAGCCATCACCTGGATCTCTGAATTTCCTTGAGAACCATAAATGTCTGGGATCTTCAAAGGCATCAGGAACAAATAGAACAGAAGCATCTTTGCGTACATCACCTTCTTCATATGCTTCAACTAGGGATAGGTCTACGGGCAACTCTGATCTTCCACTTCCCGGCATAGAACTATGTCGAAGGAAAAAACCTTTGAAATTTGTACCATCCGTAGATGTATGATTAATATAGAAAATGTGCTCCCGATCATTGTTTGCTTTAAACCAAATATTATCGTAATCATCGCTTAAAGCAAAATTTGATGAAGCTATTACTTCTTCAGATAATCGTTTAGCCTCTGTGTTATTTCCTCTAATTAGATAAACTCGAGCAAGAAGAGCTTTCGCTGAATATTTTGATGCTAAGGTTGAATTACGAAAATCGGGTCCATGTTCAACAGCAAAGACTAAATCATCAATAATATATTGCCATACCTCAGCTTCAGAATTACGAGGGACAATTTGGAAGTCAGGATCTCTTGTTTCAATTATTGGCACACCGCCAAAGAGGGTTACTAACCGATAATAAGCGTAAGCACGGAGCATTTTAACTTCTCCAAGATACCTGTTTCTAATATCCTCTTGTATCCCTTCTGCATCATTTAATAAATTAATAACATCATTGGCATTTTGAATAATGGTATATGGACCATTGTAATAACGCATTGTCAAAACATTATTAGTTAAAATAGCATTATTATCAACCTCGCCATGTTGAAAAAACGTGGCTCTATATACCAAATTATCACCAGATAAATCTTCTGTTAAAAAACTTAAATAGAAAAAAGAAATAGGATCTCTCCAAGCAGCATATACCCCTCGAGTTAACAGTTCTATATCATCGCTTGTAACGGTTTCTGGAGTAAGCTGATCACGAGGGAAAACGTCCAACTCATCCTCACAGGATGATAACAACCCTCCTAAAATCAAGAATAAGATAAAATATTTAATTGCTTTCATAATTAACTATATTAAAAATTTGCAGATACACCAAACATTATTGTTCTCATCTGAGGAATTGCCCCTTGATCTACACCATAATTTGCAACAGCTGTTTCGGTTGAAATCTCTGGATCAAACCCGGTATAGTTAGTAAAAGTTAATAAATTTTGGCCTGTGACGTAAAAGCGAACAGAATTCAAATTTACCATTTGCGTATAAACAGTAGGGATTGTATAACCTAATGTAATAGTTTTTAATCTTAAGAAAGAAGCATCTTCAAGGTATCGTGAACTCCTTTGGGTATTAAAGATCCCACTTGCCCCTCCTACAACTCTAGGCTGTTTTGCATTTTGACCTGGCGTAGTCCATCTGTCATCATATATATCTTTAAATACATTCGTAGGAACAGCAGCCGCACCTAAACTACCCCCTCCTCCAATACCTTCTTCATGTAGTTTGTATAGTTTATGCCCATATGCTCCTTGGAAGAATATTGATAAATCAAATCCCCTGTAAGAAAACTCGTTCAACAATCCACCATGAAACTTAGGCATAGGACTACCCATAAACTGACGATCGTCTGCATTAATAATCCCATTTCCATCAATATCATCGTATATCATATCACCTGTTTCAGGATCAACTCCCAAAGCTTTAACCACGAAGAAAGCACCTAGAGGCTGACCAACTTCATGCCTAGTTACGAAGGAACCAGAAATGGGCTGATCATCAAAAAGCTTAGTAATTTCATTGGAATAAGTACTATAAGTTAAAGTGGTATTCCAATTAAAATCACCCCTCATATTTACTGTTTTTACAGAAATATCGACTCCTTTACCTTCCATGTTACCAATATTCTCAAGTCTGGATGCAAATCCGGTTGTAGCAGGAATTGGACGACTAATTAACAAGTCTTTTGTTGATTTCTTATAATAATCAAATTCCAAGAATGCTCTATTTCTGAAAAATCCTATTTCCAGACCAATATCAAATTGTTCAGTTGTCTCCCACTTTAAATCTGGATTACCAAGGCGTGCAAGCGCCAAACCAGATTCATCATTATAATTCTCTCCTGCACCAAATGTTTGTAAATAACCAAAATCAGCAATTCCGCCCTGGTTACCTGTTTGGCCGTAACTAGCTCTAAGTTTTAATGTTGATATCTCATTTATACCAGAGAAGAAATTTTCTTCAGATATATTCCATCCAGCCGATACAGAGGGGAAGTAACCATATCGTCCGTTAGAAGAGAAACGCGAAGAACCATCACGTCTCAAAGAAAACCCAAATAAATACCGATCCTCCCATGAAAGATTTACTCGTCCCAACAAGGACTCTAAAGTATTGCCTGTCCAGCTCGTCCAACCTGCAACCACACTTGCTCCAGCATTTAAGGTGGTAGTTTCATCTGATGGAAAATCCTGAACACTTGTATAAATCCGATCTCTTTGATTCTTCTGAAATTCAAAAACAGCAATTGCATCCAAAAATAATCTATCTTCAAGAAATGCTTCCCGGTAATTTAAGTTTTGAGTTAATACATAATTCATTCTTCGTGATACACCAGAAGTACCACTTCTATTTACACCTTCTCCCTGAAACGATCTAAGAGGATAAAAAGTATCTTCCTCAGTAACTAAGTAATCTATACCAGCAGTCGACCTAAAAGTTAGTCCGTCAATAAGCCTCAACTCCAGAAAATTAGAAGTTAAGACATTGGACAAATTCAATCCCATAAATGGCTCAAACATTCGAACTGGATTATTATACGCATTATCGGCATATGAACCATCTTCATTAAAGACTGCCTGATCTGGACGTGCAACAAGAGCCCTTGGCCATGGACTATAAATACTATTATCTACACTAGTTTCATTACGTTCAGTTCTGGATAAACTCATGTTTGACCCAACCTTTATAAACTCGTTAATTTGATGTTCAAGATTTAGCCTAATGCTGTAACGCTGAAATCTCTGATTATGCAGTAAACCTTCTTGATCAAAATATCCTAAACCAAAATAATATTGCGATCGTTCAGTTCCACCTGATGCACCAATCTGATAATTTTGAATAACAGAACTTGATCTTTTAATCTCATCTATCCAATTTACATCGTGAGGTGGGTTAACAACCTGTTCATTAGTAAATAAAGGTTCCTCACCTATGCTACTCCGTGACTCATTATACATTTCTCTATATTCAGAGGCTCCTAATAGTTTTCTCTCATTTATAATAGATTGTACCCCATAATAGGAGTTAAATGTAATAGAGGACTTCTCGTTCAATCTACCTCGCTTTGTAGTAATTAATACAACACCATTAGATCCCCGAGAACCATAAATAGCAGCAGCAGCAGCATCTTTCAACACATCAATGCTTGCAATATCATCAGGGTTGAGATTAGCCAATGGAGAAAAACCTTGACCAATACTTGTGTTGTATAGATCTTGAGTATTCGATATTGGTACACCATCAATAACAATTAACGGTTCGTTACCAGCTGCTATAGAAGATCGTCCACGAACAGCCATCATAACTGGAGAACCAGGTCTTCCAGATGTTGATGAAACCTGTACTCCTGCCATTCTTCCTGCAAGCGCTTGAGCAACATTCGCAACAGGGACATTCTCTATATCTTGAGCTGAAACATTAGCTATAGAAGTAGTTACTCGACGTAAACTTTGAGTTCCGTAACCAACAACTACGATTTCGTCCATTGTAACAGCCTCTGCTACTAAAAAGACATTTATCACACTTCTGCCAGCTATATTTTCTCTTAAAGTTTGTTTTCCTACAAAAGAGAACACCAAAACTTCGGCATCCTGAGGTACGTTAAGAGAATAAGATCCATCTACCTGTGTTACGGTACCAATGGTAGTACCTTCCACAAATACTGATGCTCCCGGGATAGGCATCCCGTCATCACTTCCTGTGACTGTTCCAGTAATGGTTCGTGTTTGTGCAAACAACGCACTTATCCCGAATACCATTACGAACGAAAGTGCCAAAAGAACTTTCTTCATAAAGTTAAAGGTTTAAAATTAATAATAGGACAATTAAAATATTATAATATGCATTTAAGAACAATCATAATCTTAATCATAACTCTATTACAAATGAAAATGATTGTTCAAATTAAATCGGGTTCAATTGACGAGGGTTAAAGCTCATACTTGCAAATATCTAAAAGAATAAATCAGCTATATTAAAAGTAATAAATGAACTAACAAACCATTAGACTAAAATGTTTCCAAAATACAAGTTAACAAATTTTACTTGTAAAAATTCACACTTTTAACACATTTTTTTGTATTTTTTTACAATACCTGCTTTTAATATGACATTTATCATGTTTAACATCTCTGCTTCCTAGATACAGCAAGAGATACAGCTATTTCTTATGACAAAAGTAACTTTTTTTTTTTATTATCAATAATCAGGACAAATAAAAATACTTAAAATTAAAACCCCCTGTTTTTCTAAGCATAGTCAAAACATACTATCACTATTTCAGACACACCCCCTACACATATACTACCAACACGAAGTTAGTGCGCATTTATTTAACACCACCCCCTATTATCAACTTAATACCATATATAAATCATTCAAGGAAAAAATTAATTTGTTCTCTGTTAAGATGATAAATTAACAGCGAAACAAATAAATAAGTTTCATTTAGTAATTATATAAAAAGTGTTTTCAAAGATCGTAAAACAATGACTAAAATCATTGTTTTCACAACTCTCAAAAACCTCATTTTATGATATATATCATGTAGAAAAAAGAGGCAAAAATATGGTCGAATAAATAAGCGTATTTAACTACTTGTTTGCAAATTATTTACAATAACCTGTAAAGGGTAACAGCAAAAGGAGTCAAAACATCACTAATTTAAAAAAACTCAAGATGCACATTGATGAAGAATGTCATTTAAATTAATCCCAGAATGAATTTTAGCACTCATTTAAATCGTGATAGCGTTAATGAATAATGATGTTTTGAAGAATTATAAAAATTACAGGTATAATAAACTCTCGTTAAAATACTCCTTCGAGGACACAAAGTCTCAACAAGTAACAATAAGGTATCTTGACGATTAAAATGTGAGGGTAATCCAATATACTAGCTCAAAGTATAACAGAATTTCTTAAATGGTGAAAACTAATTTCACTTAAAAGAAATATGCAAGCAGTTCATGGTCTCTATTGAATTCGATTAAGAAACTCATCCATTTGTCCACTTAGTACCAACAAAGATAATTCAAGAAGTTTGGATTGATAAAGTGCATCCAACGAGCGGTCAACAGCGTTAATATAACTGAGCTGAAACTCTCTAAAACCCAATCCGGATAAAACTCCCAGCTCATATCGTTCCAATGCCAACCCCAAGTTAACACGAGAAACTTCGACATTTTGCTTCTCAAAATCCACCATCATGAGATTGTTGAGATACGTGTTATACAGAATCTGCATCTGACTTCTAACCTGAAGGCGAACCTCTTCAAGAGTGAGTTCCTGATTTTTAAGTAAAATACGTGCATTTTTTATATTGCGATCTACCTGAAAGCCATTAAAAATATTCATGGATGCCTCAAAACCATAGTTAAACCCATGGGATTGATTAAACGTTGCAATTCCCGCAGGAGATTCTGACCGGTTATAAGTATATCCTGTCACAAAATCCAGATTAGGATACCTTCCGGATCTGGCAATCCGGATATCGGCTTCAGAGATTTCAATACCCATCAAAGAAATCAAAACAGAAGAGTTATTTTCCATTGCCATTAATTCCAAATCATCCCGATTTAACGGAGCCCCTAAAGTAATAGTGTCCGTTACATACATTGAACCCGATAAATCATGGTTAACCAGTCTGTTCAGGCGAATATATGAATTCTTAAGTAACTCATCCTGACGCACCAGGTATGAACTATCTGCGTTAAAATCAAGTTGAGCCTGTTGTAAGTCCATTCCTGAAGCTGTTCCTATATTAACTTGTTCCTGAATTATTCTATATCTTTCGCGTGAAAGCTCCATGAGCCGGCGGGCAGCTTCCAGTCTATGCTCCTGTACAACTATACGATAATATTGATCACTAATATCTACAACAAGATTTTCTACAACCCGACGTGTTTGCATTTCTGAAACAGAATACTGTAAACCCGTGCGGTCAAAAGTTGCAAACATACCCAAACCATCAAATATTCTCCAAGATAATGAAGCCCCTGCACCAATGTTTTCAGATCTCACGTTACGAAACTCACGCTCTGCACCAGTTTCGATGGCTAATACTCGTTCTTCATTGGTTCTGGAAACATTCGTTCGACCAGATGCCCGCATAGATGGCATAAAAGGTGCATACGAATGGTTGTTTCTGGCAATCTCAGAATTATTCTGCATTATTTGTACAGAAGGATTAGCCTCCAGACCAATCTCAATAAGTTCAACCAGTGACAACTTTTCTTGAGCCTGAATGGAAAAGAACAAACTTAAAAAAAAGAAAGACAACATTTTAGATCTCCTGGACATACTCTCAATTCTTGTGATATTATGAATCATATTTAACAGTTTAACATCAAAACTTTGTGCACTATGCCGCTTCGCTGACATTTGAAACAGCCTTTGTTTTTTCAGAAACAAAACTATAAATGACTGGTACAACGAACAAGGTTAAAAATGATGCCAGTACAAGTCCTCCGATTACTGCAATACCCATAGAAACACGACTTTCCGCTCCCGCTCCAAGTGCAAGCGCCATAGGTAAAACGCCCAAAATGGTTGAAGCACTAGTCATCAAAATAGGACGAAAACGTGCAGCTGCTGCTTCACGAATTGCATCATTAATTGATAGTCCTGCAGCTTTTCGTTGATTAGCGAATTCCACCATTAATATACCGTTCTTTGAAACAAGTCCTATCAACATGATGATTCCAATCTGACTAAAAATATTAAGTGTTTGTCCAAAATACCATAAAGAAACCAAAGCGCCTAAAAGCGCAAAAGGCACAGAGAACATAATGATTAAAGGATCCCTAAAACTTTCAAATTGTGCAGATAGTACGAGATAAATCAAAATGAGCGCCAACATAAAAGCAAACAACAAGCTGGAAGTACTCTCCACGAAGTCCCTTGAATCTCCGGCCAGTTCTGTACTGAAAGTATCATCTAAAACCAATCCTGCAATCCTATCCATTTCCTCCAGTCCTTCGCTCAAAGTGTACCCTCTTGCCAAGCCGGCAGAGACAGTCGCTGAAACAAATCTGTTATACCGGAATAATTGCGGTGGAGTACTGCTGAATTCCATGGTTACCAAATTGTCCAACTGGATAAGTTCTCCTGTACGATTGCGGACAAATAGGGAAGCGATATCGGCTGGTTGATTGCGGTTCTCTCTTTCCAACTCCCCAATAATATAATACTGCTTTCCATTCATTATATAATACCCGAGACGCTGGCCACTGAAAGTTAGCTGAAGAGTCTGAGCAATATCCTGAACAGATACTCCTAGCATAGCAGCTTTTTCCCGATCTATGATAATACGCAATTCAGGTTTAGTGAATTTTAAATTCACATCGTAGTTCTGGAAATATTCACTTTGGCTCACCTCGTTCATAAACAATGGCAGAAATTCTTTGAGTTTCTCCAGATTTTGAGCCTGTAAAACGTACTGAACAGGTAATCCGCCTCTTCTTCCACCAAAAGTTTGTTGTTGGGTAACGAAACTTCGGGCTCCTGTAAGTCCTCTAATCCGCTCGCCAAGATCATCTGCAATTTCCTGCTGGGTTCTATCTCGATCATCGGGATCATCAAGTGTAACACTGAAAAAGGCCGCATTGTTATTCCAAATACCAACTATTTGAAATATATTTTGGGCTTCGGGTACCTCCTCCCTAATCAAATCGGCAAGTTCGTCAGTGTATCGAAGCGTATAATCAAATGTTGCTCCTTCAGGAGCAGTTGCATTGATCCTTAATTGCGAACGATCCTCTAAAGGAGCCATTTCTGAAGGAATATTAACCCAAAGTCTCCAAATTGCCAATATAGCAATCCCCATAATCAAAGGCGTTAACCACCATCTTCTCATGAAAGTCTCCAAAGAACTTCTGTAAGCTTCCGTTAACCAGTTAAAGAAGGGTTCGGTGGAGCGATAAAATACATTGTGACCTTTATCCCGTTTCTTTAAAATCTTTGTTGAAAGCATGGGAGTTAAAGTCAACGCCACAAAAGATGAGATAACAACTGCACCCGCAATCACTATACTAAACTCCCGGAATAAACGCCCTGTAACACCTTGAAGAAAAACAATGGGAAAAAACACAGCCACCAATGTGATAGATGTAGCAATTACGGCAAAGAAAATTTCCGCGGCACCCTGTACACCAGCCTCATGGGGGTCCATCCCCTTTTCAATTTTGGTGTAAATATTTTCCATTACAACAATGGCATCATCCACAACCAGACCAATTGCCAAAACAATAGCCAGAAGAGTTAAAATATTGATGGTAAAACCGGCAGCATACATGATAAAGAATGATCCGATCAGTGATACCGGTATGGCAATGGCAGGAATCAGGGTGGTGCGCCAATCTCTCAAAAACAGAAAGATTATAAGCACTACCAGAATAAATGCGATATAAATGGTTTGTTGAACCTCACTAATTGAATCTCTGATGTATTGTGTATTATCAAAACCTACTTCAGCTATTATATCTGATGGCAAATCCCGCCTGATCTCTTCTAACCGCACCAGAGCTTCGTCTACAATAGATATATAATTGGCACCCGGCTGAGGAACCAGAACATTGTTAACCATGGGCACGCCATTCATTTTAAGAATACTGCGCATATTCTGAGCCTCAACCACGGCTCGGCCTAAATCACCAAATCTCACAACTCTATCGCCATCCTGAAAAACCACCATTCGGTTAAAATCATCAAGAGATGTAAATCGCCCCATGGTTCTAACCGTAAGTTCAATATTATCTCCTTCTATACTTCCGGATGGAAGCTCAATATTTTCGCGCGATAAAGCGTTCCTGACATCAACCGGAGTTAATCCGTAAGCGGCAAGTTTGGCCGGATCCATCCACAAACGAATGGCAAATCGTTTGGCTCCCCAAGTTAACACATCACTTACACCAGGTATGGTTTGAAGGCGCTCTTTAAAATTCACTTCGGCAAACTCAGTAAGATCTATTAATGAGCGTGAGTCACTTCTGATTGTAATTGAGAAAATGGGTTGTGCGTCAGCATCCGCCTTTGAAACTGTAGGAGGATCGGCGTCCGGTGGTAAGCGCCTCATGGCACCTGATACTTTATCACGTACGTCATTTGCAGCCGTTTCCAAATCTACTTCCAGATTAAACTCAACAGTAATATTGCTGCTTCCATCCCGACTGGAACTGGTTATGCTGCGTATTCCGGGTATTCCATTAACAGCCTGTT
Organism: Alkalitalea saponilacus; assembly: GCF_900168165.1. Classification (GTDB taxonomy): domain Bacteria; phylum Bacteroidota; class Bacteroidia; order Bacteroidales; family Marinilabiliaceae; genus Natronoflexus; species Natronoflexus saponilacus. The sequence continues at coordinate 83,380 of NZ_FUYV01000017.1, forward strand.
CCAATGGTTCTGTTATCTGTGTTTCAATAACATCAGCATTTGCACCAACAAACCTTGTTGACACTGTAACTATGGGCTGATCAACACTCGGAAAGTCTCTAACCCCCAAATAACCAAATCCTATTATGCCGATTATCACGATGAACAGACTCATCACAATAGCCAATACCGGTCGCCGAATACTTAATGATGATAAACTCATACTATCAGTTGTCAGTTAGCAATGATCAGTTTTCAAGGTTCATTGCTGATTGATTAATATTTCTTAATGTGACAGGCATGCCGGATCGAAGTTGAAGGATTCCACTAGTTATCACGGTATCTCCAACAACAAGGCCATCAGTCACGGCAATCTCTCGTTCAGTTCTTTGACCCGATTGAATCGGAATCTGTACTGCACGACCACTTCGGTATACATATATTAATTCACCATCCATTTGAGGGATAACAGCTTCACTTGGAACTTTTACAACATCATCCTCCCTACTGATAACCATTCTTATATCGGCGAACATACCCGGTAAAAGCTTACTGTCAGGGTTTGGAAATTCAGCTCTTAGCAAGAGCGACCGTGTCCTGGTATCTACAGATGGATCGACCGCATAAACCTTAGCCCGAAAAGAATCGTCAAAACCTGCAACAGAAAACACAACATCTCTCCCGATCAATCCTGCCGATTGATATCTTTCAGGAACTGAAAATTGAATACGGAGAGGATCAGTCTTTACAAGTCGCGCCACCCGATTGCCGGGTTGAAGCCAGGCTCCGGGACTTACATATCTAAAACCTATGGTTCCGCTAAACGGAGCACGAATGGCTGTCTTCTCAATGCGTGTATCTAAAAGATTTATTTCAGATTCAATGACCAAAAAATCAGTTTGAACGCGATCAAACGCTTCTCGGCTTATGGCCTCTTTTTCAAGCAAAGCTCTCTGTCGTTCCAATGTTTCACTTATTAACTCACGTTGATGAACTGCCTTCTGCCGTTGTGCTAACAATTCAGAATTATCTATGCGAACAAGCAAGTCTCCCTTTTTTACATAACTCCCTTCACTAAAATAAACAGATCGTACCTGACCTGATATTTCTGTGGTCACATCCACATCTTCACTAGCCAAAAGCGTTCCGGCTCCCCTGATGGAATTCTCCAATACTCCGGGCTCAAGAATAACAGCTGTAACTGGTAATCCATTATTTCGATTACTGGTGGAGACATTTTGTGAGTCACTTCCGGAAAACAATCCTGTTCTCGGAATTATTATTACTCCTAAAATAATTACTAACAGACCAATCTGGATGGTTCTTTTAATAGGCTTGTTCATCAAACTCCTCTTTTCTTTTTAATACAAATTATCAATGTTCAGTTTAACACAACACGCAATTATAGAAAATATTTTAATTGATAAATTTAAAATTCATCAATCTTATTTCAATCTTCGAGAATATTCAATCAGATAAAATATGACAAAACTAAAACAATCTATAGTTTAAACAATTCACTATGTATTAAGTTTAAACGGCCTTTTGCGACTTCTCTATTATGATTAATCTCAATATCGTTGTGATATATAATGTAATCCCTTATTTAAGATTACAATCTTCAGGTTAATTGCTTTAAGGATATATTCATTAACAACGAAGCAATTATTGTTTTAAGACTAGGGAAGATCTCGGAGGTTTAAAGACAAAATCGAAATTCTGAATTAAATTTTGTTAAAATAATTCAGACTTCGTGTTTTGCTTATGAAAATATTAATAAAATCTTACGAAAGCAGAGCATCAAATAATAATTGCATATCCTAATCAATAGATCGTTTCCCGATAATATCGGGATTAGATTATTAGATATTAGATACAAGCAAGTTTATTATTATCAGCTAATTGTGCGGCATGACAACAAATCCATATACACTTGATAATCAGTTGCATAAAAAAGTTTAACGAACTATTACTAATTAGAAGATCAATTAATTGCACGATGACCTGTCAAAGATATTTGTCCATTAAACTTACAGCCTGTCGATAATAACCAGTACCAAACAGATTCAAATGATTCAATACGTGATAAAGCATGTAAACCCCTTCTCGATGTTCATGACCGGGTTTGAGCGGGAAGGTCTCATGGTATGAGCTGTAAAAATCTGATCCAAAACCGCCAAATAGTTTGGTCATGGCCAAATCAGCCTCCCGGTGACCATAGTATACAGCCGGATCAATGATTACGGCATTACCATTTTCATCACACATATAATTACCACTCCACAAATCCCCATGCAACAGAACCGGGGGTTCTTCACTTCCTTCAAGGATTTTCGGAATCTTCTTCTCTAATCTAAAAAACAACCTTTTGAATTGATTATCTGCATATCCATTTCTTTCGGCCAGATCAAACTGATACCTCAGCCTCTTATTCCAATAAAAATCTATCCAACTTACAGATTCATTCCCTTCTGGAATGTTCTTCTGTGGAGTACTTCCTATAAAATTATCTTCAAAAAAACCGAATTTATCACTTTTAAATTGATGAAGATGTGCCATTTCTGCACCAAACTTTTTAAAAAATCCCGAATTACGGGAACCTTCCTTTATAAACTCAATAACCAGGCAACTTTCATCAGCATACAGAACCTCCGGAACCCTGATTACATTGGCTTTTCGAAGTTCACGAAGCCCGTTGGCTTCGTTTATAAACATTTTATTATGAGATGCGGTTTTAACGGCATACTCCTTCCCCGATTGGGTAGTTACTTTTTGAGTATTAGCAATACATCCCCCCGAAAGGGGGGATGTAGCAACTATTTCATCCTCTAATATCTCAGACAGCTTATTCTTGTCCATAAAACAAAACTAAAACCTTATAACTCCTGATTCCGGAACAACAAACTCATGCGTGACATCCGCTGATTTGTATACTCCCTTTGAACCGGGATTCCCTTTAATAACAGCTTTAAGAACCTCTCCATTTCGCCATGTAAAATCCACCTCAAAGCCACCACGCGCCTTTAATCCTTTTACACTTCCATTTTTCCAATTATCGGGTAATGCTGGCAACAAATGGATGGTACCATCGTGGGATTGCAAGAGGGTTTCAGCCATTCCGGCTGCACCACCCATGTTTCCATCCAGTTGAAACGGCGGATGCGCACAAAGAAGGTTATTATAGGAACCTCCTCCGTCAGGACTTCCTCCCTCCATTCCTGAGGGGCGCAACAATCGTCTCAACAAACTGTATGCACGGTTACCGTCCTGCAATCGCGACCAAAAATTAATCTTCCAAGCCAACGACCAGCCTGTGCCTCCGTCGCCTCGGGCATTTAGACTTACGCGAGCTGCTGTGGCCAGATCAGGTGTGCTGTGAAGAGTAATCTGCCGGCCGGGATGCAAAGCATAGAGATGAGAAACATGCCTGTGTCTGCTTTCAGGATCATCAACATCCTCGCGCCACTCCTGCAATTGCCCCCAACTTCCAATCATGGGAGGGCTCACTTGGTCTCGGTATGATTCATATTTTTCAACAATATGATCACCCAAACCCAGAACCCCGGCAGCCGTGGCGCAGTTGTTAAATAAATCCCAGGCAATTTGATGATCCATACTTGCTCCGGTAGATATCCCACCATGTTCCGGCGAATAAGAGGGCTTGGATATAAGGTATCCATTTTCATCTTCAACCAGGTAGTCCATCCAAAACAGAGCAGCCTCCTTCATTAATGGAAATCCTTGTTCCCTTAAATATACCGTATCCTGATTAAATTCGAAGTGCTCCCATGCGTGCTGACAAAGCCATGCCGCACCTGCAGGGAAAAAACCCCAAGGGAACTCCCAACCGGGAGAGGTGAAACCATAAGCATTATTCATAGTATTTACAATCCATCCTCGCGCACCGAAAAAGGTTGAAGCTGACGACTGACCGGGTTCTACAAGTGTTTCCATGTAGTCCATCAAAGGGCGATGAGTTTCAGCAAGGTTAAGCACTTCGGCCGGCCAATAGAGCATTTGTAAATTTATATTGGTGTGGTAATCACATGCCCACGGTGGATTGGTGCTGTGATTCCATTTGCCTTGCAAATGCATAGGCATGGTTCCGGGGCGTGTTGAGGATATCATTAAATAGCGGGCATATTGAAAATAGAGCATTTCAAGGCCAACATCCTCCTGCCCATGTGCATACATTAACAATCGCCGATCCGTTGGAATGGAATCGTGAGATGCTCCTTCAAGATTTAGTTCAACCCTTTTGAATAAAGGCTGATAATCGTTAAGGTGTAATTGCTTTAACTCTTCAAAAGTCAATTCACCTACAGATAACAGAATATCCGTATTTTGCTGAACGTAATTATTTCCACGATATTCCGGAAACTCCGGAACATATCCAGTTGCGGCAGTATGCACCAATTTCACAAATTCCGCATTTGAAACCTGCAAAACATCATTATGAAAGCTTGTGATACCATCTGTAGCGACCTTTATCACAGTTTCAAACCCAAGTTTATTATCACCAAGATGTCCTTTAAGCCGAAGAGTATTCCCTTCAAAAGTATAATCAACAATATTATGCGGAGTTTCAATACGCAAAGAATAATCAACACCTTCAAAGGAGTTGTTTTCGAACATATAAACCAATACCCGTTTAGGGTAGCATCCGAAAAAAGTTCTCTTATGTTTTACCTCTCCGGAGCGATAATGAACACTTCCAATTCCAGTATTCAGATCAATCTCCCTGACGAAATCATAAATATCTCCAGTTTCCTGAACAGTCACAAATAAGTCACCCATTGTTTGCTGAGCTCCGTAATCTCCACCAAATCCGGGGACTTCATGCACAGTACCAGTCATATGGGTTGTAGCCATTTGGTGTGCTTCATCAAATTTTCCTTCCTGCAATAAGGCTCTTACCTTTGGTAAGAACTCAGCTGCGCCAGGCCGTAAGCCAAAATTATAATAAGGACTCGAGCCGGGTCCGCCTGACCAAAGAGACTCTTCAGAAAACTGTAATTGCTCCTCGTGAGGTTGTCCAAAAAACATCGTTCCTATATAACCATTACCAATAGGCAACGCCTCTGTCATCCAATCTTCTGCCGGAGTATCGTACCACAATCTTAAATCAGTTAATGAATCTTTTTGATCTGCACACGATGCCACAAACACCATAAGAAGTGAAAAAATCACAGACCTCGAATTACAAAACGAAAATAGTTTACCTGCCATTACTTGAATTTTTTGAAGTTAATATGAAGATAGTGGCGTGGGCTTGTAAACTCAATTGGAACAAAGATATTGACTAATTTTTAAATAATAAAACATAGAGGTGCATAAAATATGTAAAGCCAAAGGTCTGGAATTCTCGTGATGGATTGAGAGTCATTAATACTTTAAAGCAAAGGAGTTTTCTAGTAAAAAGCTTTCAGAATCATTTTACTACCAATACTTTTAAGCTACAATTATCAAGATCATTATGGGTACTCAAATCCCCAATCGAGATTTCATTCTCTGCAAAACCCACACCCTCAATAATGTTTCCATCAAAGGGTAGCCAATTACCAATTATACCTTACGGGACAAATAACAATTCATTTCGATCTCAAGTATTTAGATATGATGAGGCTCTAGTATAAATTTGCGATGTTATTTCCAAAAACCCAATTGATTTTGGTCATATTCTTGAGTTCCTCTTTCCACCTTTCAGAACTAAATATTATTTTTATAAATTAATCTGTCCTTTCAGGGCGTAAATTCTCATTGCGCTTACTCCCAGGGCGTTGCCGTTGGGCTGATGTGATGTATTTCATATTCGCCCTGTGAAGGGCAGCTTAATTCCTTGTTCTTATAGAGTTTAGACCGGGGTTTTAATCCCTGTCCCATAAGGTTGCCCTTGTCAGACCTTCTGAAAATAAAAGCGCTATTACAAACTAGAGCCATGATTGATTCACTAAAACTCTTAAAATATAAGCTATATAAATCAGTTGCAAAACACTCTTCTAAGGAGAATTTCGCAACTGAATTAAAGGAAATGGTAGCTGAAGATCCTATTTAACGTAAGTGTCCAGTCCGATGTAACCATCCAATGATTTCAGATATTCAACCGACTTGAAGTATTTTAGTTGTTCTTCGGCACGTTTTATATTCGATTCGATTCTCTCATGAATAACATCATTAAAACTTCTTTTGTCCCTATGACCTTTAAGGTAATCAAGATGTTTCTCCCATCTTGAAATATCCCTTAATTGTTTATTGAGGAGTCGTCCCTGATACCAATCGCTTTCAATCATTTTTTTGCGTTCAAACAACTCCCTGACTTCCACATGATCAGCCCCCCTCCCTTTGAAATGGCCAAATGCCATAATATTCAATATGGCTTTTAAAGGTGGACACGCACCTTCAATACTGCCGTCTTTAAAATAACTTTCCGCCACCCATTGCTGAGCCTCAACTATGTTATTAATGCCATCAACAAATACATCCAAATCCTGCAATTCAGGCTTCAACATCTCTTCATTAAATACTGCATCGGGATTTTCAAATACCCGGCCGAGAAAAGTGCGGGCAAACTTGGCAGTAATTCGGTATCCCATCCTAGACCCCAGAATTGTTTTCCCATTGTATTCGAAATCCTCCAGCTTTTCAAGGTAACCATGTTCAATTAAGAATTGAGGCTCTGCTTCCTCCGGTTTTAAACGGCTCCAAAGCTCAGGAACCAACAAACTGATATCATGATCAACCCTGTAATTCGGACCAACATATCCAGCAGCAGAAGTAAATCCTCCATAGCCGGTTAAAATAAAAGAGACAATGGCATTGTTCAAATCAGTAACCGGGCTTAAAGCATTGAATGGTCCTTTGGTGAGTGCTCCTTCAGAGCCTGCTCCCGTAGTAGAGGGGGATTTTCCGGTAAGACTACAAACAAAATCCATAAACAATTCCGGCAATTCCTGATAATGGATTGGATTATATACAGCCAATGGTCGAACCCCGGGTTGTGGCGGGTTGTTCCTTCTGCCGCCTAATACAGCATTGACCGGCATTAACACCGGTTGATCGGCAGGGACTTTACGAAACAACCGTATCCCCATTTCGGCGATATGCTTTTCGCGATGTTGTATCAACCCCGGACGATTCTGCAGGTACCTCATGTTGACAGATGGCTTGCCATCATAAATCCTCGGGTGCGATGATGAGACAAAGTAGGTGCAATCCTGCCTTTTAGCCACCGAGCGGATAAGCTTTTTCATGGGCAAGGTAAACTTATCAAATTCAATGGCGTCCTCCATTATCTCTTTAGCATCCTTAACCGTTAAGGGTTGAAAATTTGATATAAAAGTGTTTGGGGAGGCCAAATCTGATTCAGCCTGATTATCGTATCCCCTGTTTATGGCTTCGTCTGGTCGCTGGAATAATCTGTACTCACAATTATAGGTAAACTTTGCCGCAGGTTTGGTAAAATCGGGGGACAAATGCTTAAGTTTATGAGTGGGAATTACAGTTGTAGCCGTAATATCGTCCTCCATTTGCAACTTATCGGCTGCAATAAAATCCTGTCGGAGTTTAAAAGTTCTCCAAGCGCCTCCTTCAGTCAGACCTACCCTCAAGTAACCCGCAACCAGTTTTCTGTTCCTGAACTTCAGTTCGTTTCCAAATTGTCCGTCTATAATATCAACAGAGAAATATTTTCTCCAGTCTTCTTGCCATTCAGGTCGATAGAATCGCTTTACAAGATAGACCAAACCTTTGATATGATGAGGGATGGTTCGCAACCACTCATTGTACTCCTCTTTATAACGAATAGGCGATGGGGTAAGCAGCTTTATAACAGAACCGAGCGATCGTTTTGGACTTAGCAATGCACGATCCTTCTCAGCTTTAATCCCCTCCAGTAAGATATCAGAATAGTCCTTTGCAATGATCTCCTCTACTCTTTTAAAGTCATTTTCGTAATCGGCGGTAAAAAATGGACCATAAATTATGGCATCGTTTATGGATTTTGAAATTTCTGATTTACCGCCTCCCGAAACAGTACATGGTTTATGACAAAAAGTACCCTCAGCAACAGAGCCAATCAGGCGCCATGATGGAACATGCGGATTCTTCTCCATACGAACCTTATATCCGGCAGGTAATACATAGGCATAACTTGGCTTTAGTCTGATGCTCTGCTCATTTTTGCCGTATGTCCAGCACACCTTTTGCTCCATCAAGTTAAATACCGCGTTATCGGGAACATATATAACATTTTTGTATTTTTTATCGATTGCATATCCTTCCGGTTTAGGATCCATTAAATCGGGATACATTGCAATCATTTTTTCATAAGTAAGTCCATTGCTTTGAAACTGATTCCAATCGGAAAACTCATCACCTAGATTATAAGATGGAAAGGCAATTGCTCCCCCGGCATGCTCTTCTTCAACATTTCCCAGCAAATTAGCGGCATAGCTAATTTGTGTTTTTACCTCTTTTTTAGAATATCCATAATAATTGTCGGCAATTAATGTGACAATAACCCCCTCAGCTGTGCGGGCTGTAATTTTAAAAGCTCCACCATTATTGTAAAGTTCGTCTTCTTTCTCCCAACACATACCATCATGTTTTTGGCGCTCGGTTGCCTCACTTATGTGAGGCAATCCGACATCTATCTTCTTCACCTTAATTAGATGAGGAGCCAAAATAACGCAACCAGAATGCCCGGTCCATCCATCCACATCCAATGCAGAATCATTCTCAGGCAGAAATGGATCACCTGCATTTCCAAAAATAGATTCTACAAAGTCCAGATTGCTGACAAGATTTCCGGGAGCAAAAAAACGAATTTCCATGCGCTTTTCTTTGCAATCATTGGTTATGCATGGACTAACGACAGGTTTAAGCAACAACGAAACAAACAACCTTGCTTTTTCTTTTTGAGTAGAGGTAAAAGGAATTTCAAGCAAATCATTTGGCGGATTAAGTGCCTGTTCCAAAAGATAAGCAAAGGTGATTTTAGGAACTGACTTTTTATCATGAGGAATTGGCAATCCTCCTTCGGCCACATGAAACACTCCCTTCGTAGTTCTGCGATCATATTTGGGGTTGTTTAGCACACCTTGCTTTAAACGATAGGAACTCACAATGTCCGACACAAATTCATCTTTATCGGGCGGCAATGACAACGCTCTGGCAATACCATGGCTATCCACAATAAAGGTTCCGGTGGGCAACCTGAGGTTCATCTTATCTTTGTACTCAGGAAGATAATTGTCGATAAAAGTCTGAATGCGCTGATCGGCGGGACACAAATATGACTGAAGCAACCGGTTCTTCTCTCTCATGTTATGTATAAGATCTCCGGCAAGATCAAGCAATGAAGTTTTAGAGGAAGACAAAAAATAAGGTTGCCCCAGTGCAGCGAGCTTTAAATTAACATACTCAATAACTCTTTTGGGTTTTGGAAGATTATTTTTCCCGGCATCGGTGAAGCCGAATGACTTTTTCATATCCATAACAGACTGTTTTTATGTTTTAGTCAAAGCTAAAGAACAAAGTCTGCAATGTCCAATTATTACACAGAGAATCTATTAAATAGTCGAAAAAGTGAATTAAAGCGTGGGGAACTCATGCCTGAGATCAAAAAAACATCCATACCCTCCGGAATTTCGGACATCAAGCAGGAATACAATTTTACATAACGTTAAGGCTCTTCCAAAAAAAGGTGACTTTCGCCACCCTTCTAGTAATAATTATAACAAATAATACTATACAAAACCTCTTGTTTCGGCCACAATTAGAATCATTTCGATAATCTCTTCATCGCTCATGGTAGCACAGTTAAAGAACATATCAAAAAACTCAATATCTGGTCTGTCTTTCTCAAAATAATTTCGAAACTGAGACCTTCTTTTATCCATTTCAAGAGCTTCACGTTTTGCTTCGGTCAAACTCATACCATAGGTGTTGGCAACCTGCTCGGTACGCCAGTCAAGAGGAGCTTTTAATTTAACATGCAATGCCTTTTCAAAATTTTTGGTTATGGACTCCCCCGCACGCCCAACAATAACCACATTCCCCTGAGAGGCAGCATTATAGATAAATCGCGCTATCGTGTTTTTAATCTTAACATCTCCGGGATAAAACTCGTCGGAAAAGAACAGAGCCAGATTTTCAAAGAAACCGCGGGTTCTATAGTCAGATAAATCCTGTATTAAAGTTGGAGAGAGTTTTAGCTCACGCGCAGACTCCTCAATGATCTCCTTACTCATCCACTTCCATTCAACCTCCCGTCCCAAACGTCGGTTTTTTTCGGTAAGGACTTCGGAGAGCAAACGGGCAATACGTCTACCCGGACAACCATAATCCCTCGAAATGGTGATTACCGGCCCCGGAGCATAAAAATTTGGCCCGCTGCTTTTGCGCTTACCAGTGCGTTCCCGCATGTACTTTAGGAAAAGGTTGTCCATATTGGTTATATTAGTTATTTCCTAATCCTTGCAAATTTTATCATATCCCATGTATTTAAAACGTGGATAATTTGATTTGATGGAAAAGATAAAACATCAGAATTATATATTACACAACAATTTAAACTGATTCTTGTTAAAAAACAAGAGAAAATTCACCCCATGAAAATAGCAAGAATGCACGAAATATCAAAGCATAAAAAAGGGACGGATTAAAAAAATCTGTCCCTTTCCCCTAAATCAGCCTTATGACCCAAGTCCAATTTCTATGAAAAATCTTAATGCAAAGATGGTTGATTTTTTAATGAACAACTTTAAAAGGCTGTTAAAGCTTGTTAACAGCAAAAGCGAATTCTATTCTGTTTTAATTTAAAAAACGCAACTTTGTCACCGTTCAAAATATTCCTATCTTCCAAAATATTTCTAAAACAAAAATGATATACATTACCTATATCCTCTTCGCGATGTTATTCATCCGGTTTCTGGTTGTTACCATAAATTTCATCAGCAGACCGTATCTTAAGCAAGTAAAAGAACCGGCTCAAACCCCAATGGTTTCGGTTTTAATACCTGCTCGCAACGAAGAAAAAAACCTTCCAAAACTCTTAACGGACTTAAAAAAAACAGACTATCCCAACATTGAAATCATTGTATGCAACGACCAATCAACCGACGGAACAGTGCAGGTTTTAAATGGTTTTAAAGAGCAAATGCCAAACCTGCAATATTTCACCAATCATGAACTCCCCCAAGGATGGATTGGGAAAAACTTTGCCTGCCATAAACTATCTGAAGCCGCAAAAGGAGAGTTTATGTTGTTTCTGGATGCTGACGTAAGACTCGCATCGGATACCATAAATTCGGCCATTGCCCAAATGCAAAGAAAAAAGCTCTCCCTTTTATCAGTCTTTCCACAACAAATAATGGAAACTAAAGGTGAATTCTTATCCGTCCCGATAATGAATTGGATTCTTCTTACACTTTTACCGCTTTTGGCGGTAAAAATTCCGTGGTACTCTTCACTTTCGGCAGCCAACGGTCAGTTTATGCTGTTTCAGGGTGACGATTATCGACAAAACCAATGGCATTTAAAAGTTTACAATCAAAATGTGGATGACATTCTAATTGCGCGATTAATAAAAAAAGCGAAGTTAAAAACCGATGTCAAGTTGGGAAATAAGGACGTGTTTTGCAGGATGTATGAGAATAAAACTGATGCCATTAATGGGTTTGCACGAAATATACATCAGTATTTCAGAGGAAAAAGAAGCTGGATGCTTCTTTTTACATTCATTATTTGGAGCCGTTTGCCGTTTTTCGCGGCAAACGGAGAGTGGGAAATATTGTTCCTCTCAATTGGAATCATTATTGCTATGAAAACAATGACTGCGAATTTAAGCAGGCAAAACATCATCCAAAACATCGGTTATCATATCCATCATCTGATAAACATGACTAGAATAGTTTTGAAGAATATGCGAATAAAAAGAAACCAGACCATTGAATGGAAAGGAAGGATTTATAAAGATTAGGCGACTGAGTAATACGGTAAACAATCTACAGGGACAATTGTTATAGAGTTATGATGAAGCGATATCTAACGGCATATTTTATCGTTATCATGGTTTTTACCGGAATACTAAAAACCAGTGCCAGTTCTGTTGAAGAACTGAACAGTAGATTTCTACACTTTTTTTTGGTTGGAGACATTCCGGCGTGGACTCAAACACTGGACAGTCTGAGAAATAAATCTCTAAACAGAGAAACAGAAATGACCCTACTTTACGGGGAGTATGGCCTCATTGGAAATCTAATAGGCTCCGGGAAATCAAATGAAGCGCAGGCACACCTGGACCTGTTTGAAACAAGAGTGCAAAAAGCATTGAAAAATCAGCCAAACAATGGCGATTTACATGCCTTTGCGGCAGCAGCCACCGCCTACAGAATTGCCATTCAGCCGTGGAGAGCCCCGTTCCTGAGTCGCACACACAACGAAAACATAAAAAAAGCGCTTGATAAAGGCAATCTTTATGGCTTGCCTCTGGTTGAGCAGGCCAATTCTTTCTATTTCAGGCCGTCATTTGTTGGCGGAAACAAAGAGAGAGCCATCGAATTTTATGAAAAGGCTTACGCTTTTTTCAGCACCAACCAACGAAATCACTGGATGTACTTCAATGTGGCAGCTTGGCTTGGACAGGCATATGCAAATCAGGGCATGAAATCTGAAGCAGAAGTCATGTATCTTAAGCTTCTTGAAGAAGCTCCGGAATTTACATGGGTACGCGACGAACTGCTTCCTAAATTGTACGAAGGCAAATCCTACAATTTTTGGAGTTTTCAGTAATTCATAACAGATCGTTAGAATTTTAGATATTAGACAAGAATAAACTCTTGATTTTAAACATATTGAATTCAGAACGAACGATGATTTGTATGTGGCGTTTTTGCACACTAGAAATCATCTATAAACGTGAAACTTTGTGCAAAACTGACATATACAAAATATTGTGGCTCGTTTTTCATCCGAAAATAATTTAGTTAATTAATTGGCCGAATGGAACTTCCATGAGGTGTTATTTTCATTTTCTTGTTGCGAGTTTCCCACTCATGGGCGTTTCATTTCTAGAAATATGTTTTCACTGCAAATTCAAATTGGTTTATAAAAATCTCTTTTAACTTGGAAATATTATTCTGCTCATAAAATAATAACATTGCCTTCTTGTAGTCAATCGAATCAACCGTTCTAAAGGATAATGGACAGTGTTTTTCATTCATTAAAATTGCATTACTCACAATTCTTGCAGTTCTTTTATTACCATCCATAAATGGCTGAATATACGAAATCAACACTAGTGCCAACAGCGCTTTTTCAAAAACACTTTTCTTAGAGTTAATTACATCACATGAATTCCTTAATGCTTCCGAAATCTGAAATTCATTATCTAATGGACGATAATTTGTTCCTGAAATACCTACACGGCGCCTTCTTAGATTCCTTTCTACTAACAATTCTTTGGTCAAAATACTATGAATGTCCTCTATTTTTGAAACAGATAATGGGTTCAAATAATCGGTGTTTTCAATTATGAAATCCAATGCGTCTTTATGGTTCAAAAGCATTATCGCTTCCTCCTTAGTTTTTCCAGCTGCTGTTTCCCTTTCTTTTAATAACCTCTCGGTTTCTAATAGTGAATATGTGTTCCCTTCTATTTGCGAAGATTTCCAACTTAAGTCAATTGCTAATCGTTCAAACTCTATTTTATATTCAATTTCTGATAGTTGCGAAATATTTTTCCGAAATTTTGCTTGAAGTAAGTTGAGTTTCTCTATTTCAGTTTCAGTAAAAACACTATTCTTCGCAATAACTTCGTTGATAATTGAAAAATTAAAACTTTCTTTTATAGCTCTATCATCAATTTCTTCCTCATAATACTTTTCAATATCAATTGGCGCTAGGAGCTCAAATGTTGGGGAAATTGTATATTTGGTTCCTTTACCTTGTCCAACAGTTACGAGATAACTATCTGTTATTAATTTCGATAAAACTCTTTTCAATGTCGCATAACTGACATTAATGTCTACATTATCGTGGACTTCTTTTGAGGAACAGGCTCCTCTTTGTTTTATAAAGTCAATTATCTGTTGTTCTCTTGAATCAATCATCATAAATGTTTTAGCTCACAAAGATAACTTTTATAGCTCATTTATTTGCTGGTTTGAGCTGTATTATTTCTTGAAATGAGCCACAACAATTTCTTATACGCATATAAATCAAGCAGATTAAAAAAAACAACGAACTATTAAATTCAAGTCAAACCTCTTAATATCTCTTTTATCTGAAAGCGTTTTATTTTCCCACTATCGGTTCGCGGGAATGTATCCAAAAAGAAAATTTTAGCAGGCTTTTCATATCTGCTCAACAAAGCACCGGTCTTTTCTTCCAAATTGCCGTATTCAAAAAACTCACCCTCAATCACAAGAACTACCCGCTCACCATAAACCGAATGGGGAATTGATGAAATAACAAAGGGCTTTTCAATTAAAAAAGAGATTCGCTCTTCCACAAGCTCAGGAGAAATTTTAACTCCGCCACTGTTAATGATGTTGTCTGCCCGTCCGATAATTTGAAACGAACCGTCGGTTAACAACTCAACAACATCGTTGGTTTTTATGGTTCCATGAGATATTTCAGGGTAATCGATCGTTAAACATCCGTGTTCATCTATAGCAATGGAAACACCCGATAGAGGTAAAAAACTTTTCTGAGCACCTGTACCGTTTATTTTTCGTAACGCAACATGGGTCAATGTTTCTGTCATTCCGTAAGTTTCCCATGCATCGAAAGGCATCATCTGCATTTTTATATTCAGCCTCTCGTCAACCCTGCCACCTCCTACAATAACTTTTCTCAGCAGGTTGGTTTGTTCTGGACAATTTTCAATAATACCGGCCATTTGCATGGGTGTAAAAGCAGCAAAATCTATCGTAACCGACAAACCAACCAACGGATTTACAGAAGGTTTAACAGAAATCAGCTGCATTTGAGCCACCATTGCCCGAACGACCATCAATTTACCGGCTACAAAGGAAACCGGCAGTGCAAGCAAAGCTGTCATTCCGGGTTTTAAACCAAAAAAACCAATGGTTTTTTTGGCAGATGCAACCATGGCATTTTTTTTCACTCTAATAACTTTAGGCTCTCCGGTAGAACCCGATGTTTTTAGCTCAACATAATCGTCATCACTAAACCACTCCTCAAGAAATGGCAGCAATGCTTCATCTTCAAATGAACTTTTAAAATCGGTCAGGTTGCGTTGTTTCACAACGCAACCGTTGATGTTTAACTCTTGGTATTTTTGAAATTCATTTGGCATTTTTCAATAATCCGAACTATTAACTTTAAACCATTAACTCGAAAACATTTATCTTTACCTCCAAAAAAATGACACCCCAAAAAGTAGATATCTGTTTCATCATTGCCATGAGAGCTGAAGCCAAAGGCATCATTAAAGAGCTATCATTAACAGAGGACGAAACCTTTTCGCCCGGCTATCCTGCACGTGCCTGGAAAGGCAAATTTAACAAAAAGTGCATAGCTGTGGTTATAAACGGACAGGATAATCACCTCAAGCTGGATTTGATTGGCACACAGGCAGCAACTCTCTCAACCCATTTGGCCATTTCACATTACAACCCGGGTTTGATTATTAGCGCAGGAACAGCCGGCGCTTTTAAGCAAATGGGTGCAAATATTGGCGATGTATTTCTCAGCTGGCCATATGTGGTTTATCACGACCGCAGAGTAGACATCCCCGGCTGGGACGAAATGGGGATTGGCCGTTACCCGGTTTTCGACATAAGGGAGATGGCTCAACAGCTGGGACTAAAAACGGCCATTGTAACCACCGGCAATTCGCTGGACATGCCCGAAACTGATGAAAAAATGATTCGAAATCTCAACGCGGGCATCAAAGAGATGGAAGCAGCAGCCGTGGCATGGGTTTGTTCGCTAAGCCAAACTCCATTTTTCTGCATAAAAGCAGTCACCGATCTGGTGGACGTTGACCATCCAACACAAGAACAGTTCCAAACCAATTTAAAAATGGCGGTGACCAACCTTTGTACTGAAACATTAAAGGTTTTAGCTTTTTTAATCGACAAACAATAATTAACAAATCTTACCATCCTTCTATTGAACTTATAACTACTTTTGCAGATTCATTTCCGGAGCAAAACAGTTCCTCATATTTTTCAAAACAGTTCAATGATTACAGTTTCCAACCTCGCCATTCAATTTGGCAAAAGATTCCTTTTTCAGGACGTTAATTTAAAATTTACTCCCGGCAATTGCTATGGCATCATTGGTGCCAATGGAGCAGGTAAATCAACCTTTCTGCGACTAATCAGTGGCGATTTGGACTCAACGCGCGGTTCAGTTGTTATGGGACCCGGCGAAAGATTATCTGTTCTTCGTCAGGACCACAATGCATTTGATAATTTCAAGGTTCTGGACACAGTGCTGATGGGACATGAGCAGTTATGGAAAATTGGTAAAGAGAAGGATGAATTGTATGCCAAAGAGGATTTTTCAGAAGCGGATGGCATCAGAGCATCGGAGCTAGAGGAGCAGTTTGCTGAGATGGATGGATGGAATGCCGAAAGCGATGCAGCCATGCTGCTGAGCGGACTTGGCGTTTCAGAAGACCTTCATCACAAGCAAATGATTGACCTGAACGGAAAAGAAAAAGTAAAAGTGCTGCTGGCGCAAGCACTTTTCGGCAAGCCCGATAACCTTTTGCTGGATGAGCCTACCAACGACCTTGATTTGGAAACCGTTAGATGGCTTGAAAACTATCTGGCTAATTTCGACAGCACCTTACTGGTTGTATCGCACGACCGTCACTTTCTCGATTCCATCTGTACCCATATTGTAGATATCGATTTTGGTAAAATTCAACTTTTTGCCGGTAATTACACCTTCTGGTACCAAAGCAGCCAGTTGGCTCTTCGTCAGCAATCGGCTCAAAACAAAAAGGCCGAGGAGAAAAAGAAAGAGCTGCTCGAATTCATACAGCGATTCAGCGCCAACGTAGCCAAATCACGTCAGGCAACCAGTCGCCGAAAAATGCTCGAAAAACTGAACGTGGATGAAATTCAGCCATCAACCCGTCGCTATCCGGGAATTATTTTCACCCCCGAACGCGAAACAGGCAACACCATACTCAATGTCACCGGTTTATCCAAAAAGAGCGAAGATGGCACTCAACTTCTGAACAATGTGAGTTTTACCATCGAAAAAGATGAAAAAGTTGTATTTCTGGCAAGAAATCCACTGGTTACAACAGCACTTTTTGAAATACTTAGCGACAACCAAAAAGCCGACGAAGGCCATTACAAATGGGGAGTAACCATCACAAACGCCTATTTGCCAATGGAAAACAGTCACTTTTTCGAAAGCAAGCAAACCCTGGTTGAGTGGCTTAGCATGTACTCTGCCGACACCAGCGAATCATTTTTAAGGGGTTATCTTGGAAAAATGCTCTTCTCTGGAGAAGACATTTACAAAAAAGTGAATGTACTATCGGGAGGAGAAAAAATGCGATGCATGATTGCACGCATGATGCTTCGCAACGCCAATGTTATGATGCTTGACAACCCAACCAACCACCTCGATTTGGAAACCATACAGGCATTCAATAACACGTTGATGAATTTCCCCGGAAACATTCTGATGAGTTCTCATGACCATGAGTTCATCAACACGGTTTGTAACCGTGTTATTGAAATCACCCCCAAAGGGACCATCGACAAACTCATCAGTTACGATGACTATATAAATGATGAAACCATTTCTGAGTTGAGAAGGGAGATGTATTCATAAAAGAATCTCCATTTTATCAAAATATTGACATCATTTATAAAAAATGTATTGATCTTTTTGATATTGAAACTATCTTTGGATATATTAAAAGTCTTGAGAAAATATTCTTTAACTAGCAACAATAACCCTTTTAAAGAATTAACCAAAAGAAGATTCAGTTATGAAAAGGACAAAGTTATTTACCATTTTTGCGGCTGCAATAATAATTTTTGCAGCATGTAGCAAAGACTCTTCAGACAAGTTTGAGGATCTGAGCAAATACAAATTTGCAGATGAATCTGCAGATAAGGGGAAAGCTGCTCTTGAAAATTCCGGGCAACAGCTGATGTCGCACATGACCAATATGCAGTCATTGGCAGCAATGGATGTAATGGAATCCATGATGCACTATTTAGAGTCGGGATCGCTTTTCACCGATGAATTTGATTTATTCCTTAACAATTCACATCACCAGTTCAGGATTTGGCTTCGGGAGAGAATATCCCCGTATTGAAAGCAACCTATTATGATAATCCCGGAGATGCTTTCAGAGCTAATGTAGGGGTATATGAATGGAATCACGCCTCAGGTGACTGGGATAAAACTGGGACTTCCAACAAAATAGAACTACATTTCCCTTCTGTTCCCGAAGGACTTACCAATGATGCTGCTGCAACATTCGAATACAAAGGCAAAGCTGCAAGAACTATGCCTGGTGAGGAGTTGCCGGAATTGCTGGCTTTTTCCTTATCACAAAACAATGAACAACTCATCTCTTACAAAATGACGGCATCGTATAATAGCGATGACATGCCAACTAACGTCAAAAGTGATTTAAGTATTGAGAGCTACACGTTCACAACAAGTATAAAATACAACAGCAAAGACATTTCTGTTGAATACGCCTTAAAGGAAAACTCAAACACCATCATTGAATTAAAACTGAATGCCAAAGGGGACTTCGATCCTGATAATCTTATGATGGGGTATGATGAAGATCCCTCTGAGTTTGTTAACAGCGCCAATGTTTCCTTACAAATTGCAGACATCAAAATTTTGGGACAAGCCAATGTTAAGAAAATTGCTGATGCTCTTGACAGGATATACAAAGATGAAGAAGAAGATGATGACTTTGACTATTTGGCAGCAGCAACGCAAGAGGCTAAAGTATTAAATGACAATGCGAAGCTCATAGTTGTTTATGCCGGCACAAATAACAAATTTGCTGAAACAGAATTTTATGTTGTAGAAGACAGCTGGTGGGGAGAGCATTATGTCGACTTGCAATTAATATTTGCAGATGAAAGTCGTGGCGATTTTGAGGCCTATTTCGGCTCTGCTTTTAACGATATTATTGAAGAAATATTGAAGCTACTTGAAGAGCTAGGTATAGACTTCGATGATTGGGATAACTGGGATGATGACGATTGGGATGATTGGGAATGGTAAAAATACATAAAAAAAAGTGCCGTTGTAACGGCACTTTTTTTTATGTATATATTGTGTTAATCTTTCTCTGGATAGATATGATAATGCACGACAGAAAAACCACCCCAATTTCCCAGACCCCCATTAATATTAGAGCGAACCTGCCGGCTGCCTGCTGTAAAAGGATTAGATCCTCCAAAAACCTCCTCCTGATATGATTCCCAAAACAGGTATTGCTCCCGGTCCATCCGGCACACTTTAACCACAATGGTGTCAGAAGCATTAAACAAAAAATCAGCATCTTCCATCTTCATAAATGAAGATGGACCTTTATTCAATGAGAGTACCATCTCTCTCTCAGGGAAAAAGCGGCTGTCGAAGTTTGGCAATAAGGATGGATGAAAGATTTCAGAATCAGAATAGACTAAAGTATAAAAGCGATAGAATAATTGTTCGTCGGGTTGATTTATCATCCGTACAGAAACAGTCCCCTGTTCAGGATCAAAATTGGAAGGCTCAAACCAGGCCGAATCAACAACCGGCATATCGGGGATTGTGGTACGGGAGGTTAATTCGGTTTCGGCAAACTGAATGTTTAGATCATAGGTTCTCCCAGGTTCACCCCGGATAAATCGTCCCTGATAAAAATATGGTGGGAAATATCGCTCATTAAAGCGCAATGTTAAAACTTCACTGTTTTCTCCATCGGAGATTTCAACTCTGGCTTGACGTATGACATAATCCAGCATCTGAGATGAGTCGAGGCTGAAATAATAGGGAATATTACGCGTAATGAAAATCTGCGCTAAGGCACCAGTCTCAATTCGACCATCTACGACTATCTCTGGCTTGAAGCGACTAAATTCCTCAAGGGGAGTCTCTTCGCATCCGGCAAATACAAAGCTCAGACAAGCCAATATTTTATATAAACTCAGACGGTTTATCATATTCATCTAATTTTTAAAACCATCAAAAACGAAATTGCCAGCTCACAGATGGCAAAACTGGAAAAATAGAAACTTTATAGGGCTCAACTCCCATGTTATACTCGCTTAAATCCCCGGTAACTTTTGGAAAAATAAAAAAAGGATTACTTCGGCTATAGGCATTATATATTGAGAACACCAATGCTGAATAACGTTTTCCTGTATCCTTTAAAACCCGCGTAGCCGATAAATCCAATCTATGATAATCGGGAAAACGATCAGAGTTTCTTGCTCCGTAAATACTCACCACATTATTCTCAAGAAAATAACGTCCAATACTTGGTGTATAGGGTCGCCCTGTTGAATATACAAAAGTTCCTCCAAACTTCCATTTTTCGTTATGATCATAGCTTACCACAAGTGAAAAGTCATGTGGACGATCGTAAGCAGTGGGAAACCAACGACCATCTTCAATCTCCTTTATGCTGGCAATACTTTTTGAAATGGTGTAACCAATCCACCCTTGCCAGTCACCCATCTGCTTACTCACCAAAAACTCGGCACCCCACATTTTTCCTCTCCCGTAAACCAAACTTTCTACCAAAGGAGTATTATCTACCGATTGCATAAAATAGTTATCAAACTCACTATGGTTTTTAGCCTCTTTGTAATAAGCCTCAACAGAAAACTGAAACATTCTGTTTGCGCTGAGTGTGTACCATCCTCCGGCCAGTTGCCATCCCGATTGTACCGGAATGTCGATTCCTGAAGCAACCCAAAAATCAACAGGAAACGAAACGGTAGTGGCATTTACCATGTGTGTGAATTGGTGGTTTCTATTAAATGATAGCTTTATTGATGAGCCGGAAGAAATAAGGTACCGTAATGCAACCATATAATCGGGACGAGTAAATCGCCTTGCAACTTCCCCTCTGGCAATAAAAGTGGTGTCGGATATTACACCTGTATCATTATAGCTAAATTTCCGGTATGGCCCGTACTGAACAGCTCTGTTTATACGTAAACCGGCGGTTAACATCCATCGCGCTGTGAGTTCACTCTCAAATCCGGCAAAAAAGCTATACTCACCAAGGTAATGTCGATCAACCGTTCCAAAATCAAATTCAACCGTCTCTGTTCCGGCCTGGCTGGAATTGGGTATAAATCGCTGGTATTTATTATCAACGCCCGCATACAAGCTTAAGAAATCAGTTGTATAAACAAATTTTGACTTATGCCCCATGGCATTGACTCCTGAATGCATCAACAGATCATAAGCAGGATTTCTTAGTTCTATTTCAAAATCGTAGTCCGAATAAAAAAAGGTATGAACCGCCGATAAATTTCGACCAATTCGATGATTCCAGTTCAATGCCACGATTTCATTTCCCCAGTTCATATCGGCATCCAGCAAAATGGCCGGAGTATGCATGGAAAAAAGATCTCTTCCTTTGTAGAAACTCAATGAAAGGTTATGATTTCGGTTAGGTGCATAATTAATCCCCCCGTTTACATCATAAAAATCATATCCGGACTCAAACTCAACTGATCTGCTGCTGATCATGTCAAATTCATCCATCAAACTCAGGATCATATTTATATGTGTACGCCTGAATCCTCCATAAACTGAAAGTTGATTTTCAACAACAGGCATTTCTGCATTGATAGCTGTAGAGAGCACACCGACATTTCCTCCAACAGACAGCCCTGGCGTAACATTTCTATCAGTGGAGCTGATAATAACAGAAGAGAGCCGATTACCATATTCAACCGGAATTCCCGATTTAATTAACTCCACACTATTTACTATATCCGGATTAAAAACCGAATAAAAACCGAGTAAATGAGAAGGATTATATACCGGTGCTCCATCAAGGAGAATCAAGTTCTGATCAAAAGAGCCACCCCTGATATAAATTGCAGCATCCCCCTCTCCACCTGTCTGAAATCCGGGCAATAGCTCAAGAGTCTTAAATAAATCGGTCTGCCCGAGAAACTGAGGTAAAAATTGACTTTCCTTAGTTGAAAATTCAATAACACCTGTACGTGAATCCCTGATAAATCTACTATCGGCTGAATGAGTGATGGTAATTTCGTCCATTTCAACAGCCAGTGGCACAAGGAAAATCTCAACATATCCCTTTATCTGGTCTGAAAGAATAAAGTAGGTTTCAAACCCAACAAATGAAACCGCAAGAGTAGATGAAGAATCTTCAGGCAGCCTCATTTCAAAAAAACCGTTTTCATCGGTTTTTGTGACAAAAAGATTATCTCGGGAAACAATTGCACCAGACAGCACCTCTCCTGTAGATTCATCAACAACCCTGCCTGTGAGAAGGCTTTGTGCCTTCGTCGCCGAAGCACTGCCAAAAACCAATATGCAAAAACATATTAACAGGGTGCGGTTTCCCATATTTAGCATTTAAATCTCTTTCAGGACGGAAAGAGTTGCAGGTCCTTTATAAAAAAGCAAATGATTCAACATAAAAACAATGCTTCCCCCCATTTGTCTCCTAACCATCTATTTTCAATAAAAGTAGAAAAAAAATATGAATTGATTTTCTTAAGTATTAAACGCTGCTTCAAGTTTTCTCAAAACAAACTCCGGTGCCCTCATGGGTTTACGTGTTTGTGAATCCACAAACACCACTGTGGAAGATGCTGAACAGATCATTTGCCCTTTTTCATTGTGAAATTCGAACCTGAATGAAAACCGGGTAACAGGTAACTCTTCTGCAATAGTAGTAATGGTGAGAGGAGCATCGTAATGAGCCGGACAATGATATTTCAGATTCATTTCGATGACAGGTAGCATGACACCATTTTCCTCGAGTACACAATCATTAACTCCATATTTTCGGAGCAATTCGGTACGCGCCTGGTGACAGTACGTAACGTAATTGGCATGATAAACATACCCCATTTGGTCAACTTCGTTATATCTCGGACGAATTACCAGTGTATCCTTTAACATTCTGTTTTTATTTTTGAAAAACTAATGAACAAAGATATACCATGAACAGCATTTTTTTGTTCAAAACAGACATTTTCATTCCCATTTTATGGTGCATACCGTCTAAATGTTCTCTGTAGTAATTGCATTTATCGAAAAACAGAATAGTTTAAATATGGGCAAATAATTTACTTGTAACTTTCACATTACTCATGGTGTATCAGGTTTTACCGGCCAGTTTATCCAGGAATCCGGATTAACAAATTCTAGGAAGTCTCCCGTTACTCGAATATTTGTATCTGCACTATCATCCCCATGAAGGAATTTATCGATAAATGCCTTTATTTCGATATCTAACTGAGTACTTGTGGCGCAATGATTGCTTGTTCCTCTAAAAGAATAACCAAACCTGTCATCAATTTCAAAAAACGCATAAACTTTTTCCACGGCTTTACACGAGACATATCCTGCCTCATCGCCAAGCCATTCCCATCCGGGATTCCCCATTACAAAGAGGGCTCTGGGGGCAATCATGGCCATTAGTTCATGGTGGTCGTATGGCAGTAAACCGGGCTGTCCGCTAAAGTTGGTCTGCATGCTTTGCATAAACCAGCTGTAGTTTGTATTGTCAATCTTTTCAACATTGCGTTCCAGCGATTCAGCAACCCGCCATGAGTTTATGCCACCTCCACCCGACTCCTGGACAAAGGTCAATGCTATGCGCTCATCAAATGCACCGGCAAACAACGCCATTTTTCCTGCATAAGAACAACCTGATACACCAATTCGCTCTGGATTGGCATTGATTTCGGCCTGTACAATTTCAATTCCATCTATTAAGCGGCTGATTCCCCATGACCAGGCGCTGTAATAACCGACATGAGTTAGTTCAGGGTACAGCCGGAAATAAGGTGCATTATTATCTCGCCCTGAGTGAGAAGGAACAACCTGATTATGCATAAACGGAATCTGAATGACCCCCTCAAACAACGCAGCCGGAATGCTTCCGGTACCGGAATTCATTCCGATTATAACCGGGAAGGGGCCTTCGCCATCCGGAATAACTACATTTGATGTAAGCGTTAATGATTCACCATTTTCAGTAATGACTACAGTTAGTACTCCATCTTCAAAATCAGCAGTAATGATATCAGGACGAGATGGCTTGGGACCAATTTCATACTCTTCGATTTCCGCTTTAATTTCATTTCGGCGACGCGACCAATCAGAATATTCTTCAACCCTACCGCTTCCATCTGAAAACTCAAACGGGTCGGGTAATAGCGGATAAAAACTTAAATTCTGAGGAGCGGGAAGTGGCGGTTTCGGATGGTCAGCTCCACGGTTTTCTTCATTATAAACGAAAGGAATTTGACCAATCATACTTGCTGTATAGCATATTGTAAGAACCAAAAACGTAATGGTAAATTTAAGTTTCATATTTTTAGTGGTTAAGAGATAAAAATAAATATTTGACAAATTAGACATAAATAATAACGCATGTTACTATTTATTAAATTCATCCACCAAAAAGACGGAATAGTCAACCTATTGCAATATAATTGTTTTATAATTCATAAAAAAACGCCTATGAAACCACTTGAAGAGTCCATTTTATCGGCCATGGATTATATAAAATGACATCACTCAGTCGGAAAAAGGACAAATAATCGCATATTTGCATATCAAAAAAATAAAATATGACGGCACCTGCGAAGAAGAAAAAAAGCTTTTTTGATTATTTTCTCAACTTTCTTGAAAAGGGAGGGAACGCTCTCCCCCACCCGGCAACGTTGTTTGCACTATTTGCAGTTTCAGTTCTGATTCTTTCTGCAGTGGGGTTTTGGCTGAATTGGCAAGCCACTCATCCGGCAACCGGAGAAGTAATAAGCACCATCAATCTACTCTCCAAAGAAGGAATAGCTCAGATTCTGGAGAAAATGGTAACCAACTTCACCAGTTTTGCACCGCTTGGCATTGTACTTGTGGCCATGCTTGGTATTGGGATTGCTGAAACAAGCGGACTTATTGGAGTTTTTATTCGCATGCTGGTACTTTCTGCACCAAAGAGAATTCTCACTTTTGTCATTGTTTTTGCAGGTATTCTTTCCAATGCCGCCAGCGATATTGGTTATGTTTTGCTCATCCCGTTATCGGGTGTCATATTTCAGGCCATGGGACGCCATCCATACGTTGGAATGGCTGCTGCATTTGCCGGAGTTTCCGGGGGGTTCAGCGCAAACCTCATCATTGGAACCATCGACCCGCTTCTGGCCGGTTTATCCGAAGAGGCTGCTCATATTCTTGACCCCGGTTACCACGTTAACCCAACAGCCAACTACTACTTCATGGTTGTTTCCACATTTCTTGTGGCATTATTAGGAACCTGGGTTACCGAAAAAATCATTCAACCCCGATTTGGAACTTATGATGGTGAAGTTAAACAGGAAACCATTGAGCCGCTATCAAAAAAAGAGAAAAAAGGAGTTCTCTGGAGTTTAATTGTTCTTGCTGGTTGGCTTGTTGTTATAGCCGTAGGCGTTATTCCCGAAGATGGCATTCTCAGAGATGGCGATGGAGGTTTGCTCTCCTCTCCGTTAATGACCGGCATCATTACATTTCTGTTCCTGATTGCCGGAAGCATGGGTGTGGTTTACGGTGCAATCACCGGAGTTTTTAAAAACGATACCGATGTGGCTAATGGCATGGCACAAAGTCTCAAAACGCTGGCTCATTACATTGTTTTGGTATTCTTCGCGGCTCAGTTTGTCGCCTATTTCCGATGGAGTAACCTTGGCGTCATCATGGCCATCACCGGTGCCGAAGGCCTTGTTGAAGCTAACCTGGGTGTGGTACCGCTGATGTTGCTGTTCATTCTACTGGCAGCCTTCGTCAACATGTTAATGGGAAGTGCTTCGGCCAAATGGGCCATCATGGCACCTATTTTTATTCCTATATTTATGTTGTTGGGTTACTCACCGGAACTATCGCAAGCAGTTTACCGAATTGGAGATTCGGTGACCAATGTCATCTCGCCTATGATGAGTTTCTTTGCCCTCATCATAGCCTATTTTCAGAAATACGATAAAAATGCCGGTCTTGGAACCATTATTGCCACCATGATTCCATACAGCATCGCATTTTTTATTGGATGGAGCATTTTATTGATTGGATGGATTATGCTCGGAATACCTTTAGGACCCGGAGCTGAACTGTTTTACGAGCTTCCGGCCGGAGAGTAGGACAATGATTAAGATAAAAGAAACAATATAATCAGTTTAGATTATTCAAATTCATAGGCCTCATTAAGAATGGCTCCTTCGAGCCATTCTTCCATGGCATTTTCTTTGTTTATCAAATCGTTTAAAAGCCACTCCAGTGGCGCTTCATTGGAGTGTAAACCTTTATTTTTCAATCCCGATACAAATCCATAGTTCATATATCTGCCTGCATCCAGAATAAACTTGAACAACGCAGGCCTTACACCTTCTTCCACGGGTTTTTGATATCGTTCAATGCAGGTATTCACATCTGATGAGAGATAAATACGACACGCCATGGGACGTGCCGAGTAAACCATGCACTTATTATTTTGCAGTAAGGGACAGGCAATTTTATTTCCAAGCAACTCTGAGCGAGTCATACCTTTTGTCTTTTGCGATTTTGACAGCGCTCTCTCCGCAACACTCTCTACAACTTCGGGTTTATACCTGCTCTTTAAATAATCCACCAAATACAACATCTCATGAGTGGATGCAAATACAGATTGATGACAGCACCAGCCGCATCCCATCTTACAATCCACCGGCTTTCCGCTTTTCGAACAACTTTCGATAAATGAATCCGTTAGCAATTCAGTTTGATGATATAAATTCCGAAGAACTACAAAGAAGTCCTCTTTGGAGGAATTCTTTTTCACAGAAGTCGAAAGCCCTAATCCATCATTGATAAAAACCTCCTCCATTTGACCAAATGCCTTATCACTCATACTTAAAATAATATCTGTCAATATCTATTGCAATATACAACAAAAGAAGAAACCCGTTTCATAAAATTATGAAACGGGCCAATTCACCCGGCAAGAACCCACTAATTAACCCCAATTATTCATTATTAATATGAAACATCTCCCTCAATTTCAGAAGATATATTTTCCTTTACTTCTGAAATATGTCTTACACACTCAAATTTGCTTCCAAACGGAGCACTCATAGCTAAAAGATGTCCATCATTACTCTTAAGATGAAACACATAACGACCACTATCTGTTTGCCACTTATCAAATGTTGGCTCTGCCTGCACATGCCTGCGAAGATGTGCAATGCCATCCAAACATTGATTTTTAGTGGCAAATCTGGGACTCCAAAGAACTGGTTTGTTCTCCGCGTTTTTAAGGAAAAACTGGTAAGCCCCTTCCGATTTTTTAGAAATAACAAACTTCATACTACATGGGTTTACAGGATTGTTGATGAATATAATAAATCTATCATAATCGGTCTTCATTTATGTAATATAATAAATTATTTTGTTTTTGTCAACTGTTCACCGATTCGATTTTAATATGGCTGTCTCATAATTAAATTTCAATTATCATTGACATTCAAAACGAAAACTCCACCTAAATAATTCACCTCTAAATCCTCGTTCGATTATGACTTGGGTGTGAGTTCAGTCGAACTCTCAAGCCTAAGGCTAAAGGGGGGCATAAAGCCTCCCACTTGGGGGAGGTTTGGATGGTGAAAGCGAGTTTGCTTACAAACTCTAAGTATAAAATATTATTGTACGACTTTTGAGAAAATTACATTGCATTGCTTATAATTAAATCGTATTTTTGCTTCAATATTAATCTATATGTTATGTTTCTTTCGAATAATTTGAAAATATTGAGAAAACGCAGGCATTTAACGCAGGATGACCTCGCGACCATCCTCAAAATAAAACGACCTACTCTCAATAATTACGAAAACCAGGTCTCAATGCCGCCCATCGAAATGCTGATGAAGCTTTCCGATTACTTTAACATCTCCATTGATACGCTGGTAAGAGTTGACCTGTCCGCGTTGTCGCAATCACAAATGCGTGAATTGGAAAACGGCAATGATGTTTTCGTAAAAGGAGCCAAATTACGAGTGTTAACCTCAACCGTTGGCTCGGACAATGAAGAGAACATTGAACTGGTACCGGAAAAAGCTAAAGCCGGATATCTCACTGGCTTTTCTGACCCGGAGTACATTGTTTCGCTTCCTGTTTTCAGACTCCCCTTTCTTGATAAAGAGCGAAAATACAGGACATTCCAAATCAGCGGTGATTCCATGTGGCCAATACCTGCAGGAGCCTACGTTACGGGAGAATACATCCTTAATTGGAACTCCATAAAGAACGGACAAGCGTGTATCATTTTCACCCTGAACGATGGTCTTTCGTTTAAAATCATCGAAAATAATATTGAACAAAAAGGGTCAATCAGATGCATCTCTTTAAACCCTCTCTTTGAACCTTATGAAGTTCCCGTTGGCGAAATTCGCGAAATTTGGAAATTTGTACACTACATAAGTGGTGAAATTCCTTCTGAACAACTGGAGATGAACCATGTTGTAAGAACATTGGCTGATATTAAAAGCGAAGTGGGTGACATAAAAAACAAACTCTTCCAGTAATTTCTTTCAAATATCTATTTTTGCAAAAAACATCTTATGAGCAACATAAAAGCCTGGATGGTATCCCTTCGGTTAAGAACCCTCCCCCTGGCACTTTCAACAATATTTATGGGAAGCATCATCGCTGCCTGGCAAAACAATTTTAATTCAGGCGTACTGCTGTGGGCTGCCATCACAACTCTTTTTCTGCAGGTTTTATCCAATCTGGCCAACGATTATGGCGATGCCAAATCCGGAGCTGACAATGAAAACCGGGTTGGGCCACAAAGAATGATTCAACAAGGGGTCATTTCGATGAAGCAGATGAAAACAGCCATGGTTATTTGCGTATTGCTGTCCCTCATTTCTGGCATTACTTTGCTGTTTAAGGCTTTTAATGAATTACAGTGGCAACAACTTCTCTTTTTCATTCTTGGAATTGCGGCAATTGCAGCTGCCATTCGTTACACGGTTGGCAGTAATCCATATGGTTATCGGGGACTTGGCGATATGTATGTGTTCATTTTCTTCGGGTTGCTCGGCGTAGCCGGCACATGGTTTTTGCATACCAACACATGGCAATGGCATGTGCTGCTGCCTGCATCAACCATTGGCCTGTTTAGTGCCGGAGTGTTAAATCTTAACAACATCCGCGATATAGATTCTGACAGGCAAAGCAACAAAATCACCCTGGTGGTACGCATGGGCAAAAAAGCAGCATCATGGTATCACCTTTTTCTTATCGCAAGTGGCTGGATTACGATGTTGGTATTTGTTGCTCTCTTTGATGATGTTTCAAATTTCTGGCCTCTGTTTTTAACACTGCCATTATTCATCAGGAACATCATTGTGGTTTTCAAAAACAAAGAAGCAGATAAGTTGGATGTGGAGTTGCGTAATCTAGCGGTGAGTACTTTGCTTTTTGTGTTGCTGAGTGGGGTAAAGCTGTTTTTCTGACAAAAAATAACCACAATGGACACAATGAATTCACAAAGTACACAAAACTTGGTTAATAAAACATATGGGAGAAAATGAAATAGCTCATAAGATAGTAGGTTGTGCCTTAGAGGTACACAAAGCTTTAGGGGCAGGACTTTTAGAGTCTGCTTACCAGGAATGCCTTTGTTATAAACTTCAGAAAGCAGGCTTGCATATTCAAAAAGAAAAACCAATCCCTCTCATATTTGAAGAAGTAAAACTTGAATGCGGTTATCGCATTGATATTTTAGTAGAAAAAAAAGTAATAGTAGAAATTAAAAGTGTTGAAGCATTGAATGATGTTCACCTTGCCCAGACACTTACCTATATGAAACTTGGCAACTACAAATTAGGGTTGCTTATAAATTTTAATGTCACATTACTAAAAAAGGGTATAAAAAGGGTTATAAATGGTACATTATAGAATAATAAAAAATAATTTGTGAACATTGTGCATTCTTTGTGAACATTGTGGTTAAATAAAAATCATCTCAAAATTAAAGCTTGTAACATGTTCCAGGCAACCTACCATCCATATCAACTACAATTTAAAGAACCCGGTGGAACTTCCAGAGGTGTTCTAACTAGTAAAATGAGTTATTTCATAGAAATAACTCATGCACATAAACCCGGGATAAAAGGGATAGGTGAGTGCTCCGTCTTACCGGGATTAAGTCCCGATGACTCTCCACATCTGGAAGAGAAACTGCAATGGTGTTGCAATAATATCAACACGATTGCGGAGAGTTTCCATAAACATTTAATGGATTGGCCTGCCATCAGATTTGCTGTTGAAATGGCGCTTCTGGATTTACAAAATGGAGGAAATAGGATTTGGTTTCCTTCGGATTTCACCAACAGTAAAAAAAATATAAAAATAAACGGGCTTATCTGGATGGGCACCATAGAGGAGATGCATCGCAGAATAAAGGAAAAAACAGAGTCGGGTTTTGATTGCCTTAAAATGAAAATCGGAGCATTAGATTTCGACAAAGAGTTTGAACTTCTTTCATCCATAAGAGAGCGTTTTGCTCCGGATAAACTTGAAATACGTGTGGATGCAAATGGTGCATACACTCCGAAACAGGCTGGGTCTGTCCTTGAAAGGCTTGAAACACTCAAAATCCACTCCATTGAGCAACCTATAAAAGCGGGACAATGGAAAGAGATGGCTGTTTTGTGCAAAAACACCCCGGTTCCAATTGCTTTGGATGAAGAGTTAATCGGAATTAATAACCCGAAAGACCGGAAGCAAATGCTTGAAACCATACATCCCCAATTCATCATCTTAAAGCCAAGCCTCACAGGGGGATTCAGTTCCTCAGAAAACTGGATTGAACTGGCAGAAACCTACAACATTGATTGGTGGGTGACCTCTGCTCTTGAAAGCAACATTGGGCTAAATGCCATTGCACAATGGACTGCAACTCTTAATAACCCACTTCCTCAGGGCTTGGGTACCGGTCAGGTTTTCACAAATAATATGGATGCTCCTATTAAGGTGGAAAAAGGATATCTCATATATCAAAAACCAAATTCCGGTTGTTAAGCACGTCAAAAATCATCAGTTTTCCGGCGAGAACCTCACCCTGTCCGGTAATGATTTTTATGACCTCCAGAGCCTGTCGGGTTCCAATAAAACCCGGCATTGGTCCCATTACTCCGGGTGGAGTCTTCTTTACCTCAGGTGCTTCCGGATATAAATCACTGTAACCTTTTGCTCCATCGAAGTGAAAAACCGATAGTTGGCCTCCCCATTGCTCGGCAGTACCATATACCAAGGGAGTTTTAAGATTTCTACATGCATCATCAATGGCATATCTCACCTGAAAATTATCTGTGGCATCAGCCACAACATCGAAGCCGCGAATGGTATCCGCTGCATTTTCCGTAGTTACTTTTCGGTTAAATGTTGTCACCATGCAATCGGGATTTAGCTCTTTTATCCGTTTAGCAGCCTCTTCTGATTTGAACTCTCCAATTAAACCGGGATGATATAAAATCTGGCGATTAAGATTACTTGCCGAAATCACATCGAAATCCAGAACTCCTATACGCCCTACACCGGCAGCAGCCAGATATAGCAAAAGTGCTGACCCCAACCCGCCAGCTCCAACTACTAATACCGATGATTTTGAAAGACGTTCCTGGTGTGATTCATCAAAATTATCCAATAGCAAATGACGTGCGTATCTCATATCTTCCCTATATTTTATATATGATGTATAGGGCGTTTATATTCGTCCTTCGTGTAAATCCCAAACTGGGAAACACATTTCGTAATCGTTCCAGATTAAGTCACCATAATCTATTGTGAATGTTTTAAATAATTCCTTATCAAGATATTTTTTTGTCATTGGGTTTTTGGCACTTTGAAGAAAACTCCTGAAATCTATGTTTCGTTCTAAACCATCTGAAAATCGAAGGTTTATCACATATTCCCCTTTGTAATCTGCTTTCTCTATTGATACTACCATGATTTAAAGTTTTTTAGTTATTCTTTCCGATTCGATAGGTTTATTGTAAATAAAGAAATCTACCCATTTTCGTACAATGTCATCTCTATATTTCTCAACCAGTTTTTTGAACCTCTTTAAATTTTGAGAATCCAAAGGTTCTTTTCCTGTAACTTCAGTAATTCTTACCTCTACAAATTTTCCATTCTCAAATATCAGTTCTGCTTTACTTTCCTTTCCTTGAAACTTGCAATGCACATGAATTGGCTCGTGTTCATGTGAATAGAAAAGAATAATCAGTCCTAAATATTCATATAGCTTCGGCATGTCTTTTTTATTTCAAATTTACTATAAATCAAGATAAACTCAAATCGCAATTTGACTCAACACTATCTACGGTAGCTCCCAAATTTTTATAAAAATCTATTGCAGGTTGATTCCACTCAGATACTTGCCATCGTAGCTTATTGCATTTATCTGATTTTGCTTTTTCAATCACTTTCTTAATCAGTTTAGTTCCAATTCCACTACCCCGAAAATCTCTTTTTACATATAAATCATCCATATACATTGATTTTCCAATCCAAGTATAGTAAGCAAAAAAGTAGGTCACATAACCTATAATCGTCTTGGTTTCATTGAGAACTACGAACCCATTAATAAAGTCTGATTCTGCCTCCATTTGTTCAACTGAATTTACCATTTTGTCTGGAAGTTTTTCAAATTCAGCAAATTCATGAAATATTTCAATTAGTTCAGGATAGTCCTATTTTTCAATCTCGCGTATTACAAAATCCATATTAAGTTGAATGTTATTTTGTTAGCCCAAATGTTCGTTAAGGGAGATAGTTTACAAAGTTAAAGTCACATGCTTTACACTAAATTAGTGCTTAACCTTGTAGTTTTTTCTTTACTCCTAATGTCCTTCTCATTAAAATATCCTAAAAATACGTTTCTATAGAAAACTCTCCAAATTCCATTGCCAAGTTCTTCTGCAGCAACTTGTTTTCCTATAAGTCCTCGGGTTATGTATACCCAATAATATGATTTCCACCTAACAGAGCCGTTCATCGTAACATTCATAACTTTCATATTTTCTGGATATTCATATTTCCTTATTCTTTCCGGAAACGGTATGGTTGACAGTCTATGAATACTTGCCGGTGTTTTCATCTCTAAGGCTTCATGTGGTCTATGTCTTATATCTAAAAATCTTACTTTAACAGTCTCCTAATGTACTTAATTGGTTTACAAACTCTCTTGCAAATAGAGCGACCAGTCCTTCCAGACTGGTTCCATTCCTTTTTGTCGCAGCATCTGAGCAATGACATCGGGAGTCCGGTCATCATTCACCGCAAACTGCTCAAGTTCCCCCGAGCCGGAGTACCCTCCCGGTTCGGTTTTACTGCCTGCACTCATGGCTGTAATTCCAATTGGAAACGCATTGTCTCTAAACCTTGCACTCTCACGCGTCGAGAGCGACAACTCCACATCATGGTCAAAAAGCCGGTAGGCACACATGAGCTGTGTGAGATTCCGTTCGGTGGTCTCAAAGTTTGGTTGAAAGCCTTCACCCGGAAATGGCCGCAACCTGGGAAAAGATATGGAGTATTTCACCTGCCAATATTGCTTTCTTAAATAACTTAAATGCAAGGCTGTAAACCAGGCTTCAGTGCGCCAATCTTCAAGTCCAATGAGATTTCCAATGCCAATTTTTCTCACCCCGGCACTTCCTAAACGGTCGGGGGTTTCCAACCGGTAACGGAAATCCGATTTTCGTCCCGCGAGATGATACGCAGGATATCGGCCCTCATTATAGGTTTCCTGATATATATAAACCGCATGTAGACCCGTATTCACCAGTTTTGCATATTCATCAGTTTCCAATGGCTGAACTTCCAATGAAATCTGACTAAAATATGGTTTTAAAGTTTCGATGGCCTTGCAGAAATAACCTACTCCTGCACGCTTGCTGGCTTCTCCTGTAACAAGTAAAATATGACGAAAAGGGTATCTGCGAATGATTTTAGCCTCTTCTATCAACTCCTCCATCGTCAGCATTTTGCGTTTTATGCGGTTTTTACCGCTAAAACCACAATAAACACAACTGTTTTCGCAATAATTTGAAAGATACAATGGAATATAAAGCTGCATTGTGTTGCCAAAGCGCTGACGGGTTATAAAATGGCTCTTTTGAGCCATTTCCTCAAGAAAAGAATCCGCTGCCGGAGAGAGTAAAGCCTTTAAGTCTTCCAGGCCGGGATACTCTTTTCGCAAAGCTTTAACCACATCATCTTCATTTTTAGATAAAATCGAGGCGGAAACATCTTCCCAGTTATATGCTTGTATGATGTTATAAAACGACATGTCAAATTGATTTACGATAAAAACGAAGTCAACGGACTGGTGGCTGAAGCTTTTGCTCCTTTTGAGGTCATTGGCAGGCCTGCTTCGTAGGCCATGCGTCCGGTTTCAACAGCCATTTTAAAGGCCTTACCCATGGATACGGGATTTCCTGCTGCAGCAATGGCAGTATTCACAAGCACTGCATCAGCTCCCAACTCCATGGCTTCTGCGGCATGCGATGGGGCACCAATGCCTGCATCTACCACTACCGGCACGTTGGATTGTTCAATGATGATGCGCAAAAACTCACGGGTGAGCAATCCGCTGTTGCTTCCAATGGGCGAACCAAGGGGCATTACAGCGGCGGCACCCACTTCCTCAAGCCGCTTGCACAACACAGGGTCGGCATGAATATAAGGCAATACCACAAAGCCTAATTTTGCCAACTCTTCGGTAGCTTTCAGTGTTTCCACAGGGTCGGGCATCAGGTAGCGGGCATCGGGATGTATTTCAAGCTTAACCCAATTTGTTTCAAGTGCTTCTCTGGCCAATTGTGCAGCAAAAACAGCCTCAGATGCGGTTCTTACACCCGAAGTATTCGGTAGAAGGTTCATTCCGGGAATTTTAAGATGCTCCAGTAAATCGTCGTGCGGAATTTCTAAATCCACACGCTTAAGAGCCACTGTTACCAACTCGCTGCCACTGGCTGCAACAGATTCGGCCATCAGCTGATTGGAACTGAACTTCCCTGTACCGGTAAAAAGCCGGCTTGTAAAGGTTTTATCTGCAATGGTTAATTTACTCATGGTTGATGTATTTATGGGTTGTTTTCGATGCAAATTGTTTCGTGATTTCTATGATATTTTCATTTTTTGCCAGTACACCGGAAACGGCAATGCCGTTTACGCCGGTACTCATTATGGCTTCAACATCATCCAACAAAATACCCCCAATAGCGGTAACAGGAGTCTCAAAACCGGCTTCACGAAATCGTTTCATTCGTTCGGCATATCCTTCCAGACCAATGATGGGACTCAGAATTTTTTTGGTTGATGTAAACCTGAATGGACCCAGGCCAATGTAATCAACGCCCGATTCGGCAAGAAAAATCATGTCTTCAACGGTGTTGGCTGTGCCTCCGATAATATATTCTTCCCCCAGTATTTCCCTTGCCTGAGAAACCGGCGTATCTTTCTTCCCTAAATGGACTCCATCGGCTTGAACTGCCTTCGCAATATCAGGATGGTCGTTGATAATAAAAACAGCACCAACTTTATGGCACATTGCTTTCATTTCTGTGGATGTTTTTATTATCTCATCGGGATGACAATCCTTTAGCCTTAATTGCAGCCACTTGCCTCCGCCACTCAGGTAGTCTGATACAAGAGGGACTAAATCTGCCAAAGGCAGATTTGGTGTGATGAACATTAATGGATGATGTTTCATTTTATTTTCTTTAACCATATAAGGCATATAAGAATAGATGTTTAGATATTAGATATTTAGAAAAAATACTCCCTGATTTAAACTTCGAACAATAACCTCATAACCATTCCGCTATTCTCTCCGAAACCTCAAACCTCGAACTTCAAACATTAAACTTTGAACTTCAAACTTTTATAATGCCAACCCAGTAATTCGTTGGTTGAGAGAATAAATTTTTCGGTATATTTTTTCGCGTTGTTGCATGCCTCTGATATTGTATTTCTTTTCGCCAATAAAGCACAAACAGCGGCTGAAAACACGCATCCGCTCCCGTGCTTTCCAGGATTATTAAACCTCTCTCCTTTAATCACTTCCAGTGATTCAAGTTGTATCAGTAAATCATTGGCATGGTTTTCTGCATGTCCTCCTTTCAAAACAATGGCATTTATTGCAGCATCATTCATCTTCTTCTGGATATCTGAAGCATTAGTAACGCCAAATAACCATTCTGCTTCCGGCAAATTAGGGGTTACCAAATCAACCAGTTTTAAGGCCTCCAGAAAATCATCTGTATTGTTATTATGAAAATCAAATCCCGAAGAGGCCTTAATTACAGGGTCCCATACAATAATTACATCGGGATTTGCATTTCTTAGCCGGGCAATGCATTCATGCAGCACTTCTGAAGACTCTACAATTCCAAACTTAACACCTTTAATGGTGTAACTCCTGAGAAGTGATTCCAATTGAGAGAAAATGACTTCGGGGGATGTCCATTGTAAGCCATCAAATCGGTTGTGAGCCTGACTGGTGATGGCAGAACAGATTCCCATTCCACGAACTCCATGCATTTCGAATGTTTTTATGTCCGCCGCCAGCCCGGCACCGCCACACGGGTCCCATCCTCCTATTGAAACTACTGATTCCATGCTTTGTAAATTCGATTAAAATTCTCAACTGACCGGGTAATGCTGATGGCATTGCCATCAGTTTCCCATACACTTCCCAACAACGCTGCACCGGCAAACCCGGTACTTTTCACCTCCTTTATATTCGTCTTCGTAATCCCCCCAAGTGCAACAACCGGCAGCTCATTTTCAGACCTTTCATAAAAAAACTTATTCAACTCCGCCTGTGTAAATCCGGAATTGTATCCGGATTTTGATATGCTGATATAAACCGGACTCAAAAACACATAATTCCACCTTTCATTATTAGCTTCAATCACCTCTTCAAAAGAGTGGCAACCGGCACTTAATCTGACTCCGTCAACTTGTGGCGGAGAAAAATGTATGCTTCTGTGCAGACCACCTAAACCCAGCTTCAAAGCCACATCAAAATGATAGTGCATGGTGAGCTTTGGATAATATTTCTCCGGTATTGATTGCATAAACCTGAGCAAATCAACATCTGATGCACCCGGTTTTCGGATGTGTACGAAACAGGCTCCGTTATCCAGAAGCGCGGCAATAGCCGCTGCTTCATTCTTAAGAATGGATGGATGTGTGATGGTTATCAGCATATTATTAAATTTACCACATAAGGCACATAAGGTTAATACATGAGACCCAAGAAAATCTCCGACAATTATTTTATTCAACAATAGCTAATTCACGATATACTGTTCTAATCCTAATTAATGACTGCAAATCCATTTACAACAACTATTACATAAAATGATTTCAAAGACAACAAAATACTTATGTGCCTTATGTGTTTACTTTACTCATTACTCAGCTCACGGATTTTCCTGTTTGCCCGCATGCTGCAGAAATGTTCGCCGCACATGCTGCAATAATGTGCCTGCTTATCATCTTCATCGGGCAATGTGGCATCATGAAAATCATAAGCAGTATCGGGGTCAAGTGCCAGATGGAACTGGTCGCGCCATCGGAATTCGTAACGTGCTTTACTCATGGCATGGTCGCGAAGAATGGCTCCGGGATGTCCTTTGGCAATATCTGCTGCATGGGCTGCTATTTTAAAGGTAACCACGCCGGTCTTTACATCATCGCGGTTGGGTAGTCCCAAATGCTCTTTAGGCGTTACATAACACAACATAGAAGCCCCCATCTGTGCAATCATGGCACCCCCAATGGCAGAAGTGATGTGGTCATAACCAGGAGCGATATCAGTCACCAGAGGGCCAAGGGTGTAAAATGGCGCATCAAAGCAGTGCTTCAATTCCATTTCCATATTTTCGGCAATCATGTGCATGGGTACATGTCCCGGCCCTTCAATCATCACCTGCACATGCTTATCCCAGGCTTTTTTGGTTAACTCTCCAAGCGCAACCAGCTCACCAAACTGAGCTTTATCGTTGGCATCGAACTGCGAACCCGGCCGCAGTCCATCACCCAGAGATACACCAACATCATAAGCTGCAAGAATGTCACAAATATCGTCGAAATGGGTATAGAGAAAATTCTCCTTTTTATGAACCGAACACCAATTGGCCATAATTGAGCCGCCGCGGGAAACAATGCCAGTCATTCTGTTTACGGTATGTGGAATGTGCTCGCGCAGCAAACCTGCATGTATGGTAAAATAGTCCACTCCTTGTTCAGCCTGCTCAATGAGCGTATCGCGATAAATTTCCCATGTTAAATCCTCAGCTTTTCCGCCAACTTTCTCCAGCGCCTGATAAAGAGGAACGCTGCCAATGGGCACAGGAGAGTTGCGCAGAATCCACTCACGGGTTTCATGTATATTGGCTCCGGTGCTTAAGTCCATCACTGTATCAGCGCCCCAGCGAATGGCATGAATGGATTTGCTCACCTCCGAAGCGATATCGGAAGTGACTGGACTGTTACCTATGTTGGCATTGATTTTTACCAGAAATTTACGTCCGATAATCATCGGCTCACATTCGGGGTGATTGATATTGGCCGGAATAATTCCTCGTCCTGCAGCAACTTCTTCACGCACCATTTCCGGGGAAACCGGTTTAAACTGTCCGTTCATCTTCTCCTCTAACCGCTGGTTTTCCCTGATGGCCACATATTCCATCTCCGGAGTAATGATGCCTTGCCTTGCATACCACATTTGCGTAACAGGCTTATCTTTAGCTCTTCGTGGATGACGGTTAACATGACTAAAACGAAGATGCGAAAGAGAATCATCAGCCAGTCGGGCACGACCATATTCAGAACTCAGTTCCTTCAATTTTTCAGTATCCTTGCGAGATTCAATCCATTCCTCCCTGATGGGATTTACGCCATTGGTCAAATCAATGGTTTCTTGTTCATCTCCAAACTGGCCGGAAGTGTCGTAGACCGTTAATGTGTCGGGATTGGTAACAGGACAATTCCCTGTTGATAAAACTATTTCGCGCATTCCTACGCGTATGGGGAAAAGAGTGCCCTCAACGAAAGTTTTTCGTGAACCTCTTAAAGGTTCACCTTTGATGATATTTTGCATAGCATATGGGTTTTACTGTTTTAAAAAGTCCGGGATGTGATTATCACTATCCACCTCGTGTGGCACCAATGAGCATCACCTCATCATTTTCTTTAAGCACATGGGTGTTCCATTGGTTTCGTGGAATGATTTTACTACCTACCGCAACGGCAAGGCCGTTAAGGGGGATTTCCATTTCCGTTAATAATTCGAAAAGATTAGCTTTAATAAATTCTGTCTCCTTTCCGTTTACTTTGATTCTCATAATTGAAAACTTTATTTAGTAAATCGAATTTTTAAAAGTCAAATAAATCATAATACCAAACCCGTCGAGCAACCACACCTAAAAACAATCTGCTTGACACTAAAAAGGTCTGCAAATCGTAATAAAACAGTCACAAGTCATCGCCGGATTCAATAATCCTGATTCACGCAAATAATAAAACAACAGAATTCAACAGGTGATAGAAAAAACAATTAACTCCCTTCGCCGGTATTAACCGTATCAGGTTCAAGGGTATGATCTCAGCCGCTTATTGGCACCCCTGTCATTCTTGTTGATAATGCAAATATATGTTTTTTGAAAAGATAAACAATAGCGGAATTGTTGTTTAAGGAAAAATGAGAGCGATACACCCATGGGAAAAAGCTTTATGAACAATGCGGTTGTGTCGATTAACTTCAAACCAGCCAAACTTTTAACCACGTAAGTGGTTAAAAGGGAAAGAAAACTTACCATCCACTCCTTAAAACGATTCGGTTTCAACAACTGAATAAAAGACAAGCACAACATAAAGGTTTAAACTTATTAAATAATTTTATAAGTGTTTTTACCTATTTTTATATTTTATAAGTGATTTTACTTATATTGTTATTTTATAAGTGATTTCAATTATATTTATAAATAAAAACAAAAGCATAAAAAATCACTCAACAACATTACTTATTGTCAGTTAAATCATTAAATTTGAAATAACCTATACCATACGAGTATGCGAGCAACCATTTCCGGAGATATTATAGCTTCTACATCATTAACAGACAAAGGCAGAGAAACACTTGCAAGAGGGTTCAGGCGGCTTATTAGAATTTTGAAAAAAGACCATGGGGTATATGCGCGTGTTATCAAAGGGGACTACATTGAATGCTACCTTGAAAACCCTGAAGAGGCTTTAAGAATTATGCTGATTATAAAAACCTTTGTAAAATCTCTTTCAATAATTACCCGTTCGGGAGTAATTGGAGTGCGCCATTTTAAAACACATGGAGTTCGGCTTGCAATGGGTTTGGGGAGCATAACCCGATTTGATGCACGCAGAGGAATCATTGATGGAGAAGCCATTTACATGTCGGGGAGGCTTATCAACTTAAACACGAAAGTTTATAAAGAGAGAAAAATTATAAAATCGACCCTTTTCATCGACTCTTCTCAAAAAAGCATAACCGAAGAGTGTGAGCCGCTGCTGGCATTACTTGATGTAATCACTGCCCGTTGTACAGCACGGCAGTGCGAAGTTCTCTATCACAGATTAACCGGAAAAAGCGAAGCTGAAGTAGCTAAAATTCTAAAAGTATCGCAACCAACCATCAACCAGCACTCAACCGCTGCCGGCTGGAATGCCATTGAGAAAACCGTAAATCGGTTTTCGATAATTATTAAAAACCTTGAATCATGAGCTTTTACCAACTTCTAACCCTTCAATTTGTGGCTCATTTGCTGGCCGACTTCTTTTTTCAAACAGATAAATGGGTTGAAAGCAGAAACAATTCCGGAATAAAAAGCCGTTACTTTTCAGCTCATCTGTTAATTGTTTTTATTACTTCATGGCTGCTTTCGTTTCAGTGGAAATTTATCATTGCATCGGCAATGATAACCTTGTTGCACGCTGCTACTGATTATCTTAAAATCAAATTTTCCAGTGTAAAAAAACTTAAACGATACATTTTCTTTATTGACCAATTTATTCACGTTGGCATCATTTTGTATATAACCTCCATCTTTGGTACTTACTTCGAAATAAAACCATGGTTTACGCTCCCATTTTCCGGCACAGGAACTATTATTGCGGCAGCCTTCCTGTTTTGTTTAAAACCATCGAACATAATAATACGAGAGATTCTTCATCTTTATAAGATTTCTGCCCCTATCAATGAAAATGAGCCGGGAGAACTGCCCAACGCCGGAAAATTAATTGGCAATCTGGAACGATTACTAACTCTTATATTTATCCTTACCGGACGATATGAAGCCGTTGGTTTTCTGATTGCCGCCAAATCGATTTTAAGGTTTGGAGAGAAAGATGCAGTTAAATCGGAATATGTACTGACCGGTACGCTTCTGAGTTTTGGAATTGCCATAATTATTGGGATATTTGTGCTCCAATTTTTATAAAGACAAAAGCATGTACGGCATTTTCATTATATTTCTGTTTTATGCCATAGGCATACTAATCAGCAAATTATTTGGAGAGATTATCCCCGGAAGCGTTATTGGAATGGTGTTGCTTTTTGTGGCACTATTGTCGGGGGTTGTAAAAGCAGATAAGGTAAAACCTGTGGCTGGTTTTATTACCCGGCACATGGCACTTTTTTTTGTTCCTGTTGGGGTGGGATTAATGGTAACTACTCATTATTTTAAAGGAGCGACTCTTGCAATTATAACTGCTTCTGCCATAAGCACCATTTTGGTAATGATTTCCGTAGGTTTAATCCAACAATTTATGGAGAAAAAAAATGATTAATACACTATTCACCATACAGCCGTTCACTCTGGCATTTGTAATAGGAACCTATCTGGCTGCACTCTGGCTTTACCGGCGTACAAAACTGAACTTGCTTCATCCGGTGTTTACCAGCATATTGGTTGTAATTGGAGTACTATTATTGCTGAATGTGGAATATGCTGCATTTGAACAGGGCAGTTTCCTGATTGATTTTATGCTGGGACCATCAGTTGTTGCACTGGGCTTTGGCCTATATGAGCAGGTACATCTTATCCGAAAAAACTTACTATCAATATTAACAGCAATATCCATTGGAAGTATTGTTGGGATTGTCTCAGTTGTATTTATAGCAAGATGGATGGGAGCTGATGAAACCGTGGTGGCTTCACTTGAGCCAAAATCAGTAACTACTCCCATTGCCATTGGTATTTCAGCCAGGTTTGGTGGGTTGCCTCCTTTAACTGCAGTGATTGTGGTGGTAACAGGAGTTTTTGGTGCTGTAGTTGGGCCGTTTGTTATGGATAAAACCGGTATCACCAGTAAAATTGCCCGGGGATTGGCAATGGGAAGCAGTTCTCATGGAGCCGGTACCGCTCGTGCCATTGAAATGGGAGCTGTACAAGGTGCCATTAGTGGATTAAGCATTGGGTTAATGGGGGTGGCAACCGCCATTATGGTTCCATTGCTGCGGTTAATCATTAAATAAAGAGATGATTCTATCAACCATATTCTTCATTTTCACTCCATTTTTAATATTGGCAGCATGCCAACGCTACCGATTTTTAAATAAAATCGGTGCCATTGTGCTGGCATACATAATTGGAGTATTAGCAGGAAACAGCAGCCTTTTCCCGGAAAACATCCACAAATTACAGGATTTAATGACCATGATAACCATCCCACTGGCTATACCCTTAATGTTATTTTCAACCAATTTAAAGCAGCTAAGCCGGTTGGCAAAGCCGGCTTTAATAAGCCTGGGGATAGGCATCGTGAGTGTTACCATTATGATTGTTACCGGGCATTGGATCTTTCGGGACTATATTACTGAACCACATAAAATCAGTGGCTTAATGGTAGGGGTTTTTACGGGAGGTACACCTAACCTGGCATCCTTAAAACTTATTTTGGATGCCGATGACACGATGTACCTTATTACACATTCGGCAGACATGATAATTGGTGTATTCTATTTGCTGTTTTTAGTTACAGTGGGCAAAAAAGTTTTCTCTTTTTTACTTGGCATAAAATACACCCCTTCGGCAGAAATAAATAAAAGAGAAGAGAATTTAGAGTCGGCACCATATAAAGGAATTTTTAAGCGTACAATTCTTGTGCGCTTAATTCAACTAATAATTCTGGCTATCGCATTGGTAGGGCTTTCTATTTTAATTGCCCTGCTATTTAATGAAAATGCAAGAATGGCTGTGATAATGCTTTCGTTAACCACTTTATCGTTGTTAGCAGCTATGTTGCCACGGGTTAATAAGACCCCAAAAACTTTTGAAGCCGGAATGTATTTTGTGTTGATATTTAGCGTGGTGGTAGCCTCAATGGGCGACATCAATAATCTGGTTATTTCAGCTCTTCCTGTGGTTTATTATGCTGCATGGACTGTAGCCG
This sequence comes from Alkalitalea saponilacus, assembly GCF_900168165.1. Taxonomy (GTDB): domain Bacteria; phylum Bacteroidota; class Bacteroidia; order Bacteroidales; family Marinilabiliaceae; genus Natronoflexus; species Natronoflexus saponilacus. Next base: position 127,060 of record NZ_FUYV01000017.1, read on the forward strand.
GGTCACTCATTTTACAGGTAATATTCTCCCGGCTATTACGCCTGGATGCGGACACCTTAATGATTACCTCTACTGCACTGATTTGTAGTCCGCCATTTGTACCAATGGTGGCAGGTGCTCTACAAAATCGGAAAATAGTAGTCCCCGGATTGTCAATTGGAATTATTGGTTATGCTTTGGGCAATTATTTGGGATATATTATCGCCATGACATTGAGGTAAAAATTGGTTATTCCGTTATGTTATTCAAAGCTTTAACGATTTCCTCCGAAACAGCCAGTTTCCCATTAACAATACTTGTTGTTGTAACAATTCCTTTCAGACACAACTTTTCATCAGGCAGCCTGTATATATCCTGATAAAAGACATACTTTACCCCGGTATGTTCAACCCTTAGGCGAACTACAAACTCCTGTTTTCCGGATAGGACACCCATTTTCAAAAACTATTATTTACCACTTCCATTATTAGTTCTTGAGTCGAGTTATTTTTCAAAAGGATCCTCTGATTATTGCCGTTTGAATACTGAAAATACACCTCGTGCATTTTATTAATTTGTTTTACTGCCTGGTTAACGGAAATATTGGTATTGCTGTCTTTTAGAGCTCGTTCGAATTCTTTAAATATTAAGTACGAAACAAAGGAGATACAAATGTGAGCTTCAATTCTCTCTCTTAATCTGTGGTATATTGGTCTGATTTTTAGATCCGTTTTGGAAATTCTAAAAGCTTTTTCAATCATCCATAGATTGTTG
>NZ_FUYV01000023.1 GCF_900168165.1 Alkalitalea saponilacus
CAACTCCTTCATATTAAATCTTTCATCGGAACTAGCGAAAATGCTGTAATGATACAAATATGGACTGCTTTGATAACTATACTTGTCCTAAAATACTTAAAAGCATTAGCCCAATATGGCTGGAGGTTGTCAAATTTAGTTGCGTTTATCAGGTTGAATATGTTTGTGAAAATTCACTTGCAAAAGTGGTTGGATAAACCCTTTGATGAACCTCCTGAACCAGTTCAAAAATACATACAGGGGGTTTTATTCTGAAATTGTAGATGTTTCTGGCTAAAACTACTATTTTTAAAGAGCAATAAATTCTACTGAAGATTATTTAGGACAGTATTGATGAAAAATCTATGTTTTGTAGTGGTTTCCACTTTGATTATCTTCTTAGGTAGCTGCAATACCATTTCGGTTACTGAGAAAATTGTAGTAAAAACGACCAAAGATGGTATTGATGCCGACTATCAAAATCTAAAAACTATTGTTCAGAATATTGATAGAACAGAGATACATAAACAAATATATGCCAGATATCCCGATGTTGATAAGAAACAGGTGCAGCAAATTCAAATATCATTAAAAAAAATTACTACGAGTTACTCCAGAGAAGTTTTTAATATTAGAACTGGTAGAGAAACCTACGAACTTGAAGTTGAGATTGCTATGAATCATGATAAATTAAAGTCAGATCAGGAAATGCAGATTATAAAGGACTTTAAGGCATTATTGAAAGAGGAGCTTATTAAAAGTGACATAAATGTTGTGGAGTAGTAATAAGTTTCTTCGCAATTAAAGAGAAACTAAATTTATACTGTTACTTAATAAACGTAGATTATTATAATTATAAAAAAAAAGCGCATTGAGGTTTGTTTAAATCTCAATGCGCGATATTAAATGCTTATCTTTTTTAATGTGTGTTTTCTATACTAACTTGCATCTTCAAAAAAGTAGCTTATTTTTTAAAAAACCCAATTAGATTGGTCAGTTTGGAGGCCTGATCTGACAGTCCTTCTGCTGTGGTTGCCATTTCTTCGGAAGAAGCAGCATTTTGTTGGGCAATGTTGTTTAATATTTGAACACTTTCATTCACTTGTCCAACGCCATTCTTCTGCTCCATACTGGCTGAAGAAATTTCCTGTATCCACTCTGATGTTTTCTCAATTTCAGGTATAATTGATTGGGTTAACTCTTTCGAGTTCTCCGTATTACTAACACTAAGTTTTGCTAGTTTAATAATTTCTTCCGCTGCAACTTTACTGCGTTCCGCCAGCTTTCTTACTTCTGCGGCAACAACTGAAAAGCCCCTTCCATGTTCACCTGCTCTGGCTGCTTCTACAGCAGCATTTAATGCCAGAATATTGGTCTGGAATGCAATATCGTTAATGATATTAATTCTTTCTGCTATTGAACTAACCGACTCCAAACTTTCTACCGCAGCAATACTTACAGTTTTCATATCTTTTGCTGATGCTACTGCTATCTTCTCTGTGTTGATGGAATACTCGGCAGTCTGATCAATATTAGAAGTGATTTGCTGCATGGTTGAAGATATTTCTTCTACCGATGCCGCTTGCTCATTGGAACCTTGTGCAATTTCTTCTGATGTCTGACTTAATTGTTTGCTCATGGTTGCAATTTGAACAACTTCAGTTTGAATGCCAACAATAATCTCTTTAAGTTTTATCACATGATCGTTTATGGCTCTCGAAATTACACCTATTTCATCTTTTCTTTCAAGGTACTGATTATCGATGTTTACATTTAGGTTTCCACCTGATAATGCATTGAGGTTGCCTGAAAATGCTGAGAGGGGCTTAACAATAGAGTTGCTTATTTTAAATGTAAAGAACCCAATTATACCAACCAGAGCCAGAAAAACAATGAGCATAATATTTCCAACCATCCGGTTGTTGGCTCGGGTTTCCCTAAATAGTTCTTCCATTCTGAGTTTACTGTCCTCATTCACTTGTGCAAGCAATTGAATGATTTCCTGATAACCTTCAATCATTGCTTGTATCCTGAGTGAAGTCTCCTCGCTGTAGTCTCCCTGAATCATGCTTTCCGATGCAGAATATGCAATGTCAAAATAGTTGTGAAATTTATCTGAGAGGTTCAATATTATGGTATCATCCTGAAGAACAATGTTGTTCTCAGCTCCAGCCATTAAGCTATCAAATACCATTTTGAACTCTTCTGCACCACTTAGTTGATACATATCTGCTACCGCAACTGCATCCATAAACTCTCTCTGCAAATCCTTCATTGTCATATCAAGTTGATGACTTAACTCAATATATGGAATGTATCCCTGTTCGATGCTGTGCATCTGCGAATTGCTTTTACCATTTACCCAGTTAAAGAGAATCATGATGCCTGTTAAGAACATCATAAACATCAAGGGTAACAGCAATATTTTATATTTAAACTTGAGATTTAAAATGAATTTGTTAAAATTCATATGGATATTTTTATAAGATTATGGAAATGGATGTTTATGTTCTTTAATGAAAGATGCAGAATTACCTGTCTGATTCAATCAGACAGGTAATAACTCATTCATTAATTATATACCACATTACCTAACAGTAATTGTTTTAACTCCGACCGTACTGGCAGCAGCAGATACATAACCTATTGCTCCCGGGTTATTTCTAACGTAATTTACCACAGCCTCATCATTTGGTTGTTCCGGAGGAGGCGATCCTGCGCCTGAGAATGCAGCCTGTTGCCAGAAGCTTCTGATAGCATTTACATTTCTGCCATGAACTTCCTGCGTAAATGTTGCCCTTACAGATGAGTTAGGTGTTAAATCAACGGGTAGTATTGCAACTCCACTATCCCATCTTGAAGTTCGTTTTAGAAAAATGTCTGATACCTCTTTTGATGTCAACGAAGCTGTAGAGTTATCTGAATTTACAATAACTTTATATGATTGTGAATAGGCAATAGTTAGTGTAAAGAACAGACTGATTGTAAGTATATATGTTTTCATGTTTTTCCGTTTGGTTGGCTAATAGTTAGAATGAAAAGATTGCAGACAGAACAAGTCCTCCTAGGTCTAGAGAACCATATTCGTAATACACATACTCCATTTTGAAAGTGGTTTCAAATGAAGGTTTGAAATTAACACCCGCTGTATATCGATAGTACTCTTGACTATTATCTGATACCATTGATGCTCCAATTTCTGGGACACTATGATACTCATATCTAAGATATGGAGTTATGGAACCTAAACTATTTATGTAGAAGTTATTGCTGATTTCTACATAAGCTCCTTTCAAATTTAAATCTGTATTAAAACCGAAAGTTTTAAGTTTTGCTTTTGTTTGCCAGTATTCGCCAATCAAAGAAAATGAGGAATAGTGCATTTTAATATTTCCTCCAAATGAAGTTTTTTTGATTTTACTTTCGATTGAAGAGGTTCTAACATAGTGGTCATCATGAACCTCCCATTGAGAGAAATCGAAATCACCCATATCAATGCCATCAAAATCGAACTCATCAGCTTCTTCGAAACGTATGAGTCTGGATGTTGTTGTGATATTTTCATCTGAACTGAATAAACCTGCACCTAATGAAATGAAGTTATTGATGTTGATTCCCAAATATCCACCTCCTCCAAATTGCAAAGATTCATTAGGATCTGTTATCATGTCATATCCAAGGCTCTCTGCTGGCATTCGTTGATTCTGAAAATACTCACTTTCAGTGGCAAAAAAACCCATTGCTCCTGACCCCTGGTAAAGGCTGTTTTTAAATCCCCCCGCAAAAACGTTATAATTGAACCTTATATCTTCACCTACTTCGCCATTTAAGGAAACAGCATCCATGTTTAATGGGAAAAATTCATGGTTTGTAATAATCATTGGTAAGGTAGCACTGTTGTTTACCGGAGCATAGTAATAAGTGTTCATGGGGCTTAATGGAGTGAGAAATCTCCCTGCCTTAAGATTTAAACTATTATTGATGCTGTACTGAGCATTTAATTCATTCAGCATCTGTTCAAAGCTGAAATTTGGTCTGTAAACCAGTACTCCGGTAATAGTCAAGTCTCGGGTTGGTTGGTATGACGAGAGAAAACCAGCCTCGGATAATGCGATAGAGTAATCTCTCTCGTACCCTTTTAACCCATTAAAGTAGTTAAATTCAGTCCCAACATAACCAGTAAAATTTGTTTGAGGTTCCCAATAATCGGTTTGTGCCATTAATGGCATTGCAACAAATAATAACATTGCAATTAATTTTGCGCTAATTTTCATTGTAGATAGTTTAATAGTAAGTTTATAATTGGATTCGAATCAGGATGAAACTATGTAAAAGTATTGTTCAATAGCCTTTAACGGCTAAATTGAATTGGAGTTTCAAAACGTAAGCAATTAAAAGTATAATTAATCTTTGAGCACGTATGTTAACATATTGATGTGTTTGTCTAATATGCATCGGATAGAACATCTATTTTGATATTATACTTTCCAAATATAAATGGAAGATGAAAAAGTATTTTAAAATTAATCTTGATGAATTTAACCAACGGGGCTTGATAATTATCATTGGGCAACGCATGTGAATATTGAATGAAATATTTCACTTTTTTTAATGGGTGTGAGATTTTTGAAGAATTCAATTTTGAGGTGTCAGCAGTGTAGAAATGTTTTTTTACTTTGTAATGAACTATTTTGAGTTATTCATGTTAATTACTACATAGATTAGAATAACAAGCTTTCTGAACTGTATAAATATTCATCTTTATACGAAAAACTTTATGGTTTTCGTAAAGAATGAAAGAAAATTGAAACTTTTTTTCTTGTTTTGATTTGATTTTATGACAAAGTTCATATATTTGCATAGAATTTTGAATAAATAAAAGAGCGCATGACACTTTTTGCATCTCTACTTCTCGTCGTCATTATTATTCTCGTGGTTAACCACTAGGGAAGTGAGACAGGTATGTAAAAAGTAAAACGATATAAACGAACTTTAAACCCCTCTCACTTCCATTGTGAGAGGGGTTTTTGGTTGAATAAAACAGCTGACTTGCAGAACGGGGTGTTGAAATATTTAACAAACAGAAGTATCCTTTTAAAAAGTGCATAAAAATGAAAATACCATTAAGGAGTAATACAACCACACAGGGAAGAAGAATGGCCGGAGCCAGAAGTTTATGGCGAGCCAATGGAATGAAGGACGAACAAATGGGCCGTCCACTGATTGCGGTTGTAAATTCATTTACACAATTTGTACCCGGGCATGCGCACTTACACCAAATTGGTCAGGATGTTAAACGAATGATAGAGAAACAAGGATGTTTTGCTGCTGAGTTTAATACCATTGCCATTGATGATGGCATTGCCATGGGGCATGACGGAATGTTGTACTCCTTACCTTCGCGAGATTTAATAGCTGATAGTGTAGAGTATATGGTTAACGCCCATCAGGCCGATGCCATGGTTTGTATCAGTAATTGCGATAAAATTACACCGGGGATGTTAATGGCTGCCATGCGCATAAACATCCCTGTGATTTTTGTATCAGGTGGACCCATGGAGGCAGGTAAAGTTGGAGATAAAGCTCTGGATTTGGTTGACTCAATGGTTATGGCTGCCGATGATTCGGTGTCTGACGAGGAGCTACTTGCGGTGGAGCAAAACGCTTGCCCAACTTGCGGCTCCTGCTCCGGGATGTTCACAGCCAATTCAATGAACTGCCTGAACGAAGCCTTGGGTCTGGCCCTGCCTGGAAATGGAACCATTGTTGCAACTCATGTTAACAGAAAGAAGCTATTTGAAAAAGCAGCCAATCAGATTGTAAGGCTTGCATATAAATATTATCAAGATGGGGATGAATCGGTTTTGCCCCGCAATATTGCCACCAAGGCAGCTTTTAATAACTCCATGACACTTGATGTAGCCATGGGAGGATCCACAAATACGGTTTTACATTTGTTAGCCATAGCTCACGAAGCGGGTGTTGATTTCACCATGCAGGATATCGATCGAATATCCAGAAAAACACCGGTTTTGTGTAAAGTAGCACCAAACAGCGATTATCATATAGAGGACGTGAACCGTGCAGGAGGAATTATGGGCATTTTGGCCGAATTAAATCGCGGAGGTTTACTGGATGCAACTGTAGGCAGAGTAGATTACTCAAGCCTGTCCGAAGCTTTGGATGCTTATGATATGGCGAGTAAGAGTGCAATTGCAGAGGCAAAAGAAATTTATCAAAGTGCACCCGGAGGGTTTGTAAACCTTGTAATGGGCTCCCAAAAAGCCATTTATGGTGAGTTGGATCTGGATCGTGAAAAGGGTTGCATCAGAAATATCAGTCATGCCTATTCTCAGGATGGCGGTCTGGCAGTCCTTTTTGGAAATATTGCTGAAAACGGATGTATAGTAAAAACAGCTGGAGTGGATGAATCCATATTTCATTTTGAAGGAACGGCTCGTGTTTATGAATCACAGGACGATGCCTGCGATGGAATTCTTTCCGGAGAAGTTAAAGCAGGCGATGTGGTCATTATAAAATATGAAGGACCAAAAGGCGGGCCGGGAATGCAGGAAATGTTGTATCCCACTTCTTACCTTAAATCCCGGAATCTTGGAGCAAAGTGTGCCTTACTGACTGATGGACGATTTTCAGGAGGAACTTCGGGACTGTCAATTGGACACGCCTCACCCGAGGCAGCTGCAGGTGGAGCCATTGCACTTATTAAAAACGGAGATAAAGTGATCATTGATATTCCTCAACGGTCAATAAATATAGATGTTACTGAAGATGAGTTGAACCAACGTAGGGCAGCGGAAGATGCTAAGGGCGATAATGCCTGGAAACCTTCTGCGCGTGAGCGATTTGTATCCAAAGCTCTGCGTGCTTATGCCGGAATGGTTACATCAGCCGATACCGGTGCAATTCGAGTATTACCTGATGAATGTAAATAGAGATGTTTTGAAAAGGCTTTGCAGGTTTTTTTATTCTGCAAGGTAATTGTAAATCCCATAAGCTTTAAGCCATGGAAACACAATCCCAAACAGTGATGAAAGAGAAGAGTAATCAAGCAATCAAAATGACTGGCTCAGAGGCCGTTGTTCGATCCCTGTTAAATGAAGGGACAGATTTAATTTTTGGCTATCCCGGTGGAGCAATCATGCCGGTTTATGATGCCTTATATGGTTTTCAGAAGGAATTACATCATGTGCTTGTCCGTCATGAACAGGGAGCTGTTCATGCTGCACAGGGATATGCAAGAGTTACCGGAAAAGTGGGAGTTGCCATTGTTACTTCCGGCCCCGGAGCCACCAATGCCGTTACCGGTATTGCAGACGCCATGATCGACTCTACACCACTTGTGGTCATCAGTGGTCAGGTTGGGTCATCGTTGTTGGGAACCGATGCTTTTCAGGAGACTGATGTTGTGGGCATTACCCAACCAATTACCAAATGGAACTACCAGATCAAAAGGCCGGAAGATATTCCACACGCTTTTGCCAGAGCTTTTTATATAGCCAGAAGTGGCCGTCCAGGTCCTGTATTATTAGATATTACAAAAGATGCACAGTTTGCAACTTTTGATTATCTGTACGAACCGGTTAAGTACATCAGAAGCTACAAGCCTGTACCTGTTTTGGATCCTCTGCAGATTGAAGCTGCTGCACAATTAATCAATCTGGCAAAAAAGCCACTCGCTTTGGTTGGGCAAGGAGTAATCCTTGGGCATGCGGAAAAAGAATTAATGGCTTTTCTTGAAAAGACAGGAATTCCTGCTGCATGGACATTGCTTGGACTGTCGGCCATGTCTTCGAACCATCCATTGAATATTGGAATGCTGGGTATGCATGGAAACTACGGGCCCAATATCAAAACCAATGAGGCCGATTTAATCATTGCCATCGGAATGCGTTTTGACGACAGGGTAACCGGCGATTTGAAAAACTATGCTACCAACGCCAAAGTGATTCATCTTGAAATTGATGATGCAGAGATAAACAAAAATGTACATGCCGATGTTCCTGTTTTGGCTGATGTAAAAGAGTCATTACCAAAGCTAACGGAAAAAGTATCTAAAAATTCGCATCAGGAATGGTTGAATGAATTCCGCGCCTGTGACAGAATTGAGCATGACAGAATTATCAATCGCCAGCTAAACCCTGCTGAAAAAGGTATGACCATGGGTGAAGTGGTAAATAAAGTATCTGCAGCAGTAGATGATGATGCCATTGTTGTTACCGATGTAGGTCAGCACCAGATGATGGCCAGCCGGTATTTCCGGTTCAAGCAGACTCGAAGCAATGTGACATCGGGTGGCCTTGGTACCATGGGATTTGGTTTACCTGCTGCAATGGGAGCTAAGTTGGGACAGCCTGACCGTCACGTGATATTGTTTGTTGGCGATGGAGGTTTCCAAATGACCATACAGGAGTTGGGAACCATTTTCCAGACTAAAATTCCGGTTAAAATTGTGTTGCTAAACAACAATTTTCTTGGAATGGTGCGCCAGTGGCAGGAGCTGTTTTTCGACAGCCGGTATGCTTCTACAGAGTTAATTAACCCTGATTTTCAGACCATCGCAAAAGGTTATTTTATAGAATCAAGAAAAGTAACAGAAAGAGACGATCTGAACGAGGCCATTCAGCAAATGGTGGAGCATGACGGACCATATTTACTGGAAGTTGTTGTTGAGAAAGAAGGAAACGTATTCCCGATGGTTCCTGCAGGAGCTTCTGTTTCGGATATCCGTTTAGAATAGGAGAAAACTGACAGGTTTACATCAATTAAAACTAAAAAAGTCATGAGCTTAAAACAGGAATTTACACTATCTATATTTTCAGAAAACGTAGTAGGTCTTCTGAATCAGATAACCAATGTGTTTACCCGCAGACATCTCAATATAGAAAGTTTAACCACTTCCGAATCTGCCATTGCCGGAATTCATAAGTTTACCATAGTGGTATTTAGTACCCGCAATGAGATTGAAAAGGTGGCCAAGCAAATTGAGAAGCGAATAGATGTTATAAAGGCATTTGTTCTAACTGCAGATGATATCATCCATGAAGAGGTGGCACTTTATAAAGTACCAACCGCCTCGTTGCTCAATGGGAATCAGATTGAGACCTTAGTGCGCCAGTATGGCGCACGCATTCTTGAGGTTACACCCGAATTTTTTGTCATCGAAAAAACAGGACACAAGAAGGAAACCCAGGAGTTATTCGAAAAACTGGATCAATACGGAGTATCCCAGTTTACGCGTTCGGGAAGAATATCAATAACAAAAACAAAGACCGAAATGCTGGACAACTATTTAAGAAAACTGGAACTGGACAACCCGGTAAAAAACTAATTTTATTTCCGATTAAATATTACTAACAAACATTATTATGGCTAAGATTAATTTCGGAGGAACCGAAGAAAACGTAGTAACACGTGAGGAATTTCCTTTGGATAAAGCACGCGAAGTGCTTAAAGACGAAGTAATTGCTGTTATTGGATACGGCGTACAAGGGCCGGGACAGGCTCTCAACCTGAAAGACAATGGTTTTAACGTTATCATTGGACAACGTAAAGAATCCAAAACCTGGGACAAGGCTGTTGCCGACGGGTGGGAGCCCGGAAAAACCCTTTTCCCCATTGAAGAAGCCCTTGACAAAGGAACCATTATCCAATATCTGCTTTCGGATGCCGGACAGATTTCTGTTTGGCCAACTGTTCAAAAATATCTGAAACCTGGTAAAGCTCTTTATTTTTCACACGGTTTTGGTGTTACCTACAAAGATCGTACAGGTATTATTCCACCTTCTGATGTGGACGTAATTCTTGTGGCTCCTAAAGGATCAGGTACCAGCCTTCGTCGCATGTTCCTTGAAGGACGTGGATTGAATTCCAGCTACGCGATTTTCCAGGATGCTACCGGAAAAGCCAAAGAGAGAGTTGTTGCTCTTGGAATCGGAGTTGGTAGCGGTTATTTGTTCGAAACCACTTTCCAAAAAGAGGTTTACAGTGACCTTACCGGTGAAAGAGGAACCCTGATGGGTGCCATCCAGGGAATTTTTGCTGCTCAGTACGAAGTTTTAAGAAGCAACGGACACAGTCCGTCTGAAGCTTTTAACGAAACGGTTGAGGAACTTACCCAAAGTTTGATGCCATTAGTGGCTGAAAACGGAATGGACTGGATGTATGCCAACTGTTCAACCACTGCACAACGCGGAGCGCTTGACTGGTGGAAGAAATTCCGTGACGCTACCCTGCCTGTGTTTAGCGATCTTTACAGCGAAGTTGCCAAAGGCAACGAAGCTCAACGATCCATCGATTCAAACAGTCAGTCTGATTATCGTGTGAAACTTGAAGCTGAACTTAAAGAGTTGCGCGAATCTGAAATGTGGCGTGCCGGTGCAGCTGTTCGTACTTTGCGTCCCGAAAATGATAAATAGTCATTAGAGAATACAATGAGTGATAAAGGAGTTTCCTCCTTTATCACTTCCTTAAATCATTCAAAATCAAAAATCCGGAGACAACCGGACAAAAAGAGACATTTATGAGCAATAGAGTCTATATTTTCGACACCACTTTAAGGGATGGCGAACAGGTACCCGGATGCCAGCTGAATACCATTGAAAAAATTGAAGTGGCACGTCAACTGGAGAAACTGGGAGTGGACATTATTGAAGCCGGCTTTCCGGTCTCGAGTCCGGGAGATTTTAACTCAGTGGTAGAAATCTCCAAAGCTGTTTCCAACCCAACCATTTGCGCGCTAACCCGCGCGGTAAAAAAAGACATTGAAGTAGCTGCCGATGCACTTCAGTTTGCAAAAAAAGGAAGAATTCATACAGGTATCGGAACTTCACCATACCACATCTACAATAAACTGAACTCAACACCCGAGGCCATAATAGAGCGCGCCGTTGAGGCGGTTAAGTTTGCTAAAAAGTTTGTTGAAGACGTTGAGTTTTATGCAGAAGATGCAGGCCGGTCTGAGAATGAGTATTTGGCCAGAGTCATTGAAGCTGTCATTAAAGCCGGAGCAACTGTGGTTAATATTCCTGACACAACCGGCTATTGTCTGCCTTCAGAATACGGAGAAAAAATTGCCTATTTGGTTAACAATGTTCCCAACATTGATAAAGCCATTATTTCAACACATTGCCACAACGACTTAGGGATGGCAACAGCCAACTCAATCTCCGGAATTATCAATGGAGCGCGTCAGGTTGAGGTTACAATGAACGGTATTGGTGAGAGAGCAGGCAACACCTCTTTGGAAGAGATTGTAATGACATTGCGCTGTCATAAGGATCTTAATTTCGATACCGGAATTGACTCCAAGCAAATCATGAAAACCAGTGGATTGGTTTCTACATTGATGCGTATGCCCATCCAGCCCAACAAAGCCATTGTTGGTCGCAATGCGTTTTCTCACTCTTCCGGTATTCATCAGGATGGAGTTCTGAAAAACCGGGAAAATTATGAGATCATCGATCCGGTTGACGTGGGTGTAAAAGAATCTTCTATCGTTTTAACAGCAAGAAGTGGACGTGCAGCTCTTAAACACCGTCTGAGCGTATTGGGTTATAATTTTGAGCCGGCCGAAGTTGATGAAATATATCAAAAATTCCTTGAACTGGCCGATAAGAAGAAAGACATTACCGATGAAGATCTGGAAATTCTGGTTGGACGTAATGTTGAAAAGGACTCTAAACGTCCGCTAAAACTTGAATCTCTTCAGGTGGTGTGTGGAAAATCAACCATTCCAACAGCAACTGTACAGGTTAATTTTAATGGAGATGTATTTACTGAAACAGCATCAGGTAACGGCCCCATTGACGCTGCTTTTACAGCCGTTAAAGCACTGGTTAAAAGACGTGTGCGTTTGGAAGAGTTTCTTATACAAGCCATTACCCGGGGAAGTGATGACCTTGGTAAGGTTCACGTTCAGATTGAACACCAGGGACATACCTATTACGGATTTTCTGCGCATACCGATATCATAACGGCTTCTGTTGAAGCATTTTTGGATGCATTGGGGAAAATCCAATAGCCATTGAGTCAACTTAAATCGAACGATTGTTCGATTTAAGTTTGAACTTATCATATAAAAAATAGTTGTATAATAATATAAAAACAGAGAACCTTGGCAGGAAAAACACTTTTCGACAAAATCTGGGAAAAACACGTTGTAAACAATGTTGAAGGAGGACCCAGTGTGTTGTACATAGATCGTCACCTGATTCATGAGGTGACCAGTCCGCAGGCTTTTGCCGGACTTAAAGAGAGAGATATAAAAGTTCGTTGCCCCGAAAAGACCATCGCAACACCCGACCATAATATTCCAACCATGGATCAGCATTTGCAGATTCATGATGAGTTAAGCCGTTTTCAGGTGAATAAACTCAAGGAGAATTGTGAAGTTAACGGGATAACCATGTATGGTTTAACACATCCATACAATGGAATTGTTCATGTGATTGGTCCTGAGCTTGGATTAACCCGTCCGGGAATGACCATTGTTTGCGGCGACAGTCATACATCTACCCATGGTGCCTTTGGAAGCATTGCTTTCGGAATTGGAACCAGTGAGGTGGAAATGGTGTTGGCTACTCAATGTCTGATGCAAACACGGCCAAAAACCATGAGAATAAATGTGGATGGAGAACTTAAAAAAGGAGTAACATCCAAGGACATTGTTCTTTACATCATTTCTCAACTAACCACAGGGGGAGGAACTGGATACTTTGTTGAGTTTGCAGGTTCAGCTATTCGCTCCTTGTCTATGGAAGCGCGCATGACCATTTGTAATATGAGCATCGAAATGGGTGCCAAAGGCGGAATGATCGCTCCGGACGAAACCACTTTCGAATATGTGAAAGGGCGCGAATTTGCTCCAAAGGGTGAAGAGTGGGAAAAAGCTTTGGCAGAGTGGAAACAACTGCCATCTGATCCCGACGCAGTTTTTGATAAGGAGATTCACTTTAAGGCAGAAGACATTGAGCCCATTATTACCTATGGAACCAACCCCGGTATGGGAATGGGAATTTCAGGTAATATTCCAAAAGTTGACGAAATTGAGAAGTCTTCTCAAAAATCTTTTGTGAAATCGCTCGAATATATGGGCTTTAACGCTGGAGATGCCATGATTGGAAAGCGTGTAGATTATGTGTTTGTTGGAAGTTGCACCAACGGACGTATTGAGGATTTGCGCGCGTTTACCCAATTCGTTGAAGGAAAGAAAAAAGCCGACAACGTAGTAGCATGGATTGTTCCTGGTAGTAAGCAAGTTGAAAAGCAGGCACTTGAAGAAGGCTTAAAGGAAAAACTGGAAGCCGCCGGATTTGAATTGCGTCAACCCGGTTGCTCTGCTTGTTTGGCCATGAATGATGATAAAATTCCCGAGGGATTGTACGCGGTTTCTACCTCCAACAGAAACTTTGAAGGACGCCAGGGACCCGGAGCCAGAACCATGTTGGCCAGTCCGCTCACTGCCGCTGCTGCAGCCGTTACCGGAGTAATTACTGACCCCAGAACTTTGCTGTAGCAGGGGTTTTAAAGATTAAAGTATTAACGACAAATTTTAATTCAATGCCAATAGATAAATTCGTAACACTTGAATCCAGCTGTGTACCGTTGCCCATTGAAAACGTAGATACCGACCAGATTATACCGGCAAGATTTTTGAAAAAAACCACCCGCGATGGATTTGGTGACAGCCTTTTCTGTGACTGGAGATATGATAAGGAAGGCAATCCAAAGCCCGATTTTGTGCTGAATGATCCAACTTATTCTGGTTCCATTCTTGTAGCAGGTAAAAACTTTGGTAGTGGTTCCAGCAGGGAACATGCTGCATGGGCAATTCATGGCTACGGTTTCAAAGTGGTAGTTTCAAGCTTTTTTGCAGATATATTTAAGAATAATGCACTAAACAACGGAGTACTTCCTGTTCAGATATCTGATGATTTTCTAAATCAATTGTTTGAAGCCATTGAGGCTGATGCAAAGGTGATTATAAAAGTTGATCTTGAGAATCAAACGATTTCAGTACCGTCAAAAAATATTTCAGAGAAATTTGATATCAATCCTTATAAAAAGAAATGCCTGATTAACGGGTATGATGATATTGATTATCTACTAAGTATTACTGATGATATTCAGGCTTGGGAAGAAAAAGCCAATGCATAATTTAAAGTATTCGTGATTGGAAAACTCCAATCACGAATTTTTCCATTCGCCTGCAAATCTTATCAAAAAACAGAATCATGACCAATATAGAAGTAATGGATACAACCCTTAGGGATGGAGAACAAACCACAGGGGTATCATTCAGTGAAGCGGAAAAACTTGCAATTGCCCGGCTTTTGCTCGAGGAAATTAAGGTTGATCGCATTGAAGTTGCTTCAGCCAGAGTATCGGATGGGGAATTCAGATCAGTGAAGAGAATTACCGATTGGGCCAAAAAGAACAATTGTATTGAACGGGTCGAGATTTTAGGATTTGTTGATCAGACTGTATCATTAGATTGGATTGCAGAAGCTGGAGGAAAGGTTATCAACTTATTAACAAAAGGCTCTTTGAAGCACTTGCAGGGTCAATTGAGAAAAACCCCTGAACAACATGCTGCAGATATCCAGTTTGTGATTGATGAAGCTGAAAAACGCGGCATAACAGTCAATGTTTATTTAGAAGACTGGTCAAACGGAATGCTAAGTTCCCGAGAGTATGTTTACTTTATGGTAGATTTTCTGAGCAAAGCAAAGGTTCGAAGAATCATGCTGCCTGATACACTTGGAATTCTTAATCCGGAGCAGACTTATGAGTTTTGCAAAGATATGTATGACCGATATCCCGGGGTACATTTTGATTTTCATGCTCATAACGATTACGATTTTTCGGTGGCCAATGTATTTATGGCACTAAAAGCCGGAATGAAAGGACTTCATACCACTGTGAACGGACTGGGAGAACGTGCTGGTAATGCTCCACTCGCCAGCGTGCTGGGAATGATGAATGACCACTTGAAACTTCAGAACTCGCTGAATGAGTCAAAGCTCACGAAAGTATCTAAAATGGTTGAGTCTTTTAGTGGAGTGCGTATTCCTGCCAATAAACCATTAACAGGAGAGTATGTATTCACGCAGTGCAGCGGCGTTCATGCCGATGGCGATAATAAGGACAACCTTTATTTTAATGAACTGATGCCCGAACGTTTTGGTCGGGTTCGCCGCTATGCTTTGGGAAAAACTTCCGGAAAAGCGAATATCAAAAAGAATCTGGAGGAACTTGGGATAGAACTGAATGCTGAAGATATGAAGAAGGTCACCCAAAGGGTGATCGATTTAGGGGATAAAAAAGAGACCGTTACAACCGAAGACCTCCCATATATTATATCAGATGTTCTAAAAAATAAGGAGACCCCTGAAAATATTAAACTGTTAAATTACAGTTTAAGTCTGGTTCGTAAAATGAAACCTGTTGCAAGCATCCGTATTCAAATTCATAATAAAACCTACGCAGAGACGTCTATAGGTGATGGACAGTACGATGCATTTATGAAAGCGTTATGGAAAATTTACGAATCATTGAATCTGGATCATCCGGTATTAACCGATTATTGGGTATCGATACCTCCCGGTGGAAAGACCGACGCACTGGTTGAAACTGTAATTACATGGGATTTTAAAGGACAAGAGTTTAAAACCCGTGGTTTGGATGCTGACCAAACCGAAGCTGCTATTAAAGCTACCCTTAAAATGCTGAACATCATTGAAAGTGATGAGGTGAGGTTTAAAGGGTAATTCCTTTGATTTTAAAAATAACTATATAATTATGAAACTTAATATTGCTGTACTGGCCGGTGACGGAATCGGCCCCGAGATCATTGATCAGGCCATTAAGGTTGTAAACGCCGTTTGCGAAAAAAAGGGTCATGAGGCAATTTATACAGAAGCTTTAACCGGTGCTGCCGCCATTGATGCGGTTGGTGATCCTTATCCGGAATCAACACACAAAGTATGTATGGATGCTGACGCGGTGTTGTTCGGTGCCATTGGACATCCAAAATTTGACAACGATCCTAACGCAAAAGTTCGACCCGAGCAAGGATTGCTTCGCATGCGTAAGCAATTGGGTTTATACGCCAACCTTCGTCCGGTTGAAACTTTTCCATCACTGTTACATAAATCTCCGTTGAGAAAGGATTTGGTTGAAGGTGCCAATTTCATGTGCATTCGAGAACTTACAGGTGGTATTTATTTTGGTGAAAAAGGCCGCAGTGAAGATGGAAACATGGCTTTCGACAACTGTGTTTATACCCGTGAAGAAATTGAACGCATCCTAAAACTGGGATTCGAGTATGCCATGAAACGTAACAAGAAACTTACCGTGGTAGATAAAGCCAATGTTCTTGAAACTTCCAGGTTATGGCGTCAAATTGCTCAGGAAATGGCTCCCAATTATCCGGAAGTGGATACCCAATATATGTTTGTGGACAACGCTGCCATGCAAATCATACAATGGCCAAAGAATTTTGATGTAATGGTTACTGAGAATATGTTTGGTGATATTCTTACCGATGAAGCTTCAGTTATTACAGGTTCTCTGGGTTTATTGCCATCTGCATCCATCGGGTTGCACACCAGCGTTTTTGAACCCATACATGGTTCTTACCCGCAGGCTGCCGGGAAAAACATTGCCAACCCTATTGCCACAGTTCTATCAGCAGCTCTTATGTTTGAGTATGCTTTTGATTTGAAAGACGAAGCAGAAATGATCCGCAAAGCGGTAACAGCCTCATTGGAACAGAGTTTTGTAACCGAAGACATTGATAAAGAAAATGCCAAAAAGACCTCTGAAGTTGGAGACTGGCTGGCTGATTATATCAGGAAAAACGGATAAAGAACTAATTGAATTTTTAAAGCGACAAGTCTCAAAACTTGTCGCTTTTTTGCTTTTACGCCTTGTCAATCAATTATTTAATAACATGTACCATTTGCTCAAAATTACGCCAATTATTTTTACAATCCGCATAAGTGAATCTTACTTTATAAGCTTGTAAGGATTGTGTATTTTGACCTGCCCAGATGTTTATTGGTCCATCATAATTAACGGTATGCACATCCGATGAATAAATGAGTCGATTTCTTCTATCCCATACATTCACCCTCCATTTATAAACAAATGATTGATTAACACGTAGAAAATCGTTTATCCCATCATCATTGGGAGTAAATGTATTTGGCATTGCAACGCAAGGAACATAACATCCTCTGCCGTTGTTAGGCGTATCCATTATTCTTTCATCAATGTTCATGTATAAGGTTGCTCCTTTTTGAAATTCAACACCCCTCATTGAAATTGATTCTCCTGCAACCAAGTTTTTATTTCCACTTTTCATAACAGCATTAGAACCGGTATTAATGTTGGTTGTAAATCTTGATTCCATTACTTCTCGACTGAAAAAGTCCATTACTGAGGTAATCTCAATGTAATCCTCAATTCCACAAGGTAAGCAATCACCACCGCAATCAATACCTGTTTCACCATTATCTCTTATGCAATTACTGCAATGAGCCGGCAAATAAGTTGGATCTGTTGTGTAGCGTTTGTGCTGTGCCGACAATCCTGTACCAACGTAATCCCTTATGTGGGGATATATGTCATCAAATTTTATGCAAATACTTTCGGAGTGTCCGCAACGTTTGTTTGGGTTATGTGGTTCACCAATTACTATCCCTTGCAAGTATTGCCCCCATGATGAAGAGAAAACCGGCCCACCTGACAGGCCTCCTTCTGAAACTCCAACGTTCCAATTCATAATGAAGGTTCCGTTTTCAAGATTTTGAGGCGCTTGGTTGGCTACGTTTACTTTTTTGGGAGCTCCATTCGGATGACCTATGGCTGCACCCTCCCGTGGATGCTTAAACCTTTCCCAGCCTGAAAAAACAAGGTCGTGTTTTGTGAGTTGCTTTATGGTTCGGCGAGATTGAAGTAAAACGTAATCATTCTTTGGGTCATATAGAGAATTATCCTGTTTATACCAAAAGTTATCCCCGATTGCTTTTATGTTCCCCACTCTAAGTTCACTGCGAATAGTTTCACCACTGGTTCGGCGATTTGTTATGCCGCAATCGCCATATTGATAGTTTACTACTATTTCGATTCTGGTGTCTGCATGGTCATGTAGTAATATTGGAACTTCATTTTCTTCATTAAATTGCTGATGTCCAAAAAGATGAGCTACTGAGAGAATGTATGGCATGTCATCAGGAGCATATCCGCTCCCACTTTTATTGATAAGTACCCCTGATCCTTTTATTCTTCTTCCTACTCCCAACAATGTCCGATTATATACATATATATGACATACAGACCTGGAAGCTTCTTTCCAGTATTCGCCCACGGGGCAAACAATGTCATTTAGGCATTGAAATTCAGACTCCCCATGCGCCCCTTTAAGAATTGTGCTTTTCATATAGTTACGGCGGTTTCCATATCCATAGTCTAATTGGTCAATTATTAAATTGGGGCTAAATAGTGCATCATGTGGTTCAAAATACTCAATATAAAAATCATTGAACCTGACATATTCCTCCTCGTCTCCATATTCAAGTTGACGAATCGAATAAAGAAATGATAGAGAGGTATGGTCATCTACTTCGCCATAATGATATTTTTCAAAAGGGTCATTAATATAATAAGAAAACCTTGCCCCCTCAGGTATTTTGGTGTTTGTTTTAAATGAAAATCCCAAGCTTACAGCTGTTGTAGCCGTAATTTTAAAAATCCATAGCGTCCCCTCATCTAACTCAAACTTCGTGGCATGCTCTTTAAAGTCTATGTAAACTTCATACATTTTTTGATATGTAGAACCCAGTCCCGGACGTTTACGAAAATACTCCTCATCATACTCCACCAGATACATCGAGTCGTTATTGACCGGGGCAAACTCATAGGATGTTTTAATCTCATCGAGGTTAAATTTCCCAAAATATTTTTGACTGAACACCACTGGCGATTCTTCTCCATTTAACCCGGTGAGAAAATTGGGGACATCAGGAACTGAGGTTTGTTTGTGGCATCCCGTTTGTGCATTCACCGCACTGAATAAGAACACACCTATGAATAATAATAAATATCTATACATTATCTTCGAATTGGATAGGTTTATAAAACGATCATTCGCTTGGTGTCAATTTCTTTGCCATCCACAATCAGTGAGTATAAGTACATACCCGACTTTAAATCTGAAGCAGGCACAGTAACTTTTACATTGCCTGTACCTTTCACAGTCATGCGGTTTACTTGATTACCGTTTAAGTCATAAATTATCAAGAATGCACTTTTGCTGGAATTTGGTAAGTAGCAAGAAATTTCTGTTTTATCTCCAAAAGGATTAGGGATATTGGAAAAGAGAATAGCCTTGTCATCGTCTATTTCTGCAGAAGAAACCCTGGTTGCGATGCCATTGTTTTGTGCCTTTAGTACCTCAATCTCTTTTGCCTGTTCCTCTACCATCTGGGATAACTCTTTAATGGCTTCAACGGCAATTGGTATAATTGCGCTATAATCAACACCTTTATATCCAAGACTATCAGTTGATACAATCTCAGGAATTACTTGTTCTACTTCCTGTGCAATGAAACCATAATTTCCTAAGCCGGCACTTTTTAGTTCATCCTGGTACGTCCAAAGGAAAGATGTTCCTCTTAATTGACGAATGGTTTCGAGAGAAGAGTTAATTGTTTCTATATTTTTCTTGTATTTGACATCTGATGACTGAACGACACTAGCAACCTGAATAGTATTGAATCGTGCTCTTTCTGTATTAAAGAAAACAATTCTGTCAGTTGAGTGACTCCAAATTCTTGGATCCTGAGCACTAATATCCATTTTAACAAATCGATTTTGCCATCCGCCAAATTGAAATCTCGCCCCATACAAATATACCATGTGGTATTGGGGTGGTTCTGTTAACGTTCCAATAGAGACTTTGCCGTCGTTAAAAAGTTTTAGCTGTGCGTTGATTTTGCCCCCCCCCTATAGTGGCAGTTAACACAATAATAAATAGTAATTTAAATGCGTAAATTTTCATAATAACAATTAGATAAAATTAAATAATATGTATTTTGTTCGATGCAAATGTATTTCATTTTTTGTTTATTTCACTAACATTGCTTGGTGTTGTTTTAATAGAATTTTCAAAAGCGTTGAAAAAAAGACAGATAAAACTATAGGTTTCGATTATATGACAGGAGTTGATTTGGCTTATGTTATTGTTTGAAGAAGTGATAATAAACATAAGGACAAGTCTGTAAAGGTTAAGTAGGATTAAATACTGCCAAGATTTAATTTTGCGTATTGTTTATTCTGAATTTGCACTAATGATTTTTAATGCGCTTTGAGAAAATCTGCGCATACGCGTTACATCCATTTTCATTACTATTTGTCTTTATTTAAGCCGATAGTGATCATCATATTATAAACTGTCTAATTTTAGTTTCTAAATATATGTTTCAAATTATTAGACTGTTAGGTTGTAGGTAGACAGCGTATTAGATTCAGATGATTAATAACTGTCTGATTTTAAACTGTCCTATTTTTAGGGAAGGCTACAATGATTTTAAGTTTCTTTTAATAATAACAGCTTTAATCTTTTCCCTAATTATAAGGATGCTTTGTGTAAATTTGGTTATTTTTGAGTTCACTAGATTAACTTTATGTATCAATGTACTGTGTTAGTATATAACAAGTTTCAAGTATTAATGATTATATGGATTATTTCCATTTTTGCTCTGCTTACCTCCTGCGTTCAGCAGCAGGAACAACCGCTGTTGTCGGGTTACATGTGGGGTGGTGAGGGTAATCGCATGATAATATCTGCACCCAACGATTCATTATTTTTACCTGATACATTACTTATCAGTTCATCGGGTCAAATTTACTGGAATCCTGATACCATTGTTCCTGGGCTTTATTTGCTCTCAAAGACTTCAGGCGAATCGTTACTCCTTCAAATTTCAGCCAGAGAACCGGTCTTTGTGGATGCACAATATATAATTTTCCCGGATCACGTTCAGTTAAATGGCTCAGAGCATTCCATCCAATTTTTAGCCATCGAAAGGATCAGCAAAGAGTGGCTTTCGGAGATGAACCGGATGACTTCAATTGTCGACAGTCCGTCATGGACTCCAACTCCTGTCAATGTTGAAAATCTTTATGAGGATTTGGATTCTTTGAAAAATATTTTTCGAGGACGGGCATTGGAGCTCTCACGTGCTCCAATGGTACGTATGTATGCCCTTCTACAGAGAGCTGGCAATCACTCTCTCTTCGATCCTTGGAGCGATCGGAATCTTTTTTACAGGGCAGATTCTATGCTGGAAAATCAGAAATATCTGAGAGAAGTTGAAGTTTTTACCAACATGGTTGGCAAAATACGTCAGAGGGAAAAAGAATTTCAGAGTTTTAACCCCGATCGTCCTTTTCCTGATATTGAATTTATCCAGAATGGTGAAACCATCTCAATTGAAGATTTTAAAGGGAGTCATCTATATCTGGAATTCCCGTCTACGGATTTTACATTATCCCGTGTTCAACTGAATCGTTTGACAACTCTTCATTCAGAGGGATTTGAAGTCTGTTTTGTGCTTAATCCTGAGGATGATTATAATATTCAACGTAACACATTGTTCCGTTATCTGAAGTTACAGGATTACAAATACATGATGATACCGATTGGAAAACCTCCTGTAAATTTTATTGTAAACGATCAGGGCATTATTATTGCCAGAAACGTTTGGGATGAACAAATTGACGAGGTTAAAAATTTTCTTTTAACATCAGCGGCTAATGAGAATTAAACTTTGGAATTAGTTTCCGGAGATTATTTACCTTTGTAACTTATATGCAAAATCGCAATTTTAGAATAAAACTATGAGGAAGCTATCAATTTTTCTTTTAATAATGGTTGTTTTAGGCAGTTGTGCCAGACAAGACCGATTCATTATTGAGGGAAGTGTAACTGAGGGTGCCGGTGAAACCCTATATTTGTATCGAATGGATTTGGGAGGAGACGTACTTATTGATAGTACGGTAATTGGCAGGAATGATCAATTTACTTTTAGGCAAAATGCGCTGTTTGAACCGACATTTTTTAAACTTTCATTGACACCTAGTCGTTTTATTACGCTTTTGGGCGATTCCGCTGAACATATAAATATCACTGCTTCGTTAAGTCGTTTTTCAAGGGATTACACGGTTGAGAATTCACCCGGCTCAGAAAAAGTGCAAATTCTAAAGCGAAGAATTACGGCTTTACGCAGCGAAGTGGATGCTATAATCGATAATTTCAACGACTTACCTGAATCACAACAAGCCGAAGAATTGGAAGCAGTTAGCACGAGACTCACTGAAGAAATTGATGAATATAAAAAATTTATTGAGGCGTTCGTGTTGGAAAATCCTCGTTCATTTGCCAGTTATTATGCACTATTTCTGACTTTTTCTGATGAAACTCTGGTGATGAATATTCTAGATCGTGATGATCAGAGGCTTTTTGCAACAATTGCCACCAGCTTAAACCTAATATACCCCGATTCTGAGCGGGTGCGCCATTTATACAACATGGTTCTGAGTGTTAAAGCTGAAGAGCGCATGGCTCGAATGATACAGGAACTTGCAAATGAAGGACGATCTTATCCTGAACTGGTACTACCTGATCTGGACGGAAATGATGTGGCACTCTCTTCTCTCGAAGGCAACGTGATTTTGGTCTCATTTTGGGGTTCATGGGATGAAACCTCAGTTCGTGAAAACCGCAATTTAAAAAGGTTGTATTCTCAATATCATCATCGGGGTTTTGAAATTTATCAGGTGGGATTGGAGCGAAGCCGTGTGTTGTGGGAAAGCGCTGTTGTTAGAGATGAATTGCCATGGATAAGTGTAAGCGATTTGCAATTTACGAATTCCTATGCAGCACAGGTTTTTAATGTTCAACGAGTTCCTGCCAATTATTTGATCAGCAGGGAAGGGGAGCTCGTGGGCAAAGATCTGTTTGGAACAAGGCTGGAAGAAAGGCTTCGCGAGGAGTTATGATCCGTTTTTCGAACTTTTTAAGTGCATATTCGCTTTAAATTTAGAATGTTAAGCTTTTTTAGTTTGGAGGATATGCTTAAAAACAGATATATTTGTCGGCTAAAATTTAACCACGTACGTGGTTAAATTTTCTCATAAAGAATCGTAAGTATCTGTTTGTGTTAATATAAAGGCTTGGAACAGAAAAAGAAAATATATTTTGCTTCGGATGTACATCTTGGGGCACCAACAATTAAAAATCCCCAAGAGCATGAACGACGTTTTGTGCGTTGGTTGGATAGCGTAAAGCATGATGCTTCTGAGATATATCTTTTGGGCGATATTTTTGATTTCTGGTTTGAATATCGGAGAGCCATACCAAAAGGCTACTCCAGATTTATTGGTAAGCTTTGTGAACTAACGGATTCAGGGATTCCAGTACATTTCTTTACCGGAAATCATGACATTTGGGTGTTTGATTATTTGCCTACAGAAACCGGAATTCAGATTTATCGCAAGCCCTTAATCCGGGAAATTGATGGAAAGAAATTTTTCCTGGCACATGGGGATGGATTAACACGTTTTGAGAAGTCCTACAACAGGTTAAAGGCGATTTTCACAAACAATATCGCTCAAAAACTGTTCAGATTAATACATCCGGATTGTGGTGTTTGGTTCGCCAGGCTTTGGTCCGGAAAAAGTCGTGAGAAAAATCTGAAGTCTTACGGATCTGTTTTCCAAGGGGAGGATAAGGAGTGGCTAATTGTATGGGCTAAAGAGCAGCTGGAAGTTAATCATTTTGATTTCTTTGTATTTGGTCATCGACATATTGCAAAAGTGATTGATTTAAAAAATAATAGTAAACTAATATATCTGGGCGATTGGGTGAATCATTACTCCTATGGAGTTTGGGACGGGAATACCTTTAACCTGGAGTTCTTTGAGCATAAAAACTAAAACTTGATAAGTAAGCATGTGTGCAAAAAAATCCATTTATTCAGTAATCACAGGATCGGGAAGCTATATTCCCTCTGTTGTGATTGAAAATTCACACTTTGAGAACAATGTTTTCATGAATGAAGACGGGAGTGTTATTGACACCCCGGGAAAAGAGATTACAGAGAAGTTTGAGCAAATTACCGATATAATTGAGCGTCGTTTGGCGCCCAAAGAGATGGTTACCTCTGATATGGCTACCGAAGCTGCCAAAGAAGCCATTGCTGATTCGGGAATTGACCCCGAGGAGTTAGACTATATTATTGTGGCTCATAACCTGGGTGATATGAAAAGTGGCTCATTGTATCCTGATATATTGCCTACGCTGGCTTCGCGGGTAAAAAATAAGTTGGGGATTAAAAGCCCTAACGCCGTTGCATACGACATGACTTTTGGATGCCCTGGATGGACGCAGGCGATGATTCAGGCTAACTATTACATTAAGTCTGGAGACGCTCAAAAAGTTCTGGTTATTGGAGCCGATACCATCAGTCGTTCCATGGATCCGCATGATCGTGATACCATGATTTTTGCCGATGGTGCTTCTGCCACTATTCTCGAAGGACGTGTGAGCGAAGAGCCTGTGGGAATGCTTAAACATGTAGCCCGTACCGATGTTGATGATTATTTGGATCTCTTGAAAATGGGATGTTCTTACAATCCTGAAAGAGAGGGAACCTATTTAAAAATGCTTGGTCGTAAATTATACAATTATGCTCTTACCTATGTGCCATTGTTAGCTCAGGAGTGTTTGAGCAAAAACAATATGCAACTCAAGGATGTTAAGAAAGTTTTGATTCACCAGGCCAATGCCAAAATGGACGAAGCCATTTTAAAAAGAATTTTCCGTCTTTATGGAGAGAAGAACGTTGATTTCAGCGTAATGCCTATGACCATAAGAACTTTAGGGAATAGCAGTGTGGCCACAGTCCCAACGTTGTACGATCTCATTGTTAAGGGAAAGCTGGAAGGGCATGAACTAAAATCAGGTGATAATGTTATGATGACCTCGGTGGGAGCAGGAATGAACATCAATGCATTTATGTATAAAATGCCTTAAGTATGATTTAGAGAGAGGATATACAGATAAAAAATAAACGGCTTTTCGCATTGCGAAAAGCCGTTTTCTCAATTGGTTAAGTTAGTATTTGGTTAAAAAGGAAAATCGTCAAAATCAACTGACTGTTGTTCGCCAAATTCTGGTTTATCAGCCAACTTATGAACCCCGTTTCCATTCACATAAATGGCTCTGAAGGGAGGCAGAACGGGGCATGGATACTCACATGCACCGCAGCCTATGCAGATTTCCGGATAGACTTCTGGAATCATCAAACCATCCTTATAAGGAACCATGTCCACAGCCTTTGTCGGGCAATGCTCTGAACAGGCGCCACAATCGGTGCCATCGGTTACAACAACACAGTTTTCTTTTAAAAATCTAACTATTCCGACTTGTGTCAACTGTTTCTCCTCCATCGGAAGGGGTAATATGGCTCCGGTGGGACAAACATCGGCACATTTATGACAATCGAAGTTGCAGTAGCTGGTTTCATAATCCATAAATGGCTGCATAAACCCTCTCAATCCGTATTGGTTGATTGATGGCTGCAAAACATGAGTAGGACAGGCAGATATACAAAGTGCGCATCCGGTACATATGCTGTTAAAACGTCTTACTCCTCCCGATCCCGGAGGGGAAGGGAAGAAGTCCCTATTGTTAAGGGTTAGGTTGTGCTGACTTTCCGGTAATTTGTTTTTCTTAAGTGCATATACGCCCGATCCTGCCATCATAGCCAATCCTGTTACCAACAGTTTCCGCCTGGTTGCATCATTTTCATGCACATTCACATTCACTTCATCAGTTGAAGGTTTACCTGAGTCCAATTCCACTTTTGGTTTTGGAACTGATTTCAAGTTCCCAAAATCCAATGCCGCATCGGGACATACCTGTAAACAATTGAAGCAGGTTACACACCTTGTTTCATCTACTGAATAGTTTTTAATGCTGATGCATTCACTTTTACATACTGCAGCACATTTTCCGCATTTAGTACAGTTGTCCGGATTAAATTTGACTTTATACAAAGCCGCCTTAGAAGTAATTCCCAGAAATGTGCCGACAGGACAAATCACGTTACAAAAAAAACGTCCCCGCTTCCATGCCAAAACAAAGATAAAAGAGGTTAACGCAATGGTTAGCAGAACAGGGACAGTAGATACATGGTATATGGGAACATGGAAAAAAGAATAGTTTCCCTGATTTTGCATAAAGGTTGCAACCACATTGTTCATACTTCGTACCGAAGGATCAATGATAAATGAGAAAAATCGACCGGCAATACTGTATGGATCCAGCCATACCACTATAAAACCAAGACCCGCGACCATAGAAATAATCATTAATCCCATGAAAGAGTATCGCCATATTGGATGTGCTTTTTTATACTTGTAAAACACTCTTTTCTTTGAAAACCTTTTGGATATGTTTGACACAATATCCTGCAAAATTCCAAGTGGACAAATGGTTGAGCAATACAATCGTCCAAACAACAAAGTTAAAATTAATACAATAATAAAACCTCCTGCGGTCAGCAAGGAGAAAGTTTGTACAAAGTTAAGAATTGAAGGTACAAATTGTAGATAGAGTATCTGCCCGAAACGTTCATCGGCGTACTTCTCGAATATATCAATAAAAAGCGACAGGGTGAGTAACAGGAAAATAATTCCCAGTATCACCCTGAGCTTTTTCAGTTTTGAAAACAGCGTCATATTTGTTTAGATTCTGATGCGATTAATTGACAGTTGTTCCAGGTTGGTAGTACCAAACCCCATCTCTTCTGCGATTCTTATATGTCCAATTTCATTGGGTTGACTACCAAACATAAGTGTTGCGGCCGAGTCTACAGCTACAATGTCTGTTCCTGCTACCAAAGCTCCCAGATCTACAACATCGGCAACTGAGACTCCACGAGGGCCATTTCTGGTCATCATTCTGTAACCATCGATAACATTCAAATCCGGTTTTTTAAAGGCCAGAAAATCTGCAATGCACTGACTTAGATCGTTTCCATGGTAAAATCTGCGATCCCAAACGCAACCCATTAGGTTTTTAATTGCGAGGGTAACTGTTGTTGACCCGTGATGTTTTAAAACCGGAACATTTATAAAAACGTCTGTATTTAAAACCATTTCGTGGACTTTGGTTGTTTTAAGGATTTTTGCACCCGGAATGCTCACTTCACGGTAGTTCCTTTCATTGTTTCCGGGAACAATGGTTCCACCATTTTGACGCACAGCTGCTTCAATTCCACTGTTGCGATATGCACGATCCCACTGATCACAGGTGTGATCAAATACAAAAACATCGGCGGCGCCTGCCTCAAATGCAGCTTTTACCATACGTCCAACCAAGTCGGGATTGGTATTGGCAGCTCTTTCAGGTGGTGTATCCCAGCCGATATTTGGTTTTATTAGTACCCGCTGTCCTTGTTTTACAAAACGTCCCATTCCGCCAATGGCTTCCATGGCTTTGTCGAACATTTGTGGCGGAGTACCGCCACGAACTGCAGCCAAATCATAATTTCCCTGCACTGCGGGCTGAGAAGCAAGAGTGTCTAAACCCCCAAACATTGGAGCCACTGCTCCTAAAAGACCTACTCCTACGCTGCGTGTCACAAATTCTCTTCTTTTCATCATATCTGTTGCTGTTTAAATATTGCATCCCAAATTATACGGATAATCCGTTGTTGAATGCCATGTTAACCTCTTGGTTCATTTAAAGTTATTAAAAAGAGATGAACCATTGAATCGTTGCAGGCAATTTAGAATTAGAACAAATAAAGATTAAAGCCTAATTCCCACCAAATAGGGATGTTAGAATGACGCTGTGTAGGAAAATGGTGTGTGTTAATGTTTTGTTAATGGATTTGAAGTGCCGAATATTCTTTCATCTGTGTATAATTTGTTTTTGAGTACTCGGGAGAACTCGCCAATAATCTTTGGCTGCGCCGATCTTGCGATTCTCATGGCTCGTTTCATACAAACAAAAAACAGGTTGCTAAATGCAACCTGTTTAAATTTAAGTGGGTTGTACTGGATTCGAACCAGTGACCCCTACCCTGTCAAGGTAATGCTCTAAACCAACTGAGCTAACAACCCCGGCCTCTGTTACTGCAAAAATAATGCTTTTTTTATATGATAAAAATATTTGAAAGGCAGTAATGAAAAGTCTTTTTGTGATTGGTTTGTAAGATGCAGATATTTAATTGTATGGGAAACTTTCTGCCATAAAAAAAAGCCCCGGTGGGGCCTTTTTTTTCATTTAGATTTTTTAGCTGATTCTATGGGAAAGGCATTATTGTGACTTTCGCATGCAAATATACACAAAAATTAACAAAAGCAAACAGTTTTCGCATTTAAATTATTTCAATGCGAAAACCATAGATTGCATTAAGCCATCTGTATATCAATTGTTGATCTCTTCCATCTCCCGTCTATTATCAAGATCGGTAATAATCTTTTCCATCTTAGCATCGCTCAATTTGTAAAAGATCATGAAAATTCCTGAAATAAGAGCTGCAATGCCGGGTACATAACTCATCATTAACTTGATGCCCTGTATGGTTTCTGGATTTTGTTCTACATTGGCCTGAAATCCGAAATAGGCCAGTAGCCAGAGCGTTATGGAACCACCCAGTGTCCATCCAAGTTTTTGCGACATGCTTGATGCCGAAAATACCAGTCCCGTGGCACGACGTCCGGTTTTCCACTGTGAGTAATCGGCTGCATCGGCATACATAGCCCACATCAGCGGGAAGATGATGCCTGCGCAGAAACTGATCATGGCCTGAAGCGTAAAAATTAGGAAAAGGTTATCTCTTGTAAGATAAAAGAAAAGTGAGCTTAATGCTGCTGCAGTAAACATAGCTGATATAAAGGTCACTCGTTTTCCAATAATTGCTGATATTGGCTTGGCCATCATCACTCCAATCATATTGGTTGCCTGACCTAAAAATATATAGAAAGTGCTTAAGGCAAATGTCATTCTTGAAAACACTAATGCTGATTCACTGGTTATATCATTACTTATGTAGTATTTGAAATAGTACATCGCAACACCATCTCTTACTGAATTAAATATAAGTGTCATTACTCCGGCTCCAAGTATTACAAACCATGGAATGTTGCCTGCAAGGTTTTTCAAATCTTCTTTCAGATTGTTTTTTTGATCTTTAGGAGGGGTAATTCTTTCTCTTGTCCATGAAAATGTAAGAAGAAAGAAACCCACTGCGATTAAACCAATAACCACCATGGTCAATTGATAGGCAGTGGAAATATCTACCATTTCCAGGCTGTTGAAACCATCTACCAATGGTTGAAAAAGTGCTACCACCAGCAAACTTCCGGCAAAAGCAAATACCATTCTGTATGAGGCAAAACTTGTACGTTCTGTTGATTTTGCTGTCATAACACCCAAAAGGCTTGCGTAAGGTACATTTATCGCAGTATAAACCATCATCATCAGCGTATACGTTATGTAAGCATAAACGATTTTCCCAGTCACATCAAGATTTGGAGTGGTAAAAAGCAACACGCCAATGATGGCAAACGGAAAAGCAATCCATAATAAATAGGGTCGGAATTTTCCCCATTTGGTGTTGGTTCTGTCTCCAATTATCCCCATAATGGGGTCGTTGGCCGTGTCCCAAATACGTGTGACCAGAAACATGGTTCCTGCTGCCGCAGCCGGAATGCCAAAAACATCGGTATAAAATATGGCCAGATAAAAGGTAAATATTTTCCAAAACATGGAAGATGCTGCATCTCCAAATCCATACCCTATTTTCTCTTTAAGGCTAACCTTAGACTGAATTGTTTGAGCCATTTTAGTGATATTTCGTTATAAGTTCAGTTGTCAGTATTATAAACGGTTATATAATTCCATTAATGCACGTGAATTATGATACGGGCATTTCCAGAAACCTGCTTTTGGATCGGAAAGCATGGGTAATCCCTGATTATTCACCCTCAAGTGCCACTCTCCATTTTCCCTGTCAATGATATGCTTTTTGATATAATCCCACATTTTCATCATGGCTGTCTGGTATTTTTCCTCACCGCTTAGCTGAAAGGCATTCATAAAACCTACCATGGCTTCTGCCTGTACCCACCAATGCCTGTCTCTGTCTAAATGATCGGACAAGAGATCTTTTTCGTAATATAGCGAATTGTCCTGAGCAAGCCCTTCTTTTAGCGTAACATCCGTCATTCGGAGGCTCATGGATTCAACCTTCTGCAATAATTCCGGGTTGTCAATAAATTCAGCGGCTTCACACAGCAACCAGGCTCCTTCAATATCATGGCCATATGATACCATTTCTGATTTTACAGCCCAATCTTTATCAAAAAACAGTTCAAAATGCGCATTTTCAGGGTTGATTATCTTACCAAGAAAAACCTTAACGAGATCTTCCATTTTCTTTTTTAAGCCATCATCAGTCCATACTCTGAAAAGGTTAGTATATGGTTCTATGATGTGAAGATGAGTATTCATTGATTTTGGTTCATTGGCATCCTTATCACTGAGACGCATGTCCTCTAAAGGATTCCAGTCCCGCGAAAGAGCTTCAACGTAGCCTCCGTGTTGATGATCAAAACTGTGTTTTTCAATGCAGTTGTAAAGTTTAATGGCATAGTCAAGACTCTCCATATTCTCTGTTGCTTTAAAATATTCAGAAAACCCATATATGCCAAATCCCTGTGCATAGATTTGCTTTCGATCATTGCAAACATTCCCTTTTGCATCAACGCTCCAGAATAGGCCTTCGTATTTTTCATCCCAGAAATACCGAGTGATGTAATTATAGGCCAGATCTGCCACCTTCAGATACTCTTCATTTTTCAGAAAGTTATATGCCGAAGCAAAAGTCCATAAAATGCGAGTATTCAATACAACTCCTTTGATGGCTTCAGAATTTGGTGTACCATCATTACATAGTTCTCCGAAGAAACCTCCGTTTTCCTTATCTACGGTATAGTTTTTCCAAAAATCAAGAATGTTGATGTACTCTTGTTTCAGTTCATTTTTTAGTTTAGAAACATCCAGGTTCATAAAATTATATTGGGATAAAAAAGAAGAGGCTGTGAAGTTGGTTTGTGCCGGTCTCTAATCTGGTTATCGGCAAAGATTGTTTAGCCTCCAATTCGTAGACCCTTCTTTTTTAATAGATATTGTTATTACATGAATTTGAGATTTTTGTCAATCAGGTTGTTGATGGTTTGCACCGACGCTGCCGAACGTAACTGATCCTGCGGCGAATTAATGCAGTAGTCAACCAACTGATCGATGGTTGAAACTGCCACATGCATACGGGTGTCCGATGAAGCATAATAAATATATACTTTTCCGTCTTCATCGGCAATCCATCCGTTATTAAAAACTACGTTGGAAACATCTCCCACTCGCTCTTCTTTTAACGGTGATATAAAATGACCATTGGGTTTGTGTGTCACCAGCCATGGTTTTTCCATATCGGTCATGAACATATAAATGGTGTATCGCAAACCTGCTGCGGTATTTCTTACCCCATGTGCCATTTGAAGCCATCCTTTTTCTGTCCGGATGGGAGCCGGTCCCAGTCCGTTCTTTACTTCATAAATGGTGTGGTAGGTTTTGGCATCAACGATGACTTCCTCTTTTATTTCTGCATTTTCAATGGATTCGGAGAATCCAAAGCCGATTCCTCCTCCCTTTCCGGTATCGATGAATCCATCCTGAGGGCGGGTGTAAAACGCGTATTTCCCCTCAATAAAATGAGGGAAAAGCACCACATTTCTTTGTTGGCCGGTGGTTGAAATTAAATCAGGTAAACGTTCCCATTTTACAAGATCCATGGTGCGAGCAATGCCTGCTGCAGCAACAGCGCTGCTGGTATCCCCTGGAGGCGCTTCAGGATCTTTTCTCTCTGTGCAAAATATGCCATAAACGTATCCATCGTCATGCCTGGTTAGGCGCATGTCATACACATTGGTGTCAGGCTCTTCGGTTTCCGGCAGTGTGATGGGGCGATTCCAAAATCGAAAATTGTCAACGCCGTTTGGACTTTCAGCAATGGCAAAAAACGATTTTCGGTCGTTCCCCTCTACGCGAACAGCTAACAGGTATTTATCTCCCCATTTGATGGCACCTGAGTTAAAGGTGGCATTAAAACCAATTCTCTCCATAAAACATGGATTGGTTTCAGGATTCAAATCAAATCGCCAGTGAAGGGGGACGTGATTCCTCGTAAGAATGGGGTTTTTATAGCGGCTGTAAATGCCATTGCTGCTAAATAGTGCCTCATTAGGTTTTGATAACAGAGCTTCGTGCTCTGTTTTTACGCGGTTATACCGCGATGAAAATAAATCTTTCTGCATCAATTCTCAATTATAATCTTGTAAATGTGTTTGCTTTTGGAACAATTATTTTTGCTGGTAATTTGCCCAATCGTTTAAAAGCCAGATATGTTGCTGAGATGTGAATTGGCGAAAATCATCTGCTGCCGGATGTTGGGGATGGGGAACATAAAAGTGGTCAAGATCATGGTTTCTCCAAACCATGACGTAGGCCATTCTTCTGGTCCATTCGTTGGCATTCAGTACTTTTGCCAAGGATTGGGTGTACCAGTTTTCATCAGGAATTGTGTCCAGACCTGTTTCGGTAAACGCAGCTATTTTTCCTGTTTCTTTTGCGTATTTGGCGGCAATTTCAAGTTTTAATATGGCATCCTGAAGTCCATCAGGTCCTCTTCTCATATCATAGTAGTTGTCCACACCAATAACATGCACATATTCATCTCCCGGATACCAGGTTAAGTACTCGTCGATTGAATTAAAAAATCTGTCGGGTGAATAGGCCACCAGAAAGTTGTCTAACCCCTGTTCCCACATATAATCAATGGTGAATCTGAATAACTCTTTCATCTCATCCGGAGTTGTCAGGTCTGCTCCCCACCAAAACCAACCTCCATCCATCTCATGCCACGGACGAAAAATAAAAGGTAATTTTTCGCCATTTTCCTCATTTAGTTCTTTGAAAAACGCCACCAGTTTATCCATGTGTTTTAGAAATACCTCGTGATGCGATCCTCCCGGAAGAATGTGTTTTACCACTTTTTCATCGGTTACCCAGGAGCTTTTACTTTCATCCAGAGCTGAAAACGGGTGCCAGCTGAATGTATTTACACCTCCATTTTGATGGGCCCAAATGGCAAATTGCCTCATTTTATTAAATGGTACGCTGTCCAGATTCATCTCATGACCCAGTTCAATGCCTCCAAGCTCCCATCCAAAAAGAGCGGGGTAATCACCTGCCGTTCTTTTTACATCTGATTCGCCATCCACGTATTTCCAACCAATTCCATATGCCAAATCATCCTGATGGCCAAAGAGGGTTGCTTTTCCGGTGATGGACATCAGGTCGTCAAAAAGTTTTTGAGCAACACTTTTATTCTCCTCACCAGTTTGGGATGAAGGATTTGCACAGCCTGCCAAAATAAAAAGAGAAAGCAGGAATGAGATAATAGCTGTTTTCATGTTTATAGCTTTGTATGTAATTGATATTCAGAGATCATTGTCTGTTGTTTTTTAAAACGAAAAATAGATGGATTTTAGTGATGAAACAAATACGAATTAATCACATCCTGATACTATTATGTATTTTGACATTTTAGAAGTGTAATATATTGAGATACAAATGTAAAAGATCGTTGTACATCTCTTTTTTAGTTGATCTTCGACTGAATTCTGAGAGTATTTTATGCCGTAGTGTTAATTATATTGCATTAAAAGAGTGTCTTAGATTGATTTTAATGAGCGAATCCGATGTGATTAAAATTAATGCTATTGGTTATGGATATGTTTGAGAACACCTAGTTGCAATTAACAGTCATTATTATTCAGTAGATCATAAATTGTATAATTACAGATGGATATGAATTCAGAAGGGCTCTGTTTGGAGTATTTAAATCAATGATACTATATTGTCACTCGTTGTCTCCGAATTTAAAAATCTTGTATTCTCAAAAGAAAAACTTTCATCAAATTTAACTGTTACCTCTGTAATGGAATTGCTATTTTTGTTCGAAACAGAAAATTTTATTGAAAGTTAAAACTTATCATGGCTAATATTCCCTTTACACATTTACACGTTCACTCTCAATACTCTATACTTGATGGTCAAGCCAGTGTGCAGGCGTTGGTTAACAAAGCTGTTGAGGATGGCATGTCTGCCATTGCCCTCACCGATCACGGAACTATGCTTGGCATTAAGGAGTTTTATGATTTATGTAAAAAGAAAAAAATTAAACCAATTATAGGAGTGGAGGCCTATGTGGCAGAGCGAACCATTGCTGATCGTTCCGATAAAAATCTGGATCGGTCGGGACGGCACTTGGTCATACTTGCTAAGAACCTGAAGGGATATAAAAATCTCCTGAAACTTACATCCATTGCCTATGTTGAAGGTTTTTTCTATCGCCCCCGAATTGATAAACAGCTACTTGAAAAACATCATGAAGGATTAATTATCACATCGGCCTGCCTGGGAGGCGAAATACCCAGGAAAATCATCAACAATGATTTTGACGGAGCCAAAGAAGCAATTCTTTGGTACAAAAATCTTTTTGGGGAAGATTTCTATCTTGAATTGCAGCGACATCCTTCAGAAGATCCCCGCATGCGAAAGTTGGTTTACGATGAACAGAAGATCGTTAATGAAAAATTGGTTGAATTCAGTAAAGAATTGGGTGTAAAGGTGATTGCTGCCAATGATGTGCATTTTGCTGATGCAGCAAAAGCTGAGGCACATGATGTGATGATATGCCTCAACACCGGTAAGGATCAGGACGATGAAAGCCGTATGCGTTATACGCGCCAGGAGTGGTTCAAAACAACAGCAGAGATGAATCAACTTTTTGCCGATATTCCGGAAGCGTTACAAAACACCATGGAAATTGCCGATAAGGTAGAAATATATGAGTTGGACTCGCCTCCAATTATGCCACTTTTCCCAATTCCTGAGGATTTTGGTAGCTGGGAAGGGTATCGTGAAAAGATTAGTGAAGATGATTTAAAGGAAGAGTTTGGAGCAGAACGTTATGCGTCTCTGGGTGGGGACTATGATCATTTGCTTCGGGTTAAGTTGGAAGCTGATTACCTTGAACATTTGGCTTATGTTGGTGCAAAAAAGTTTTATGGAGATCCGGTTCCCGATAATGTTAAGGAGCGAATTGACTTTGAACTGAACACCGTGAAAACCATGGGTTTTCCAGGTTACTTCCTGATAGTTCAGGATTTCATAAATGCAGCACGTGATATGGGGGTTTTGGTAGGGCCCGGTCGTGGTTCAGCTGCAGGTTCAGCCGTGGCATATTGCGTGGGTATTACTTCTGTTGATCCCATAAAATTTGATTTGCTGTTTGAGCGATTCCTCAATCCCGACAGGATTTCGATGCCTGACGTGGACATTGATTTTGATGACGATGGCCGACAGCTCGTTCTTAACTGGGTGGCAGATAAATACGGCAAAGATAAAGTGGCGCATATTTGTACTCTGGGAACCATGGCCGCAAAATCGGCCATAAAGGATGTGGGTAGGGTGCTTAAGCTTCCTTTATCGGAAACCGACCGAATATCCAAGTTAATTCCTGAAAAACCGGGAACCAAACTCGCCAATGCATATAAGGAGGTTTTGAACCTGGAAGTTGAAAATGGGACTTTAGAAAATGTTCTGCCTGCTCTGGAGCGAAAGCTTAGTGCAGCACGTTC
Organism: Alkalitalea saponilacus; assembly: GCF_900168165.1. Lineage (GTDB taxonomy): Bacteria > Bacteroidota > Bacteroidia > Bacteroidales > Marinilabiliaceae > Natronoflexus > Natronoflexus saponilacus. The sequence continues at coordinate 35,845 of NZ_FUYV01000023.1, forward strand.
TGCGAATAAAGATAAAGAGGTGGCGCGTTTAGAGATGCTCCGCATATTTGCCACAGAGATGCTGAATGGAAGAAATTCCGGAAATGAGACCTTGTTGAAAACCCTTGAACTAGCATGTGACCTGGAGGGATCGATTCGTCAAACAGGTGTGCATGCCTGCGGAGTTCTGATTGGTCGGGATCCATTAGATGAACACATTCCTTTAATGCCTGCTAAGGAAGGTGTAAACCTTTTGGTTACACAGTACGAAGGAAATCTGGTTGAATCCATCGGGTTGCTTAAAATGGACTTCCTCGGGTTAAAAACGCTTTCCATCATAAAGGAAACTCTTGAGGCCATTAAGCTATCAAAAGGGTTTGATCTCGATATGGATGATACCAACTTTACCTATGACGATGAAAAAACCTTTGAGCTTTTTTCACGTGGTGAAACAACCGCCATTTTCCAGTTTGAGTCGGCAGGGATGAAAAAATACCTCCGCGAACTTCAACCCAACCGTTTTGAAGATTTGGTGGCCATGAACGCGCTTTACCGTCCGGGCCCGATGGAATACATTCCCAATTATGTAGCCCGTAAACATGGCCGTGAGGATATCAACTACGATCATCCATTGATGGAATCTTACCTTGAAGAAACTTATGGAATTACAGTTTTCCAGGAGCAGGTGATGCTTCTGTCGAGGAAGCTCGCAGGTTTTACTCGTGGCGAGTCCGACTCCCTTCGTAAGGCCATGGGGAAAAAGTTGATGGAAGTGATGGCCAAATTAAAGGCCAAATTCTCAGATGGGTGTAAGAATAATCCGAAATTCATTGAGGGTTGCGAAAAAGTTGCCAAAAAACCGGATGTGTTGATTGAGAAAATATGGAAAGACTGGGAAGCATTTGCCAGTTATGCCTTCAATAAATCTCACTCGGTTTGTTATGCAAATCTGGCCTATAAAACGGGGTACTTAAAAGCACATTATCCTGCTGAATTCATGGCAGGGGTTTTAAGTCGAAATTTGAACGATATCTCCAAGATTACCACCTTCATGGAAGAATGCCGTCGCATGGGGTTAGAAGTTCTTGGACCGGATGTTAATGAAAGTCACCTCAAATTTACCGTAAATAAAAAAGGAGCTTTACGCTTTGGGATGGCTGCAATCAAAGGTGTTGGAGAAGGCGTTGTTCAGGAAATCATAAAAGAACGCGAGAAGAACGGACCATACAAAGATGTTTTCGATTTTATTGAGCGAATTAGTTTGCAAACTGTAAACAAAAAGGCCATCGAGGCTCTAGCTGGTGCAGGTGGGTTTGATAGCCTCGGCAATATTCACAGGGCTCAGTTTTTTGCAGTAGCTGCAGGTGATGACGGATCTTTTATCGAGAAACTTATTCGTTACGGAAATCGCTATCAAAGTGATAAAGCAACCAACCAGAACTCTCTTTTTGGAACAGCTGAACTGGCTGTAGAAATTAAGAAACCGGACATTCCTCAATGCCTTGAATTTTCTACCCTCGAAAAGCTGGAAAAAGAAAAGGATTTGATAGGCATGTATCTGTCGGCGCACCCCCTTGATGACTATCGGCTCGAAATTCAAAATTATTGCAATTTGGAAGTCAGTAAGTTAAATGATATCGAGACTCTTAAGGGAAGAGAGTTTACAGTGGGAGGCATGGTAACAAATGTTCGTCAGGGATTCACAAAAAAAGGGAACAAGTTCAGCATTTTAACGCTTGAAGATTACTCAGGTAGTTTTGACTTTGCTTTTTTCGGGGAGGATTACATCAAGTTCAACAACTATTTTGAATCCAATCTGTTTATCATGGTAAAAGGCAAAGTTCAGCCTAAAAAATTCAGACCTGAAGAGTTCGAGGCAAAAGTTCATAGTATTTCTCTTTTGGCCGACATTTTGGATAATCAGGTTAAATGTCTGACTCTGAGAATTCCTTTGAGCGGATTAACCAACGAGGTGGTAACCGAGTTGGCTCATATCACGATGGAGAACAAAGGCAAGGTATCTCTCCGCTTTCAAGTTTATGACGAAGAAAATGAGCGTCAAAACATCAAACTCTTATCACGAAATGTAATGGTCAATTTAACCGGTGATTTGGTGCGTTTTTTCGAAGAAAGGCCTGAAATTTCAATGATATTAAGTTAGGAATTTTAATCTAAAAATGGCTATCTTTGAACAAGAGGGTATTTTTTGTGTTTTGTAATATATTCAATTAGTTTTAAATTTATATCTAACAACATTAAATAAACCAGATAATTATGGCAATTGAAGTAACTGATTCCAATTTTGATGAACTGGTTCTGAACTCAGACAAACCTGTTCTTTTGGATTTTTGGGCCGAATGGTGTGGCCCATGTAGAATGGTAACTCCCATTGTAGCAGAGTTGGCCGATGAGTATAAGGATAAGGCTGTTGTTGCAAAAATGGATGTTGATGGTAATCCTGAAACCTCTGTGAAGTTTGGAATTAGAAATATTCCAACCATCCTGTTTTTTAAGAATGGAGAGGTTGTAGATAAGCAGGTAGGAGCTGTTCCTAAAACAATTTTGGCTTCTAAACTTGATGCAATTCTGTAACTAAGAAATAGTTGAGAGTAAAGAATAAAAGGCGATTCCTACGAATCGCCTTTTGTGTTATTATTCTGTGGATATCAGAAATCTCTTTTAACCTAATATGGTGCCAATAATTGTAGCTGATAAAAGGGAAGCCAGTGTTCCTGCAAGCAAAGCTCTTAATCCAAGCTGAGAAAGAAGAATCCTTTTTCCCGGTGCCAGTGATCCAATTCCTCCAATTTGTATACCAATTGAGGCAAAATTAGCAAAACCGCACAAAATGTAAGTGGCCATTATAATTGACTTCTCCTGAAAAAATGCCCCGGTTTGTTTCAATTCGCCCAAACTGACATAACCAATAAATTCGGTCATGATGATTTTCTCTCCCAAAACCCGTCCAACCAAATCAATGTCCTGCGCATGAACCCCCAAAAGCCACATTAAAGGAGCAAAAATATATCCCAGAAGAAATTGTAACGATAACTCGGTATACTGACCATTGGTCATTTCTGCAATTCTCTCGTTTAATCCAAACCAATCGCCGGTTTTAAGAAATATAAAATTAAACATGGCAATAAATGAGATGAAAACCAGCAGCATCCCTGCTACATTTACTGCCAGACGAATGCCTTCAGTGGTTCCATTGGATATGGCATCCAACACATTTTTTCCAATTCGATCCTTGCTTACTTCAACTTCTTTTGAGATAGCCTCGGTCTGTGGAATCAGCATTTTGGCAATGACAACAACTCCCGGAGCTGCCATTATGGATGCCGCCAATAAATGCTTAGCATAAATCAATTCCTGAACCGGATCACCGCCTCCCAGTACTTTTATATATACTGCAAGAACTCCGCCTGCCAGGGTTGCCATGCCTCCAGACATAACCAGAAGCATCTCTGAACGATTCATTTTTTCCAGATAGGCCTTTATCATTAGCGGGGATTCGGTTTGACCCAAAAATATATTTCCGGCTACCGATAAACTTTCAGCACCCGATAAGCGCAACAACTTGCTCATACCCAGCGCCAGATAATAGACAACCCGTTGAATGATTCCGAAGTAAAAAAGTACGCTGGTAATGGCCGAGAAAAAGATTATGGTTGGAAGTATGGTGATGGCAAAATTCAGCAATGGCGATTCAATGGTATCCGTTTGAAAGCTGCTGAACAGGAAATGCGTACCGGCTTCAGTAAAACTTAAAAGTTTTACAAATATTTTTCCTACAAAATCAAAGATGGATTCAACAAAAGGGATGTGAAGAATGCTTAGAGCTAAAGCGACTTGTATTCCTAATCCGATTGCAACTACCCGCCAGTTGATGGCTTTGCGGTTGGAACTAAACAACCATGCAATAGCCATGATGCTCAACATACCAAGAAGGCCTCTAAATAACCCTGTAAAAGTAAATCCCATGCTTTCGGGTATCGGAACTACCACATTTTCTCCGGTAATGGGGAGGATCAAAATCATCAGGAAAAACAGCAGAGCAGCAGATCTCTTCATAATTCAGGCCTTAATTTTTCATTTTTTAGGGGATTCTTTATTTTTCCCGGCGTTTTATCTCATCTCTTATTTCTGAAGCTTTTTCATAATTCTCACTTTCAACAGCTTCTTCCAGCAGTACCTTCAATTCATCCAGCGACTTGGCTGCATAGGCACTGGAAGTTCCTGACGACGATTTTCCGGCTTTTGCCCCACTGCTTTCGGCCGGCTCATCTTTGGGATCGCCAAAGTCAAGAACAATGCCTGCTTTTGATAAGATCTCCTCATAAGTATAAATGGGACAGTTAAATCTCAGCGCCAAAGCAACTGCATCGGAAGTGCGGGAATCAATTCTGATTACTTCTCCCTCTTTTACACAAACCAGTTCAGAGTAGAAAATACCCTCTTCCAGTTTGTAAATGACCACCTCCAACAGTTCAACCTGAAAAGCTCTGGCAAATTTAAGAAACAGATCGTGCGTTAATGGACGGGGAGGCTCAAGGCCTTCAAGTTTGATGGCTATGGATTGCGCCTCAACACCACCAATGATGATTGGGATTCGCCGTTCACCCTCCTCTTCTGCCAAAACCAGTGCATAAGCACCCGATTGGGTTTGTGAATATGATAATCCTAATATGTTTAGTTTTACTTTCTTTTTACTCATTCGAAATTAGTTTTTAGCATTGCCTGAAAAACTATCGTTTCAGATGATTAAATACCAATGGTGTTTTATTTGGCTTCTTGTAAGTGTTTTACAGATGATCCCGGCTTGGGTAAAACAGAATTTGGATCATATAAGTAACAAATATATGAATTTGTTTTAAGATTAATTCTTTAAGTAAATATTTATGGTCAGGAAAATTTATAATAGTGCAAGCCAAATTTTACTTTCAATTCATGTTTGGTTTATTGGCAGAGATTTCGCTTTCTCCGGACTTTTTAAAAATGAAGCTATAATTACAGGGGTTCCAACATTAATAACCCAGAGAATAAATACCGAAACCATAATGGCTTCATGATTAGCAGATATCATTCCAAAGAGAAAAAGCGCCACCGATCCTCTTATGCCTATGTCAGCAATTGCAATTGCAGGTATAAATGTAATGGTTGCAAAATAGATGAAAATCAGATTAAGATCGGAAGGATGTATGGAGATGTCGAAAAACCATAACATTAACCATAGTTGAGAAGTATACACCAGGTATCTTAGAACTGTAAACCCAGTTACGATGAGTATGTTTTTAATTGTTAACTGTTGAAGCACAACAATATGTTGTGCTGCTTTTTTCAGATATCGTTTGTTTTTTTTGGAAGAAATGATTCTAAAAAGGACTCCCAGAACGATCAGCATGGCTGCAAAAAATATCCCGACATAGAAAATGATCTGTTCCTTCAGCACCGATAATAGGGTTGAATTAAAATCACTTGTAGAGGCGAGGTAAACCATCCCGCCAATTCCGCTAAATCCCAATACTATGTTTTGCAGGATGCTCCCGGCTGATGATAACAGAAAAGCTTTAACGCGCGATCCCTGCGGAAGCATTAGCGCTCTGGCCACTGGTTCTCCTATTCGTGCAGGCGTTATAACTCCCAATTGAAGTCCTTTCAAAACCTGGATGACTGACGATTTAAAATTTTGAATTCTAACCGGCGTTAAAAGATATTTCCATTTTGCTCCTTCAAAGGAGATGTTGATAGCCAGCATCAGGAATTGAACAATCAGCAAGAGATAAAAGAGAGCGCGATTGTCAGAAAGATGTTGTAAAAATTCATCCCATTTTTGGAAATTATAAATCCGGTAAAATACATACGCCAGAGATACAACAGTAATTATTAATCTGGCAAATCTGATGACGGATTGATTTTTCTGATCATTCATTTTTTGCCTTTTTTCGGATTAATAAGGGGTAGAACCAGCAATGAAATAAGACCGCAAACCACTACCATTAAATTGAAAGCACCATGTGTTACCAGGGCAAAAACAGCAGCCTGCGACGTTGGAACGTGGTAACCGACCAAAGCCGTTATAACCATAAAATGCCATGGGCCGATTCCTCCCTGAACCGGTGCGACCATGCCCAAAGTCCCAAAAACAAAGACAGTTAACCCGGCAAGAAGAGATAGGTGTTGAGTTGCCGGAAAAGCTTGGAAACTTATATACATCATTAAAAAATAGAAGAAAAAAATAAGAAGAGTATGTATGATGAACCAAGGCTTGTGTATCACTTTCCGAAAAGAGAGCAGTCCCTCTCTGAATTTTTCCCACAGTGTTTGTATTCTAAAGAACAGGCCGCTTGCCTTAATCTTTTTTCTGAAGAACCAAAACGACATGAAAAGCAGAAAGATGAAAATATAAGGCGCAGGAGTCAGAAAATATCTTTTGAACGCACTAATATCAATCATTCCTGCAAGCATTCTTCGAAGCAATCCAAATTCAAGAACTAAAACCAGAGAAAAGGAGATGATCAACATAATCAAATCTAAAATTCTCTCTGTTACCACAGTACCTACCAATCTTGAAAACGAGATGTTTTCGTATCGGCTTAACACTGCACATCTCGAAAGTTCGCCCATTCTGGGAATGGCCAAATTGGCGATATAGCCTATCATCAAAGCCAGAAAAGTGTTGATGAATCCGGGACGCCGGTCAACAGGTGCAACCAGCATTTGCCAGCGTATGGTGCGGCTTAAATTGCTTAGGAACGCAATAAATATCATGGCAGCAATCCAAAAGTAATTCACCTCTTTTTGCAGAGCATTCATGAGTTCCTCCGGATCCTGGTCTTTGTACAACCACCACAATATTCCAAGTCCCAGGAGCAAAAAAAAGACAAACTGGAGCGCTTTATACTTTTGGGTTTTCAAATTACCGGTTTTTTATTTCAGGTTGAATAAAGAAATATGTAAAGCTAAAAGAGGTTACAAAAATAGTCTTACCTTTGTTCCGCTAATTTTTATTTTATTTACAATGTTACGAAATGAAATGATATTGGCCAAAACCGAGAATGAATGTCTTTATAAACCGGTGAACCATGGACGATGAAGCGTGTAAGAGCAAAAAAACATCTGGGGCAACACTTCCTGAACGAACCGGCCATTGCCGAAAGAATAACAGAAAGTCTATCAACCCCTCCAGCTCATGTCATTGAGGTGGGGCCGGGGATGGGTGTGCTTACACAATTCCTTGTTAAAAGACCCGATATTGAACTTCAACTGGTTGAAATAGATACCGAATCTGTTGTATACCTTCATAAGCATTATCCGCAACTGCAGGACAAAATCATTGAAGGGGATTTCCTAAAATTGGATTTTCAAAAGTTATTCCCTGGAAAGTTTAGTATCATCGGGAATTTTCCATATAATATTTCCAGCCAGATTTTCTTTAAGGCTTTTGAGAATCGCCATCAGGTGGAAGCTTTGGTTGGTATGGTACAAAAAGAAGTAGGAAGAAGAATAACCTCAGGTCCAGGTTCAAAAGAGTATGGCATTCTGAGCGTGTTTTTACAATCATTTTACACGGCTGAATATCTTTTTACCGTAGATGAACATGTTTTTATTCCGCCTCCCAAAGTAAAATCTGGTGTAATCAGGCTGCTAAGAAACGATGTGGAAAAACTTCCATGCGATGAAAAACTGTTTATTAAGGTTGTGAAGGCTGCTTTTAACCAACGTCGAAAGACGATGCGAAACAGCTTGAAGAATATTCCATGTAACATGGAAGCGATTAAACACCTCCCGGTGTTTAATCTTCGTCCTGAGCAGTTATCTGTAGAGGGATTTCAGGAACTCACATCACTGATTCAGGAGCATCCGCTTTGTGAATGATGTGTACTTAATTGTGTAACCGAATAAAACTCCGGTCTATGGCAAATTTTGAACTCACAAGGGAATACATTGAGAATCTCAGACTTCTGATTGAACAGAAAGATGAGGAGACTTTGTTACAGTTGCTCGGAGAGTTACACCCTGCCGATATAGCTGAAATATACGAAGAACTCAGTATAGAAGAGGCCAAATACCTCTATTTTCTACTCGACGACGACACCGCCGCCGACGTTCTGATTGAACTTGAAGAGGAGGATCGGTTAAGATTCCTGAAAGCTTTACCTAGTGAGGTCATTGCCCGCCGATTCATCGACAAGATGGATTCGGATGATGCCGTAGATGTTCTCTCCGAACTTGACGAAGAGCGACAAAAGGAGGTACTCTCTTTCCTGAATGACATCTCTGTTGCCGGCGACATTGTAGATTTGCTTCACTACAAGGAAAATTCTGCCGGTGGGTTGATGGCCAAGGAGTTAATCAAGGTTAAAGAATCATGGAGCATTATAACCTGCCTGCGCAGTATGCGCAGACAAGCCGAAGAGGTGGATGAGGTTTATTTTGTTTATGTAGTAGATAATGATGGCATTCTGAAAGGAACCCTGTCATTGAAAAAAATGCTTCTAAGCGCTACAGATACCATCGTTAAAGACATCTACAATCCTGACGTTATCTCAGTAAACGCCGATGTTACCTCGGAGGAGGTTTCCAACATTATGAATAAGTACGATTTGGTTGTTCTTCCGGTTACCGATAGCATAGGTCGGTTGGTTGGCCGCATAACCATCGATGATGTGGTGGATGTAATGCGCGAGGAAGCCGAGAAGGATTATCAGCTTGCATCGGGTATTACCCATGATGTTGAAGTGTCCGATAGCGTGTTCCGGCACACCAAAGCCCGTATTCCCTGGTTAATGATTGGATTGGTTGGCGGTCTTTTTGGCTCCAGGGTGATCAGTGTTTTTGAGGGAAATATAGATGACAATCCGCAAGTGGCATTTTTTATGCCACTTATTGCCGCCATGGGAGGAAATGTCGGGATACAGTCCTCAGCTATTATGGTTCAGTCTTTGGCCAGTGGAAGTCTTGGTATTGAAAGTAATCTGAAAAAACTGCTGAAAGAGTTGTCCGTGGCATTGTTAAATGCCACTGCTCTTGCACTTCTTGTATTTGCTTATAACATGGCCATAGGGTCGGTGTTTGCCCTTACTCTAACCGTTGCTTCAGCCATGTTTTCTGTGGTGATGTTTGCTTCTCTGTTTGGAACTTTCTTGCCGCTGTTCCTACACAAGTTGAAGATTGATCCGGCGATGGCCACTGGCCCTTTTATAACAACGCTTAATGATATTTCAGGAATGTTTGTTTACCTGCTATTGGCAGCTTATTTTTTCGGCGTATTTGTATAATACTATATTTCGCACAAATCCATAGGTTCAATAATGGCTTTGCGGGAAGTTACCTGCTTTTGCCACAGATCGTATAGATCCAATTGCAGAGATCTTGAATTTCCTTCGGTTTGTACCAGACGGTTGCGTCTGGCTATCACGTAGGAATCCCCATCGGGAGTTTCTCCAATCAGAAAATCGATGTTTCCGTTGAAAACATCGTTTATACCGGAGAAAGCAGAGTGACAATTAACTATCAGGTTCAGACGATGAACTTCCTTTAACCAATTAATGGATGAAAGAAATTTATCTGTAACTCTGAATCCCGAGTTTATATTCAAAACCATGTGGGAAATACCCGGACGCGCTTTCAGAATATTATTGATTGGCTCCAGGTCATCGGGATATTCGAAATATGCCTGGCAAACAATGCCCAGGTTTTTTGTCAGAGACTCCGTTTCATCTCTTTCCTTTTGTTTACCACAAATAATCACCTCCTCGTCCCATGATGTGATGGACGAGAGAACCATCAGGAAGGCCTGATTTCGGTTGCTATTTGTTCTTATTAATTCATATCCGGACTGATAAAACCGATCCGGCTCATAATATCGGTTTGACCAAGATGGCATAACCTGATTGCAAAAAGAGTTACTTTCTGATAGTGTGATATTCGATTGCAGCATAAAATCAGTATAGGTTAATGGTAATTAGGAAAACATCTCAATTTATACAGGTAAATAACTAATTCACCTACATTTTTGTTCTTAATTCGAATGGTTATTTATGCTTCTGAATAGCTAAAGCTATTCAGACTGTGTTACCTAAGAATCAAGAAATTGTTAACTGCTTGTTATATCTCTGAAAGCTGACTCAAAAAAACGACCCGTTTACTAATGGATTAATTTGAGTTTCATATAGTATATGACAAATATCAAACACCTTACACGTACGATGCTATGCGTTATTCTGCGATATTTATTATTAAAAATTCCACAAAAGCGGAATTACCGTTAACGAAACAATAAATGCTATGATATTCAGAGGCAAACCAATTTTTACAAAATCAGTGTACTTGTAATTACCTATCGATTGAATAATCAGATTTGTTTGGTAACCAATTGGTGTGGAAAAACTGGCTGATGAGGCCATGCAAATGGCAACGAAAAATGGCTTGGGATCAACTCCCATTTGCTGACCGGCGGATAGTGCAATGGGGAATACCAAAGCAGCTGCTGCATTGTTGGTTATTAGTTCTGTGAAAACATTGGTAATTATATAAATTGTTGCTAATACTACAATTGGACCATGATTTTGGGAAAAACTAATGGCTGTTGAGGCAATCAGCTCTGCCACACCGGAATTTTGCATGGCTTTACTGATACCCAATGAGGCGGCAATGGTAATCAGAACGTCCCAACTGATGGCTTTGGTATAACGTTGGTGGGGAACAATCGATGTCCACACCATAATAATGGCTGCCAGAGAAGCAAACCAGAACATGTCCAGCTTGTTTGGCCCAATTGGTGGCAAATGTTCGCCAATGGTGGCACCTATGACCATCAACAGAACAATAACTGCCGCAAGTATTTTTTTGTTTTTATTGGTTCCGTTGCTCACATCGCCAATGTATGAGGTGAGATAAAAAATCTTGGACTCACTCCAGTTCTTGATAAACTGTTCGGTAGCCAATAATATAACAGTATCTCCTTCCTGAAGTACAATGTTTTCAATGTTGTCGGTAATGCGTTCGCCATTGCGATTTATAGCCATTACGACAGCCTGATAGTGGTGATAGAAATCAAAGTCACCAATAGTTTGTCCCAACCCCGGAAAACGAGGTGCCAAAACGGCCTCAACCTGTTTCAGCTTCTTATTTTTTAATGATTCGTCCAGATTGTCAATGCCCTTGAGTTTAACGTAAGGGCTGTTCATTAAATCATAAAATGTTTCCGACGTGCCTCGCAATAAAAGTTTATCGTTCTCTTCAATGGTTGTTTCTTCATCTTCAAGATTGTACTCTTTACCATTGCGTACCAGTTTTTCAATTTTTACGGTTCTCAGGTCGGGAAGAAATCCTCGTACTGGTTTCTGACCAATTAGCCGACTTTTTTCGGTAACATATACATCATAAAAATACTCCTTGAACTGGTTCTTTGTCATGTGTTTTGCCCGTTTTCCGGGTAAAAGCAGTCCACCCATCAAAGCAATGTACAAAAGCCCTGCAATGGCAATTGGAAGTCCCACTTTTCCAAGTTCAAACATGGAAAAACCTTTCATCCCATTTTCAAGCATCAGACCATGTACCACAAGGTTGGTAGAAGTACCAATGAGAGTACACATTCCGCCCAGTATGGCTGCATAAGAGAGAGGCATCAGGAATTTGGATGCGGGAAGTTGTAACTTTTCCGACCAGTTTTTTATGATGGGAGCAAATATGACTACAACCGGTGTGTTGTTCAGAAATGCTGAGAAAAATGAAATGGGTAGTGCAATTTGCAGATATAGCCAGTGAATGGCTTTTCTGCGCTTCGGAAGTATCATTCTTGCTGTAAACCGCAGAGCTCCGGTTAAACTGATACCTTCACTAACAATAAAAAGTACAGCAACTGTAATCATTCCCCTGTTTGAGAACCCCGATAATGCTTCGTCAGTACTGATGATTCCCATAACCATCAACAGAATCATGGCAGAAAACAGGATCATACCCGGTCTGACGAGCTCTTTCATCAGAGCTACAACCATTAATGCAATGACTATAATTACAATACAGGCTTCAAATGGCATTCTATGGGTTCGATTTAGTTGGTTTAAATTTTTGCTTACAGAGAATTACAGCATTCATAACAAAAGCATTTGGATGCTTTTGTTTGGTTATTGATTTGGGCATTTTATTTCAAGATGTAATTTTAACAAATATTTGAGGTTTCAAAATGGGTATTTTTACCCATTTTTCATACGTAAATAGTAAGGAATTCAATTAAGGAGTAATTTCGAATTACTATATTTGCTATGAATGATTGTTTTCTCCGATTAATTCCAGTAAGAGGTAAGAATATGAGATATGCTGATATAGTGCTGCCGGTACCATTGCCAAAATTGTTTACCTACGAAGTTCCAAATGAATATCATGGAACCTTAGCAGCAGGCCAGAGGGTTGTAGTGTCGTTTGGGAAAAAGAAACTTTTGTCTGGAATCATATTCTCGCTTCACAACAACAAGCCTGAGGCTTATGAAACCAAACCTATTATATCAATTCTCGACGACAAACCCATTGTAACTTTAAGCCAATTAAAGGTTTGGGAGTGGATGGCCGATTATTATCAATGTACCTTAGGAGAGGTTTATAAAGCAGCGCTGCCATCGGGTTTGAAACTCGAAAGTGAAACTCGCATTTTTTACAACGATGAGTTTGAAGCCGAAACGGAGATGCCTGAAAAAACTCAACAGATATTGGATTTTCTCGCTGCAAAAAAATATAGTACCATTAGTGAGATCAACCAGTTTTCGGGACTTAAGAGTTGTCATCACATTATTAAGCAGTTAATTGAACTGGATGCTGTAGTTGTTAATGAGCAACTTAAGGGCTCCTGGCGACCAAAAACAGAAGTTTTTCTTTCGTTGCATAACAACGTGCGAAATGAGAATTCTCTCAGGGATGCATTTGACAGTCTCAGCCGGGCTCCAAAACAACTGGAGGTTTTGATGCTTTTCCTTCAAAGTACCGGGGGGGTAAGTGAAGCGATGACAGGGAAAGAAGTCCTTAAAAAAGAGTTAGCATCAAAAGCAGTGAATTCCAGTACTGCTATTAATGAGCTTATTAAGAAAGAGATGCTGGTTCAGGTAAAACGGAATGTGGATCGTTTATTGACCAGTAAAATAGAGAATGTTCAGAAAGTAAAAACTTTATCGCCCGAACAGGACTCAGCATTGCAGGAAACCCTTAAAGGCTTCGATGAAAATTTGCCGGTACTTTTGCACGGGGTTACTTCAAGCGGTAAAACCGAAATTTATATACATCTGATTGATCAAGCAATAAAGAAGGGTCAACAAGCTTTGTATCTCCTTCCTGAAATAGCACTCACTACTCAAATTACCAACAGATTAAAGGCGCACTTTGGAGAAAAACTAGGAATTTACCACAGTAAGTTCAGCGACGATCAGAGGGTTGAAGTTTACAATAATCTGCTGAACAATAAAAGCTATAGGGTCATTCTGGGTGTGCGATCTTCAGTTTTTCTGCCGTTTAGCAACCTCGGTTTGATCATTATTGATGAGGAGCACGAGAATTCTTTTAAACAGTTTGATCCTGCACCACGCTATCATGCCAGAGATGTGGCGCTCGTGTTGGGGCAGGGATTCAAGTCGAGCGTTCTGTTGGGAACTGCCACTCCTTCCATCGAAAGCTATTATAATGTTCAGAATAACAAGTACCGACTCGTTGAGCTTACCACCCGTTTTGAAGGAATGATGATGCCAGAAATCATTGTGGTGAATACCCGCGAGGCGCAGCGAAAAAAAATGATGCAATCTCATTTTTCTCCTCAGTTGCTTGAACACATAAGCGAGGCTTTGAGCAATAAACAACAGGTCATTCTTTTTCAGAATAGACGCGGTTTTGCACCGTTCATGGAGTGTATGTCATGTGGCTGGATTCCCAAATGCAAACATTGTGATGTAAGTTTAACATATCATAAACATATTCATCAACTTATTTGCCACTATTGTGGTTATTCATCAAATGTCCACGCAACCTGTCAGGCATGTGAAAGTCCGACCCTGAATTTAAAAGGTTTTGGAACACAAAAAATTGAGGAGGAGATAGGGCAGATTTTTCCCGATGCATCCATTGCACGTATGGATTACGACACCACGCGATCACGTAAAGGATATGAAAACATCATTTCAGGATTTGAGCAGGGTGAATATAACATTTTGGTAGGCACACAAATGGTGACAAAAGGCCTTGATTTTGACCGGGTTAGTCTGGTCGGCATTTTAAATGCCGACCAAATGTTGAATCATCCAGACTTCAGAGCCTTTGAGAAGAGTTTTCAGATGATGGCACAGGTGAGCGGTCGTGCCGGACGAAAACATAAACGTGGAACGGTGATTATTCAAACATCAGATCCTGAGCATCCAGTTATTGCGAAGGTTCGAAGTAACAATTACGCGGCCTTTTATCAGGAACAAATCGAAGAACGTGAGCAATTCAATTACCCGCCATTTTACAGGATCATCCATCTCACCATAAAACACAAAAACCAAAATGTGACCAATCAGGCAGCAAATTATCTTGCAGGATTGTTGCGGTCGGTATTTGGATCAAGAATTCTTGGCCCGCAAGTGCCACCTGTAAACAGAATTCAGGATCATCACCTCCAAAGAATTATGATTAAATATGAACGGAAGGCTTCCCCATCGCAGGTTAAAAAGCTGATTCGGGATTGCATTAACCAGACTTTGGCAAATGAGAGGTGGAAATATGTACAGATTGTTAACGATGTTGATCCTTTATAAAAAAATGCACCATTTGGTGCATTTTTTACGTTATGCAAATGCTTTTTACCATTTGCAAATACTTTTTTTAGGAAATATCCTACTTTTGATATAGAGATAACAAACAAGGAGTAAATCCCTTCCCTTAATCTATTAGACCAAAGCAAAACAAAAAACAGGTTGTTGAAAAAGGCACTTTCCGAAACCGAGTTTCCAATTCACACGGTTTTTGGGGGTGCTTTTTTGTTTAAGGCATTTTGAGAAAATAGGAAGTAAACATGATTTTCATTTCCTTCTTAATGATATAAAATATCATTCCCAATTCAATTGTGTTTCGAAATTGAGGAAATAACTGTATTTTTGTATTGAAGCGTTATTGTTTCCAATATTTCGATAAAGTATGCTTAAACAGAGTTTACAACATAAATTATTGCAGAAATTGTCGCCCCTTCAAATTCAGGTGATAAAGCTGCTTGAAATTCCAACTGCGCAACTTGAGCAAAGGATCAAGGAGGAGTTGGAGGTAAACCCTGTTCTTGAATATTCAAAGGATAGCCAAAATAATTCCGATGATAATTATGAGGACAACAACGATGCACCCGCTGAAAATGAAGTGGAGAAAGATGAGCTGTCCATCGATGATTATATAAGGGAAGACGATATTCCTACGTATAAACTGCAAAGCCATAACTACTCGAAGGATGATAAGTATGAAGACATTCCTTTTTCAACAGGGACTACTTTTCACGAACATCTTGTGGCGCAGTTGGGACTCAGAATCATGACTGAGCATGAACGCATGATTGCGGAATATATGATTGGTAACATCGATGAAGATGGCTATCTGAGGCGCGAAGTGGATGAAATAATTGACGATTTGGCTTTTTCACAAAACATTGAGGTAGACGAAAAAGAAGCACTGGATATCCTGGAGGTGATTCATGATTTTGATCCGGCAGGGGTGGGTGCACGTGATTTGCAGGAGTGCCTGCTTTTGCAGATTGTTAAAAAGGATCGGTCTAATCCGGCCATTGAAAGTGCCTACAACATTCTTAAGAATCATTTTGAGGAGTTCACCAGGAAGCATTACGATAAGATTTTAAAGCGTCTTCATATGGAAGATGCGGAATTGAAGGATGCAATAGATGAAATTCTGAAACTGAATCCCAAGCCAGGAAGTGCATACAGCAATCCTATGACCAAGACAGTTCAGCATATCATACCTGATTTTATGCTTGAGGTGGAGGATGGTCAGCTTCAACTTAGTCTGAACTCCCGAAATCTCCCGGAACTACGCGTCAGTCATACCTATTCAGAAATGCTTACCGACTACCAGGCCAATAAAAAGAATCAGAGCAAAGAGCAGAAAGAGGCTGTGATGTTTGTGAAGCAAAAACTTGATTCGGCTAAATGGTTTATAGATGCCATCCGACAGCGACAAAATACCCTGATGACTGTTATGGAAGCCATTCTCGATTATCAGAAGGAGTATTTTGTAGAGGGAGATGAAACCCGCCTTCGCCCCATGATTCTTAAAGATATTGCAGATGTTACCCAGCTGGATATTAGTACCATTTCACGGGTTTCAAACAGTAAGTACATTCAAACGCATTTCGGAATTTTCCCTTTGAAGTATTTCTTTTCAGAAGGACTGCAAACCGATTCGGGTGAGGAGGTTTCAACACGGGAGATTAAAAAAATCCTGGAAGAGTGTATTGCAGCAGAAGACAAGCGAAAACCGCTCACCGACGACAGATTGGCACAGATACTTAAAGAAAAATCCTATAATATTGCCCGCCGTACCGTTGCAAAATACCGTGAGCAGTTGAATATTCCCGTTGCACGACTTAGGAAAGAGCTATAGAAGTGTGTCATGACGAAATTCTGAGACAGGTTTATTTCTCTTATTTGAATAATGTTTGAGTGGTTGCATTTTGACTTTTTTAAAGAAAAATCCATATGAAGTTAGCCAGTAAGATTGTTTCCATTCTTTTTCACCCTATGTTGATGCCGACCATTGGAATTTATTTGATTTTCCAAGCCGGCACGCATGTTTCTTATATGTCGATGGATGCAAAAAGGATCATATATTTTACTGTGTTTCTTTCTACGGCCATATTACCTCTTTCATTACTGCCTTTACTTTATCAGTTTAAACTGATAAAGAGTTTTAACATGGAAACAGCTCGTGAGAGGCTGTTTCCGGTGTTTTTTGCCGGACTTTTTTACTATTTAGGGTATGCTTTATTGAAAAAAATGGGAGTGCCGGTACTCATCGGAAATTTTATGCTTGTTACCTTGCTTGCTCTCCTATTGGCGGTTGGCATTACCATTTTTTGGAAAATAAGCATGCATATGATAGGAATTGGAGGTGTAACCGGTGCGGTTATGGCATTGGCTTTAAGGTATGGTCTTGATATGTCGGGGTGGATGGTACTTCTTTTCCTTGCATCCGGTATTACTGCTACAGCCCGTTTGCACCTTGGTGCACATACACCGGCTCAGGTGTATGCTGGGTTTTTGTTAGGTTGGAGTGTCGTTTTTGGTTCGGTGTTAATGTAAAATTGATCATTGTTCAAACTTAATAGTTCGTTAAACTTTTATATTTGTTTGATTTTCACGCATATGTAAAGTTATTGGTCAGGTATGTAATTTGCTTAAAATTAAGTATTTACTATTGTCTAACATCTAAATTTCTAAATCTCTAACGATCTATTACAAACTGAAACCCCAGATTTTTTAGTGTTTTTACAGATTCCTGATTCAGGTATGAATCAGGATGAATGATCCATGCCTCAAATTCTCTTCGGATCGGATAGCTACCTCTGATTTTTTCAAATTCTTCGGGGTGGTTTCTTAGTTCAAGATCATCATCCTTAATATCATACGTTGATAAAATGGCATCTGCTGCAACTAAGGATGGATGTTTATCATGAGCATCAAGGCATATGTAACGATTTGCAGGCGACGGGATTGATTCCGGCGCCCATTCGGTAAGAGGAAATCCTAACTTTGAGGCCACTTTTTGAACTGCCATTGTGGTGCCGTTTGCTTTTCCATCCATTGAGTAACCTGCAATATGAGGCGTTGCAATCCAGGTTCTTTTATGTAACTCAGGGTGTATGTGCGGTTCGTTTTCCCAAACATCCAGAACCAAACGTGAAATATCTCCACTATCCAAACCACTCAATAATGTGTTGGATGATGTTACCTCTCCGCGTGAGGAGTTGATGATAATTGCCCCTTTTTTTAAAAATTTGATTGAATCATTGTTCAGAAGGTCAAAGGTTGCATCAGGACCTTCCATGTTTAGAGGGGTATGAAAAGTTACAATGTCTGATTTATTTAGAAGGGATTCCAATGAGCAAAATTTATCGGAGCCTTCATTTCTTTCCCGTGGGGGATCGTTCAGCAATACATTGAATCCAAGATTGCGAGCCAATGCTTCAATTTTAGAACCAACCATGCCTACACCAACAATTCCTAATGTGGTTGATTCCGGCTTTAAACCTTCTTTTATCCGGTGAGCAAAAACAGATGCAATGTATTGTCGAACTGAACCTGAATTACATCCCGGCGAGTTACACCAATCAATGCCTGCTTTCTCCAGCCAAGGAATATCAAAATGATCGGTTCCAATGGTTGCAGTAGCAACTATTTTAACTGACGAATCCTTTAATAGCTGTTCATTGCATTTTGTTCTTGTGCGGACAATTAACGCGTTGGCATTTTTAACATGTTCAGGTTGAATATCTTTTCCGGTGTAGTATTCAACGGTTGCATATGGTTCAAATACTCCTTTAAGGAAAGGAATTTTATCATCGGCTATTATCTTCATCTTGATCTGGAAGAGTTTGTTAAGTCTTTCTAATAATCAAATTTAGTGGTTTTAATGCAAAGAATTGTCGTCAGAATCAATTTAATTTGTAAATTTTAAATAAAAGTAAATTATACATAATCAATTGAAAACCCTTGTCTCATGGGATTATATTCCTTCAAATCAATTTAAAGTGATGAAAGTTGATTTTTTAGGTTCTAATAAAAAAGCTATTTTTGTATTTAACTTTCCTTTTTTGTGGTGGTATTATCCATAAATGTCCACCTATAACTACATAATAATGAATTAAATTTGCATAAATCTTAAATAATAGTCACAAAACATGAATAAAGAGATTGGAATAAGAGCTTCAGATAACATTCGTATATTGTCTGCAGCAATGGTAGAAAAGGCAAAATCGGGTCATCCCGGTGGAGCAATGGGTGGAGCAGATTTCGTGCACATCCTGTTTTCAGAATTTCTAAACTACGATCCCAACGACAGAGGCTGGATCAACAGAGATCGATTCTTTTTAGATCCCGGTCATATGTCGCCCATGCTATACTCTATTCTGGCACTAACCGGAACCTATACCATGGAAGAACTGTCCAACTTCAGACAGTGGGGTAGTCCAACACCCGGACACCCTGAAGTTGATATCCCTCGTGGGGTTGAGAATACATCAGGACCTCTGGGACAGGGGCATACCATGGCCGTTGGAGCTGCTATTGCCGAACGTTTTCTGGCTGATCGTTTTGGTGAGTGGTTACAACATAAAACTTATACTTTCATTTCTGATGGTGGTATTCAGGAGGAGATTTCTCAGGGAGCTGGTAGAATAGCCGGTTATTTGGGATTGAGCAACCTGGTGATGTTTTATGATAGCAATGATATTCAGTTATCTACTGAAACCAATGCTGTAACCATTGAAGATACAGAAAAAAAATACGAAGCCTGGGGCTGGAAAGTTAAAACAATTGATGGCCATAACCATGATGAAATTAGAGCTGCTTTAAAAGAAGCTGCTGGTGAAACAGAAAAGCCTTTCCTGATTATTGGAAAAACCATTATGGGTAAAGGAGCTGTTAAAGAAGACGGATCATCTTTCGAGAAGATGGTAAGCACCCATGGACAGCCTTTGAGCGCAGCTGGCGCCTCTTTCGCAAAAACCATTGAAAACCTTGGTGGTGATGCTGAGAATCCATTTGTGATCTTCCCCGATGTGGCTGAATATTACGCCAAAGTAAATGAAGAGAAAGCAAAAATCGCTCGTGAGCGTAAAACTGCACAGCAAGAATGGGAGCTTAAGAATCCTGAACTGGCGGCGAAATTTAACAAATTCTTCTCAGGAGAAGTGACCGGATTTGACTTCTCTGCTATTGAACAGAAGGAAAACGATGCCACCAGATCAGCTTCAGCGAAGGTTTTGAGCGAATTTGCCGGTAAGGTTGAAAACATGATCGTAATGTCTGCTGACCTTGCTAACTCTGATAAAACTGACGGTTTTCTAAAGAAAACAACTTCTTTCACAAAAGGAGACTTCTCAGGTTCATTCCTTCAGGCAGGTGTTGCTGAGCTTACCATGGCTGCCATTGCCAACGGTATGGCACTTCATGGCGGAGTTATTCCGGTGTGTGGAACCTTCTTTGTGTTCAGTGATTACATGAAACCTGCAGTTCGTTTGGCTGCTTTAATGGAGCTTCCTGTTAAGTATGTATGGACGCATGACGCTTTCAGAGTAGGAGAGGATGGCCCTACGCACCAACCTGTAGAGCAAGAGGCGCAAATCCGTTTGTTGGAAAAACTGAAAAACCATAAAGGACACAACAGCATGTTGGTTGTTCGTCCTGGCGATGCCATTGAAACCACCGTTGCTTGGCAAATGGCTATGGAGAATAATGCCACACCTACTGCACTGATTCTTTCTCGTCAGAACATTACCAATCTTCCTGATAATAATTATGAGAAGTCACTTCAGGCTAAGAAAGGTGCATACATTGTATGCAAGGATGAAGGAAAGATAGATGTGGTTCTTGTTGGAAACGGTTCTGAGGTATCTACTTTGGTTGAAGGTGCAAAGTTATTGCGAGAGAAGAAAGGATTAAAAATCCAGATCATCTCTGTTCCTTCTGAAGGTTTGCTTAGAAACCAGCCAAAATCTTATCAGGATGAGGTATTGCTTCCAGGAACTCCGAAGTTTGGATTAACCGCCGGTCTTCCTGTAAATCTTGAAGGTCTTGTTGGTGCCGACGGAGTTGTAGCCGGATTGGATCACTTCGGATATTCTGCTCCTTTCACGGTGCTGGATAAAGAGTTTGGTTTCACCGGTGAGGCGGTATTTGAAAAAGTTGTTTCTCTGCTGAATAAATAGCAGATTCTATAACAGATATTTATTGTACTACAACGGGACGGCTTCGCAGAGCCGCCCCGTTTTTTATATACTTATAAGATTTATTGTATAAAAATTGAATCTTGTAAACAAAATGAGCAATTATCTGAAAAATAACTATATTTGCTTCTATTGAGAGATTATTGATAAGATATTTGTTTTTATATAAATAATAATAATCCGCCATTCACAAAAACTGTTGAATATGGAAAATTATTTACTGGATCTAATTAAAGAGAACAATCGTATAATTATTCCCAATTTCGGAGCATTTATTGTTTCCAGAGAGAAGGGTCAGAATATATTGTTTAATAATTTTTTGAGTTTTAATGATGGCTTGCTCATCAGTCATATTTGTGCGGTTGAAAGCATTGATTCTGCCACTGCCGCTCAAAAAGTGGAGGAGTATGTCAATACCATTAAAAGCTCTTTGGATTCAGAGGGATTATATACCATAAAAGGTATTGGCGTTTTTACTAAAGATGATAACGGAGTCTTACGATTTGAACAAGAGGTGAGCGCCACTCAGGAAACTGATTCGATAAAATCTGATCCGCAGGATAATACGGACGGTGCTATTAGCGCCGATGAAGATTTATTGGATCTGGACACAGATGCTGTTGAGGATATAGCCAGCAAGCCAAAGACTAAGGAGATTCCTGATGATCATAAAAAATATACTGCGCCGCCTGTGGTTCCTTCGGTAGAGAAAAAACCTGATGCGCCAAAACCTCAGCCCGTCAAGGTGAAATCAGAAGTTGTTCAATCCAAGACAAAACCTTCTGTAAAGGAAAATAAAGAAAAGGTAATAGTCGAAAAGAGAGACCGGTTTCCGGTTTGGCTCATTGCACTGATCATTGTCCTTTTACTGGTTTTAGCAGGAGCATATTTATGGTTTTTCACATCATTGTTTGACAAAGAAGAAATTCCTGTTGAACCTGAACCAATCGAGATGGTTGAAGAGCCTGAGATTGTTGAAAAAGAGCCGGTTGAGACAGAGACAGAGAAGGAAATTGTACCACCAGCTACAGGAACAAGGCAGCACCATGTAATTGTAGGAAGTTTCAGAGAGGAAGCACCTGCCATTCAAATGATGAACAGACTTTCTGAAAGGGGAGTAAAGACAGTATCCATTTTGCCTTATGAGGGACGATTTCTGGTAAGTGCAGAGTGGTATCCTTCGGTAAATCGTGCTTTGCAGCGTCAGGAAGAGTTACTGGAGGAGTTGCAAATGGAGAACTGGGTTCTCTCACTCACCGTTAAGTAGCGTGGTGGCGATACAGGTTTTTACCTGAATAATTTCGTTATGATGGAAATTTTACTGCCTGGCATAATTGTGTCCTACGCTTTGGTTATTCTGCTGTTGCGTTACGGTTGGTGCAGTAAAGCTGAAATTGAAAACAAAGATGTAAATTGTGATCTGTTTATATCTGTAATCATTCCTTTTAAAAATGAATCCGATCATTTGCCGTGGATTTTGAGGCAAATTGAGAAGCAGAGTCTTCCGTCTAAAAAGTTTGAATTGATTCTGGTGAATGACCATTCAACTGATGATTGGCAGCAACGGATACTCAATCTTCCAAACCTAAAAATTATTAACTCACGAAATTTCGGTAAGAAAGCGGCAATTGCCACAGGAATTGATCAGGCACAAGGACAATATATTGTCACCACCGATGCAGATTGCGTTATGGGGGAGGAGTGGCTGGAATCTATTGCTGTGTGGATTAGATCAACCAATGCTGATATGCTGGCAGGGCCTGTAACAATTGAAAGCAACGGGTCGGTTCTTCACGATTTTCAAGCCATTGATTATTATGCATTGCAAATATGTGGTGCGGGTGCAATTCAACTTGGTCATCCCCTTTATTGCAGCGGTGCAAATCTAGTTTTTAAGAAGAATCGATGGATAGAATTGAGAGGGAAACATGATGGAAAACATATTGCATCTGGTGATGATGTATTTTTAATGCACGCATTTAAGAAGGCGGGATTGAAAATTGCTTTTTTGAAAAGCAGAAAAGCCCTTGTTTTCACAAGGGCTTTATCTGATTGGTCGATGGTGTTACGTCAACGATCGCGTTGGGGCGGAAAAACAACATCATATAGAGATTTGGCCTCAAAAATGTTGGCCGTTTTAGTTTTGGTTACCAATTTGTCTCTTTTAATCCAACTATTTTTAATCCCATTTTATACTCAATTTTTCCCGCTCTTTCTCTCAAGTTTCGTCATAAAATACGTTTCTGATTTTTTAATTCTTTCATCAGGAAAAGATTTTTTCCATATTGAATTAAAGCATAAACGAACACTGGTTTTCTCTATTCTGCATCCGTTTTGGATTGTAATGGCAGCATTTCATGGCTTTTTCAGAAGCGATTCCTGGGACTGATTAATTGTTGTTGGCTTTTCTGAGTTTCCCGCCAAGTACTATCCCCGCTGAGACCAGAACCAGATTCTTAATAATATATTGTCCTTCTAAGGTAGGTGCATAAGGCACACGTGTAAATACATCCTCCGGAAATAGGAAAATGGGAGTAAATGTACCTGCCATTTGAAGAAATAGTAAAAACAATGTTTCACGCATGAATTTACCAGAAATCAGACCAATTCCAATCAATACTTCCCATAGAGCTAAACCATTTATGATTAAAACTTCGGAGATTAAACCAAAGGTCATTTTGTCTATGGTATTTACCGCCAAATCATGAGCGGGACTTAGTCCCGGAAAAAATTTTAGAATTCCGAACCAAAAGAAGATGATTCCAATGGAGATTCTTAACAGTAAATATCCATTTCTTGACATCCATCCAATGATCAACGGATCAACTTTTTGATACCACTTACCTCTTAAAATTGTCATGTTTTTATCGTTTTATGTCCATAAACTAAACATAAAGAATGTCTGAATGGTTCATTTTTATTAAGGAAAGAAAGCATGGTGAAAAAGTAGAGATTTTGAGGGATAAAAAAAGGATTACAAAACGGAGTTTGTAATCCTTTATGGCGGTGGGCCCAGCTGGGCTTGAACCAGCGACCCCCTGATTATGAGTCAGGTGCTACTAACCAACTGAGCTATGGGCCCTAAAAACAAATTATTGTATATTTGTTTTTCGCGATGCAAAAATACAAAGAAAATCTAGATAAGAAAGTAATATCAAAATAAAAATTACCTGAATGAGAATTTTAAACATCATTTTTGATCTGGGAGGAGTTATAATTGACCTGGACGTTGAGAGAACTTACAATACTTTTAAAAACTACATAAGCGATCGATACCTTGAATTAGAGTATGGGTACATAAAACATCCTGTATTCCGACAATATGAAACAGGAGCAATTAGTGACGATGAATTTATTGAAGCACTGGTAAGTTTGGCTGGTAATGAAATCACCGCGCAACAAGCTGTGGATGCTTGGAATGCCATGTTGGTTCAAATTCCTGATGAGAGAATCAGGCTGCTGGAATCACTGAAAAGTGATTACCGGTTATTTGTTTTGAGCAATACCAATGAAATTCATACACAAAAGTTTGAATCCATGGCAAATGGTTATAATAAGTTAAGTGATTTATTTGAATCGGCCTGGTATTCGCATATAATAGGAAGCCGAAAGCCTGAGCGGCAGGCATTCCAAACGCTGATAGATGGGTGTAATATACTTCCCGAAGAAACTCTGTTTGTAGATGATTTGGAGAACAACATAAATACAGCCCGCGACATGGGTTTTCAAACACTCCATGTTACTCGCGGGCTGAATATTGTAGAATGGTTTAAAGATAATCCTTTATAAGTATTATCTTTTTACAAGTAACCAAACGTTTTCTTTTCCTTCCTGGTTTCTTTCGTTGTTAAGGGTTCTTAGTGCCTCTCTTTTGTCATTAAATGACATATATGAAACCCGGTAGAAGTTGCTATTTGGACCATGACTACGTTGAATGATTTCTGATCGCATCCCTCTGTTTAGTAAATCTGACTGGCAACGTTGTGCGTTGTCGTATTCAACAAAACTGGCTGCAATTAGAAAGTATTTGTCAGGTTCAGGCACATATACCGGTTCTTCAACTACTTGCTCCTGATATAAAGTGTCAGGTTCAGCAATTTCAACTACTTCTTCTATTACTGGCTCTGGTGGAGGGGCTTTTGTTGCTTTTTCTTTGCATGCGCCAAAAGCCAATAGAGCAATTCCTGTTATTAGAAATATTCCTTTCATAAATAATTTGTTTTAGGGGTATTCTTCAAATTAATACACAAATATACTGCATAATAAAGAAGAATGCATATTTCCAGACTTTTTTTCAATAGCGTCCTAAACGATTAAAAAAGTGAGAAGGAATTTAAGTATCTCAAATTATCTTTGAGGTGCACAACAAAAAAACCTTCTCACATGTC
>NZ_FUYV01000002.1 GCF_900168165.1 Alkalitalea saponilacus
TTATTGGTATAGGCGTTTAAGCCGCCCAAGTTAATTAACTGATTGTAAACGAATAGGATTATTGAAAACCATTCTTTTTATGAGTGAATCGAATATTGTATCCATATTAGACCGCCTATTGTATCTGAAATGGTACTCATCAAGGTATCCTTGAAGACGGTCTTTGCTGCAATGGTGATGAATCCCTCGTAACCATCCTTTGAGGTTCATTATGTGGATATGGATATCCTGAAAACTTTTCCCGTTTTCTGATTTTAGTTGCTCCAGATTGGGATAAGTCTTTTTTAGAGGAATATACCCTTTCCACTCATCGGTTATGACTTTTGTGTCCTTGCTGATGTATGTTTTAAAGAATGGCTGAAAGGAAGCAGCAGAAGCATTGTCGATGCATTGAGCATAGGCACGTCCAACACCGCCCTCAACAATCTCGAGGGCGACAACTACAAGCTTTTTGTCTCCTTTGCTTCGACCTCGTTTGCCTTCTTCCTCCCCGCCGATATAGAACTCATCAACATGAGCTATACCGTTGATTGTATGCTGTTTGCTGCTTTGCATGGCTTGTTGAATTTTCCATTTAAACTCCCAACAGGTCTTTTGGCGCAATTCAAATTCCTGAGATAACTCTAAGGAAGACATTCCTTTCTTCTTGGTGCTTATCTTAAAAGCAATGTGAAAAGCTAAGTGCAAAGAAAATTTACATTTGTCGAACATGGTTCCTGCAGTTGGACTTTCATCATATTTGCATTTCATGCATCGTCTTGAAAATGGTTTTACGCCTTTGTAATACTTTGTATGATTACATTTTTTGCATTGATAACCGTTCTCGAACCATTTGACATCAGCCAGATAACGGTAGCAATCATTTTCAGAAGGAAACGCATTATAGAACTTAATTGAGTTCACGCCTTTAAATTTATTTCGTTCATTCATGCTACTAAAGTAGCAT
This sequence comes from Alkalitalea saponilacus, assembly GCF_900168165.1. Lineage (GTDB taxonomy): Bacteria > Bacteroidota > Bacteroidia > Bacteroidales > Marinilabiliaceae > Natronoflexus > Natronoflexus saponilacus. Next base: position 947 of record NZ_FUYV01000002.1, read on the forward strand.
TAAAAAAAATATTGGGCGGTCTAAGCGCCTATACCAATAATCTTATTCATAATTAATTCTTATCAAGTATGATGTCAATGCGGTACTCAACAGAAATTTCAGGCTCTTTGATTTCCAAAAACTCACGTCTTTCGCCAAAATCAGGCACCACTTCTTCATCGAGCCAGTTCAAATAAGGAGCATCGCTTCTCATGGGAATGAAATAGAAATACATTTCATGGTTTTTCAGCATCTCCACATATCTCTTTAATCCAATCGTCCATGGAGCACTGGTATATAGGTGATCGGTCATCAATTCTCCATTCATCATGCATACAGCTCTGTCACCACGATAGTCGAAAGTGATAAACACATCATTGATCCCATTCATATCCAACTGCTCAGCTCTCAATACAAAATGACGATCGCCCGAGGGAATCAACTGAAGGACTGGCTCTTTTGGATCAATAGACAATATCCAACCCGAAACAGAAGCAAGTTCCTGCTCGAGTTTTTTTACGCTCGCCTCACCAGATCGTAAATCTCTAATGGCAGGATAAACCCGGACACATATATCTGTTTGATGATCGCTGATAAGTGAAAGACTTTTCTCATCTTCAAGCACGAGAGCATTGCTGATAATCAGATGCTGATTACCTGCCTTTCCTGTCAACCAGGCCTTCAAAGCCATTTCGTAGGGAATAACCAGAAAAGAAACATCATTGGAAACCATTTCCGAAAGTCGGTCATCAGGAAATGATACCACTTTACGACCATTAATGAGTTCAGTTTTTATTCCGGTTCCTGAAACATCTGTATCTCCATTTAAAACCAATTGTGGATGAAAACCTTCAATGGCTACCATCACATGATAAACGCGTCCATCGTTTTCGAAGCGCATAAATGGTTGTGCTGTTGCCTGATGAAGAAAAACGCCATCAAAATCCAGATTAAACGGAAAAATCCCGGAAGCTTCAGATTTCAATGTAAAAGTTCCATCATGGGGGAATCGAAAAGAATCCTCAATGGTATTGACATTAATATGCAGATCCCGATGATCTGGCATGGCAATTCTATCCTGAAAATTATGCATAAAGATAAAACCGGATATTCCGTCAGTCCTCACTGCATAGCGTAAAGTCTCAGTGTTATCGGGCGTAATTGATTCATTTGATTCAGGTAAAACAGGATATAAAGGGGCAAGTACATTTCCATAGCTTTGCAGAAAATAATTGATCAGTTTCAGAGGGTAATATCCCACACTGGCCTTCCCAAATTCTCCGATGGGAGACTGATAATCATAAGATTTATTGGCGAGACCAAACCCTTCAGTCATAAAAAAATTACCTATGGAAGGAGTCGTGCCTCCATGGTACATATAAAATCCCAGACCATTGGTTCCGCTTCCCACTGTTCGCACCATCATGGGAAGAAAACTCTCACCAGGTACTCTTGGGCGACGGGAATAAGTGACAGCTATACCGGTTCCCAGTTCTGCAGCCATAGATGGATATAGATTCACATCATAACTTACAGGGGAATAATCAGGATTTCTATGAATGTTTTTATAGAGATAAAATGGCGATGGTCGATTATCAGGCACCCAGAAAGGATATGCATAACCGGCCATAACAGGAATGGAGCCCTTCTCGACAATAGTGGCATACCCCCACCCTGTAGCTGTATAAATAGGCGTTTCCATACCTGCCTCAATGGCAAACATCTTCAGGGTTTTCATGTGATCCCGGCCAAGTCCGGCAAATTCATTTCCAAACTCGTTTACACCTACACCAATTTGGGTAATATCCACATCGCGTCTGGCTACCGTGTTTTCCCTGGGAGCTCCCTGGTATGTAAAAGCCCATGGTGCTGCCGAATGCTGATATTCATTTTCAATTTGAATTCCTATGATGGGCCCATTATCCTTAAACATAAGCCCGGACAGTTGCTCTCCAATCTGGTGGTACAACCGATTAACGTAATATAGATAAGCCGGATCGTTGCTACGCACCTCTATAGGCCTGCCATATAGCCAATCGGGCAAGCCTCCGTTGCGCATTTCTCCATGTGCAAATGGTCCTATGCGCACAATCACGTCCAATCCGTTTTTTCCGCATAACTCAACGAAATGTCTCAAATCAAGATTTCCGCTCCAATCAAATTCCCCCTCTTTAAATTCATGAAGATTCCAAAACACATAGGAGGCAACAACGGTGACACCACCGGCTTTTATTTTTTTTATCTGTTCATCCCAATACTCCCGCGGATAACGACTGTAATGAAACTCTGCAATTACAGGAATATAAGGTTCACCGTTGCGCTCGATGTAAAAACTATTGACTTCGATGATTTCTCCGGATAAACTTTGACCACCTAAATCGAGGTGCCCACGTAAAACTTCCGTGTTTACATCCGACAAATCAATATGATATTTACCTCCTGACATCAACCATGCCGGAAATGAAAGTAGGAATAAAAACAGGATGATTAACAGTTTATTTTTCATGTGTCTATAATTTGCTATTCAATGGCTCCCGAGACTTCGGGAGAACGAGTCCCGAAGCCTCGGGACTCGTTTCATGCTCCATATAAAATTATTGTGATAAAAAACTTAAAATATTGAAATAAGAACATTACAACCCTCTGGAATATCTTATATTATTTCATATCCAATGGCAGATGGTTAAAGTATTACGGATAAATAATTCATCTCAATTACAAATATCCAAATAACATTAATAAATAGAAATGGACATTTTTTAAATCACATGGACAAAACTATGATTATTCCTAAAACCTTATACGAGGCCCCGATCCTAAAAATTAGAGGATTGAGCATAAGCCATCCATCTATCCTTTGTGTTTTCTTCTGTATTGAGAAGGTGATAGACCCATCACTTTTTTAAACAATCGGCTAAAATAAAAAGGATCAGCAATGCCAATTTTACAACAAATCTCTTTGATGCTTAGATCGGAAAAACTCAGCAGGTAGCAACTTCTCTGAATTTTTAACTGAGTAAAATATTGAAGAGGAGAATAACCGGTATGCTCTTTAAAAAGAGCATACAAATGAGAAGGAGAACAATTCACTTTTTCAGCTATATCCTGGATGGTTAATGATTGATCCATCGAAACTTTCATCAAATCCACAACATCCGTAACTTTACTATCTTTCCCGGAAACATTTCCACTATAAAGATCCTGGTAAAGAAAAGAAGTTATTATTTGCCACATATTTAGATTTACGAACTCAATGTTATGGCTGGCAAACCCATCTTCCAATGCAAATAGGACAGAGTTTATTAATTTAAGTCTGCGTTCATCAAAAAAAACTTCTCTGTTATGTATCTCACCCAAAGGTGCATATTTAGAAAAAAAATGAGGAGCATATAACCCCCGAAAATGTATCCAATAAATGCTCCAGGGATCATTCGTATCCGAAAAGTAGGTATGAGGTGTGTCAGGAGGAATGATACAAAAGGAATTGGGTGTGATTTTAAGCCTGTTTTCAGGTATTTCAATAACTCCTCTACCTTCAATGCAATAGATCAGAATATACTCCCTGCACCCCGATTCACGTTCCCTGAAATGAAATCGGGCACGAGGATAAAAGCCGGCATCGGTCAGAAATAAGGCTGAAGTCAAATCACTGATGGCAACATCTTCAATCAGTTTGTCAGGTAGGACAATCATTCGTTGGCCGGGAAACCCTTCCTGCAATTTTTGTCTATTGTTTTGATGCTTGGACATTTTTTAGTCATCTGTTTTATAACCTGAATAATTCAGGTTATAAAAATGGTATTTTCACTGAGAAGATCAAAGCTATGATGGTATCCAAATATTTACCTGAATACGCCATAACCAATTGCTTTATTCAAAAACAAAAAAGTTACACAATCTCTTCTTAAGCAGTTTCAAACAACCGTTCAATAAGGGATTTACTTATTCAATATTAATAAATCAACAATTTCATTTAAAATCTCTCGATTTTCTGCCACAAAACTTCGGCCCGCCTCTTCGAGCAGTTTCATGTTTTTATGAGAAGCATCATCCAATTTTGTGCAAGCCTCACCCACGGAAGGCGCTAACCTGTAATAACCACCTCGTTCTTCATTTTTAGAAGTAGCAAACAACTGTTTCAACTGATAATCAACAGTCTCCGAGTTTCCCGACATCAAAATATCAATCAATGGCGGCAACCATCCTGCCACGCCCCACTTTTTGGCTTTATTAAAATGGTAAGGTTCCCCTTTTGATCCGGTTCCAATTGAAATCACCAGCATATCATCCACACCCGGGAAGGCAGGTTTATCAGAGCGATCCAACAACCTTGAAAAATCAGATGTCCGTGCTTCTGCGTAAGCACACATTGCGGGATTATTGGCAAAAACGCCACCATCAATAAGAGACAATGGTGCATTAAAAACGGAGTAAATCCGGGATGGCTTAAAATAGGTTGGCGCCGCAGATGTGGATCGGGCAATATCGCGCAAATAATAATCGAAAATTTCTCCCTTAAGCGTATCTTTTTTATTAAAGAAGATGCTCCGTCGCTGAAAGAAGTCGTATGCAGTAATCAGACAGGGCTTAACGCATTGACTCAGTCTGGCATCCCCAAGGTATGACAATACGATCTTTTCCAGGGCTTCAACATCGTACTTGGCTTTAAAAAGAGCTGCGGGATTCGAAATCTTTCGATACCATGGTCGATTAAAAATTGAAGAACCATTTTCCAGATAGAGGGATACCGCTTCAGAAGCTGTAAACTTAGGTCTTCCTTCCTCATTGGGTGTAAGATACAAACATGAAAGTATTCCTCCCGTGCTTGTTCCGGCAATCAGGTCGAAATAATCCGACAGCCGAACATCTTCTCCTTCTCTTTTTTGAAGCTGTTGCTCAATATATGCAATAACAACTCCCGGAAGGATGCCACGAATGCCTCCCCCATCAATAGACAAAATAGTAGTTTTCTTCATTTTGGATAAGGATAAAAATATAATTATTCAAACTCTGCTCCAGGAATCTTTGATAAACGCCGAAATAATTGATTAGCATTTAAAACACAAAAGGATCGCACAGGTAATCCTGCTTCCTTAAATCCATTAACAACCCATGTGTTGCATGTTCTGAAGAGGTGATATTTTTGTGTTGCCCTGAAAAAATGCCGACTCTCACCATATACTGAACTCGGCTGAGCTCTCCCATACTGATCCCGTATATAACTGTCGGCAACATATTTCATTAAAGACAATAATTGCGACTCACTTACCGGAATTCTTAAAATACGAGCCCGCTCTCCATAAGCCAAACGCAAGGGATTAATAAATGGAAAAACCTGCAAAGCACTGGAGGTAGGCCATAAAACTGCGCGTGCTGCCAAATGAACCGGACTTCCATCTGCCTGATAAAAATGTTCATCGCCCCAACCAACATCTACCCATCTGCGACCATCAAAACCTTCTGCTTCCGGCCAAATATCGGCATTCAAATCATCTACCCGAAAAACAAGTCCGGTGTGCCATCGATTTTGAACCACATAAACATAGCAGGTATCTTCCTGGATGTCGCCTTTACTTGGAAACAATCCGGATGAAACCGACAGCAGCAATACCAGTATAAACAAACGTAACATATGACCAAATTTCAGTAAAAAAATGGTTTAATACCGATAATCAAATATACAATTTTGATTATGTTTGATGAAAAATATCATGCAAAACAAACTTCCCATACCGGTGATCATTCTTACCGGATTTTTAGGATCCGGTAAAACCACACTCATTAATCATCTTTTAAAAACATCACAAAACAAGAAATTTGCCATAATCGAAAACGAGTTTGGAGAAATCAACATTGATGAAATCAACATTAAACGTGATCTGGAAAAGATGATACAACAATAACCTGGTTTCTGTTGACATAGACAGATAAGAAACATAACTTGTAAGGGCTTGCAAGATTCCTGAGAAACTGAATCTTTGAACTGATTAAAGTCAAACATTTTATTAAAAACCACTTATGAAAACATATTCCGAAAAAGAAGCTCTAAAGATGGCAAAAGAAGAGTTGAACAACTGGGAGGTTAAAGATGGAGCACTTCATAAAGGGTTAAAGTTTTCTACATTTATTGAGGCCTTTTCGTTCATGACAGCCTTTGCTCTTGAAGCAGAAAAAATGGATCACCACCCAGACTGGAGCAACTCATACAACAAAGTGCAAATATCTCTCACAACCCACGACAAAGGTGGAATAACTGATAAGGATTTTAAATTGGCCGGATTTGCTGACAAATTTGTAAAGACTCATCATTGTTAGACTCAACTGTTATCGAAGATACAGGTATTGGTATCAATAAAATTCATCATAAACTGATTTTCGACCGCTTCAGGCAAGTAGAAGGAGACCACACCATACGTGCAGGAGGTTCCGGTCTAGGACTTGCCATATCCAAAGCCTATGTTGAACTATTGGGCGGCGAAATAAAACTACAATCGGAACCTGGAAAAGGATCACGATTCTCTTTCTCTTTGCCGGAAACGCCCTAATAATTTGTAGCTTTAGTGAAGTGGCTTAAGACCTTCATGTCTCACCTTCCATGTCCCGTCATCAGGAAATCCGGATTTAGTCTTTCTATTTTGCATGGTACACATCATGGCAACCGCGGTAAGCAACCCGCCATTTCCCGGCAAATACAATGAAAGATCATCATCCTGATAGTTATGTCCATTAAGAAGATAGGTGTTCTTTATTGTTTCCATTAATAATAAATCCACCGCCAAATTTTGTCGCCCCAATTTTGCAGCGTTCATCGCAGCCATTGGAAAATCCCATCCCCAACAAGTATCCCAATGCCATTTTTCCAAAATGGCATTCAAAGTATTATTTAAATAATCATGATCAACCATGGGTGTTTCCGGTAAAATTCCTAAAAGCCCTAACACCATCGGATGGTCGGTCAGGTAGTTTTCATTTGAATAAGAATCTGGAGCGGACTCGGTAAAAAGATAAAGTCCGTCCTTCATGGGGAGAGGGGACAATTTATCAATCACATCCTGCCATTCCGGATTTCGCTCGAGTCCGTTTTTTTCGCGCCACTGTTGCGCAGTTTCCAGTCCCCAATGCCAATAAGCCAGTTCAAATGCAGGATTAATGGTTATCTCGGGAGCAAATCTCTCCTGAGCAGGAATTAAAGCAGGACCTAGTACATATTCATCCCTGTCTGCATCGTATCGCGCATAACTGGCCATAAATTCCGCTGTTTCCATAACTAACGGAGTAAACTTCTCAACTACAGAAGAATCATTTCCCATCGAACGATATAAAAGGTCGGCAAAATAGATGATATGGGGTTGTTGCCAAATAAGAAAAACGCCAATTGAACTTGGGCTTTCCACCCCTGAAGGATCTGTCATCTTTTGCCAGCGCACGCCCTCATATCCTTGCATTTGAGCCATTTCACGTGCCTTGTCCTTGATATCATAATAGAACTCAAGTTGTTGAAGAATTAAATCCTCTCGTCCCCAAAGAATAAAGTGAATGCCATGCCACCAATGCATTTCCAAGTGAAACTTTCCATGCCAGCTGTTGTAGGTAAGACCAGTCTCTTGCGGCGGATATGGTCCGGTGCATTGAGTTTTGGTTAAATACTGAGAAAGAATCACCCGCCGCTCCAGCTCAAAAGCTCTTTCATCTTTTGAACCGGAGAAATCCACAGCGCCACCACTGTTCCAAAATTCGCTCCATGCCTGACGATTTGTGCACCTTACGTCATTAAAGTCAAACATAATATCGCTTTGCTCTTCTGAAAATAATGCACCAAAAGTAAGTGTATTGCTATTTTTGTCCGGTCGAAGCACAAAGTAATGATCCTCTCTTTTATTGATTGATGCCGCACCTTCCCATTGGAGGGATGCATGATAAACGATTTCACCCAGTTCTCTTGAAAACACAACTTTCTCATCCTCCTCCCATCGCAATGTCGTAGAATGATCCTTAGGTCTCGAAAAGTCATGACCAGAGTTAAATTTTTCTGATCGGGGATATGAAAAACGGAAATTAACTGCCAACTGTCCCGTCTTGATTAAATCGGAATGTATATTTACAGCTACACGATCGGCCTCTTGATCACACAAGGTAATAACTTCCACCGGTAGGCCATCGAAGTAGAATTTGCTGGATATTTCCCCAGTCCACAAATTCAGTTTCTGTTGCGGGTTAACAATATCTTCCGACGAAACCGGACTTCCATCTGATTTTGTCAATTCAAGGCCAATAATTCCTAAATGAATCCTGTGAGGGCTCTCCCGCAACCAGGCTGTGGCTCTGTTTTCACGGTTGTCCTCTCCGTCTTCAAACTGATAAAAATAGGGAATGGAATCGTCGCCAACCTGATAGTAGCGAGTTACATCAGCAAAAGAATAATTTCCTGTATTGGGAAATGAGTGCCACCCCCAATCAGAGAACGTTCCCAAAGGCACACCAGTCTCATATTTTTCCGGAAAAGTTTGCAAGCCGGTAATATCCACTGTAAAAGCAAATCCACCATTACCAACGGTCAGGCTGTTATAAATATCAGGATCTGAATGCTCAATATTATGACGGTTAACAAGGCTGTAACGGTCAATTGGCTTCTCAAAGGCACAGGAAACCATACTTAGCACAACTAAAACAAGGATAAAGCGAGTTAGAATCATTATATTTATTTTTAAAATCAAATAAATGTATAAAAATTGAAAACATTTATCAACCCATCATTAATTTGATTGTTACTTTTTAAACAAAATATATGAAGTTGTATATTAAAAACATGGTTTGCAACCGTTGTATTCTGGTGATTGAAAATCTGTTTAAGGAGGCTGGCTTTCATGTAATAAAAACAGAACTGGGTGAGGTTGAGATAAAGGAAGAACTAAATCCTGAACAGATAAACCTAATTGAGAGCAATTTAAAACCTATCGGTTTTAAATTAATCGAAGAAAAAAAAGCTCAAATCATCGAAAAAATAAAAACATCAATTATTAAACTCATTCATCATTCTGAAGAGGGTATCAAAATCAACCTTTCCTCCTATCTATCAAACCAGGTCAATTACGATTACAATTACATCAGCAACCTCTTCAGCGAAACAGAAGGAAAATCCATTGAGAAATACTACATCACGCAAAAAATTGAAAAAGCGAAGGAGCTTTTGGTATATGACGAGCTTTCGCTGAGCCAGATTGCTGACAAACTCAACTACTCAAGCGTGGCTCACCTCAGCAGTCAGTTTAAAAAAATAACCGGCTTAACACCCACTCATTTCAGAAAGATTAAAGAGAAAAAACGAAATTCACTGGACAATCTGTAAATGATGTAAATCATTTACGAAAAAGTATAACACACAAAACCCGGTGGTTTTGTTATTTTGTTGAATAATAATCAACAAAAAAGAAACATGATGAACCACTCTTCAGCAACAAATAAAAGATATGCCATTACGGGACTTTCGTGTGCCTCTTGTGCCATCAACGCCGAAAAAACACTAAAAAAACAAAATGGGGTAAAAAGCGCATCGGTGAATTTTGCCGATGCTTCGGCATTTATTGAATATGATGATTCGCTGGTATCTCCCAATGAGTTTAAAAATGTTCTGAACAACATTGGATACGACCTACTAATTGACGAATCCGTTGAGCAGGATGATCTCCAGAGAAAGACTCATGACAAGGCTCGCAATAACATGTGGTGGGCATTGGCATTTGCAACTCCAGTGATGATCATCGGCATGTTTTTCATGAACATGCCGTATGCCAATTATATCATGTGGGCTTTAACCACACCTGTTTTAATGGTATTTGGCCGCCAGTTCTTCATCAATGGTTGGAAACAGACACGAAACTTCTCCGCCAACATGGACACACTGGTAGCGCTGAGTACCGGGATTGCCTATGTTTTCAGTGTATTCAACACCCTGTTTCCGCAGTTCTGGCACCGTCAGGGGCTGCATGCTCACGTTTGGTTTGAAGCCGCTGCAGTTATCATCGCATTCATTCTGGTTGGCCGCTTTCTTGAAGAGAAAGCCAAATCAAACACCTCATCGGCCATTCGAAAACTGATGGGATTGCAGCCAAAGCAGGTAATAAAAATTGATAAAACCGGAAAGACCATAGCCACTGACATCTCCGAAATCAACAAAGGAGATATTTTGTTGGTTCGTCCTGGCGACAAAATTCCGGTGGATGCCAAAGTGGTGTTTGGGGAATCTTTTGTTGATGAAAGTATGATATCGGGTGAGCCTATTCCTGTGGAGAAACAGCGCGGCGATCAGGTGCTGGCAGGAACTGTAAATCAGAAGGGAAGCATGAGAATTGTGGCCGAAAAAGTTGGCAAAGAGACCATGCTTTCGCAAATCATTGAAATGGTTCAAAAAGCACAGGGCAGCAAAGCACCTGTGCAAAAACTGGTGGATAAAATTGCCTCTGTTTTTGTGCCGGTGGTCATTGTCATCGCCATCATCAGTTTCATTGCATGGTTTTTTCTATCAGAGCAAAATGCCTTTACACAGGCATTACTGGCATTTATTACGGTCTTGATTATTGCCTGCCCCTGTGCATTGGGGCTTGCCACACCAACTGCCATTATGGTTGGAGTGGGTAAAGGTGCAGAAAACGGAATTTTAATAAAAGATGCAGAAAGTCTGGAGTTGGCTCACAGTGTCGACACCGTGGTGCTGGACAAAACCGGAACGGTGACCATTGGAAAACCTGAAGTAACCGACCAAATCTGGAATCCTGAAGAAGAATCGAAACTTCGATCCATCCTGTTGGCCATTGAATCACAATCGGAACACCCCCTGGCCGATGCCGTTTGTAAAGCACTGCAAAATTTGGAAACAAGTGAAGTTGACGTATCGAACTTTGCCAGCATTACGGGAAGGGGAGCCGAAGCCATTGTAAATAGCGAAAAATGGTTTGTGGGTAACCTCCAATTGATGGATGAGAATGAAATAAAACTACCTTCGGAGTGGAAACCAAAAATTGAACAGTTCCACAATGAAGCCAAAACGGTTGTCTACTTTGCCAACAAAACCCGGGTAATGGCTGTAATGGCCATTACCGACGAGATAAAACCCACTTCGGCCTCAGCTGTTGAAAAACTTCATGCCAACGGCATTGAAGTTTATATGCTCACCGGCGACAACAAGGAAACGGCAAAAGTCATTGCACAGAGAGCCGGAATTAAAAACTTCAAAGCCGAAGTGCTTCCATCGCAAAAAGGAGAGTTTATAAAAGAACTCCGCCAACAAGGTAAAAAAGTTGCCATGGTGGGCGATGGAATTAACGATAGTGAAGCGCTTGCTTTGGCAGATGTAAGCATTGCCATGGGGCAAGGCACCGACATTGCCATGGATGTGGCAAAAATCACTTTGATGTCGTCTGATTTGGAGCAGATTCCTAAAGCCATTCAACTGTCGAAACAAACGGTGAAAACCATTAAAGAGAATCTCTTTTGGGCATTTATTTATAACATAATTGCCATTCCGGTAGCAGCTGGCGTACTTTATCCGTTTACCGGCTTTCTTCTCGACCCAATGGTGGCGGGCGCAGCTATGGCATTGAGTTCGGTATCAGTGGTGAGTAATAGTTTAAGATTAAAATTGAAGAGACTTTAAAAACAAAAGAGGCTGCCCAAAAAGTCTTTTTATAATATTCAATACTTACAATTTGTAAAACAACCTTGCTTTCACCTCTGCAAACCTCCACCAAGTGGGAGGCTTAAAGTCCCCCTAGGCGATTTAAGGGTGAATTATTAACGTGCAATTTACTATTTGAAATATATGGAAAAATTAAATTTACTTTTTAGACAACCTCTTCGCTTACTCTTTGCAATCTATTTAGTTCTTTAAATTAATCTGACGGCCAGAAAAATCTAAACAGCTCTTTACTCTATCCAAACCAAAACTCCCGGAGATGGAAGTTTCTTCTCTCCTATTACAATCTTCGCGTTTTCAGGCAGGGGCATTTCATACACCTCGGAGCTGTAATTCACTGCCACTCTGAAACCATCGCGCCAATAAGAAAAAACACCTTCGGGGAGATTTGAAACCGGCAGCCCCCGATTTTTAAACAATCCCTTGATCAGTTGTTTCTCCAACTCGCCTGTTTCAGTATCCACACCTATATAAGTAACAGTCCCTTGCCCTATTTCCCTCTGAACAACCGCACTCTTTCCTGCATAAAACTGATCTGAATATTTCGCCACTGCGTATTCATCTTTAAAAGGTTTCAATAGTTCGCCCCATCTATTCCATTTGAACTCCTTGCCATTCATTTCTACAGTGGCGTGCTTATAACCCGGCAACATATCGTAACCTTCAATTTCCGCTCCAATCAGATCATAAATTGGTGCACTCCAGCCGGCCTCCCAGAAATGACCAAACCTATTTTTCTTTGCTGTGCGGCATGTCACAACCAGGGTACCTCCCCTTTTTGCATAGTTTGTTAGTTTTTCAACCAACACTGAATCTACCGACTGATAGGCCGGAACAATCAATGTTGGGTAACGACTCCAGTCACATGATTCCGAAACGTAATCCACCGGCGCGTCGATGGATTTTAAAATTTGATGATATTTCAGGGTATGATTCCAGATGTTCCAACGATCATTCTGAGGTTGGCGGTTATGATCCCACATATTATCGTGGCTCCACAATATGGCTGTTGTTTTTGCCGCGTAATCCTCCGGCATTTCCGTATCAACATCCATTCCTTCAAGCATCTTCAACTCCTCAATAAAGGTGATGTACTCCTCACCTCCCTGAGAAGGTGTTACCCCATCAGTCCTCAACATCCCATCATGATATTGCTCTACACCATATATCTTTTGCCGAAAGCGGTAGGAACTTGCCAAACGGGAACCGGCACCAAAACTGTGGTACAGCCACATATGAACAGTTCCCGGCATTAACATCGGATTTGAGCTGGCCCAATTAACCTGTCCCGGCTGAATTTCCAAAACTCCTGTAACTCCGTTAATGGGTCTGAAATAATCGTTGGCCAGCATTAACGCTGTATGATTTCCCAGCCTGAATCCGTACTCTCCCAAATTGGGTGTTCCATTATTGGGATATGAAGTATACGAGATAAAATCCAGATTTTCGGTCAATCGTGGATCGGCGTTGCCCGGCACAGCCACATAATTGGTGGTAATAAACTGATCGGGATTGATATATTCCCGCAAAATCAAAGCCTGCCGATCAAGATCGTTGGCTTGCACCCATGCTGTAAACCTTCTAAAATCCAATACAGCGTGGGGATTGTTACCCCACCAGTCAATGGCACCTGTATTATGAATCCGCACTTCGTCAAAACTGCTGTAGGTGATGCTCCAAAATGCGGTTCCCCAAGCATGGTTCAGCGCTTCAATGGTTTGGTATTTATTCTTCAGCCATTGGCGAAATGCCTCCTGTGCTGCCGGACTGTAGTCATCCTTGGCATAAGGCTCATTGTCAAGCTGCCATCCCCACACATGCGGATGGTCGCCATAACGTTTTGCCATTTCACGAATAATCTTCTCTGACAACTCGATGTACTTCCCACTAACCAGCGAGTTGTTTTGCCTTGACCCATGCTCAGCCCGTCGGTATTGATTGTTCATAAGATAAGTATCTGGGTATTTGATGCCCATCCACACCGGAATGGTGGCCGTGGGAGTACACAGCATCACTTTCAGACCGTTTTTGGCTGCCAGATCAATGGCTCGATCCAGCCAATCAAAATCATAAACCCCCTCGCTTGGTTCAAGAAATGCCCAGGCAAATTCTGCCATGTGTACAAACTCAAACCCCATCTCAGCCATCTTTTCAAAATCCCTTTCCCACTGATGTTCAGGCCAGTGCTCCGGATAGTAAAATGCACCGGGAATCAACAACCTATCCTCCGGAAAAAACCGGTTTGCATCCTGCCCCCAAGCATGGAACAGCAATGCAAAAAACAACAAACATACTGTAATCTTTCGCATATTATTCAGGTTTTAGTGATTAAGTGGCAAGGATAGCGCTGCAAGATAATACATCCGGGAAAAAACTCAATAGTTTATAGTGTTTTATTTACACTTTAAATCCCTCCCCCATTCAAGTAACAAAATCTTTACATGTTATTATTGAAAATTTGAACATTAGATGCTACCTTTAGATGAATAAACGCGGAGACAGAGAGACGCAAAGCATTTTATTTTTTTTGAGTCAATGATTTTAGATAAAACGTGGAACCAGCCATATCCAACATCTGTCATTTTATGGGATAAATATTTGTTCTATATTTATAGAATTGGTGTTGTTTAAACGCGGAGACGCTAAAGCGCAGAGGTAAAAAACAATGATTGCTTCTGAATTTAAAGAAAATTGATTACCCGAATTTTAATGTTAAATATAAAAATGAAATTATGAAACGAATTTTACAAAGACAAAAAACGGTTTTAATTCTTCTAACATTTTCATTCTTGAATTGGAACTTCACACATTCCCAAGAGATCTTAGCAACTTGGAATTTCAATGATAACACAGAGGCAAGCGCTGTAAACCCTGGCATTGAAGCAACAGATGTGTCATTATCTGCAGGTACATTTGGTTTTCAAAATGGAGAAGGAGGAAGAATTGGCAACTCTTCTTCATGGAGCACCAAACCAGAATTTGATAAAGATGAAAAGTATTTAGCATTTGCAATTGAACCAAAACCCGGTTTTGAATTAATTATATCTAAACTTAATTTCCGATTTGGTCGAACTGCTGCTGGCCCTCAAAAAATAACAATAAAATATAGTTTCGATAATTTTGTGAATAATGAAAACACGCTCATTATAGATGGTTCTGTAGAAAGTACGGATGCCAATAACTTAGATGCATTTTCCTTCACTGAAAACCTAATAGAAAACACATCCCAAAAAATCTCCTTTAGAATTTGGGGATATGCAGCGTCAGGTACTGGGAATTTAAGATTTAATGATTTTGAAGTTCTAGGATCCGTAATTTCATCTACAAAAGTCTCCGCCCCCACCTTCTCACCCAACGGCGGAAACTTTTTTGAGGATGTAGAAGTTACCATCAGCAGTACCACGGATGGTGCAACAGTTTTCTATAAGACCAATGAAGAGGATGAATGGGAAGTTTATACTGATGCTTTAAACATTACTGAAACCACAACCATTTGGGCTTATGCCGAAAAGGACGAAATGGATGACAGTGATGTTGCCTCTGCTACATTTCAATTTCCAATAGAAGTTAGCACCATATCCGAGTTGCGTGAAGGAAATACTGATGGAACTTATTACCATCTTACCGGGGAGGCTATTCTTACTTTTGCCACGAGTAATCGCAATCAGAAATTTGTTCAAGATGCAACAGGTGCCATTTTAATTGATGATGGAGATGGAGTCATTACAACCCAGTACGATCTGTACGATGGTATTGAAAACATTATGGGATCACTGAATATTTTTCAGGATATGCTGCAGTTAGTTCCCGCCACCAATACGCCTGAAGCAAATAGCAAGGAGAATTATATCATCCCAGAGGTAGTAACTTTAGAGGACTTAACCACAGATCATCAGGCAATGTTAGTAACCATCCTTAAAACAACCATTGCCCCTGGTACTGATGATAACTTTGCAGGACCTGAAACATATGACATCTCCGATGAGACCGGATCAGGCTCCTTAAGGGTTTATGCCAATGATTTGGATTTTGTTGGCACAGCTATTCCAACAGCAGCGCAAGATATTACCGGAGTTATTCACCAAAGATTTGCAGTTCTTAGGCTGGTTCCACGATCATCAGCGGATATAACCCCATCATCGACCGTAGATATTCCTCTGAATGAAGCAGGCGATATTGCCATCTTCCCCAACCCCGTGCAGAACATCCTGAACATCAACGCGGCTGAGGTGATTAGTGCAGTGGAGGTGTTCAATACCGTTGGTAGTTTGGTGGTATCTTCTGTGGAGAACTCTACCGAAGTAACCTTGAACATGAGCAACTTGCCAGGTGGAATTTATCTGGTTAAACTGACCTATGCAGATGGAACCATCGCAGTGCAGAAAGTTGTTAAAAAGTAAACTTAAATCTGTTGCTTTAGAGTTAGGTTCTAAAAAGAGAATTTAACCACAAAGAACATGAAGAACACACAAAGAGCGCAAAGGTTATTAGCCTTTGCGCTCTTTGTGTATAACTCCGTGAACTTTGTGGTTTATTTTTTTTATTATTAGAAAGTAGCGTTTACAGTTAACAAATAATTGACTAAAATCAACTTGAACAACCGACAAATAAAAACTAAATTTATGACCAAATAAAACAAATCATTAAAACTGTATTACTATGACAAACTTGATACCCAGAAATTGTTTACTATTGCTATCTTTTCTCCTAATGGCTGGCATAGGAATTATGCAGGCTCAGGGATTTGAAGATTTTGAAAATCACAACATCCCTGATGGAGGAACCTATAGAGATGGTTTTTTTGTTGGGAATAATGGTATAACTTGGAATTATTATCATGTTACTGGCGAGCAGACTTACCCTATTGATGGGAAAGGTGTTTTGCTAAGAAGATCTGGTGAAAACAGCCGAATCGTTTCATCAACAATCACTGGTGGAATTGGAAATTTCTCAGTCCAAATGAGAAAAGCGTTTACATCAACCGGTGATCGTCAAATTGAGTTGGTCATCAATGGTGAACCTATTGCACAGTCGCAGGCATTTGGCAGTGCCTCAGGAGCTGATGAAACCATTCACACGTTTTCTGTAGATAATATTAATATAGATGGTGATATTACAATTGAAATAAGGCATATAACTGGTGGAACACAAAACAGGCAGTTAGTCATCGACAACCTAACCTGGACAGCCTTCGACCCCGATGCTCCACAAGCA
Organism: Alkalitalea saponilacus; assembly: GCF_900168165.1. Classification (GTDB taxonomy): domain Bacteria; phylum Bacteroidota; class Bacteroidia; order Bacteroidales; family Marinilabiliaceae; genus Natronoflexus; species Natronoflexus saponilacus. Next base: position 17,829 of record NZ_FUYV01000002.1, read on the forward strand.
GTGGCCAACCCAGCCTTTTCTCCGGCATCAGGTAATCTGTTTGAACCCACAGAAGTCTCAATTACCACCACAACCACCGATGCTGACATCTACTACAAAACATTGGAAGAGGGAGACTGGATTCTTTACGAAGAGGCCATTATGGTTTCTGAAACCACCACCATTTGGGCGTATGCAGAAAAAGACGAAATGGAGGACAGCGATGTTGTTAGCGCTACTTACACCTTCCCCATTGAAGTTGCCAGCATTGCTGAACTTAGAAAGGTTGAAAGAAACAACAACTTCTACACCATTTCAGGAGAGGTTGTCATTACATACTTTACCGAAAATAGCCGAAACCAGGTTTATATTCAGGACAAGGATGGCAGCGATGCTCTACTTATTGATGACAACAGTATAAACATCACCACTGAATATGAGTTGTATGACGGCATTGCAGGCCTTACAGGCCAAATCACCGGTTTCCGAAATATGATGCAGTTTGTACCTTCTGTTGATCCGGGAAGTGCTGCCTCACAAAACAATGAGATGACTCCCCAAACGTTATCAATTGATGATTTGAAAACATCTTTCACCAATGACACCGCCGATTATCAGGGGCAACTGGTAAAAATGGAAAATGTACTTATCATTTCCGAAGCCACAGAATTCTCACAAGGAGGAGCTTATCAACTGCGTGACTTACATGGCAACACCCTGACCATGCGCACCCCATACCCCGATAAAGATTATCTTGATGAACCCATCCCCGACAGTTGGCAAAATCTGACAGGTGTCATTCTTCAGGAAGACGATCTGGTCATTTTTATCCCGAGGTTTTTAAGTGATTTTGAGGAATCTGATATCAATGATAATCTTGCAGCCATACCGGTAATTGATCCGGCCGGAGGTTATTTTATTGAACCCATTGAAGTAAACATCACAACCGACACCGAAGATGGTACCATCTGGTATAATTTCACCGCACCCGATGCAGACGAACCGGAATGGATTGAATACACCGGAGCCATAACCATTACTGAAACCACGCACATTTGGGCAAAAACTAAAAAAGACGGAATGAATGACAGTCCGCTCGCCCATGCATTTTTCGATTTCCCGGATCCTATGGTTGTGCCATTTATGACAACGTTCTCCATACAGGAAAACTGGGATTTGGTATCTGGTGCGACCTCCTATGGCCTAAAACATTATGAAGAAGGAGGGTGGTACTTTACGGCTGAAAATTCAATACGTGATACAGACGTCACATTTGAGGAATCTAACTATTCTTTAAGAAACCGCGACGACTTAACCATCACAAACCTTTTACCAATAGATGGTCTTGGCGGTTTCAGGCTGTGGTTAAGAGAATGGAGAAATAATCCAAAAAGTGAACGTGAGGTACATTTGAGCGTTGACGGAGGAGAAAACTTTACACTTATTGAAGTTGTTGACGCTAACTGGGCTCCCAATGAAGATGACTTTCATCCTCTCACATACTATTTCCCTGATGGTGCTCAAAGTTTTTCAGCAGAACAAATTATTATTGTTTTTTATGGTGATACAGACAATAATAACCGAATGCGCGTAGGCGCCTTCGAAGCACTGGAAGAGAGCAATGTGGTTGCAACTCCGTCAATAACACCAAACGGAGGAGTACTTTTTGAGCCCACACCGGTTGCCATTGAAACTTCAACTGCAGATGCCACCATTTGGTACAAAACAACAGAGGAAGGAGATTGGGTTCTATACGAAGAGGAGATTCTCGTATCGGAGAACGTAACTCTCTGGGCTTATGCCGAGAAGAATGAAATGGAGGACAGTGAAGTAGCTTCTGCCACTTTCACATTCCCAACAGAAGTCGCTTCTATTGCAGACCTCAGGAAAGTGGAGAGAAACAATGACTATTACAGAATTACAGGCGAAGTGGTATTTACCTTCTTTACCTCAAATCGTAATCAAAAGTACATACAGGATAAAGATGGTGAAGCAGCCATTTTAATTGATGATAACAGTGGTATTATTGCCGGCGATTATGATTTATACGACGGAATAACTGGCTTAACCGGGCAATTAACAGATTATGAAGGAATGCTACAGTTTGTTCCGGCAACAGATCCGGGTGAAGCCACCTCCACTGAGAACACAATCGTTCCGCAGGAAGTCACGTTGTTAACATTGATTACAGCATTGACCAATGACACTTCCGACTATCAGGCCAGACTGGTAAGCGTCAAAGATCTGACCATCAACACCGAAGATCCGGTATTTGAAGCAGGCACCAGCTACGAACTTAAAGATGCGGAGGATTACACCCTAATCCTGCGTACAGCTTATGCAGATCTGGATTATATTGATATGGAGATTACGGATAAAAAATATCATATAACCGGCGTAATTTTACAGTTCAGAGATGACATACAATTGGTCCCACGAGCCTGGGCTGATTTTGAAGAGGTGATAGAATCAGGGTTTAACTCAGCCGAAGCAAAAGGCTATAGTCTTTCACCAAACCCGACCCAGAATGTTTTAATAATTCAATCTCCGGATGTTATGGCATCCATTAAACTTTACAACATTTCAGGATCATTAGTAAGATCAGCTATTGTAAATTCATCAAGCCATAGCTTAAATGTGAGTGATTTGCCAAATGGTGTTTACCTGATAAAAATTACCGACATTGATGGTGAAGTAGTGATGAGCAGAATCATAAAAAAATAGAATAACCAACTTTAATATGTAACAAAACAGGGTTGTCGTAAACGACAACCCTGTTTAATTTTGTAATGGAAGATTCAACTTCATTTCCTCTTCCGTTCCTCCCGATCCTGAGAAGTGGCACAACTAATGCCGCGTTTGGTCAGTTCCTTATTCCCTCCAACGTGGGTGTTTACCATTCCTCCTTTTTTCTTTAAAAACACCCCCACAGACATTAAAATGGCTACCACAACCATTAACGCTATTGCCAACAATATCACTTTAAAAGTCATAATTTAATATTTTAACAAGGTTGAAACTCATAAACCATCCGCTGCAGCAAACCCTAAAACCAACATCAGCAACCAATTAGCCCCAAGAATAACCACAAAAATAATAACAATCCTTGAGGAGATAAAAAACATCCGATTTTTTAAAAGGGATATAACAGAGATGGAGATCAGAAAAAACTGATAAATAATAAGAATCAACCACAAAGGGTTTAGCATGAAACTGTTGCCATAATTACCTGCTAAAGCGTTACAAACCGCGCGGGAATAACCGCATGTAGGGCACGGGAAACCGGTCAGAGTGCGAAACAAACAACTTATACCATATTCTCCTGAACAGCTAATAAACGGGTACAGCAATGTTGCAGAGCACAAAACAACAATCAGAAAATATATGATTTTTCCTGTTATGGTTAGAAAACCATCTCTTTCCAGGACGCAAAATCTATCCAAGCCTGCTGCCACACCTAGCACACTTTCTGATTTCCTCTTTTGTGCCTGATGTTACAAATGGAATCCAACACAAAGGCAGACAGAAGAAAAGCAGCAAACCAAACAACACCCAACCGGTGGAAGATATTCTTCTTTCAAAAACAGGTATCCCTTCATGGCTACAAAAAGGGCATTTTAGCATAATAGAATGATACATAAGGGTAAGTAAATAAGGATTAATATCTTTTGACCATCTGGCCAAAGACAGTTGTCAAATATAATAAAAATAGCCAGAAAGCGATTTTTTTTGTTAAAAAAATCGTTTTCTGGCTATTTAACGTCATATTGATATAAGAAAAGCGACAGTCTGAAAACAGGAAACACTTAACTAACCAAAAATTTTATAGGTATCGCACAGAAAAAAATGCCTAAACAATAAACATGTTCGTCTCCACAAATACAACAGAGCTTTTGGTTAACGTCTTATTTCAGGCGTCCACTTTTCAATTATACACTAAATTATAAAACAGCCAAACTTTAGAATGCTTAAAAAGCATCAAAACTTTGACAACGTTTCTCTTTGTTGATGGTCAAAGTTAAGCAACAGATTGACCAATAAGAAATGCAGCGGCCAAAGCAATGATTGAATACAGCTCAGGGAATACAGCCAAAACGATGGTTTTACCTCCAACATCATGACCTGAACTAACTGCTGCAATACCGTTGGCACAAATAGTCCCCTGGCCATAAGAAGAGAACAAACCAGCAACTCCAACAGCCATTCCGGCTCCTAAAACAGCAGCACCTTGCAACCAGGTTGGGTCAGTAAGTAGTCCAAAAAAATTACTCATTAAGAAATAACCGGCAAATCCATATAATCCCTGACTACCGGGCAAAGCCGTTAATAATAGAAAAGTTCCCAATCCATCAGGCTTCTTTTTCAATGCTCCAACAGCAGCACTTCCGGCAATTGAACATCCAAATGCACTTCCTGTTCCGGCTAATCCAACCATTAAACCGATTCCGATGTAAGCTAATACAATAGGTTCCATTTTTTTTGTTTTAATTTGAAATCAACGATTATTTATTCTACACTTTTTTCGGCAAAAGGCGCATAGGCCTTTCCGCCTCCGGTGAAACCGGCATTTTTATAAAACTCTACAAATGTCAAACGAATGGGGTGGACAAAGGCACCCAACCCTGCCATAAATATGGTCATACTGTGCCCAATAACTAATACAAGAACCATCACAAGAGGACCTAAAATAATATTATCAGGTTTCAAGCTAAATGCCAACTGGTTAAACACAAAACCAAGAATAGCACTGGAAATTCCCAGGGCAAACAGACGAATGTATGAAAGGACATCTCCAACTAACCCAGTAAGCATTCCGTAAACATCCCATAATCCGGCCAGAAAATTCATCAGAATATTTCTCTTGGGATTACTAAATAACAAAATCAAAGCTCCTGAACCTATAAGCACCCCATTCTGACTGTACGATGCAACTGTTTCATCAAATGCTCCTGTTATTTTTAGAACATACGTTACTCCACTTCCAATAAGCAATATGAGCCAACCAACAGTACTGTATGCATACCTAAAACTTCGTGCAATGGAAATATTTATGATCTTCAGCACCATTGCAAAAAGTATCTGAATCACACCCAGAGATAGTGCCAGATAGAACATGTAACTGGGATCAATCATATACTCTTTAAACCTCTCAAGCCATGCCACTTCCGCCTCCATCAGGTTGATTCCAAGGAATGTTCCGGTAAAAACACCAAAAACCACCGTAGATAATCCCAACCATTGCGCCAGAGTAAGAATACGTCTGAATTTTACATCTTTTACTTTGGCATATTTTAACCAAAAGGCAATGGCGATAATCAACAAACCATAGCCGGCATCGCCCAACGCAAATCCAAAAAACAGCATGTAAAAAGGAGCAAAGAAAGGAACTAAGTCCAGCTCCTTGCTATTTGGCAACTCATACATGTTACCAATTGGCTCAAACAAGCGCGCAAAACGATTGTTTTTCAACAAGACAGGGACCTTTTCATCATCGCGGCTGTTTTTTGCCACATAAAGAATATTGTTCTTATCCAGATAGCTATTTAATTCATCGACTTTGGGTTTAGGCACCCACCCTTCAATTAACATCACCTGGTCTTCCACTTCTTTCTCAGTTTGATGCCAAGCATTGCTCTCGTCCAACTCTCCTTTCACAACTACAGAATGAGCTTCTAATGCATCCATGCAATGGGCAGCAATAAGATCCAGTTCAGAGTTAAATATTGCAATTTCCTTTTTAATCTCTTCCTGCTCCTTGCGAATTGCCCCTAAAGATTTATCGGGTAATTGTAACTCCTCTGCTCCGGGAAGTTCAATGGGATTCTCAGTTCTATCCTCGCTCTTATCAATCATTAAAAAATAGCGATAATCTCCCTGATCACTGATTACCTGAATAAAAAAATCATCCTCCCAGGCTGGCTTGTATTGCTTTGTGCGGCAAACCAAAAACCGGAAATAAACTCCCGAATTTTCAAGTTCCTGAACCCGATCAATTGAGAAATCGCCCCAGGGCATTAACTGCTGAGCTTCTTTTTCAAGATGCCCCACCTGTTGATTCAACTGTTCGAGTTTACCTTCCACTTCCCGAATGCGATTCAACACCTCATCCCCGCTCTTCAAAGCTGGTTTGTCTCCTTCCACATTCTTATCCTTAACCCTGTCGCGCATCTGACCAATGGTACGGGTCAGATCGGTGTGTGATCGAAAAAGTTCCTGCATTTTTGATGTAGGCTCCTTTCGCTTGGTTTCTATGTGTAACACGCCCAGGTGTTTCAAATCCTTTAGAAACGATTTATACTCGGCATGATATACCAGAAACGAATATTTAAGCATTGGTACTATCATAATTGCACCTCCTGTTCCTGACGGGTTTTAACAATCTTCTGCGCCGATTTCGATAAGTTCTCCTCATCCTCCAGGAATCGTTTGATTTTTCTCATGGCATCCTCAAATCCCGGGATCTGAACCTTTTCATAAAGATTCACCTTTTGGGTGGTTTTCTTCCGTGCATGTTCAAGCAGTTCCATTTTTCGGAGCCACACCTCCCGGTTGATACTAATTTCGGCCAGTTTTCTCAGGATGTCAATCCCATCGGGAAACCAAACCGGTTTGTTAAAAGGATTATACGGGGCAATATCAAACCTCACCTCATCAAGCATAGGCGTCTGCACGCCGGCAATTTTCTTCGCCGACAGAATTACGTCCTCAACCCTTAAAAGTGATGCATCAAACTCTCCCCATAGCCTTACCATGTCGTCGTAACGCCTTAGTTCCTGTTCCAGCTCCTTTTCAAGTTTAGCAGCCATGTCTCTGGCGCGCTTCACCTCGCTTCTCAAAGCCGACTCCTTGTTTTTAAGCGTTGGTAAAGCTCGCTGGCGCACCTTCAACTGCTTGTCAAGGGTTTGAAGCGATGTTTTATTATATTGAAATTTTATTGCCATCTTTAAAAAAGATATTTAGAGTTTTAGATATTAGATGATTAGATAAATCAATCGAACATCTACTTCTGCCAATATTTTTCGGTAAACTCCCCTTTGATACCTACTTCAGCTTTATTAAAATGCTTAGAGAAAAGTTCCCATGAAATGTTAAGCATGGTATCGGTATCCACATTCACATCAATGGCCAGAAGTTTATCAGAATAAGACTTGGCAAACTCCAGAGTACGCTCGTCATAATCGGTAAGGTCGAAACCATTTTCCAACTTCGTGCGGGCGTTGGCAGCATCTGCATACAAACGAATGGCAGCGTTCATCACTTGTGGGTGATCCTCGCGGGTCTGCTTTCCAATCACCAACTGTTTCAATCGCGACAATGAGCGGAATGGGTCAACTATTACTTTACCAATATCAGTATCACGACGCAAGAACAGCTGTCCTTCGGTAATATAACCGGTATTATCTGGAATAGCATGTGTAATATCACCACCCGACAGGGTTGTTACTGCAATAATGGTAATGGAACCACCCGAAGGGAATTGAACCGCCTTTTCGTAGATACGGGCGAGGTCAGAATATAGAGATCCCGGCATACTGTCTTTCGATGGAATTTGATCCATACGGTTGGATACAATACTCAAAGCATCAGCAAAGAGCGTCATGTCCGTAAGAAGCACCAAAACACTCTCGTTTTTATCAACGGCAAAATACTCTGCTGCTGTAAGAGCCATATCCGGAACCAAGAGACGCTCCACTGGCGGATCGTCAGTGGTATTAACAAAACTTACGATGCGATCCAGGGCTCCTGCATTTTCAAATATGTTTTTGAAAAAGAGGTAGTCATCGTTGGTCAATCCCATACCACCAAGAATGATTTTATCAGCCTTAGCACGCAATGCCACACTTGCCATTACCTGATTATAAGGCTGGTCGGGGTCAGCAAAGAATGGGATCTTCTGTCCCGAAACAAGACTGTTATTGAGGTCGATACCGGCAATACCTGTAGCGATCAGCTGCGAAGGTTGCTTACGACGAACCGGATTTACCGATGGACTACCAATGTCCCGAACTTCGCCCTCAACATGTGGCCCTCCATCAATGGGATCTCCATAGGCGTTAAAAAAACGCCCGCCCAAATCATCGCTAACCTTTAGCTGAGGTGGACGTCCCATGAATGTAACCTCCGCATTAGTAGGAATTCCTTCAGTTCCGGAAAACACCTGCAATGTTACCTCGTCGCCCATCAACTTTACCACCTGCGCCATCCGGCCGTGAACGGTGGCTATTTCATCATAGCCAACATCAGCCGCGTTCAGTGTTACTGTTGCCTTGGTGATGTTGTTCAGTTTGGTATATATTTTTTGAAATGCCTGACTTTCCATTATAAATAATTTTCAGGTTACAAATTAGTTTCTCCGCTCCTTCAGAAGTTCTTCCAGGCTTTTCTCGTGTTTCTTAAACTCGTCTGATTCATATTCAGAATAGTTCATCTGCTTAAAGAAGTTAATAACCTCCTTAAAGAAACCGGAGACTTCCTCAAAATGAGCAAATTCAAATTCAGAATCGGCCACCTCCAGCACTTTTGCCAACATATATTTCTGGCGCTTTAAGGGGGTTGACGCATCAATTGAGTCAAATGCATCCTGCTGAAGAATAACAAAATCTATCAACTCAGACTTCCAGAATCTGTCGTGGAAGGACATCGGTACACTGTCATCACCCAGAATATTGATCTGTTCCATGGCTTCTTTACCACGTAACAAAATATCCTTTGCTTTAATTACATCACTCAACCAACCTTCTCCAACCACATCAACTAGATTCTCCTGCACTTCAGGATACTCAAGATATTTCGAATAACTATCGATGGGGTCGATGGCCGGATATCGTTTACTATCTGCTCGTGCCTGAGAAAGTCCGTAGAAACAACGAGCTGCCTTACGGGTACTTTCGGTAACAGGTTCTTTAAGGTTACCTCCGGCGGGCGACACGGTTCCAATAAAGGTAATGGAGCCTGTTTCACCATTTGGCAGATAAACAAATCCTGCCCGGGCATAGAAATTAGATATCACTGCCGAAAGATCCATTGGGAAAGCATCCGGTCCCGGCAGCTCTTCCAATCGGTTCGACATTTCGCGCAATGCCTGAGCCCAACGCGACGTTGAGTCGGCCATCAACAACACTTTCAATCCCATGGTACGATAATACTCTGCCAGAGTCATTGCTGTATAAACAGATGCCTCCCTTGCAGCTACCGGCATGTTTGAAGTATTTGCAATAATGGTTGTGCGCTCAATCAGTTTTCGTCCAGTACGCGGGTCGTCAAGTTCAGGGAACTCGGTAAAGATTTCCACCACTTCGTTGGCACGTTCACCACAAGCTGCAATAATTACAATATCCGCCTCGGCTTGCTTTGAGATGGCATGTTGCAATACGGTTTTACCGGTACCGAAGGGACCGGGAATAAAACCCGTACCTCCTTCAGTTATAGGATTCAATGTATCAATACAACGCACTCCTGTCTCCAGCAATTTAAATGGACGGGGTTTATGTTTATAAACCTTAACAGGCATTTTAACCGGCCACTTCTGAACCATGGTCAGAGGAATCTCCTTTCCATCCTCATCCAGAACTACTGCAATGGTTTCGTCAACGGTGTATTCACCTTCATCCACCACCGATTTCACCTCGTATCGTTTCTCCATTTTAAATGGAACCATGATTCTGTGCGGGATGCTGTTTTCCACCACTTCACCAAGCCAGCTGCCAGCCGAGACAGTCTCTCCTGCTTTGGCCAGAGGTTTAAACTTCCACTTTACTTCCCGGTTCAGCGGGTCGGTGTATTCCCCTCTTGTGAGAAAAACGCCATCCATTTTATCCAGGTCATTCTGCAAACCGTCGTAATTGCGGGATAAGATTCCCGGGCCGAGAGTCACTTCAAGCATGTGCCCCTCAAACTCAACATTAGAACCTACTCTAACGCCACGGGTACTTTCAAACACCTGAACATAAGCATTTACGCCGATCACTTTAATAACCTCTGCCATGAGCCGCTCATCATTGTGGTAAATGAAACAGATTTCATTCTGCGCCACCGGGCCATCGACTTTTACGGTCACCAGGTTGGCCACAATACCGGCAACTTTTCCTGTGGTTTTATTTTTTCTTTCCATATGCTAATGTAAATTCTTCCGGAATCTGAAAGTCTGATTCAAGATCTTTCAGCAATTGATTAAACATCTCTTTCCCTTTTTCACTGTCAAGACTCATCCATCGCTCCACAATGAATAACTTAAGCAAAAAGGCCAGCACTTTCTCGATGGTAAAATAGTTGAAGAATGTAGATTCATCTAAAAAATGCCATTTATGGTAATCTAATTTCAGCTCCCTGTCGACCATGTCTTCAGACTCGAAAATCTGAATCAGTTGCTCTATATCTGTAATTTGATTGTAGAGCCCGAAATCCCGGGTTCTGCTCTTCTTTAATGCAGAAGTAACTTCATCATCTCCAACCAGATGCTCATCAACCTTCATATTATACTTACGGGCGTTGAGAGCCATCATTAAATTTCCAATGTTTTTTTGGTACATTGATACCTCACGGACAAACTCATTTGAGCTATCCAAAAGGAAATTATAATAACCTTCTGTGAGCATTTGCTCAGCCTGATGATAATTTTCCACCAGTTCCTCCCCATGAAATTTTTCAAGAAATTCGATCATGTAGGCAGGCACAAGATCTGAATCAGCTGTTTCAATGCTTTTTCTATCCTGCAATTTCTCCATAACATCTATTGAGATGTTACCGCGGTCATCCCAACCCTTCTCTTTTTTGAACAAAAGATTAAGAAGGTTTATATGATCGTATGGCATAAACATCAATTCCACCAGAGCAAAGTCCTTTTGATTCACTTCATCTCTGAGCAATTCACGCATATCGGACGACGATATAAGCACTTTTTTATCATCAAGTGCTATATCTGGAAGTCCGGCCACTAAAGCATAATAGTTTTTTTGCATCATTTCTTCTCCTCAAAAAGAAGTTCACTGGTTTTGGGACGCAAATAGGTTTTAAAGAAGTTGATAAAATCCTGATCACTAAAACTGATCTGATAGCTACCGTCAGCAGGACCAACCTTAAATCCGGATTTTACACCATCGGAAAATGCAAGTTCCAATCCCTTGTTTAATTCATCGGCCAACTGGTTTTTAAAATGTTTCTCCAACTCCCTTTGATTCTTTTCAGACAAGACCACCTTGATATCCACACTTTCCTTTTCAGCCCAGCCCTTAACCATCTGTACAACCACCTCTTGAAGAAAGTCCATATTATTGAACAGTTCTTTTACTCCAGGTTGAACAGCTTTCATGGTTACCAAGGAGGCCAGATCTTGCTTTAATGCAGCCACAGCCTGATTAATGGACATTTTAAGTTCAGAATCCACATGCTTTTTTAGTGTCTCAGCTTTCTCCTCAGCCTCCTTCACAATGGATTCAGCGCTTTTGCGGGCATCCTCTTCGAGAGAAGCAGCTTTTTCTTTTGCCTCATTAATGATGGCTTCTGCTTCTTGCCGAGCCTTTTCAACGCCCTCATTATAAATCTTTTCAGTTAACTCCTGAATTTTTGTTTGCATAACACTTCTTTTTTGATGCTGTTGCAAGTATTTAATTATTTATTTTCTTGAAAATTGATGTAAAAAAAGGGTTTACAGACGATGTTATCGCCTGTAAACCCTCTTTTAGTGTATGTGCAGTTTAACCGATACCGGTAAAGCATTTCTCATAAATATATTTCCTTGATTTTCTTCAACCAAACATGTAAAAATAAACTATTCCTAGAAGCTGTACAAGAAAATGAACAGCATGCACCATCAAATCTTATATAAATCCATTCTAAATAATCAATGAAAGCCCTTAATAATTAACATTCTCAACAAATTTATTAAACTGTTGAAAAAAAACTAAAAAAAACCTCACAAAGCGGAAAAATTATGCTCTAAAACAAATTAAATCGGGTCTCAACTAAAAATAATGAAGTTTTTTTAGACAACAAAAGAATGTAATAAATTAATTTTCTGTAGATTTCACGATATAAAAACCCAATTTTGAGGGATGATCCTTAATCTTATCATTCCATTTTAAATTTCGTGTAAGAAAAAAAGAGACCCAGTCGCCACCACCTCCAACGCTGAAAATATAACCATAAAACAGCCATCCGGGAGACTGAATAAACCAAGCATAAATCAACGGGAACAAACCCATAACAAAAAATGGAGTTAATGCCCCAACGCGATACAATAGAACTGACATCTCTCCCTTAAAATGACACCAAGGTGAGCGAGTTTTCGGTTCAATACCAAAAGAAACTTTACGAATTCCGTCTCTAGAAAAAACCACGAAGACTAAAGCATGCAGGAGTTCATGAAATACCAAACCAAACAATACCAACAGAAGAAAGAGCATGACACTTAACAATGAAACTCCGCTAAATACGCTAAAACCAAAAACAATGAAGAAAGGCACCAAAGCAACCAGCGAGAAAGGGAATACATTACGCATAACCCAACGTGCAGCCTCTTCAACTGGAATGGACACCTCCTCATGTATATTTTCTTCTTTATTCTTCTCCTCCATAAATAAAACTCATTAAAAAAACAGATGACAGCATCCAATGGTACAAAGGTAATAAAATGAGAACAAATCAGGTTTGAACCCAATTGCGGAAAGACACAAAAAAAAGCTATCTGCAAAAGCAGATAGCTCGTTCTATCATAATTTAATTGGGTCTCACAAGAAAATGAAAGACATCTTTAAAACCTTTCAGTGATTAATTAGTCGCGACATCAACCTCTGTACTTTCACCGCCCCTGATCTCTTGCTGCAATTCTGCCAACAACCTGGTGGCTTCACGTAACCCTCTTTCTGCTTCTCGTTTTATTTCACGTCCTCGCTCAAAATCACGAGTTCCTATTTCGGATTCCCGAATAACCTCACGCATAAACTCATCATAAGCATTTAGCTCTTGACGGTAGGCCTGATCAAAATCTCTTAACTGAAGACGCAATTCGGTTAACTCTTCACGAGAGGCATTTCTCATCAATTTCTCCAATTCACGTCTTTCCTGGGTATATGCTCTTGCTCTTTCGTGCATTCTGTCAGTAGCTAGCCTGATTTCAATAGAAGTTCTCTCTCTGATGGTATCGCCTGTGGTAATTAAAGAATCTGCCATTTCAAGTCTTGACTGATATCTTTCATGCTGTTGCTTAATATTTTGAATACGTCTGTCCGTCGGATTGTTTTCAGAACTAGAAGTCCCGGCCATCATTGTAACCGGCAACAAAAACAGAGCTACTAAAACAAGAAGGATTTCTTTCCGGAGTTTGAATATTACATTTTTCATGTCTAATGGCTGTTTAGGTTTTGAATGCAACTAAGATATATATAGCTGAACAGATAACAATCAATCGGTTACAGATATGTGATAAATAGTTAATTTTTAATGACGAACGTCAAAATAAACCTGACGAACGCATAACTCCCTCATTAACTAATCTATAACAACTACGCCAATCCGGAAACTCCAATAATAACAAGACATCTGACATCAAACAGTAAAAAGGAGATTAAATTTCTTCTCTGTTGTTCATATCTTATTTTGCATTTTGCTATTTTTGAATATCTATTAATCAACTAAAACCTTTTAATATGCAACGAATTATCTTACCACTTTTATTTATTTCCGTTTTGAATGCTGCTTGTGCTCAGGACATACAACTTCCATCCCCTGACAAAACAGGTGGAATACCATTAATGCAGGCATTAAATGATCGGCAGACAACACGGGATTTTGCAGATAAAGATTTGACTCTTCAGGATTTATCCGACATCTGCTGGGCTGCCTGGGGATTTAATCGTGAAGATAAAAGAACTGCCCCATCATCGATGAACAAACAGGAGATGCTTTTGTATGTATTTCTCAAGAAAGGAGTTTATTTATACAATGCCGAGGAGCATAAACTGGAACTCATTAAAAAAGGAGATCACAGAAGCGTTGCAGGTTTACAGGATTTTGTTGCTGATGCAGCAGTAAACCTTATTTTTGTTGCTGACATGAAAAAAGCAGGTCTGGATTCACCGGATGAGATCACCCCAGAGAGCCTGATTCCATCACATGCCAACTCAGGTTTTATGGCACAAAATGTATATCTGGTAGCCGCATCAAAAGGATTAGGCAGTGTTATAAGAGCATGGATTGATGCCGATGAAGTCCACGCATTTCTGGAACTTGATGAAATGAAAAGACCATTATACGGACAATCTGTTGGTCATATAAAATAATCATGCAGTTTTTAATCCGGAATCGCTCGTTCCAGAGCCTGTCTGATATCGTTTATAAGATCATCAGAGTTTTCCAATCCAATACTGAGACGGATTAGCTGATCGGTAATACCATATAAAACCCGATCATCGTGAGCCACATCAACATGTGTCATGGTGGCCGGATGCTCAGCAAGACTTTCAGTGGAACCCAGACTTACGGCTATTTTAAATAGCTGTAAGTTATTCAAAAACCTGAATGCTTCTTCCTCCCCACCTTTAATCTCAAAGGCAATCATTGATCCGGGAGACAAACACTGACGATTATAAATTTCTCGCTGGGGATGATCATCTTCTAAAAGCCCAGGATAATAGACTCTCTGAATCTTCGGCTCATTTTTCAGAAAACGAGAAACCTTGATAGCATTTTCCACCTGTTGCTTAACCCTGATGTGAAGAGTTTCGAGACTTCTGGACACCAGCCAGCAGGTGTGCGAATCCAGGGTTGACCCAAAAAAAGTGCGCAGATGTTTCAGTTCAGCAATTTTTTCAAAACTTCCCGCGCAAGCTCCGGCGATTAAGTCGCTGTGTCCTCCTATAAACTTAGTTGCAGAATATAGAGAAATATCAGCACCTTTTTCCAATGGTTTTTGATAAACAGGCCCCAAAAAAGTGTTATCAACCACCAGAACCGGTCTTTTCCCCAATTTGTCATATTTTTCAGCCATTAAACTGCACATTTCTATGTCGATTAGAGAATTTACAGGATTACCCGGCACCTCAATAAAAATTACAGAAGGCGTTTTTCCGGGGTAATGCTCTTCAACGCGTTTAATAATTGCATCTAAAGAGTCGTTTGCCGTGAACCGCACTATATTGATCCCGTAAAGTGGCAGAACATGGTTGATGAGATGATCTGTTCCGCCATAAACCGGAGCACCATATAGCAATAAATCACCAGGGCTTAGCCAGGCGAACATAACTGCTGAGATAGCTGCCATTCCGCTGGCAAAAAATGCAGCATCATCACATTTTTCCAATGCGGCAAGTCGTTTTTCTATAAGATCAAGATTGGGATGATTCAAACGACTATATATCATTTTCTGCTCCTCTCCGGGCTTAGGTTCTCTTAACCCATAGGCCAACTCAAAGAAAGACTTACCTTCTTCTGCTGATTTAAACGCGAAAGTGGAGGTTTGATACAATGGGCACTTTACTGCGCCTAAGTGCTCTTTGGAATCGTATCCATGAGACTGCATCAACGATTCAGAGTTAAGAAATGTTCTGATCATAATACACCTTTTTCTTAAAGTTAAGAAAGTATGCCTTGAAAAACCATAACAATAGTCATGTAGGAAGGTGGGAAGGGAACAAGGTAGAAGAGTGACAAGGTGGGAAAGGTAGGAAGGTGGAAGGGTAGAAGGGTGGGAAGGTGATAGTTAAATTGAGATAATTAACGGACAGTGAACGCAGCGTCAAGATTAAGTTCATTAAGTAAGTCTGAATGCTCCTTTTTCGCACGATTCAAATTGCGTTGGGTCGATCTCATGGCCTTGTTGGCATCCTTTTTCATCTTCTCTCCTCTTTCTACAAGACGAGCCCCTTGAGTGGCATCCCGGAGCCAGTTTCTGATTTTCGCATCATCTTCTCTAACTGTAGCTCTGTGATCTCTTTCCAGATCACGCAATGTATTTCGAATAGTTCTACTCTCCGCATCACTTGCATTACGCATTTGCCGTCGCAGTTGTCTCTCTTTGGCATGATACTCATCCATTCGCTTTTGCATCTCCAGTGAAAGACTGTCAATTTTCGCCACTGCCGCATCATTTATCTCAAAACCAACCTGAATCAGAGAATCTCCTTCTAAAATTCTGTTCTCATGCCTTTGATGGGAAGCCTGTGCACGCTCAACTTTTATCTCAGCACGCTCAAGGCGTGTACTGTCACGCATTGTTAATGCCTGACCATTAGCTTTTGAAAAGATTGCCATCAATAAAATGGCAATAAGAGACGGGTATAATCTGAATGATATCATGCAATTTTGATGACTTTATTATCAGGTATTTTTATACAATGATAAAAATAAAATGCTTATTTCTAATCAAAAAGAGTTAAATTTATACATGTTATAAACAATGAATAAATGATTTCCATTAAAGCCATATTGAGCCACAAAGCCAAATATTTTGAAGCCGCTACGTGGTTGCTGGCGATTTTGTTATTGGCTTTAAACAATCCGGCAAGCAGTACACACTTTTCATTGTGCCTCTTGCATAATTTGGATATGGGGTTTTGTCCAGGCTGCGGTTTGGGACGCTCTATATCATGGTTGTTCAGGGGAGAGATTATAAAATCAATTCATAGCCATCCGTTAGGAATTCCTACCATTATAATATTAGCACACAGAATATATACCTTATTGAATAATCGCTACTAAATCAGACACCATGCAAAGAATTTTCAACTATTTACCTGAAGCAGAACTGGAAGAAGCTCAGTTTCTAAACTCTCTTCTAAAAGACAAACCTGACGAAGAGTTCAGAAATATCCTGTACATTTATCGTTCGAGACGACGCGATCCGCAAATCATTTTACTCACAACTCTGATTGGGTTTTTAGGATTTGCCGGTATTCAAAGATTCTTAATAAACCAGATTGGGATGGGTGTGTTGTATTTTTTCACCATGGGATTCTGTTTTATTGGAACGATTGTTGACCTAATCAACCATAAATCCCTGGCAACAGAATACAACCGGAAGGTTGCATTCCAGGTGATGGCGCTTTTCGAAAACCAATAACTGGATAAAAATAACATTCACATACCATTTAATAAAACCTCAAAGACCACTAAGAATTTTAAGAGGATAACAATGAATCATTGTTTAAACACAACCCAAAAAATCTATGTGGACTTTGTGGAAATTTTCCTTTGGGGCTGTCCAAAAAGTAAATTTAAATTTTCCTTATCTTTCTAATCGTAAATTACACGTTAATAATTCACCCCTAAATCCCCCAAGGGGGACTTTAAGCCTCCCTCTTGGGGGAGGTTTGGAGGGGTGAAAGCAAGGTTGTTTGACAAATTGTAAGTATTGAATATTATTAACAGACTTTTTAGACAGCCAATTCAGGCGTATTCTGATAAAATCTTCTTTACATCATCGGCCGAGACCCTTCCGTAAACTCGCTCACCAATGGTGACTACCGGAGCAAGTCCGCATGCGCCAACACATCTCAGGCAACTAAGTGAGAATTTCCCATCTCCTGTAGTTTCGCCCACTTTTACATTTAATATGCGCTTAAACTCATCCAGTACCTTTTCGGCACCTCTCACGTAGCATGCCGTCCCCATACAAATGGAAATAGGGTTCCGCCCCTTGGGCAACATACTAAAGAAAGAGTAGAAGGTTACCACGCCGTAAACATGAGCCACAGAAACATTCAATTCATCTGCAATAATTTCCTGCACTTCAGCCGGCAGATAACCGAACAACTCCTGCGCTCCATGCAAAACATTGATCAGTTCACTACCTTTATTGTCATATTTCTGACAGACCTCTTTTAGCTCCTGAATCTTGCTCTCAGGTAATTTGACACTTGCCATATCTTTGTTGTTTAATATCTGTTAAAAATTGGATCGATAGAGTTTCGGAATTATTAATGATTAACTTCAATCTTACTTTTTCTATCGAAATAATGCGTATGCAAAAGTTCATGGGACTTATCGCTGAGAGGTTTGCCCAAAAACTCCTTATACAATTTTTGGATATAAGGATTTTCATGTGATTTTCTGATGGGCTTACCGGCATCTTCTGCATATATGGCTTTTTGTCTTTTCTTTAGAATTTCTACGTCACCGTGATGGTAAGGCTGGCCTCCTCCACCGATACAGCCACCCGGACACGCCATAATCTCGATGGCATGAAATTCCGATTTTCCGGCTTTTATATCTTCAAGGAGTTTTCTGGCGTTTCCTAATCCATGGGCAATTCCGATGTTTATAGGTAGGCCGTCAAAATCGACAGTGGCCTTTCGGATGCCTTCCATTCCTCGTAACTCCAAAAAATCTACCTTTTCGAGTTTCTTTTCGGTAAACATTTCATAGGCACTTCTAATTGCTGCTTCAATAACACCGCCAGTAGTTCCAAAAATCACAGATGCGCCTGTGGATTCACCAAGCGGATGGTCAAAATCCTCATCGGTCAGTTTGCCAAAATCGAGATTGGCATTTCGAATGAGATTAGCCAACTCACGGGTAGAAATAGACAAATTAACATCGGGATCTCCATTGACCTGAAACTCTTCTCGAGTACATTCATACTTTTTTGCCAGACATGGCATAACAGAAACGACAACTAAATCTTCGCGCTTCTTCTTTAATTGCTGTGCAAAGTAAGATTTTGCAATGGCTCCGAACATCTGCTGCGGTGATTTGGCAGTGGAAGGAATATCAATCATTTCAGGGAAATGATGTTCAAAAAACTTAACCCATCCCGGACAGCAACTCGTTAAAATAGGCAGTTTAACCTCTTTATCGCCATTTAGATGGCGTGATAAGCGATCGAGAATTTCTGCTCCCTCTTCCATGATGGTGAGGTCAGCAGCAAAATCGGTATCAAACACATAATCAAACCCGAGCTTTTTGAGAGCTGCAACCATTTTCCCGGTCACCAGGGTTCCCGGCTCCATTCCAAAAGCCTCACCCAATGCGGCACGAACGGCAGGTGCCGTTTGAACTATCACGGTTTTTTGAGGATTCACAATGGCCTCCACCACTTTCCATGTAGAATCCCTTTCGGTAAGCGCAGCAGTAGGACAAACAGCGACACATTGGCCACAGTAAGTACAGGATGATTTATCCAGATCCATTTCAAATGCCGGTGCTACAACCGATTCAAATCCCCTGTTGATGGCAGACAAAACCCCAACAGTCTGAACATCATTACAAGCTGTTTCGCACCTTCGACACATGATGCATTTATCCATTTCGCGGATAATAGCCGGTGATTTATCGCCTTTATAGCGAGATTGCTCACCTTTATAATGCAATTCCCGAATACCCAGTTTCTGAGCCATGGATTGCAAATCGCAATTCCCGGATTTCGCACAGGTAAGACACTCTGCCGGATGATCAGAGAGAATCAACTCCATAACCGTGCGACGGGCATTTATTACCCTTACCGTGTGAGAGTGAACCACCATGCCTTCACTGCATTCAGTTTTACAGGCTGGAGCCAGATTTCTGCGCCCTTCCACTTCGACAACGCAAACACGGCATCCGCCGGGTTTGTTCTCGAAGTTGAGATCTTCCAGCTTCATATAACAAAGTGTGGGAATATTAATCCCTATTGATTTGGCAGCTTCCAAAAGAGTTGTTCCCCTCTCAACCACTACCGGTTTATCATCTATGGTTAATTTTACAATATCCATTCTTTTAAGATTTTTTGGTTACCAACAATTTGGAATTACTGTACACTAATGGCTCCAAACTTGCATTTTTCCAGACAGGCTCCACATTTTATACAGATACTGCTATCAATGACATGCGGAGTCTTTTTTTCTCCTGATATGGCATCCACCGGACACACCCTGTTACACAACGTACATCCCACACATAGGTGAGAGTCAATGATATAATGCATCAGCGCTTTACATTGTCCGGCCGGACACTTGCCATCAACAACATGAGCCAGATACTCTTCTTGAAAATTATCCATGGTTGATAACACCGGGTTTGGTGATGTTTGTCCCAATCCACACAAGGAGGTGTCTTTAATTACATTGGCAAGGTTACGCAGCATCCCCAAGTCTTCCTCAGTTGATTTGCCCAATGAAATTTTATCGAGCATCTCATACAATCTTTTGTTCCCGATACGACACGGAGCACATTTCCCACAGCTCTCTTCCACAGTAAAATCAAGATAGAACTTGGCCATAGAAACCATACAATCGTCCTCGTCCATAACAATCATCCCTCCCGACCCCATCATGGAACCACATTGCAGAAGGTTTTCGTAGTCGATGGGTATATCCAGATGCTTTTCGGTAAGACAACCACCCGAAGGGCCACCGGTTTGAACGGCTTTAAACTTCTTTCCACCCTTTATTCCTCCACCAATATCAAATATGACTTCGCGCAGGGAAATCCCCATTGGTACTTCAATGAGTCCAACATTGTTGACCTTTCCGGCCAGGGCAAACACTTTGGTTCCTTTGCTTTTCTCTGTGCCAATTTCTGAAAACCATTTACTTCCTTTAAGAATAATGGGAGGCACATTGGCAAAAGTCTCAACATTGTTGACGTTAGTTGGTTTTCCGTTGTAACCTTTTTCCGCAGGAAAAGGTGGCTTAACGGTGGGCTCACCTCTGAGACCCTCCATGGAGTGAATCAGTGCTGTTTCCTCTCCACAAACGAAAGCGCCCGCACCCAGACGTATTTCTACATCAAAATTGAATCCGGTTCCTAAAATATCCTTACCTATAAGACCATATTCCCGGGCTTGATTGATGGCAGTTTTTAGTCTGTTGATGGCCAACGGATACTCTGCCCTAATGTATATCAAACCGGTATCGGCTCCGATGCAAAATCCGCATATAGCCATAGCTTCAAGAACCGAGTGTGGGTCACCTTCAAGAATCGACCTGTCCATAAACGCACCGGGATCCCCCTCATCGGCATTACATACCACATATTTTTTGTCAGCCTGAGCTTTTCTGGTAAACTCCCATTTAAGCCCGGTGGGAAATCCACCTCCACCCCGACCTCTCAGACCGGACTCCTTTATTATTGCAGTTGCTTCTTCGGGTGTCATGCTTTCCAGAATTTTTCCCATGGCTGCATAACCATCGCGGGCAATATACTCATCAATATTTTCAGGATCGATGAATCCGCAGTTGCGCAAGGCAATGCGGTATTGCTTCTTATAAAACCCCATGTGTTTGGAGTCGGAAATACGCTCTTTGGTATCAGGATCAATGTAAAGAAGCCTCTCAACTTTTCGTCCTTTTACCAGATGTTCCAATACAAGTTCGCCAGCGTCATCAGGAGTCACTTCAACGTAAAAAGTGTTATCAGGCACCATTTTTACAACCGGCCCCTTTTCGCAAAAACCAAAACATCCGGTTCGTACAACCTGTACATCTTCATTGAGGTTGTTCTCTTCCAGAGCAGATTCAAGGTTAGACACAATGCCTTCGCAGTCTGAAGCGCGACATCCTGTGCCTGCACATACTAAAATATGACTTTTATATTTTCCCATAACATTCAAGAGGGTTATCAGTTTATTACTCTATTGTTTCGTAACTATCGGGAATGATACCATCAACCAGTTCACCACCCTTAATATATTTTTCTATGATTTCGGAAGCTTTTTTCAGAGTTACATCTCCAAACACCAAAGGTTGTTCACCAGGCTTAATCACTTCGATGGTAGGTTCGGCATAGCAATATCCCATACATCCTGTTTGAGTCACTACCGAAGGAATATTTTCGATATCCAACTCATTGATTAGATGGTTCATTACTTCTTTTGCGCCTGAGGCAATTCCGCAGGTAGCCATTGAGACCTTAATCTGTACCATGCTCTCCGGATTGTCGCTGTTTTCTCTGAGGGAAATCTTACTCCTGAGTTCGTCCTTCATTTTCCGAAGATCTGCCAATGTCTTAACTTTTGCCATAATTATTGGATGTTTTAATATTTTGGGTTCTTATTGAATACTCATCTCTTCCATGTTCTCTTTTACCATTTCCCGCAAAAAATTGACTACTTCAGGATTGTATACACCAACATCCCCTAGTTCGTCCTTCACCTCCTTTGAATTCAGATTGAATCTTTTTTCATCCTGTGTGATGTGGATGATGAAATCCACATCGGGCGTACCACAAATAAGAAGAGCCACAGTTCCTGGGATATCTCCCAATGGAATGCAATCAATGTGACCACGTAAAAACCCGGCCTTTACCCGGGTTCCTCTTCCGGGTTCAGAATCAATCGATATTGATCCTCCGGTTTGTTCTGCATTCATTTTCAAAAAAGGCAGTCCCAACCCCACTTTACGTGTGATCCTTGTGGATACAAACGGATCTGTTACTTTGTTAACCGTTTCTTGATCCATCCCACATCCATCATCCGATATTGATAATTCCATGGAATTATCAATTGATTGAAAATTCAAGGATATTTCCACGACTTTTGCTCCGGCTCTGACAGAGTTTCGTGCAATATCCATCATATGCATAGAGAGATCTTTCATGATTACACCTACTATATTTTCCCGGTTCCGGGCTTTGCCTCTCTGCCATCTTGCTGATTCAAAGCCTTTCTGACCTCTTCAAAGCTTGGCTCTTTCATTTTTAGCCAGGTAAAACGGCGTCCGATATGCTCAGGCTCATGGGCGTCAGAATTGGTTATGATTGAAAATCTTCTGTTTTTATCTTTAACCTCGGCAATTTTTTGATCATTAAGAAATAAAACTTCAAGAGCATCAGCCTTTAAATCGGCCGGAACAAATCCCAATTGACGCAACATCCCATTGATCATACGATCAATGTGTGCCGGAAAAAACATGCCATTAAGACGATATACCTCTTTAACTATCTCTTCCATTGATGCATTTAACGCACTCCATAACAACCTCTGTTCCTCTCCTTGTATCTCTTCATATCTGTTGACCCATACCTGATGGCCAAACTTTTCAGGTATATTTAGTATCTCTGGCAATTTGGCATCCAGAAACACCTGAAACTCTTCCAATCTTTCACCCGATTCAAAGAGCGTTACACAATGAACCTCTTCCCTGCTGTTAACTTCTGCTCCTCCAATGACCATCAACTCCATTTCTTTACCTACCTCCATAACTTCTTTACATTGTTTGGTAGTGTTATGGTCGGTTATAGCAATGATGTCCAACTTCTTTTTGAGAGCTTCGTCAATAATTCGTTCGGGCGTCATATCCAATCCTCCACATGGTGAAAGAACGGTGTGAATATGTAAATCTGCCCGATACCACTTCATCATTTCAGATTGTTAAGCCACTTTAATTATTTAGCAAACCATACAATTTCCCTGCAATTTCAAAGGTTTCCATATCAGTCCCAAGCAAAGGAACTTTCTCCTCATTGCTGTGAGCGATGGTATCGCCATCGGGTTCCAATCCTTTTACAATAATGATGGCAGCAAGTTCTTTCAGTGATGCCACGGCCATAATGTTCTTATGGGTTTGAAGAGTCATCCACACAAAATTTTCATCTGCATTTCCCATGACATCACTCAACAAATCGGAAACATAGCCGCCGGCTATCTCATTTTCGAGGCCAGATTCTCCTGAAAAAACCTTTAGCCCCAATTTTTGAACCATATCACGTACCTTCATCTTTAGCTCCTAATTTTGTACAATCTTTATCTAATCTGTCTTTACCCCAAACTTTATCAATAATTCTGATGGCATGATCGCTGTGAAGCTTCTTATGTTTTTCCATCGTTCGCTGAATAAACACGCAACTGGAGAGTTGAGCCTCCTTTTGTACAATGTCCTGTGCAAGACTCAGGCAATTTGGCGCTCCACAGGCTCCACAATCTATTCCGGGCAGATAACACATCAACTTTCTAACCTGCTGCATCTTTCTGAGAGCAACGCTCATATCTTCGTCAAGCTTCAACATGGATCGTGGATCCAATGGCTTAAGTGGAAGGCGGGTTTTCATAAAATCCACATAAGAAGCCAGATCTTCAGGTATCCCATGTATGTCCTTGAAAAGTTCAGCTCGTTTTCTTAACCGTTCAACTGTTAGAAAACGATTTCCTACTACCAGAACCCCTCCTGCACAACTCTCGTCACATGCTCTGAGCTCAAGAAAATCCAAATCCGGTATCTCATCATTCTCTACCTTTTCCAGAATATCTATTACATTATGTATTTCATCAATTGCAAGACAACGACCCCGCATATGCGGAGCCTCTCCATTTGTGAGCGTCCATTTAATATGTTTAGGCCCCAGGTTGGGCAAATTTTCACCGGGTGATCTGACTCCGGAACCACTGCGATTTTTGATTCCGTGATACACTTTATTGTACATGAAATCCATGTTAATGACCCCATTAACAGGAGATTTGGTTTCACCAACAGGACTTTTAACCGCAGCAATTTTGGCAGCACATGGGGTTACAAAGAAAATGCCTATCTCCTCGTCAGGGATGCCTTCATCCTGCAACTTTTTTCTAAAGAAAATGGCAGATGCATCAATGGGTGGTTTCACCAAAAGTATCTGATCAACCAGAGCAGGAAATTTCACCTGTATCAATCTCACAACTGCCGGACAAAAAGAGGAAATTAAGGGCTTCTCAGACTGCTTACGGGCAGCTTCAATCATTGCATCATTGATGATGTCCACAGTATGCTCCGTCTGAAACACGTGCGTAAATCCCAGTTCCCGCATCACAGAAAATATCTGGGATTCAGAAATATTTGACGGAAACTGACCTATCATAACGGCAGGCACCAGTGCCACTCTATATTTATAATCATATATTTTATCGAAATCGTCCTGCTCAACATAAAAAGCATTTACAGGACATACCTTCATGCAATCACCACAGTCCACACACCAGTTTTTACGAATGGAAGCCTTACCATTCCGGATTCGGATGGCTCCGGTAGGACATACATTCATACAATGAGTACATCCGTAACAGAGGGATTCGTCAACCTTTAAAGCATGATAAAACTGGTCATTTGCCATGTTTACAACCTGATTTTATTGCAAATAAGTGATCATTTCCAACGTTGTTCCTTTTCCCACCTCTGAGGCAATTTTTAACTCATCGGTGTTCTTCTTAATATTTGGAAGTCCCATCCCAGCTCCAAACCCCATTTCGCGCACTGCGGCAGATGCGGTAGAATATCCGGCCTGCATGGCGAGGTCAATATCGGGAATACCGGGGCCTTCATCCTCTATCTTTATTTCGATTCTTTGTTCATCTATATCGACTAAAATACTTCCCTTATGTGCATGCGCCACCACATTTACTTCTCCTTCATAAAGCGCTACCACAATTCGTTTAATGATGCGGTTGTCGACATTTAATTGCTTCAATATCTTTTTTACCGCACTGCTGGCATGGCCGGCACGGGAAAAGTTTCCTCCTTCTACTTCATATCTGAACTCCATTTTCTATAGGTTTTTCGCGGTTAGTAAACCGGTTTTAAACCCGCCTCGTGCAGAATTGAGACAGTTCTGAACATAGAAAACGGGGTTTCAATTAAGGTAATGTGGTTTTCTTCAGCTAATTGTTTCATCTCGTCTGAAACTTTCTTCCCCCTAACCAGGACAACGCAATGGATGTCTGCCATTTCAGAGGTTCTTATAACCTGCGTATTGGTCAGACCTGTTATCAGAATCAGGTTGTCAGAATCCAGAGTTAAAACATCGCTCATTAAATCGCTGGCAAATCCATACATAAATTCCCTTTCCTGATTTACATCGCCGCAAATCAACCTGGCCTCCAGAAGTTCCACAACCGTACTTATATTCATATAAACATTATATTACTAAAAGTCAAACACATAAACAAATCAAAATAATCGCATGAATTTTCAGATGTTAAGATACACGGAAAGTACAATCCTTAAAAATATTAAAAGAGTTTATTGACGTGGCTTACAGTAATATATAAACAGTCTAAATTAACAAACATGTAATTTATGTCGAATTTGTTAAAATATTCTACAAAAAACATGATCTATCCATTATGACATGCGATAATGCTTGAAGGATTACATGTATTCAACGGTCACTTCCTTGAGGAATTTATCTTCGAGAACTCTAACAATTCTTTTCACAACCGACCGGCGTATTTCTAACTCAACCGGCAGGTTAGGATCCTGATGCGCCACATTAATGCGCGTTCCGTTAATGATGTGAATGCGATCGCTCTCCAGAAGATATTTCACAATGAGATCGGCCGGTCCGGTGCCGATTTTTTCATCCTTTTTGAGATTTTCAAGGATGCGGGCAGCTTTTCCTAACGTAAGAATTCCTTCTGTGACCAAATTCATCCCTTCCACATAAGAGGCAGGTGGTAGTTCAGGATCAGACTGTTCCATTCCTGCATCGAAACGTAAAGCCAACTCTCGGGCTATTATTTCGGCAGTAGTACCACCAGAAATGATCTTTTTCCCGGAAAACCGCTGTACCTTAAGTGCAAAATCCAAATCATTTCGCTCATCAAAGGGGGGGCCTGAGACCAACAGCATTTTACGTGGTTCTCTGAAGTAAATTACTCCAAAGGAGGTATCATCTTTTGCGATTCCCCCATCGTGTTTCATAGATAAACTGACTATCTTTCTTGCCAATTTTGCAGAGGATATAAAAGGGGTGTTTTGTAATAGTTTTTTAACCTGCTCAATCACTCCGTCCCGTCCCCATCCAAATGGGAAGGCTCTGGTTCCCATCCCGGACTGAACAATTCCATCACTCAAAAAAAGAATCCGATCCTCCATTTCGGCTCTAAAACTGCAGGTTCTGATCTCCTTGTCACGATACTTTTCGTCTTCAAGCTGAATAGTTTCCCATTTCGGATCAAAAATTTCTTCTCCTCTTAGAATGACACAATCCGGATTGTCATATTCTACGATGGTTGTAAATCCGTCATCTTCGATGTCGATGATGGTAAAGGTTGAATAACTGATTTTCCGTACTGAACAAACCGGAAGTGTATTCATGATGATTTCTGCGCTTTTCTTGACCTCTCGGTGCTCCATGGTAAAATTAACAGCCATAGAGGCTGTTAAAGAGGCCAGCACATTGGCTTTGATTCCTGACCCCATTCCATCTGAAAGCACAACAATGGTGCGCCCCTCCTCTTTTATTCTTCTGGATAAAAACACATCACCACAAATCTCCTCGCCTACATGATTGGCCTGATGACAAAAAATATCAATATATATATGACTTTCGGGTACCAGCATTCTATTACTTTATGAGTCAGTTTTTTCTTCAGAACCTTCGTTATCTGAGCCTAGTTTTTGAGCGTCGATGATGGATGAAAGAATCTTCTCTGTTTTTGAAGCACTTTCCCCCAGCAAGAATGCAATTTGCTGAACTGTTTCAAGGTTTTCCCGAATAACTGTTCTTGCCCTGTTGATCACCTCTTCTCTCCGGACGTTTGGAGAGGTTAGATCACGAATGATGCCACCAACTGCCTTATGCTTTTTAATAGTGAATACAGAGACATTGAAAATTGAATTACCAAAAGGCGTATCACGGTTTAACATATCCTGTCCAGATTGCAAAACGGAGGCAAACAGACGGTGAAACGGAACAAGCGCAGAAAGTTCTGCTCCTTTCAAACCGGGTATTGTATCATTTATGGTTTGAGCATCCTCTCCCAACATCTCAACAAACACATGATTTGACTCCATAATTTTCAGGTTTTCATCTACGACTACAACTCCGGCATTTATTTTGTCTAACATGATTGTGGTAACCTCAGCTGCTTCAAGTGCAGCCATTTCGCCTGCTCTGGCTTTTTCTTCACTATCTTTAAGAGCCTCCTTGGTTTTTTTCAGTTTTTCATTGGTCGCGTTTACTTTACTGATAAATGTATGAAGCTTGTTGATTGAATAGCTATAACACATCTCATAATTGGTGAGACCCTGGCAATAAGCGATGGCAAATTCGCGACATGATGGGTAACCGCAAGCACCACATCCCAGCTGGTCTTCTGCTTTGCTTTTGCCCATTTCGTGCAACACTCGCCGGATTTCGCTATCGGGTGGCATGGGAAGTCGTCTGTCCTGAGCTTTAAATGTGCGGGAAACATCCAGATCCTTAAATTGCTCAATCTGCTCATGCCAATTGACCAGATCCAACCCCTTCAACCGCTTGTTTACATATTTGATAACCTCTGATCGTCGCATAAACTTCTTACCTCCCGGACTCATTCCGGGACCCATCACGCAACCTTCACAATAGAACAGGTCAAGATGCTGTTTAAGACCTGTCTGACTCTTAAATTCTGAAAGAGATTCCTTAAAGTCAAATTGCCCGTTGGCGCTGATGATGTCTCCAGAAAGTAATTCCTGGTTGATGTCTACTGCCTGAAGCATTCCCCTACGGATGGGGTAAAGTCCACCTTTGCGGCCAATGGGCGGATCAAATTCACTGTACTCTACATTGTTTTCGGTAATTTTAAACTCCTTAAACAGCTCACGCATCTCAATAAAAGTAAGGACGCCATCTATCCGTCCATCATCTTTATGCATACGTGTGTCATCTTTAGCTGCCACACAAGCAGTTGCATAAACCAGTTTCAAATCCTCTCCATAATATTTACGAACCACCTTTGCCATTACCACATAAGGAGGCACCATCCGCGCAAGGTTTTCTACCAGCTCCGGCTCAAACTTTTCCACATAAGCTGCTACGGGAGGACAAACAGTGTGTATGTAGTATTTCCCATGGAAATTGTGAAGTAAATCGCGGTATCTGAAAGCAAGTAAATCAATCCCGAAAGCCATTTCAAGCACATAATCAAATCCCAATCCGCGAATCATTGCAACAAATTTGCGATGATCAGTAATGTCTACAAACTCTCCGGAAATGGAGGGATCGCAAATAATTGCAACTTTGGAGCCCGAACCAAGCAGATCTTTTACCATCTGCTTCTCATCTCTATAGGAAATGGCATTTTGAGAACAAACCATCACACAATGTCCACAACCAATACAGCGACCCGGAACTATAGTTGCATGGGTCTCCTCTATCTTTATTGCTTTGGTGGGGCATGTTCTGATACATGCCAGACTAAGATTGCACTTTTCCGGATCAACTACGACCAATTGCCTCATAATAATGCTTATTTCCTTTGGTAATTTACGAAAACACTATGAATGACCGAAATACTCATCGAGTATTTCGTAAATATTTTCAGATGACACCGCTTTATATAAATTACCATCAATTTTAAGAACAGGCCCCTCCTCACACAAACCGGTACATAACTCCCCACTGAAAAAAACAGTTGGCTCAAGATTGTGCTCCCTTAAATAACTCTTCACAATCTCTAAAACATGTTTATTCCCTCTTGAAAAACAAGAACTTCCAAGACAAATAGTAACTCTATGCTCCTGATTCATTGGGTATCCGAATTAATTCCACCTATGATTTGGCATGAATTTAAACAAAATAACTCAAAATTTAAAAAATATTGTATTTTTCAGAACTAAATCAATAAACAAAATGCTTCCGAACATCCAAACCACCATCATAGTGGCTTGTGCTAAACCTCTGAATCTACAAACATTGAGAGGCATTGCATTCCCAATTGCTGAGGTATTCGGGTCATCTGTCACGTTTCTGTTAATGAATGACCAAATCTCAACAGAATATGTTGAGAAAAGCTTAACATCTAAAGAATCTACTCTCAGATCACTTCCGGCATTCAGATTTATCTCATTTCCATACAACTTTAATTACAACCAGCTAATTGAAAAGAACAGCCATAATGAGGAGGCAATTATGATTATATTCCCTGAGCTTCCGAGCGGTTTTCCACGACCATTGAAAGAACTCAGATTCATGTTGAAGACCCGAAAGTTAAGGCTTCCATATATGATTTTACCTAAATTTGCTTATGACAACTGGTTTCCCAAAACAGTCATTATACCAATTGGCTATGATCGTACGGATAAAGAAACTGCCATTTGGGCTTCATACTTCAATCGATTCTCCGACAGTCGCATTATTGTATTAAAAGCGAATGAGAAAGAACAATGGGCAAAAAACAGCACTCATTTAAACATCCGTTTTGTTGATAAATTATTCAAAGAGACCAACACTCCATATGACTTAAATGAGAGTCATGTCAGCTCAGGTCGATTGCCCTGGGAAACCATCGAGCTCGCAGACAAGACAGGAAACAGTTTGGTGATACTAAGTACCACCAAGCACTATGGACCGGGTCATTATATTACCGGTCCTGATGAACTTCGTATCATAAAAAACAAATCCGGAATTCCTGTGTTATGTGTTAATCCGGTTAAAAATGCGTACGTTTTATGTAAATAGCATAATTTCGCATGCAACTTGCAAGAGTACCGATAAAAGCCACGACTCATGGGTGATTCAATACCGTTCCCTTGGTGTGTAATGAGTGTGTAAAAGCCTGTGCGATTCATGCCCCAGCGGTTCGCCAAGAAACTCCTTGTAAACCTTAACAACTTCCGGATTTTCATGAGATTTTCGGATTGTTTTAAGGGTATCTTCCCGATAAATGGCAGAAGACCTGGCATTTCTGATTTCAGGAGAGGTTGGAATGGGTTGTCCTCCTCCTCCAAGACATCCGCCGGGACAAGCCATGATCTCGATAAAATGATAATTCGATGAACCATCTCGTACCGATTCCATCACTCTTTTTGCATTGGCGAGTCCGTGTGCCACGCAGGTTTTAACCTCAACGCCCTCCAAAAAATCCCATTCCGGAAGCGCTTTATCAATTTTTAAAGTAGCTTCGCGCACGCCTTCCATTCCCCTGACTGGAGTAATGTTTAATCCTTCAAACGGGACCTCCCTGCCGGTCACTACTTCATAAACTGTCCTTAAAGCGGCTTCCATTACACCACCGGTAGCGCCGAATATTACAGCTGCTCCTGAACTTTCACCCATTATACTGTCGTAATTATCATCGGCCAGGGATTTAAAATCAATGCCGGCCTGTTTAATCATCAGCGCCAATTCCCGCGTGGTTAAAACATAGTCCACATCCTGATATCCACTGGAATACATCTCCGGCCTGTTGGCTTCAAATTTCTTGGCCGTGCATGGCATGACCGATACACTAACCATTGAAGCGGGATCAACCCCGATTTTATTGGCGAAAAACGTTTTGGCCAATGCGCCAAACATCTGTTGTGGAGATTTAGCGGAGGAAAGATTTGGCAGAAAATCCGGGAATATATGCTCAATAAATTTAATCCAACCGGGGGAACAACTGGTTGTCATGGGCAACCGCACATTTTTATCCTTATCTTTAAGAACCTTTTTAAGGCGTTGAAGTAGCTCATGTCCCTCTTCAATAATGGTTAAATCGGCAGTAAAATCAGTATCCAGCACCGAATTAAAGCCCAAACGCCGCAGCGCAGTCACCATTTTCCCTGTGACAATTTCTCCGGGATCAATTCCAAGAGCTTCGCCCAAAGCGATGCGAACAGCGGGAGCTGTTTGCACCACCACATATTTTTTCTCATCATTAATGGCCGACCACACCTCCTCCACATAGTTTTTCTCTGTGAGTGCACCGGTTGGGCAACGATTTACACACTGTCCGCAATTGGTGCATACCACTTGATAGATTGGTTTCTCAAAAAAGGTGGAAATTTTCATTTCACTTCCTTTTTTGGAAACTGTTAAAGCTCCTATATTCTGGAGTTGATCACAGGTGCGGACGCATCTCTGGCAGCGAATGCATTTACTATCGTCTTTTATGATGGATGGCGAGTAATAATCGATGGTATACTCCTTAAATGGAATTAGATTTATGAATGCATTCTCTCCGAGAATGTATTCATGTGATAGTTCCTGAAGCTCACAATTCCCGCTTTTATAGCAAGTGGTGCATTCAGCACGATGTTCAGAGACCAGAAGTTCGAGAATCTGCTTTCGTGCATTACGCACCTTCATGCTGTTGGTATGGATTTCCATTCCGTCTGATGCCGGTATGGCACATGCCGGCAACAAGCGATCCGAGCCTTTCTGTTCAACCATACAAACCCGGCAATTTCCGGCAACACACAAATCTTCATGATGACAAAGTGTGGGTATTTTTATGTTTATTGATCTTGCAGCGTCAAGCAATGAAGTACCCTGCTTAACACTAACAGATATACTGTCGATTTTTAAAGTCACCTGGCTACTCATATGCTTAAATTATTTTGGTTTTTAAATGGATTTGGATTACTGATTTAAAAACTCAGTTCTTTTTACTCAATGCAACATAGTTGCATTGAGTTTTTCAGAGATGATCAATAGATCATCTCTTCCTTAAAGTTCTCAACAATTGAAGAAAAAGAATTTGCTACCGACTGACCAAGTCCGCATTTGGCTGTCACCCTCATCACTTCTGCAAGTCCCAGCAGTTTATCAAGGTATGTGGAAGGTCGTTCTCCTCGTTTTACGGCTTGAATTCCCATCAGCAGCTGTTGAGTACCCACCCTGCAGGGAGTACATTGTCCGCAGCTTTCCTCCACAAAGAAATCGAGGTAGTTATGCAAAACATTGTACATAGATCTTGAGGAGTTAAAAATCATCATGGAACCTCCCGTTGGAAGAGACACCCCTGTAAGTTTCCCCTGATATCCAATGATTGTTTTTTCAAATCTTTTACGAGGAACGCAAAAACCGGCAGCACCACCAACCTGCACAGCTTTAGCATCTCCGTCCCCAAAATCATCCACAAATTTTTGAAGTGTCATACCAAATTCAAGTTCATAAATACCCGGGATGGGCGTGTCTCCCGAAACTGAAAACACTTTACTTCCTCTACTATCCTTAACTCCCAAATCCCTGAACTTCTCGGGACCATATTTAAATATTGAATAGGTGTGAGCCAGGGTTTCCACATTATTTATGACTGTGGGCTTTCCTTTGTATCCAAAATTAGTTGGATATGGAGGTTTGTTTCGAGGTTCTCCCCGTTTTCCTTCCATACTTTCAAATAGAGCCGTTTCTTCACCACATATGTATGCGCCCGAACCCATAAATATTTCCACCTGAAAATCAACTTCGAATTTCTTCATCAGCTGATGAAACTCTTCAATGGCATTGTTAAGATGGGGAACCAGATAAGTATATTCCTGCCGGAGGTAAATAAATCCCTGCCTACAATTTATAATGCGTGCACAAACGGCCATCCCGGCAAGGACCTTGTGTGGAACACTTGTCAGTATTTCTCTGTCTTTAAAGGTCCCGGGCTCGCCTTCATCGGCATTGCAAATAATAAACTTTTCATCAGCCTTATCATCAGCAGCCAATCTCCATTTTAATCCGGTCGGAAAACCGGCTCCTCCTCTACCTTTCAATCCGGAAGCTATAAGATCGCTGATAAGTTCCTCATTACTTCTGGCCAATGTTTTACCAAGAATAGCCTCTGAATCACCTTCGTTTTTGAATATTAAATCGAGTCGTTTCAGATTTTTTGTCATAACGGTCTGGTTTTAAATTTGTGATGAGCAACCCAAAAACATCTTCATTCGCGACACCCTGATTTACTGCAAAGCTTCGCGCCTGTATTTATCTATTATCTCCCGGATGCTTTCAGGCGTCAGATCTGTATGAGGAGTATCGTTAACCAGCATGGCAGGGCCTTTATGGCACTGGCCTAAACAGTTGGTTTCGGTGAGGGTGAAAATACCGTCAGGAGTTGTTTGTCCGGGTTTTATTTTCAGTAATCGTTCCAGTTCCTGCAGAATAATATTCTTTCCATGCATCATACAAGTAATGGTTCTGCATAATCTTATAATGTATTTTCCGCTTTGCTGTGTTTCAAGAAAGCTGTAAAAAGTAGCGGTTCCGTACACATGAGCTGCAGAAATATCTAACTCACGGGCTACTTCAATCATGTCCTCTTCTGTGAGAATGTGATTCTTTGCATAAATTGCCTGAAGAATTGGCAAAAGTGATTCCCTCTCAGTTCCATGACTGGCAGAAACCTTTTGAATTATTTCCTGAATTGGTGACATAAGCACTGAGATATAAGGTGATACAATTAAATATTTTTTTCTTTATATAAGTTACAATAATCTACACCTCTCTTTTTATGACTTATGTCATGTTTATTGTACTGATATTCAATTTATATTTATTCTATGTAAAACAATACGTAAGAGAACTCTTTGATTTTCGCAGGGAGGGAATCTTATAATTCAGGATTATGAGAGAGAAATTGCCCTGTTATAATTAAAAATATAACATGCATTCAAACTCGATGTTTTCAATTCAATTGATTATCTTCCCAGTAAACACACGACGGGATATAAAATATAATTGTAACTGGTGTTTGCTAAAAAGCAGGTTCTATTCATTTTGGGGATATAATTCATCAATCCTCTAAGGCCATCGAACATATATTTAACAACCTGAGATGCATCTCACAATAACAATCCTTAATACTTTATACTTCAATCAGAACCTCCAATTCACTCCTTTAATTTAACTCAAATATCTTACAAAAATGACATCGACAAAACTCAAGTTAAGCCAGATGCTTCAAAAAGCAGGAATAGGTTTATCAATAACATTGTTCTTGTTTTTTGTGGTAAAACCATTGTCAGCTCAAAATGACGTTATGCTTCAGGCATTTTATTGGGATGTACCTGTAGATTCAGACAATAACAAAGGACTATGGTGGAACAACCTTAACAATAAATCCATCGATTTTAAAAACTGGGGAATAACCGGAATATGGATTCCTTCTCCATCTAAGGGAAACTGGGGAATATTTGACATGGGTTATGGCATTTATGACCATTATGATTTGGGTAACTACCATCAAAAAGGATCAACAGAGACTCGCTTTGGAAGCAGGGCTGAACTGGAAAACATGATTGCTACCATGCATGATACAACAAATGGAATGGCCAAGGTAAATGTATATGCAGACATCATTCTTAACCATATATATTCCGGCGATGATGATGCTGAAGTTAACCCTGCTGTGAAACAGTACGTATTTGATGAGGCTTATAGAAACGGGCAACAATATGTGCCGTATCCAACCAATGAAATTAACTGGGTAATTCCAAATGCGAAGGCCGGAGATTATTATATAAAAATTAAAGGCTACTATTTGGATTACAGCTCTTCATATGAAAATCGCGCGTATGACATTCAAATTGATTACAATGACAGCGGATTTAACAACAGCTATAGCTGGGAAACTGAGCCCAATAATGGCGATGGTCATTACAACATATTTCCAGACTCGGGACAAACAGTCCGTGCATTTATAAATTATGAAGGGGACATTGACGAATTTAGAGTAACTGCCCCCGGAAACAAAGATATTGTAATAAAACTAACGTCTCGAATTCAATCTGGAGAAAGCTGGTATTGGGGAGACCAGACAAGAGGCTTTTATCCTTTTGAAATTTGGTTTAACGGCCAAAACATTGCCACAACCCAACTTCAGGCTATTACTAATACGGGACTTTCATTTCCTCACAAAACAGGTATTGGAGAGCAAAATTGGACCTGGAACTATACCCATTTCCATCCGGTTGATGAAAATGATTGGCTGGGAGATTGGGGCATGGGCGATGAAATCATTACAAACACAAAAGGGTTTGGAAACGATTTGAACACCTTTGATCCGGCCATTCAGGAACGAATGAATGAATGGGGTGTCTGGATGGCTGATGTGATAAAATTTGATGGTTTCAGGCTTGATTTTGTTCGTGGGTTTCAGGAGTCCTATGCGGCTTCATGGATTAACAGTCTCCCGTTGCTTAACGGAGAACAAAGATACATTGTTAGTGAATATTGGGGGTCAGCAGCGGCAATTCAAAGTTGGGTTCATAACGTTGGTTCATATGGAGCTGCTACCGACGCATTTGACTTTCCATTAAAAACTACTTTAACAGACATGTGTAATGGAGACGCCAGTTTTAACATGAGCTGGTTAAACCATGCTGGAATTGTCAGAAACAACGATGGGCACAGTCTCCCCGGAACTTCTGTGGTAACATTTCTTGAAAATCATGACACAGGAAAGGAACACGATAAATGGGTAACTAAAGACTGGAATTTAGGATATGCTTATATTCTTACACATGAAGGTCGACCCTGCATCTTTTATCCTCACCTTTATGGAATTACTCTTTTTGATAAAGATGATGCTTCAAAACAGTTAAGTTTTCCGACGTGGGTGCAAGATGAAATTATTAAATTGATTGACGTTAGAAAAACCTATTTGGATGGAATTATCTCTGTATTGAGTCAAACCGGCAATCCATATCCTGAAACCAACACAAACAACGTTTATATTGCTCGTCGTCAGGGTAATGATAAAAAGGACGGAGCCATCATCGTTCTAAATAATTCGAATATAACCAAAGGATTATGGGTAAACGCAACACCTGAAGGATGGTCAAACTGGAACAACCAAACACTGGTAGATATATTTAATAACAATGTATCTACCCAGGTGTATGACGATGGCCGTGTTTGGGTGAAAGCTCCGGCAAGAGGATATGCTATTTATGTGCTTTCAACCGATCTTGTTACAAAATAGACTTGATTTGAATTGGGTACGGATTGCGGGGCACTTTCCCGTCGAAAAGCGCCGAAGCCGAATCGGGGCAGAAACCTTGATTATCAGCACCTAAACCGCACTTAATTATATACGCTGTTGTGTACTGGCTTTATTCTTTTATCTTTAATATTAGTGTCGAATTACAATCTGTTTTTTTAATCTGCTTAATTTTTGCATAGAGGATACTATCAGGATCTAAACTTGTCAATCTCTGAAATGTTTTTTTGTCCCAATCAACCGATATGTCGTTTATTACTAATTTGGTTTGAGTGTTATTATATAGCCAATTGTCTGTAAGTCTAAGAATTTTTTTTGCTCCAATGTTTATCGAATCCTTCGTGAATATTCTGACAATTCCAAGGTTTATTAATTGTCCGTTACAATCATAAATAGAGTCATTTTGAATTGTAACAGAATCAATAATCTCGCTATTATCTTTGCTTAGAATATCTTTTGTAATATCAGATGGTAATTTTATCCCATCAAAAACAACAACGGGTTCTGGTCTTACCGGTAAAGGACCTGGTCCTATCCTAATTTCCTTTTCTTGAGCTAAAAAAATCATTGATATTAACAGGAAAAATAGAAATAATAAATTTTTGTTTTTCATTCTCTTCGTTTATTGTTTGCAGTGAGTCAATTTAGCTTGTACACAACTCATTAACAAGAAGTTCCATCAGCAACTTCGTCTTCCATCGATATCTTTAAAATCAATGTTAAATTTCCGTTTGTCAGCCAAAGTCAGAACCACACCGAGAGTTGAGTAAGTGGATGTAACTTCTATTACTTCAATGTTCTTTATGGGGTCTAACTCTTCCGTTGTCCATGGCTTATCATCCATTTTGTGAAGCATTACAGAAATAAGCAACTCCATTGGGGGATTTTTATCCAGTCTCTTTTTACGTGCAAAAATCACGGTACTATCATCGGTTTCGGCATTCATGTTGGTATGGACTTTACTTTCCAACTGGTCCCAGCCTTTATAGGTGATTAAAGCTACACTTCGCCCGGGAATTGTAGCCGTAACCACCTTCTTTTCACCCTCATCAAACTGCTCAACCTCGGCACTTTTGCCATTATAATGAGGCAATCCAAAATGCCCAAGAGTAATTTCATACTCAAAAGCCAGACGAGTGCGATCTACCCGGATGACCCCTGCCGCCAATGTGATTTCAGCCAAATCAATGATGTACCCAACCCCGTTATTAGGTGGTTTCCTCATGATGGCCTGTCTGTACAACACCTCATCAATCACACCATTATAAAGCATGCTCTGCGAAATGGTGAATTTTTGGTTTTTTAATGCATCATTATCAACAGTAAGCCCGGTTAGGTAAAAATTAACGTCATCTCCTCTTAAATCTCGTGGGTCGAGACTCCGAAAACTGTACTCCATAGAAGTCCCTCCGTCTGGGTCGTGATCTTCCCAAGGGAAATGGGTATTGTATGCTAGTTTGGAGTAATTTGGGTCATCGTAATAAACCTTTCCGGGAATAATTTCAGAAGTTCCGGTTTTTCCATGGTTAACAAGAACCAGTCCGGGATTGTCCAGAATAACTTTTTTTGAATCGTTTCCAAGATTTTCCCAGAAACCATCATTTTCTTTCGCAGTCCAGAATGGAGAATCCTCAGGCAAGGCAAGACAAATAAATGGCAAGAACATCAGATAGGGACTTCCCGGACAGCTATAGTTTTGAACCATGTATTCACGTGTACCATAAAAGCCAAGACTTGGAATTTCATTATGATAGAAATCTTCGCGAGTTACAAACTGTAACAAAGAACCGGAACACAACCTCCTGGCCCATCCAGCATCCAGCAGATTTTGCTTTTTAAGCATAAAAGCAACCGGGAATGCACCGGAAACCCACGTACGATAACAAATACTCCGCGACCACATGTTTATGTATCCATCGCGCCCAAAAAAGCTGGGAAGAGATTCCATCAGCTTCTGAGCCGACCTTTCAATTACATCTGCAATTTCAGGGTAATACTCGTCTCCAAAAGCCCGGTTCCAAATGGTGGTATAAACAATAAACAGGCTGATGGAATAGTAATTATAAGTTTGTTCAAGATACCACCCGTTACCTGAGTGGTAAGAAGCGACCCATAAAAGATGACTTTTCAACAGGTCATCATCTATTTCGTATCCATGTTTTTTAAGAAAAGAGAGCGTGGTGATATTAAAAATACGCCAATTATTTTGTGTGGTTCGGTGATGCCCCCATTTTGAAATGGTTTTAACCATTTCACTTTTTTGTTCTTCGGTATATTGGGACCAAATGGTATCGGGCATCAGTAAAAGTGTTTTAAACAAACCACCAAACTCGCAGGTAAACTGATAATTCGAATCGGGCAACTCTTCGGGAAGTGGTAACGAGTTGGCATGTCCGGGAGTAAACGCTCTATAGAAATGCAAGCTGTAATAATCTCTTAGTTTTATGCCTTTAATGGATACTTCCGGATCGTTTAGAATCAAAGGGCCAGCCAAAGTAAAAGTCCGTTCCAAAGCTTCAAAATCAGCAGACCGATACCGCCACTCGGGAGCATTGGGTTGCGGATAGGTTTTACCGGGAACCCTCGGAAACGAAAGATGTTGGTCTATGGAATCGATGTGGGTAAAAGCCCGCTCCAGCAGGTATTTTGCACACTCTATATAGTGATGGCGGGTCATGCCCGTTAGCGGGCTTAATTCAAAATCCGGATTCTGTACTTCAAAAGCTGGTTTCATAGTTATCTAATAAGGGGTTTCTTAAAGAAGTCTTCCATAAACTTACCACAATTTAAAATATTTAACAAACAAGGGTTTAAAATCAGAAATGAAAAGCAGGAGACATCCCAATCAGCACTTCTTCCAATTGGGGATATGTATCGAGCAACTCACCCACTTTTGTTTTTGGAGTAATGACCAGTTGTTTGTTAGACATATAAGCAACGTAATAACAATTATTTGAAACGACTGAATTACTCGTTTGAGTAATTCAGTAATCTTTGTTCTCCTTCAAGCTTTCTTAGTTTGGTTAAATCCTGAGTAAATTCAACTACTCCTAAATATTCACCATCCTTACCCTTTATTGCAAAATATTCGATGTAAATAAATCGCTCCTTGAAATTGATCCAAAAGGCAGCACTACTCTCTTTTCCACTTTTAAAATCTTCCACAATCTGATCAACAATATGAACACTACCGGGAGGATGACACCTGCGTATGAAAATCACACAACTTTAAAACCTCTTCAACCGGCAGACCTTCAGAAATCAGCTCCTGTTCCACCTCTACCACTTCGTCGTAGGGAATATTTTTAAGTAGTTCGGCCAGCCTTTTTTTTACCTGTTCAGGAGCTTGTCCGCTATGCAGCTCAAGAATCATGTGCTTGAGCATCTCTTTTCTCTTTTCTGAATTATTTATTAATTCGCTCATAGATAAATGTTTTATGTATGATTTTCATGAAATAAAAGGTAGAATCAAGACTCTTCTGAAGCTTTTGTCAGAACTGTTTTATACAAGTTAGATGATTTAGCGACAACCTGCAATTACTTTCAAACTGAAACTACCTGAATCTTTTCCCTTGAGCAATTTACGAAAAAACATCAAATTAAAGACAGGGCTGTCTTTAATTTGATATTTTTTTCAGTTCGTCAGCTTAAATCATGTGTTTGTCGGAAAAACATAATTTCTACAAAGCACTTGTGGCATATTTGTATCAATAATCTACTAAATTTACAGCTATGTTAAAAATCACAAAAACTCTGATTCTATTTTATTTGCTCATAAATGCAGCAGCAAAAGAGGTAATTCCGCCTGAAATTCCATGGCGAGCCATTGTATATGCCGAGAATAATTCTCACAATACAAAGTGGGATTATGACATTTCAATTAGCCTTTATGGCAACTATACGGAACAAGACTCCATACTTGTGGCCAATGCCATTAAAATTACCGATGAATTAACGGAGACTTTGAAAGTAGAGATGAGCACACATGAACATGGTAATTTAAGAATATGGTTTGTGGATAGTACCAATGCTGCATATTTGCAAAAATCTCATTTTATTCCTGACAGTTTTGAATTGTATTGGCACTTTACCACAACAAATGATAAAGACGAAAACGGAAAGTATAGACGCAGATATGAAATATTCATTAGTCAGGGCTTAATTGCTGATTCCTTGAAACAAACAGCATTGACCAATCAACTTGCAAGGGCTTTGTATCCCAAACATTTGCCAATTGGCGCAATTTATCAAAGGGAGTGGGATTATTTTGAAAGTCCCCATAGCCTTTTCATGAGTAGTTATATATCAGAAAAGGATCCAACTTACTTAGAGTTGAGCGATTTCGACAAGGAGATGATAAGAACCATCTATTCCTCAGATTTTGACACTCTGCTGCCAATCGCTAAAAACACTTACAGACGTTATCACTTACCACCTTGGTTAACCCAACACAGATACACATTACTATTTTGGCCTTTAATTTTCTTAGCTTTTATTTTTACAGGGCTGGTAATACTTATGCATAAAAAATACTTTGTTAAAATAAGACACTCGTTTCTAAGATTCAACACAACAGCAGCTCTTGGACTCTTCTTTTTCGGGCTCTTATTTTCGTTATATTTAAATCTTGGCTATCGACTGGATTTGCATAATGACAGCGGGATAAAATGGCTTGGTATATTAGTAGGAAGTTTAATCACAATAATTATCGGACTTCCTCTTATAAACCTCTTTAGGTTATTGGAAATAGCCATTGGCAAAATCAATAAACACAAATTCTGGCAATCGTTATTGATATTTTCATCTACAAGCATCATACCCCCTGCCACAATTTTTGCTATTGTGTTTTTTTCTTCGCCGAACACTCCAATAAAAGATAACCCTGAGTTATTTGTAATTATTTATACTTGGCTTGGATTTACATTAGTAGGAATCATACGTGCCTTAATTAACTTTTTCATGGTGAAGGAACGTGAAATAAAAGTCGCCAATGAGATTCAACTTTCAAAGCTTCGTGAACTAAAAACCAAGGCTGAATTAAATGCACT
The DNA here is from genome assembly GCF_900168165.1 of Alkalitalea saponilacus. Taxonomy (GTDB): domain Bacteria; phylum Bacteroidota; class Bacteroidia; order Bacteroidales; family Marinilabiliaceae; genus Natronoflexus; species Natronoflexus saponilacus. The sequence goes on from NZ_FUYV01000002.1 coordinate 59,409, forward strand.
ACATTCAAGGATTAACCCACATTTTTTATACAACTCACTTAATTCCATAGCGGGATTATGCAAAACGAATCCAGAAAAAACTGAACGAATGGCTTTGTCGTTATCCCGGTTGTTTCGGTATTCCATTAATCGCGAACAGAGCGACTGGACAACCCTGAAAGAAGAGATGGAAATGATTCATATTTATCTTGATATTGAGAAGATAAGATTTGATGACAGGCTTGATTTCGAAATAATCCTTCCTGATGATTTAGCAGCAGAGAGGATACCCAGATTTTTAATTCAACCATTGGTTGAAAATGCTCTGAAACACGGAATTTCTAAAAAGGTAGAAAAAGGGTTTGTTAAGGTTTCCATCAACAAAGAAAACAACAGATTATTTATAATAGTTGCTGACAATGGGCCGGCATTTCCCGATGACCTGATTCCGGGTTTTGGAATACAAAGCATCTATGACAAGCTGGAAATTATGTATCCAAATCGTTTTGAACTACATTTTGTAAATGTGCCTGAAAAAAAAATCATCATTAAACTAGACTAAGATGAATGTATTACGAACCCTTATTATAGATGATGAAAGCATTGCCCGGCAACGTTTGTCAACGTTGTTGGCGAGCTTTAAGGATCGCTTTGAAATTATAGGAGAAGCCGGCAATGGCATTGAAGGAGCAAAAATGATCAACCATCTAAAACCTGATATTGTATTCCTTGATATTCAGATGCCCGGCAAAACAGGATTCGAAATGCTTGAGGATTTAGAGTTTATCCCCCATGTGGTATTTTGTACGGCTTATGAAAACTATGCTCTCCAGGCATTCGAGACCCTTGCACTTGATTATTTGGTAAAACCGGTTGAAGCAGAACGGTTAAAAATAACATTAGAAAAATTAGACCACATATCCAACCAAAAATCAAGTCTTCGAATTAAAGAGTTGCTTAATTTGATAGAGCTGCAAACTGAGAAAAAAATTCTTCATTCGGTGCCCCATAAAATAGGCGACAGAGTATTGCTTATTAAAACTGAGCATATAACCCATTTTAAAGCAAATGAAAAGTATGTTGATTTCTTTACCAACAATGGTGAAAAATATATATCAGAAATGTCGTTAAAAAAACTTCTTGACCGACTGCCCGATCACTTCATTCAAATCCATCGGGGTATTATTGTCAATATTAATTACATAAAAGAGTTTAGAAAGTATTTTAAAGGTAAGTATATCTTAGTTTTAAATGATAAAAATAGAACCAGAATAGAAACCGGAAGTTCGTACACCAATGTTATAAAAGAGCTAATTCCATCATAAAAAATGAAACAAACATGGAGTTACGACCTCCTGATTCTAAATGCAAAAGCCGGTTTTAGAACCGGCTTTTTTAGCGCAAAACATAGTAAACTCACTACACAACCTTCACTTTAGGCTTTAAAGTTGTAAGGTCCTGAATCTGAACTGTTTTTCCGGACTCTACACTTTGACGAGCGGCAACACCGGTAAGAATAGACATCACGCCATCGCGTAATGTAGCTTGCTGGCGAAGTGGATCTGGCATATCTGGATCTTTAAACAATTTGTCCATCATTAAAACATCCCCTCCCCAATGACCGGCACGTGTATAGTCCACTCTGAAAATTTTGGGTTTTTCATCAGTGTATCTGTCAATGGGAGTAAAAGTAATCTCAGCATAATCTTTTTGCGGATAGCCTTCAATACGAGCTTCCAAGCGCCCTTTAGTTCCATTAAACGCGATCCAGTATCCTTCGTAATCGGTATCACCTGTTAAAGAATAGTTCAACACAGCACCATTCATATATTTTACAACGGCATTGTGGTGCTCATAAATATCAATGCTCTCACGAAATACACAGTTATCACGAATATAGCCGTCATATTGTTCATTGTCGGCATACAAAGCTTTTAAGTGAGCATTTGCATTAATATCCCAATAATAGGGACATTTAGCAGTATATTCACAGTTGCGGCAGTTTTTTCCACGGAATTTCCCGTTTTTACCATATCTATCCAATGATGCATAAGCAAACACCTCTTTAGGCTCAGAATCAAGGAACCAGTTTACCATATCGAAATGGTGTGTTGATTTATGAACCCACAAGGTTCCGCCATGATCCTTATAACCATGCCATCTTTGCATATACCTTGTTAAATGACTGTGGTCAATGTTCCAATGAAACTCAACAGTATTGATATCGCCAATGAGCCCATCATTTATCAGTTGTTTCATCTTGGCTCTGTATGGGGGATAGCGATAATTAAATGTTACAATGATTTCGCGTCCGGTGCGTTTCTGAGCATCAAGAATTTCCTGTGCTTTTCCTTCATCAATGGTAAGAGGCTTTTCTGTAATGATATCACATCCCATCTCCATGGCTTTGATAATTACAGTATGATGGGAGGAATCTTCAGAGGTAACAATGATAACTTCGGGTTTTTGCTTTCGAATCATCTCCTCCAAATCGGTAAAAGTGGGACAATTGGCGCCAATATAACCATCGGCATACCTGAGTCGGCCGGGATTAATATCACAAAGACCTACTAATTCAACATATTCACCATATTGCCTGAGCAGATCGCGACCAAACATATTTACACCACGGATGCCTGTGCCTACAAGAGCCATTTTTCTCTTTTTCCCTGGTGTGCGCCGGGCAGCAACACTATTAACCGGATTCATTAATAATGATCCAGCTGCCAAACCTGTACTTGCTAAAAATTTTCTTCTGTCCATGGTTGTACATTCTAAATTATTTCAAAATTTTCATGCAACATTATGTAATTAAAATAACGATTACACGCCCATAAGTAAATAAAACTTAATATTAACAAATAAATACTTCAATCAGATAATATATCTATAAATCAAATAGCGACAAAGCATCCAATTTTGATAGTGAGATTAACCATCGCCTATAAACTAAGAACTTACACAAAACAGAAATTCATCAAAATAATATGATTAGACACAAGAGTGCAAGGTGTCTTTACGTTTTTTTTCATACATTCACACTATTAAACTACTTTTGTGATATCGGAATCTCCAAATTAGTACTTAATTATGAAGTTTATTTTTACCATTATATTATCTATTTTCTTTCAACATACAGTCTTATCAAATCTTAGTTTTAAAAGCATCACCTCAAACAATGGGCTCTCGTCGAGCAGAATAACTTCAATAGTACAGGATACAGATGGCTTTATTTGGATTGGGACTGAGGATGGCCTTACAAAGTATGACGGATCGCATTTTCATATTTACAAACATGATCCGGAAAACATAAAAACCATATCTTCTAACCAAATTTACACGCTATTTATTGATAAAAAAGGGGATATTTGGGTAGGCACATCGAACGGCATAAACGTATATAACAGAAAAAATGATTCATTCATAAGAATGAATCACTTGCCCAGGGAGAACATCTATGCTATAGCTCAGGATTTAAACGGCCATATATACATTGGTGCGCACAACTTCTTTTTCCTGAACTCAATAGACCAACAGTTGACTGAATTTTTTCCAGATCCAAATTCAGATAACAGCATAAGCCATGGAATAGTCAATACCATATATATAGATTGTGAAAACAATATTTGGGTTGGAACAAAACATGGCTTAAATCTTTTTATCAGAAATCTTGGCGCTTTTAAAACATTTCTGGATGAACCAGATAAACCTGGCAGTATAACTGGAAACGATATAAGGTCAATTACACGTGATGAGCAAGGACGTTTATGGATTGGCACCAACAAAGGGTTAAATAAAGGAACAATCAATGAAAATGACATCATTTTTAAAAATTTCATACACAACCCCTCCAATGATTCTTCTATTTCAGAAGGAGCAATTCTCTCGTTGCATCTTGATAACCATGGATACCTTTGGGTTGGAACTCAAAACGGAGGCCTTAACAGACTGAAGATAAACAGCAATTTATCCGCCCCGGCATTTGAGCGATATCAATACCGACCTTTTACTCCAAATTCAATTACCAATAACACCATACAGACGATTTACGAAGATTTTCAGGAAAACATATGGATAGGCACTTATGCAGGGGGAATTAACATATATAAAAAGAATGCCAAACAAATTGAACTGCACAGAAAAACTCCCGAAAAGAAAAGCTCAGTAATTAACAACCATGTTAACACATTTTTGGAGGATGATCACTTTATTTGGATTGGAACTGAGGGGGGGCTGAGCCGGTACAATAAAGAAACAGAAAAATACACCCACTATGTGCATGAAAAAAAGAATTCAAACAGCATTGGCTCCAATGCTGTTTGGGATCTTGCTGAAAATAACAATGATCAAATATGGATAGGCACCTGGGGAGGAGGCTTAAATCTTTTCGACAAAGAAAAGGGTGAGTTCACCATTTTTTTACCGTCCGATAACATCAAAAGTCTAAATTCAGCTAACATTTTCGCAATTCTTCCTGAGGAGAACGGAGATTTATGGATAGGGACAATGGGAGGAGGCCTGAATCATTATAATAAATCTGAGAATACCTTCACCCATTATACCATTGATAATTCATCAATCAAAACAAATTTTGTAGAAGATATAATCAAGTTATCTGATAGCGTTCTTTTACTGGCAAATGTTAATGGGGTCACAAAATTTAACATCGCTCAGAATATTTTCACCCCTGTAACATTATCGGGGAACAATCAGGATGTCAATGTTTATGCATTATACAAAGACAGTAAAAACAACATATGGATTGGAACAGAAGCAGGACTTCATGTCATCAATGAAGAGCTTGCACATTTAGGACACTATTCTATAAAAGACGGACTTCCGCATAATGCCATTAAAAGTATAAAAGAAGACAGGTCTGGCAATTTATGGTTGGGGACTAATATGGGCATTTCAAAATTCACGAAGGCAGTTCTTCTTCCCAGTCAACCCATCCTGACAAATCTGAAACTAGAAGACGGTTTGCAGGGGAATGAGTTCAACCGTCGATCTGCTTTATTAACCAGAGAAGGGATCATGTATTTCGGCGGCATCAACGGCTTCAACCGATTTCATCCTGACAGCATAAGGCTTAATCCGTTTATTCCTGATGTGGAAATAGTAGATTTTTACATCTCCGGAAACCTCGTGGATACAGGAACTGAAGCATCTCCCCTACAGCAACACATTTCTTATACTGAGGAGATAACTTTAAAGAAGAGTCAAAACAACTTTGGTTTTAGGTTTACAGCCTTTAATTACATCTCACCTGAAAACAACCTGTTTGCCTACAAACTTGATGGGTTTGAAGATCAATGGAACTACATTACAGACCATAGAGAAACTCACTATACCAACATAAATCCAGGCAGATACACCTTTAAAGTTAAAGCAGCCAATAATGACGGACTATGGAATGACAACTACAGAAAGATTGACATCGTTGTTTTACCCGCTTGGTGGCAAACTCATTTGGCATACATTGGATACATCATTATACTATTGCTACTTATTGTAGGATATAAGCGATATTCTCTTATTGAAATCACACAAAAAACGCAATTGCAAATCGAACATTTCAAACACAAGAAACAGGAGGAGATTAATCAGGCTAAATTGAATTTCTTCACAAATTTATCTCATGAAATAAGGACTCCATTAACTCTAATAAAAGAACCTGTTGAAGATTTAATAAAAGATTCTCAAATTGACACAAAAATTAAAGAATCTCTTATACCTACACAAAAGAATATTCAGAGGCTATTGGATTTGATTAATCAAATCCTGGATTTCAGAAGAATTGATACAGGAGGTGAGAGGTTAAATATGACCTACAGCAATATTAACAATCTGATAAACGATATTATCAATGCATTTAAAAGCAGGTCAAACAAAGAGAAACACACATTTCGTCTGATATCTGAGAAAGCTAAACTCTACGCTTGGTTTGACTACGAAAAAATGACAACCATAATTTATAATCTGATATCAAATGCGGTAAAATACAGTCCCGAAGGAGGAAGTATTGAAATCAGAACAAGTGAAATTATGAATGTCAAAACGAAAAAGCAGACCGGATTAAAGCTTTTCAGAAAAAGAGCCAGCATACCTCATCTGGAGATTAAAATTTCGGATACTGGTTGTGGAATCCCAAAGAAAGAAGTCTCTAATGTATTTAGAAGGTATTATAGAATTCCGATAAATGAGCGTAAATCTGAAGGAACAGGAATTGGGCTGGACATAACCAAACAATACATAGAACTACATAACGGAAAAATATGGGTTGACAGCACAGAAGGCAAAGGCTCCTGCTTTGCCTTCCAAATCCCTGTAAATCATCAGATGGAACAACTACAACAAGATGAGGAGACATTAAAAAAAGAGAACGTTTTTATCACCATTGATGAGACAACACAGGGACAAAACAAATCAGTTGAGTCAGCCTCCGATGCATACGAGAGAAGCACAGTTTTAATTGTTGAAGATAATACTGATTTATTAAATCACATCGCCAACAAACTAAACATAAAATACCATGTTATAACTGCTAATAATGGTAAAGAGGGTCTTGAATATGCAAACGAGATTAATCCCGACATCATTGTCACTGATATCATGATGCCGCTAATGGATGGGTTTGAATTGATCCGGCTATTAAAGAGTGATATATCGACAAGTCATATTCCTATTATAGCTCTGACAGCCAAAGCCAACGAAGAAGATCAGATTAAAGGCGTTCAAACGGGAGCTGATGCGTATATTACCAAGCCATTCTCAACCGAAATTCTAGTAACCTACATAAACAGATTAATCAATACAAGAAACGCCCTAATAGATAAGTTCAGAAATGAAATTCACCTAAAACCCACAGATATAACCATCACCAACACAGATCAACTTTTCGTTGAAAAACTTCTGGATATTACAAATAAATTTCTATCTGATCCTGAATTCAGCGTGGAACATTTAAGTAGCCAACTAAACATGAGTTATCGCTCTCTGGCAAGAAAAATAAAGGCTCTGACAGACCAAACAGCCATTGAATTCATAAGAACAATGCGCCTGAAAAGAGCCGCTGAACTTCTTTCTTCTTCAAACTTAACAGTTAACGAGATCAGTACTCAAACAGGATTTAATGACCCAGCCTATTTCAGTCGCTGTTTTCGTGATGAATTTAAAACGTCTCCAACTGACTACCAAAAAGAAAATAAACAAAAAAAAGAGATATAAATACTTCATCCGTTTACAAACTTCAACAATTGGCAGAATTATTCAATAAATTGGCAAATCTGTCCAATGCATATTATCATTTCAAAATTACTTTTGCTCTCATTGAATTTTGATTTGATCCGGATCCTTAAAATTCGAAAACAGATGATTAAGATGTTGGTCACAAAGAAAGAATCCAGAGAACTAACAACACCGCTTAAATTAGCCTTTAAGATTCTTTAAACAACCAATTTAATTAATTATCTGCTCAACATCTTAAACATTTCTGATTGTTTGTCAGTGAAAAAACCTAATCTGACAGATTATCTGTTTCAGACATTTACTAATAACTAAAGTTCGAATTTATGAAGAATTTTTTCTTTCTGTTGTGTACACTGTTATTCAGTACCAACCTTATTGCAACAACCATAACCCTCCAATGTGAAAACATGAATCCGCATAGCCCCGGAGGGTTCGGACTGATAACAGATCAACCAACAAACGGAGTATGGCTTTATGCAAATGGAGACCAAGTATCACAAACTGTTACTTTACCAGAAGTTCCCGGCACATATCTTATAGAAGTAAGAGGAGCTTCAGATGGTTCATCACAAGCCGATGCTCAGTTAAGAATTGGAGGAACAACTATCCATACTTTTCAGTTTTCAGGAACTGATCTCCAAACCCTTAACATAGAGACAACACTCTCAGGAGATAGCGAAAAAGAGGTAATTTTAATTCGCACCCAGGATGATGGCACCAGCAATACTTTCCTTGATTTCATTTCAATTACCCTACAAGAGGACTCAGGGGATAACGGTGACCCAGACACACCAGGGAATGACGATGAAATCACCCTTCAATGCCAAAGCATGAATGTGCATAGCCCACATGGCTTTGGGCTAATCACGGATAATCCAACAAACGGAGTATGGCTTTACGCAAATGGAGACCAAGTATCACAAATTGTTACATTACCAGAAACTTCTGGCAGATATAGGATTGATGTGAGAGGAGCTTCAAACAACAACAATGCGGCAGGCGCCCAGCTAAGAATTAATGGTGACAACATATTTCTGTTCTCATTTACTGGCACCACTCCAGCTATTATTTCAAGAGAAGTGAACATCTCAGGTGACAATCCTTCAATTGACTTACTGCTTATAAGAACAGACGACACAGGAGCTTCAAACACCTTCCTGGACTACATATCAATTACATATTTAGGAGAGATTCCACCACCACCGCCACCACCGGTTATTCCCGAAGAAGGAGCAATATACTCCGGTCAATATAGAAATATGTTTCTGGAAGCTGGCTATACTCCGGAAGAGATTGATGATAAAATCAATGATGTCTTTAACCAACTTTTTTATGGAGACGATGATACAGAAAGAGTCTACTACCCTGTTGGTAATGACATGGCTTACATTCTGGATGCGGCTAACAATGATGTAAGAACTGAAGGGATGTCATATGGGATGATGATTGCTGTTCAAATGGATAAACAGGAAGAATTTGACAGATTATGGAACTTCGCTAAAACACACATGCAGCATGGCCCTGGTAACAGAGAAGGGTATTTTGCCTGGGTAGTAAACAGGGATGGAAGTATTATAGATCAGAATACAGCTTCGGATGGAGAGATATATTTTGTTACGGCACTTTATTTCGCTTCTGTACGCTGGGGTAACGGTGATGGCATTTACAACTACAGAGCTGAAGCGGATTATATTCTGAACCAGGTAATGAGCAAAGGTTGGCCTCATAATACAATCATTGGCTCAGTTCCCAATATGTTTACCCCCGACCACCAGGTTGTTTATGTTCCATATGCAACAGCATCTGAATTTACGGATCCTTCATACTATCTTCCAGCATTTTTTGAAATCTGGGGTATGATGGCTGATACAAACAATGAATTCTGGTATCAAGCTGCAGAGGTAGCAAGAGATTTCCTATACGATGCCGCGCACCCGGTTACGGGCTTAACACCGGATTACGCTAATTTTGATGCAACACCAAGACAGCAAGGCGAAAAAATGCACTTTGTTGTTGATGCATGGAGAGTAATCATGAATGTTGCAATGGATTATGCATGGTTTAAAAAGGATGAAAGGCAAAAAGAATTATGTATGAGAATACAATCATTTTTCCATAGCGAAGGAATGTATACCTATTGGAGCGGATATGAACTCGATGGCACCCCGTTACCGGGAAGAAATCACCAATCAGCAGGCTTAGTGGCATGTAACGCTGTTGGATCTTTAGCGTCAGACGATGCCATGGCTTGGGAGTTCATACATTCACTCTGGAACAGAGAACCAACAACTGGACAGTACAGATACTATGATGGAATGCTCCAAATGATGAGTCTGTTGCATTTGGCAGGGGAATTCAGAGCATGGACTGACAATTTCTCTACTAGCACACCAGAAGCAGAAGGATCATATAAGCCCAGCATTTCTGTGTTTCCAAACCCCTCAACAGGGAATATTACAATAAACACTAATGATGTAATAGATCAAATAATCATCAGCGACATGTCTGGAAAAGTCATATTGAATAGAAGAAGTGTATCAGAGCCCACAGTTAACATTACTAATATGGAAAGAGGAGTGTATATCCTAACAGCCCAATCAGGAAATCAGATATTCACAGAAAAAATCATTATCCGTTAATTCAACCCTGATCTTTTAAATTAGCAGAAATGCCACCAGCCGCGAAACATCGCGGCTGGTTTGCTTTTGGCTCTCACTATATAATTAGGGAAAACCAGGCACATTCTATTCGATATTTTGAAAATAATTTCACTATTTTGTATTTTGAAAAAACAAAACCGTGAACAAACAGCTGAGAGATATCATAGCAGAGGGAGAACACCAAACCCAGGATTTTAAATACGCCATTACCGACTCCAAAAAAATTGCACGCTCATTGGCTGCATTTGCCAATACAGATGGAGGAAGATTGCTGGTTGGTGTTAAAGACAATGGCCGAATTGCTGGTGTTGCCTCTGATGAGGAGTATTATATGGTTGAGGCTGCCGCAAACATGTATTGTAAACCGCCTGTTTCCTTCGAGACAAAAATATGGGAAGAAGATACTAAAACTGTTCTGGAGGTGATTGTTCCCAAAAGCATTAAAAAGCCGCACAAGGCACCTACAAAAGATGGAGATTACAAAGTTTACGTTCGCGTAAATGATCAAAACATTCTGGCCAATGGCGTTTTATTAAAAGTATGGGCCAGACAAAAAAGAAAAACCGGAACATTTCTCAAATTAACCCAGGCCGAAAACACTCTTTTAAAGTATTTTGAGACAAATGAAAGCATCTCTTTGCCGGGTTTTCAAAAAATTGCCGGAATCAATCGCTGGTCAGCCGAAAAAATCATTATTAATTTATTGGTGATGAACATACTGGAAATGGACATCAGTGAAAAACAGTGCCTTTACAGGCTGAAAAAGAAAAGCAATCATGATCAGTAATTCTGATTACTGATTTAGCATGAGTTATTGATACGAATCCACCGGATCACAGGTACAAATCAGATTTCTGTCACCCCAGGCATTGTCAACCCGTCCAACAGAGATCCAAAACTTTCTCTCTCTCACCCAGGTTAAAGGAAATCCGGCACGTTCTCGTGAGTATGGATGAGTCCAATCATCCGAGGTCAGCTCATAATCGGCATGCGGAGAGTTTTTCAATAAATTATCCTCTTTGTCGGTTTCTCCATTTTCCACCTCTCTGATTTCATCCCTGATTGCTTTCATGGCTTCGATAAACCTGTCCAGTTCCGCTAAAGATTCACTTTCGGTAGGTTCAACCATCAAGGTGCCGGCCACAGGAAAAGATAGTGTCGGTGCATGAAAACCATAGTCTATCAAACGCTTGGCAATATCTGTCTCAGTTACCCCTGAGCTGTTCTTAAAGTTTCTGCACTCAAGAATTAATTCATGTGCCACATAACCTTTTTCTCCAGTATAAAGAATGTTGTAATCTTTTTCGAGCTTTTTGGCTATGTAGTTGGCATTTAGAATCGCTATTTTGGTTGCATAGGTGAGTCCTTCTGCTCCCATCATTTTAATGTATCCATAAGTAATCGGAAGCACACCGGCGCTTCCCCATGGAGCCGCCGATATGGTCATAACACCATGGCGTTTATTATCAATTACGGGATGACCGGGTAAAAACTCAATCAAATGCTTTGCCACACCAATTGGACCTACACCGGGGCCTCCTCCACCGTGGGGGATGGCGAAGGTTTTATGTAAATTCAAATGACAAACATCGGCACCTATTATTCCGGGGTTGGTAATACCAACCTGGGCATTCATATTTGCACCATCCATGTACACTTGACCACCATTATCATGAATTATTTTACAAACATCCTTTATGGAAGCTTCAAAAACCCCGTGTGTTGAAGGATAGGTTACCATTAAACAAGATAAATTTTCCCGGTGTTCCTTAGCTTTTTCTTTAAGATCAGCAACATCAATATTGCCATTTTCATCGCACTTAACCACAATCACCTTTAAGCCCGCCATAACTGCACTTGCCGGATTGGTTCCATGTGCAGACGAAGGAATCAGAGCCACATCGCGGTGTCCTTCACCTTTACTTTCATGATAAGCACGAATAACCATTAAGCCAGCATACTCTCCGGAAGCTCCTGAATTGGGTTGCAGACTTACGTCTGCAAAACCTGTTATTTTCGCTAAATCGGATCGCAACTCATTCATCATTTCATGATAGCCGGCAGCTTGTTCTTTAGGAACAAAGGGGTGTAAGCCTCCAAATTCAGGCCAGGTTATGGGAAACATTTCGGATGCAGCATTGAGTTTCATGGTGCATGACCCTAGAGAAATCATAGAATGGGCCAAAGAGATATCCTTTCGTTCCAGAAGTTTAATGTAGCGCATCATATCTGTTTCCGATCTGTATTTATGAAACACTTCCTGTTTCATAAACTGCGATAATCGTTTCAATGATTCCGGGATAATCTCTTTCTCAGAGCTCTCTACTTCGGCGGTTTTAACACCGATGGACATAGAAACAATCTCCGCAATATTTTTAATATCTTCAACAGTAGAGGTTTCATCCAGACTGACACCAAAATCCCGTACCCCTCGGTAAAGAAAATTCACTCCGTTTTGAAGCGCAACTGCCCTTAACTTTTCACAAGTTACACCATCGGGCAATCGAAAACGCAGAGTATCAAACCATGAATTATTTAGCTGGTTAACACCTAGCTTTTTTAGAGTTAAAACCAATGAAGTTGCCAATTTGTGAATTCTCAATGCCATTGATCTTAACCCATCGGGGCCATGATAAACGGCATAAAAACCTGCCATCGAAGCAAGCAGAGCCTGAGCAGTACAAATGTTAGAGGTGGCTTTTTCCCGTTTAATATGTTGTTCTCTGGTTTGTAAAGCCATGCGTAAAGCACGCTTCCCTTTTACATCGCGGGTAACTCCTATGATCCGACCCGGGACAAATCTTTTAAACTCCTCACGGGTAGCAAAATAACCTGCATGAGGACCGCCATAGGCCATAGGAACGCCCATTCTCTGCGTTGAACCCACGACAATATCCGCACCCCATTCTCCCGGTGGTTTTAGCAGTGTGAGTGATAAAAGATCCGAAGCCACAACAACTTTTCCCTCTTGCTCATGAATTCTGGAAACCAGTGGTTCGTAATCATTGATTTCTCCCATTGCATTTGGATACTGAAAAATGGCACCAAAATGCTTATTTCCAGAATATTTTATTTCATTAAAACCAACAAATTCAAGTTCTATTCCCAACCCTAATGCTCTGGTTTCAATCACCGACCGTGTTTGAGGCCAAATTGCATCATCCACAATGCAAACATTTACGCCACTCTTTATTTGTTTTCTGGAACGGGTGTTGTACATCATAATCATGGCTTCAGCCACAGCTGTAGCCTCATCCAGAAGAGATGCATTGGCAATTTCCATTGAAGTGAGTTCTGAAACCATGGTTTGGAAGTTGAGTAAAGCTTCTAAACGTCCTTGCGATATTTCAGCCTGATAGGGTGTATAAGAAGTGTACCAAACCGGATTTTCCAACACATTGCGAATGATAACCGATGGTGTAAATGTGTTATAATACCCCATCCCGATATAAGTTTTGAGCAATCTGTTTTTTGATGCAATTTTTCGGATTTTTTCAAGAAAATCAGATTCACTTATACCACTCCCTATTTCAAATCCCTCCTTTGTTCGAATAGAGTCGGGTACAGAAAGACAAAGTAATTCATCCAGTGACTCCACTCCTAATTCTAAGAGCATTGTATCAACATCCTGCTTTTGGGGGCCAATATGCCTGGCTACAAACGGGGAAAAACTCATAGGGCAGCAAATTAATAAATCATCATTATTCAGGGACTTAAATTAACACAAATATGTCAATTATCTATCGATTATCAGGGTGATTATTATCAATTACAAAAAGGGATTATTGTAACGTTCTTTTCCAATGGTTGTGGAAGGGCCATGGCCACTATAAACAACCACATCATCAGGCAAAACCATCAATTTCTCCTGAATGCCTTTTATTAAACTCTCGTGATTACCACCCGGCAAGTCACTTCTACCAACACTTCCCTGAAACAGCACATCACCGGAAAACAGAATTTTGCTTTCTTCATTATAGAACAAAATTCCACCGGGAGAATGCCCTGGAATATGAATGACTTTAAAAACGGTATTTCCAAAACGAACCTCATCGCCTTCCGCCAGAAATTCTTTTGGCAAAGGAGGCTTTTCCCGCACTTCCAATCCAAATTGCAATGCATAATCCTGCGTTTGTTCCAGAAAAAAAAGATCATCTTTATGTGATTCCGGATCAAGTTCATATGTTTTCGACACATATGATGTGCCAAAAACATGGTCCAAATGCAAATGAGTTTGCAACAGCTTTACAGGCTTAACACCCAAACTATCAATTTCATCAGAGAAATGCTGACACTCCTGGTCACTCAACATTCCCGGATCAAAGATTACACACTCCTTGCTTTCGTCATAAACGATATAGGTATTTTCCTGAAACGGATTATAAACTAAATTCTTTACTTGTATCATGTCTTCCTGTTTAACTTTTAAGTTCTTCTATTTCTAACGATAATCGCCTATAATTGTTTTTGTGCAACGCCACTTAACATTGGCACAAATGCACATTTCCCGAATTCCTCCTTTTCAAATTCCTGATCACTTATACGTATGATCCTGGTCATGACCTGAGTACTTGTTCCAACAGGAATAACCATAATACCTCCGGTTTTTAATTGCATCAGAAGCGAAGCAGGTACTTCTGATGCACCTGCTGTGACAATTATGGCGTCAAACGGAGCAAACCCGGGTAATCCTTCATACCCATCTCCCAAAAAAAGACGTAATTTTCGGTACTTAAAACCGGACAAAGCAATCTTTGTTTTGCTATACAATTCGGGCTGACGCTCAATAGAAAAAAGGTGAACACCCATCTCACAAAGCACAGCCGCCTGATATCCTGAGCCTGTGCCAACCTCCAGTATTTTGTCCCCTGGTTTTACTTTTAATAAACTGGTTTGAAGTGCAACGGTGGAAGGTTGCGAAATGGTTTGACCAGCTCCGATTGGGAAAGCCATATCTTTGTAGGCATATTTTACAAAGGAACTGTCGAGAAAAACATGCCTGGGCACCGACCCAATGGCTTCCAAGACCTTTTCATCAGTGATCCCCTTTTTCCGGACTTCGTCAACCAGACGAGCACGCAACCCTTTATGTCGGAATGAATCTTCTAGCATAAGGACAAAATTAATCGACTTTTTAGAACTACCATGAATAATTCATCAAAGATGAATGATTGCATATCAATCTGATCTTACATCGACTAAAAACAACGTCAGAATGCGCACTTAACATTCACAAATTCAACAACATCCCATCATCTTCTTAATAAATGAGTGACATAGCACCTATAGGATATTCATTTTTGTAAAACTTAATAGAGCTTATTGAGATAAGATAGAAAAAGAACAATGATGTAAAAAATTTTATTCCAACAAAAAGAATATAGTTTTCTACGAAAACTATATTACCCCTTTAATCGAGACGATGCTGTACATCTTCTGGTAAATTTAAACAGCTATTTAGTATAATATTAATCAAAAAACAACGTTTAAATTATTTGTGATATCTTCGACCAATAATAGTAAATTATTGCTAAATTGAAGATATAATACATCCCGAGAGTTCATTTATGAGACAACAACTAAACGTATCAGTTTGCTGTTACATTTTTGAAAAACATACCACAGCACAACTAACCCTGTAAACACCTTAAAGCCAAAATTATTGACAAGATTTACAAGATTTAAATGTTCTCAAAAAAATTCATCAAACGGGGATTGCCAGGTTTAATTACGCTGGTAACAGACTTTCTGACCGGGGTTTTAATTCTCAACATTTTCACAGCCCTGGTTATATCTACAAATCTCACAGACTTTAGTCTGCCAATTGATGTGAGTCCTAAAATATGGATACCATTTACCTTTATTGTTGTCTTCTCTATTTTTGGGAGCTACAAAACCGATACATCCATTGTAGGACAAGTTTCCATCAAACGACCGTTGGTGATCCTCGGTCTCTATTATCTCACAACTCTTGTAGCCATTACATATTTTGAACCAACAAGTGGTGTTCCTTCGCGATTTTTGCTGAAGGTTCTCGTGGTAACAGTTATTTATGCCGCAACCATCTCAATTAACAGGTTGCTGATTCACCTGACATTCACCATGTTGCTCAAAACAAATATATTATCGCACAAAGTACTACTTGTATTTCATAATTTTCCTAGTAACGCTTATTTTAAAGAGTTTTTACGCTACATAGGCGTGAATAACCTGACTTTGTCAGGTTATTGTGGAACAGAAAGAATAAAACCTGATTTTCATCCTGAAATACCCTATCTTGGCAGATTTGACAATGCACCTGACATTGTTAAAGAATACTCTATTGATGAAGTAATCATATTCAATCACTCGCAGAAAACCAGGCAAACAGAAAAAATACTTACAGAAATAAACACAGAGGAGGTTTTAGTAAGACTGGCGCCAGGCTCAACAGAATCCATTCCTGTTCAGATCGGAGTATCACACCTAACCGAAATTCCGGTTGTTTCCATACGACCTCGGAGCATCAACTTGGGATATAAACTGAGTAAGAGAATACTGGATATTTCGGTAGCGGTACCAGGGTTAATATTAACCGCTATTATCTATCCCTTTCTATCATGGAAAATCAGAAGAAATTCACCAGGCCCGGTTTTTTTTAAGCAGGAAAGATTGGGGAAAAACGGGAACCAATTTACCATGTACAAATTTCGTACGATGCATGTAAATGCTGAAGAAAACGGCCCTCAGCTAGCTGCCAAAGGCGATGACAGAAGAATTACTGAAACAGGGCGCTTTTTAAGACAAACTCACATGGACGAACTTCCTCAATTCTGGAATATTCTTAAAGGTGAAATGTCCCTGGTGGGACCTCGTCCCGAAAGGGCTTACTTTGCATCTCAGGTGGAAAAAGAGACTCCATACTATAAATTCATTTTGCAGGTAAAGCCCGGACTGACATCGTTAGGCATGATAAAATACGGGTATGCTCACAATGTGAATGAAATGACAGAACGACTGATTTACGATGTCATATACATAAATAACCTTTCAATCA
Organism: Alkalitalea saponilacus; assembly: GCF_900168165.1. Classification (GTDB taxonomy): domain Bacteria; phylum Bacteroidota; class Bacteroidia; order Bacteroidales; family Marinilabiliaceae; genus Natronoflexus; species Natronoflexus saponilacus. The sequence continues at coordinate 76,332 of NZ_FUYV01000002.1, forward strand.
TTGCCGATCTAAAAATTATTGGAAGTACAATGGTCTATATTTTGAAAAAGATTTTCTTCAGACAGGTTGAAACGAAATCGTTTCAATCTGAAACCATCAATATACAAACACCAAAACAATCTGACCCTAACAAATTGAAAACAAAGATGAAAGCGTAAAATTCATCAAATCAATGTTATCGCATAAGTTTTTTCTAAAATGCCTTTGGGAATTGAAAGTTTGAAAAATCCCTCAGATAGGAATCAATAAAAAGAGGGCGTCTCGTTCTATTGAAACACCCTCTATTGACATGAAGAAATAAAAACATCTATTTCAAGAACTTTTTCCTACTCACAATTCCATTCTGATGCACCACCTGAATAAGGTAAAAACCGGCAGACAGATGGGATGTCTGTAATTCAATAGTATGATCATCGACTGTTCGTTGCAATAATTGTCGTCCATTGGCGTCAAAAACATACACAGATGAAATCACATAGGGTGACTGCACATAAAGCTTATCATTTACCGGAATCGGATACATCTCTATATTTAACGATGATTTCTGCAAATCACGTATGGAAGTTGTCGGATCAAATCCAAACATTTTGGTGGAAGAAAATAGAGTAAATGCTCCCGGAGCCAATTCAATTTCCAATGAAAGGTCTTCCACATAAATACTATCACCCTTAAAGTGATTGTACCACCAACCGGTTGAACTAAACTGTGGTGTAACAGTCCGTGTTTGAGTATCAAAATTACCGACAAGACGAATGTCGTTGCTCTCGTGGTTAAGTGCTATCTGCTTAACAGCTCCTGCAACATTCATATTATAATCAGTTGTAGAGAAGACAGGCTCTTCCCTTTTCAAATGGATCATTTGCGAATAAACATTCCATAAACGCTTACGATCAGCGTTTTCAAGATAATCCCATTTTGGTGGTTTTGGTGCCAAACGGCCACCAAAATCATCAATGCTGTAGTCAAATCCTAATTCACCAAACTGCCAGATCATTTTTGGTCCGGGAATAGAAAACAGAAATGCTGCCGCAGCCTTTTTCCTGTTCAGTGCATTCCGAAGATTCTTAACCGAATAGTCAGTGGCTTCTGCTCCATAATTCAAAGCACGGAACATGACCCGCTCTTCATCATGACTTTCCATATAGGCCACTAGGTTTGGATTACTCCAACCCCTGTTGGTATATGATGCCCAGGAGAAATCTGATTTTCCTCCATCATGATAACCCATTACAGCCTCACTAAATGAGTAATTCATATTTCCCCACAGCAAAATACCGTAATCAGCCAAAACTGTCTCTTCAGAATTATCAGCCAAATGCTCAAAAATGATGATGGCATCATCTTTAACCTCACGCAAATTATCAACCATTCTTTTTAGAATGGCAACACGGCTGGCATCATACTCGCTGGCCCATGAATTGGGTCCATATGGCGTATTCGTAAACCCTTTGGTAAAATCAAACCGGAAACCATCAATTTTAAACTCCGTTACCCAAAATGAGAGAACACTATCGACCAATGCCTGGGTATACTCACTTTCGTGATTTAAAGGAAATCCCCATTGTAAATGCGGGTTCTGAATGTTATTATCTCTTAGATACCATGGATTATTTGAAGCAGCTCGTCCACCTTGAAAATACATTTGTAAGAGAGGAGATTGACTAAAGGTATGATTCAGAACAATGTCCATGATCACTGCAATGCCACGTTTGTGGCATGCATCGATAAACGCTTTATAGTCATTGGCTGTTCCATAAGCTTTATCGGTGGCGAAAAAGAAGGATGGATTATACCCCCAACTCTCATTCCCTTCGAATTGATTAAATGGCATCAATTCAATGGCATTAACCCCCAATCTAACGAAATAATCGAGCGTATCGGTAATGGTTTTAATGTCTGCATTATGTGTAAAATCCCTGATTAAAACTTCATAAATCACAAGGTCTTCGTTGGCCGGAGGTGTAAAGTCCGTTACCTGCCACTCGTAAACTTCAGGAGCAGTATTTATCACCGCAGCCAAACCTGTCGTTTTATCTGAAGGAAATGGCTTTAAATCAGGATAAATTCTGTCAGGTATATATTGATCGTTCCACTGATCAAGAACCTTGTTGGTGTAAGCATCGGCTAGCCGAAGTGTACCGTCTATAAAGTATTGGTATGCATATTCAACCCCTGATTCAAGATCATTGATGGTTAACCAGTAGAACTCACCATCCCGCTTCATTTGAGAATCAGGATTTGGCTCCCAATTGTTAAAGTCTCCAATAAGATAGACATACTCTTTAAATGGCGCCTGAAGAACAAACGTTACCGTTTCTTCATCAATGACATTGCCTCCCAATCTCAAACCCTCAGGTTTTGGTTCCTCTACCGTTTCCTGACGAATGAATAAAGACCGGGTTTGGGAAACTGAATTGTTCTGATCAAATGCTTCAAGCTTTATTTCATGTACACCTGAAGCTGGTGCCGCAAAAGTGTGCTCCAATGTTGAAGATGATGTTTCGTGTATCACTTCCTCATTCAGGAATAGTTTCATTCCATCTGCATTCATAGAATGCCCCACAACAGTAATCTCCTCATTGGCTAAAACAAGAATATCGTCCTGCGGCGACTGAAAAACAACTGCAAGTTCAGGCTTAAATACTTCAATAAAAATGTCACTGCCATCTGTATCTTTACCTTCTCTCCAACTTCCGTTTATTTGTGTGGCACTCCTAAAAACAAATGCCATCTGAAGAATCTCTTCCTCGGCAGGAACACCGTAGTATTCTCTGATGTTATCAATAACCAGTTGATGCCTGTTATAGGCAACCATGGTCAATTTTGCTTTCGGGATATTTTCGCCCCACTCAGCAATCACATAACGCCAATCTGAGCTTCCCGTGCTCTCATTGGTTATGACTCCTGTGTGAGCGTAAATTTCCCCGGTAAAATTCACCAATCCTCTTGATCCCCTGTCGGCATAAAAAGTAATTGTAACCGACTCATCTTCCGTAACTATAACCGGCTCGGTAGTAACAACCTGAGATTGCACTCCACCTATGAATATGAAAAGAAGAATTATTTGTAGTAAATGCTTCATACGCTAAACCCCTTTGAGTTTTTTAAAAAAAACAAACAAATATCTGTTATGATATCTCCTCGTGAGTCACTCTTATTATCCTTATTCGTTCAAAACGAATAAGGTTCATCTATATAAGAAGCCCAAACAAAATCATTAAATGATGATTTAATAAACAAGAAATACTCACCCGATGAAATAATCATCGGGTGAGTGAAAAGTTTATAATTATAAACTGGTCTGTTTAATCTTAGTCTTCAACTGGTGTAATTTCAATAGAACTACTTCCCAGATCAAGAACAAAGTGATATGTGCCACTTTCGGCAACAAACTCCCAGTTTGGATCTCCATGACCTTCTGCAACTATAATTACCGAGGTATCAAAATTGGTAATGATGTCGTGCCCCATACTTAGTGGCCCCCAATCCTTTTGAGCAAACAAGCGGAAATGCTCATTTTGGGTAAAGTTAATTTCACCCTCCAACTTGTTTTCGCTGGTCCAGGAAATAGCCGTCACTGGTTCATCCCAATTCCATCCGTGCGTTGCTGATCCTGTTAGATATAGTTCGTTCACAGGTTCAATGGTAATCTTATCTTCTGCATAATTGATGCGAACCATGTAAAGACCATCCTCAGGCACAAAAGCATTTCCATCAGCAGTAGTAAATCCAACAGACTCTCCTAGTTGTTCAAAGTCACCTCCCCAAACTTTTTCCGTGTTCCACTTGAATCCATTAGCTGCATTAAAATGACGAATGATCCAAAATTCTCCCTCTTGTCCAGGGAATGGAAGCATCTCCACGATACCGTCGGATTCCCAATTCCAGTCTCCAAAATCGGTTCCAATCATGTAAACATTATCGGGAAACTCTTTGAATTCGTTAATGGTGATGATCATTTCGTTTGCATTAACAGCATTAATGGTAAATACAATGGTATATTCCCCGGTTTCGGACACCATTAAATTGCCATCATCATCAATAACAAGACCTGAACTATTGCCTGCATCAAGGCTTCCATATCCTGTGTCGAAATTGATATCATTCTGCGGAGCAGCTACTCCATTTAGCGTACGGATTTTAAAACCTTCATCGGCATCGAGAACAACCTTTTCCCAGGTCCAGGTATAAGTTCCCTCGGAATGCGATGGAACACCTCCATTGTTGGCCAACAGCACATTGCCCCAAGACCAGGCACCGTCTGGCTCTGCTCCATCGTTATCAGAACTGATGGCACTTCCCACAAGTTCTACAACCACACCTTCCCAATCAGTTAAATCTGCAGCTTCATTCTGAACAATTGAGAACTTTTCATTTTCAGCGTCTAATGTAATGGTGTAGTTTCCTCCGGGGGTAGCTATATTGGCTCCGTCATGCTCAAGAGCAACATTTGCTTCCTCAATCACAGTTCTGGAGTCTCCAACCAAACCAAGGTTATGTGCCCAGGCATTTCCTGGATCTTTCTCAGGAGCTCTGAATTTAAATTCACCAGGCAACATGTCTACTGTAAGAGAATATAATCCTGTTTCGGCATTATAATTCATTGTCCTCTCATCAGCATCGGTCCATCCGCCAACAGCGCTACCAATAACTGTCCATCTTTCTGCTGCTGGCCCATCAGACATGAATGGATTTACAACAACTCTGACAACCTCAGAAGGCATATTAATACTGGTTCCAATAAGTCTTGCTCTGACTCTGATATATGCATAGGCATCTTCACCCACCTCATATCCCAAAGCAATTAACGCTTGATTAAACGTTAAAACAGTCGACGTAAATGTTCCCTCAGCTCGGTTTTCAGTACCTGACAAATTGCGTGGAGCAGAAAAATCAGATTCCATTGAAACTTCAATCAAATACTCCTCTGAAACATTTACATCAAACAGAGCCTTTGAGAATGAAAATACCATAGGTTGTGAGGCATTTTCTTCCAGCAATTGAAAAGATTGATCATGAGTTGGACTTGTCAAGGAAGGTGGCGTTGAAGCCTCCATATCCAATGTGGGTTTAAACTCGTCTTCGCAAGCAGCAAAAACAGCCAGACCCAATATTGCTATTATTAAAAATCTTAACTTCTTCATAGAGATAATTATTTAAACAGTTTTTGAATTTTTACCAAAGGCACTTTAAAGAGTGCCTTTGGGCAAAAACCGAACAGATTAATTTGAATAACCGGTATTTTGTATCAAATTAGGATTTGTATCCAAATCATTCACCGGAATTGGATATAAGTCTCTAAAAGCTCCTGTAGAACGTCCCTCAGGAACGTTTCCTTTCCAGGTCCAGATATAATCACCACCTGTGAGTTTCCCAAAACGAATCAGATCTGTTCTTCTATGTGCTTCCCAGTAAAGTTCCCTAGCACGTTCATCCAAAATGAAATCCAAAGTAAGTTCAGAGTCAGTTATTCGATGGTTCGTGTTTCCGAAAGCACGGTCGCGCAGTTCATTAACTAACTGCAGAGCAATGGCTCTGCTTCCACCTTGTCCTCCTCTTAGCACAGCTTCGGCATACATAAGATAAGCATCGCCTAAACGGAACATTGGGAAGTCAGTGCTGGCAAAGTCTCCCTCTGCCATTGGGTCTGGTTCACCGTCAGATCTTAGATTTGTGAATTTGTATACACCTATACCATGAGTAAACAAACCAACATTTTCTACTTCCCATGACCAACTTTCAGGGTCAAAGAAGAACTGAGCACGGTGATCTTCTCTGGCATTAAATACCGGATCTTCGGTAGTAAAATCGCTTTCATTAAACCCAAAAATCTCTACAAGTTCTTTAATCGCTCTGATTCCACCCCATGCACCAACACCATTTGGCAGCATGTTTCCACCTCTTGATGCATTGGTAATAAATGTCATACCACCATATTGCTGAGTATTTTGAGCATTAAAAGAGATTGGAAAAATGATTTCCGGACTCTGGTCATTATCAACCCTAAACATTCTTATGTAATTAGGATCTATTGAATACCCTCCTTCATTTATAACTTTATTTAGGTAAGTTAATGCTTCAGTGTATTTTGCTTCTCCAATATAAACCTCTGCATTAAGATACAGTTTAGAAAGCAACATCCATGCAGCAACTCTGTCAACGCGAGCATATTCATTGGTACCAGGCGCAGCAAGGTCGCCTTCTAAATCAATAAGTTCCTGCTCGACGTAATCGAAAAGATCGGCACGAGTGATTCGTTGAGGAAAAAATGCCCCAATCGGATCTTCATCTGTTACAAAAGACACGTTTCCAAACATATCAATGGCATGCCAATAAGAAAAAGCTCTTAAGAAACGAGATTCTGCCTGATATAGTCTTAGATCTTCAAGAAAATCACCTGTTGCACTGCCCATGGCATCTTCGGAAGTCCTGATGAATTCATTTGCCAATGTAATGGCATAAAAAATACGCGAGTACATAGCACCAATAAACACATCATTTGGTGACCAGGTGTGCCAATGGAAATCTTTAATACTGGCATCATCCCATGCCATCACTGTCTCATCAGTTGGTAACTGTTGTAAATTCCAATATAAACGCAGATAGTTACCAAAGCCTTCATCAATCCCTTCGATATCAGGCAATCCACCACCTCCACCACGTTGACCACTGATGGCATAGGTTGCATATACACGTGCCAAAGCACGTTTATATGATAGCTCATCAGAAAATACATTTGTTGCAGTTGCCTCATTAGGGTCAATAGGCTCTACATCCAAATCGTTTATGCATGCTGTAAAGGCTACCATCACAGCAATTGCAAATATTGATAGAAATTTAATATGTCTCATATTCTATAATCTTTTAAGAAGTGATCATTTTAGAAGTTTACATTCACTCCCAACATAAATGTCCTTGGTCTGGGATAAATATTGTTATCAATTCCTCCGGAAACCTCAGGATCTAATCCGGAATAATCAGTAATAACAAATGCATTCTGCACCGAAGCAGTAACACGACCACTTAATCTTTCAGTCAACAATCTTTCGAATGAGTATCCCAAAGTGATATGATCCATTCTGAAAAATGAAGCATCTTCCAAATAAACGCTAGACCAATATTGTGCATTTGTGAAATTTGTTCTCTGCACAGCCTTTGGAATGTTTGAAAGATAACCAGACTGGTTGTAAAGCTCCTGATAAATAGCTCTGTCTGACCAGTTATTGTTATACACTTCATTTCCAATACTTAATCTTCCGGCAAACGAGAAGTCCCAGTTTCTGTATTTGAGGTCAGATGAAATACCAATCAAGAAATCGGGAGTTGGTGTACCCATAAAGTATTTGTTGTCATTATTTCCAGCAACATTTCCACCTTCTCCGGTTTTATCAACATACAGCCCTTCAATTGGCATTCCGTTGGTGTCGTAAACCTGCTGGAACAAGAAGAAAGTATTGGCTGCTTGTCCTACACGGTTCCACATAACTGTGTTTCCTGTTCCTCCTGAAATACCTCCAAGAGGATATCCTACACCTGCGTCTTCTGTGTCAAGATTTGACAGAGAGGTTATCTCATTACGGTTGGCAGAGAAATTGGCTCCAATAGACCATCTCAGATCAAGTCTGGAGATAGCGCGGTAATTAAGATCAATTTCTATACCTTGATTTTCAAGTGAACCAACATTCGTGGTCAGGTAGTTTGAGAAATTTGTTCCGGCAGCAATAGGAACGTTACTAATAAGATCAACCGTTTCACGGTGATAAACATCTACTGATCCCTGGATTCGGTTATTCAGGAACCCAAAGTCTAAACCAAGATTATAAGTCGTTGTCTCTTCCCACTTAAGATTTGCATCATATGGGTTTGGTCTGAGAGTTGAATAATAGGTGTCACCAAATCGATAATAGGCACCTTGCTCACTTTCCCTGTAAATTGGAATATACGGGTAATAATTTGTACCGATATCCTGCTGGCCAGTCACTCCGTATCCAAAACGCATCTTTAATTCCGAAAGAGAATCAGCGTTCTCAAGAAAAGACTCTTCATTTATCTTCCATGCAAAAGCAAAGGCAGGGAACAATCCCCAGCGATTATCTTTTCCAAATCTGGAAGAGCCGTCATTTCTTAATGTGGCAGTTACGAGATATCTGTCCATAAAAGCATAATTCAAACGGCCGAAGAAAGACACCAAATAGTTTTCATTCTTATATGCACGAGAACCAGCTCCTATGTATTCGCCATCATCACCCATTTCCCAGGATCTGTTGCGTGAACTGCCTGAGCGATAAAAATACTGCCATCCATAACCAGCAGTAGCATCAAATCGGTGATCTCCTACTTCTGTCACATAATTCAGGTAGAAATCAAGTAATTGATTTTTACGAGTACCTCTATAACTCTGAACATTAAATGACGGTTCACGCAAGCTCCACGAAGCTCTTGGATCCGTATTATTATTACCCTCGCCCTCAGAAACTTCCATACCCATGTTCAAATTTGCTCTTAGTCCTTCCAAAAATGGAACTGCGTAATCGAACTGAATATTACCAATTGCTGACTGAACATCTGATTGATCATCCCTGTATGCCAATCTGGCCATCGGGTTGTGAGTCGCAATATTTATGGGATTTCCATTTAACTGGTCTGCCTGAGCCAATTCAATCCATGTAAAGTATCCACCATATCTGGTGTTATCATTTCTGATTGGCTGTGATGGGTCAAACTGAAATGCTGAAGAAATCGCATCCTGATTAGAGAAATTATTATGAATGTCCATCCCTTTCAGGTTTATGGTAACCCTAAGCTGATCATCAAAGAATGAAGGATTTGCAGTCACTGCAAGAGTCGTTCTTGATAAACTTGATTCCTTGAGAATACCATTTTCTATGGTGTGTCCAATAGAAGCTCTGAATGGAATATCATTATAGCGTCCGTAAAAACTCACGTTGTGGTCTGTAGAAACTGCAGTTCTGTAGATTTCATCCTGCCAGTCAGTATTAGCCTGCCCTAGTCTGGTCAATGCCACTGGATCCATGCCATGATTGGCAACGCGATCGGCAATTAAATCACGAAACTCATTACCATCAAAAACATCATGATATTTCACCAGTCGTCCTACAGAAACATTTCCGGTATAGTTTATATTCAGTCCATCCTGTGTTCCCCTTTTGGTTGTAATAATAATTACACCATTTGAAGCTCGTGATCCGTAGATGGCTGTTGCGGAAGCATCCTTCAAAACAGTCATTGACTCAATATCATTGGGATTTATGGTAGAAAGGGGGTTAGCTAGCCCTTCTACGCCGCTATTATCAACGGGGAACCCATCAATTACAATAAGCGGATCATTAGAAGCTGATAATGAGGATCCTCCCCTGATTCGGATAGTAGATCCGGATCCAGGCGCTCCACTGCCCTGTGTAACCATTACACCAGGAATGCGTCCCGTAATTAATCCTTGTGGCGTGGTAATTGGACCGCGGTTGAAGTCATCCGCTCCAATTACATTCACTGAACCAGTAGCGTCAGACTTACGTATTTGTCCATATCCAATAACAACTACCTCATCTACTCCAAATACACTCGGCTGCATAACAACGTTAACAACTGTTGCGTCGGCAGAAACGTTTCGTCTTTCTGTATCATAGCCAATAAAAGAAAATTGCAATATATCCCCTACATTGGCATTAATTGAATAGGTTCCATCAATAGAAGTAATTGTTCCTGTTGGCGTTCCGGCAATCACAATAGTTACTCCCGGAACAGGTTCTCCATTAGTACTATCAGTGACCCTACCCGTAACGTTTACCTGCTGAGCAGATACTCCCAAGGGAATAAGGCAGCCCAATAAAAGCATCAGGAATTTTTGTTTTAATAACATCTTCTTCATAAAAACATGATTTAGTTAATTTTTATAAAAGTTTTTGGCGTAAGATTCTAATGCTCGTTAGCATGATAAAATCTTATAAACGGGGAAATAAAAATGAATTAACAACTTTTCGCTTCAATCTGAAATCAAAAATCATTGCAACAAATATAGAGCAAACAAGAGGAATTGTAAACATGTTTTAACATTGATAGCCAGATTTTTGCAGGTTATTTTTCGCAAACGTAACCGCAAACGTTTGCGGTTACGTTTGCGAAAAATCCATATGTTTTATAACATGTTTTAGACGTTTTCCGCAAACGATTTAAATTTTTATAAGTAATTCTTACTCTAAAGGGGTACGCAATCACCAAACCCCATATAAACATTAAGTAATACCAACTATCAATTTAAAACCACATATAATCACATCAATTATTTAGTTAATCTGACAACTTACTCTTCAAATGCTAAAAAGAGCATTTTGCGGGATCTTTTAACAACACATTCCTTTTTTTTATTAATTTTAAATCAACAACCAAAAAACACCACAGAACTTAGAGTATATGAAACCTTCACACATCACCATAAAAGATATTGCACGAATTTTAGGGGTTTCCCCTTCTACTGTTTCAAGAGCATTGAAAGACCATCCGGACATCAGTGAAGAGACCCGCAATCTGGTGAAAACATTTGCTGAAAAAGTAAAATACCGGCCAAATGCTTTAGCACTAAGCCTTCGAAAACAAAAAACCAACACTCTGGGTCTGATTATTCCTGAAATAGTGCATCATTTCTTCTCATCTGTTATTAGTGGTATGGAAGATCTTGCCTATGGAGAAGGTTACCATATGATGATATGCCAATCCAACGAAAATTATTATCGGGAAGTGATCAATACCCAGGCACTTTTGGATCACAGAGTAGACGGATTGCTGGTTTCAATAAGCAAAACAACGAAAGAGTTCAACCATCTGCAAACAGCTATTGATAATGGAACACCTGTCGTGTTTTTTGACAGAATTTGTGATGAAATTGAAACTGACAGAGTCATTACCGATGATTTTGAAGGTGCCCGCGTAGCAACCGAACACCTTATAGAATGTGGATGCAAAAAAATACTCCATCTGGCAGCTCCCAAACATCTGTTAATTGGGAAGAAAAGATATGAAGGGTATTGCCATGCTTTAAAAAGTCATAATATCGAGATAAAAGAAGAGTTCACATTAAAATGTGATACCAGAGAGGAAGTTCTTACCATGCGTCAGCACCTTTTGGATATAGCTCCTGAAATTGATGGCGTTTTTGCCGTCAATGATAGTACTGCTATTGCTATCATGCAAGTATTACAGCAAAATGGGTATAAAATTCCTGATCAAATAAAAGTCATTGGATTTGGTGATGGTCCTAACGCTACCATCGCTTCGCCTCCGCTTTCTACTGTAGAACAAAAAGGATATGAAATGGGACGTGAGGCTGTCCGAATGCTTATTCAACGATTGGAGAACCCCACAGCACCAATCAACTACCAAACCAAAATAATTACCCCAACATTAAAAAAGAGAAGTTCAACATAAAAATTCATTCTTCGAAAACGATTGCGAACAAAGCAATTAAACCATCATACTAGAAATTAACAACTTAGAACACACCCTTCGCAAACGATTGCAATAAGGCAACTCACTGCATACCTGCAATAAACATCAATAAAAAAAATCTTTTCTTTATTTACATTAGAATAAAAACCTTCTATATTTGTCATTGTAAACGGGAAATTTACAATTTAGGAATTACCACAACAACTTTCTTTTACCTGCCAGACAGGTTCGCTTATACTTAAATCAAACTATTGCATTTTTTATTACAAAATTACTGTGTCGATTAACGATACAGGAGTAATAGCAGTTGATATTGTATTCTTTTTATAATATTCTAACAGAAGTTGCCCCATAATTTTCAGTTTAGAAAGTAGCAGCGCATAGAATAACAAGCAAGAAAGAGGACAATCATATCGAACATGGCTAATTTATTTAGCGACATTGAATAAAATAAATATTAAACATTCTATAAACTATTAATTAACCTTTTCGTGAGCAGAGGAACTTTTGAAGGAATGGTTCATGAATCACACGAATTAATATCTAAAAACAGATGAAGCAATTACCTCGGCTGTCAACAGCACAAATTTGGAACATGAGCGTAGGCTTTTTGGGAATCCAGTTTGGTTTTGCCCTGCAAAATGCCAATGCAAGTCGGATTTTACAAACATTTGGAGCCAATGTTGAACACCTTTCATGGTTTTGGCTTGCAGCTCCCATTACAGGTATGCTTGTACAGCCCATAGTGGGGCATTACAGTGATCGCACCTGGACCCGTTTGGGACGACGTAGACCCTTTTTCCTGGCTGGAGCAATCTTCGCGGCCATAGCACTGATTTTTATGCCCAACTCAGGATCATTAACTCTGTTTATTCCGCCTATGCTTATTGGAGCAGGGATGCTGATGGTTATGGATGCATCTTTTAATGTAGCCATGGAACCTTTCAGAGCTCTGGTTGCAGATAAACTGCCCAATGAACAACGAGCCAGAGGCTTCTCGGTGCAAGCAACACTGATTGGGATAGGTGCGGTTGTCGGGTCACTTATAACTTATGTTCTGGCAGAATGGTTGGGTGTTTCCAAAACCGCTGATCCTGGAATTGTACCTTCCAATGTGATTTACTCTTTTTATGTAGGTGCCGCCGTTTTGGTAGGAGCCATCATATGGACGGTAGTAACAACCAAAGAGTACTCGGCAAAAGAGCTTAAGGAATATGGTGTAGTGGAAGACTCCGATGATTCCAAAGAGAAGGATGCCGGTTTTATGCAAATATTTAAGGACTTTGCGGCCATGCCGAAAACCATGAAGCAACTTGGTCTTGTACAGTTCTTCTCGTGGCTTGCTCTTTTTGGAATGTGGGTTTTCACCACACCGGCCATTGCACAGCATATTTATGGATTAGCTCCCAATGATACTGCATCTGCTGAATACAATAACGCAGCTAACTGGGTTGGAGTGTTATTTGGTGTTTATAATGGTGTTGCCGCTATTTTTGCATTTACATTACCATTCCTGGCAAAGAAAATTTCACGTAAGGGAACGCATGCAGCTGCCTTGGCAATTGGCGCAGTAGGATTAACTTCCATCTATTTTATTCAAAGTCCTACCATGCTAATTGTTCCGATGATTGCCATTGGTATTGCATGGGCAAGTATTCTTTCAATGCCTTATGCCATCCTATCCAGCGCTTTACCGGCAGCCAAATATGGAATTTACATGGGGCTGTTTAACTTCTTCATTACCATGCCGCAAATTGTAAACGGAATTTTTGGCGGACCAATCATTAAGCGTGTTTTCGACTCACAGGCTATTTACGCATTAATCATTGCCGGAGTCAGTCTTTTAATTGCGGCTGTTTCGGTGGTGTTTGTTGAAGATAAAATGGAAAAATAGGGAAAGGCAGAACGGAGACAGGAGATCGGAACATCCCAACCATCAACTTTAAACTTTAAATGCGGAACGGAGGGTTTAAATTGAATTAATACAATAGCATAAAATAACTGAAAAATGATAAAAGCCTGTTTGTTTGACCTTGACGGAGTGATAGTTGATACTGCCAAGTATCACTACATCGCGTGGAAGGAACTGGCAAGTGAAATGGGATTTGAATTCACCCTTGAACACAACGAACGCCTTAAAGGTGTAAGCCGCATGGCTTCACTTGATATTCTTCTTGAAATTGGAGGAGTTACCAAATCCACTGAAGAGAAAGAAGAACTTGCAGATCGAAAAAATGAGCATTACCGCTCATTTATACTGCAAATGAAACCCGACGAGATTTTACCAGGAGCAAAAGAGTTCCTAACAGAATGTAAGAAAAATGGGATTGCGACAGCTTTGGGATCGGCAAGTAAAAATGCCATGACCATTTTGGAACGTCTGGAACTTACCAAATATTTTGACGCCATCATTGATGGAACCAATACAACCAAGGCAAAACCAGATCCTGAAGTATTTCTGAAAGGAGCTGATGCGCTTAACGTTCCGCCCAGCACGTGCGTTGTTTTTGAAGATGCCGAAGCCGGGGTAGAAGCAGCCATATCTGCAGGAATGAAATGTGTGGGTATTGGTTCACCGTCAATTCTTTCAAAAGCCAACATGGTAGTAAGCGGGCTGAACGAAATTAAATTGCAGGACATTATTAAACTCCAATAACTGACAGTAAGATGAGACAATATTTGAAGCACGATGAGTGGAGAATAATTGAAGAAGGCTTTAATCCTGATTACCAGAGAGCTTCCGAGAGCATATTCAGTCTCGGAAATGGTAAAATGGGACAAAGAGCCAACTTTGAGGAAACATACAGCGGATCGACCCTTCAGGGAAGCTATATTGCCGGGGTGTACTACCCCGATAAAACAAGAGTTGGATGGTGGAAAAACGGATACCCAGAGTATTTTGCCAAGGTACTGAATTCTCCTAATTACATAGGAATCAACGTTGAGATTGAAGGTGAACAACTGGACCTGTTCAAGTGCAAAACCGAAGGTTTTGTGCGTACACTCGATATGCAAAAGGGCATTTTATCCAGAGAATTCAAAGCAACCTTAAATAATGGGAAACAAGTAAAAGTAGACGCGACACGGTTTCTAAGCATGTCTGAACCTGAATGTGCATTTATCAGATACGCTGTTACTCCCCTCAACTTCACCGGCCAATTGGCTTTTGAGCCTTATATTGATGGTGATGTGGAAAACGAAGACTCCAACTACGATGAAAAATTCTGGAACATTTTAACCACAAACAGCAAAAATGGAGAAGGTGAACTGTTGGTTCAGACGAAGAAACTGGATTTTCGGGTTGCATATGCCATGAATTGGGACATCAACACACGAAATCACAAAGTTTCTTCTTCACACAATGCTGCTAGAACATCAAACAGAGTAGAAGTTAAAGCCTCTGAAAACGAAACCATCATTTTCGACAAATTCATAGGCGTTACCAGTTCTTTAAATCATCAAAACGAGCAACTTATCAGTAAGGCTCAACAAAGAGCGTTGCAGGCTAAAACTGTAGGATTTGACAAAATGCTGAAAATCCAGATCAATCATTGGGCCACCATCTGGGAACACAGCGACATAAAAATAGAAGGTGACGTTGCAGCACAGCAGGGAATACGCTTTAACATTTTCCAGTTGAACCAGACCTACACAGGCGATGATGAAAGGTTGAATGTAGGCCCCAAAGGCTTTACCGGCGAAAAATACGGTGGAACCACTTACTGGGATACCGAAGCTTATTGCATTCCGTTCTTCCTGGCTACTGCACCACAGCATGTTACAAGAAACCTGCTTGTGTATCGTTACAAACACCTTCAAAAGGCCATTGAAAATGCGGAAAAACTTGGATTCACAGGTGGTGCTGCACTTTACCCCATGGTTACCATCAACGGAGAAGAGTGCCACAATGAATGGGAAATCACCTTTGAGGAGATTCACAGAAATGGGGCCATTGCTTTTGCCATATACAACTACATCCGCCACACAGGTGATGAGAAGTATCTGGAAGAATATGGGTTGGAAGTTTTGATTGCCATTGCAAGATTCTGGGCACAGCGCGCCAATTGGTCGGGCGAAAAACAGAAATATGTCATTTTGGGCGTTACCGGGCCAAACGAATACGAGAACAACATCAACAACAACTGGTACACCAACAAAATGGCCGTTTGGTGTATGACATACGCAGCCAAGGCACTAAAAATTGTTGAAACGATGAACCCCTCCCGTTATCAGGCCATTTTAGAAAACATCAATTTTAAATATGCTGAGGAGACTGCTAAATGGGCAGAAATATGTGAGCAGATGCACTTCCCATTTAATAAGAATCTAAACATTTTTATGCAGCAAGATGGTTTCATGGACAAGGAACAAATGATGGCAGATGACCTGCCGGCATCCACTCGTCCAATCAACCAGCACTGGTCATGGGACAGAATCCTGCGTTCATGCTTCATCAAACAAGCCGACACACTTCAAGGCATTTATGTATTTGAGGATGAATTTGATACTGACACCATTCGCCGACATTTCGATTTCTACGAACCTCGTACTGTGCATGAATCATCGCTCTCGCCTTGCGTTCACGTCGTGCTTGCAGCACGACTTGGCAAACAGGATAAAGCATACGACCTATACCTGCGTACCAGCCGTTTGGATCTGGATGACTACAACAACGAAGTTCATGAAGGTCTTCACATCACCAGTATGGCCGGAACATGGATGTCGATCGTTGAAGGTTTTGGTGGGAAACGGGTAAAAGATGGGAAACTCCATTTGAACCCAATCATTCCTCAACAATGGAAATCCTATGCATTCATGGTGGTATTCAGAGGAAACTATCTCGAAGTCAAGGTAAGTCAGGACAATATTGAGATCATCTCTCATGCCAAAAATGAAGCAACCCTAATGGTTTACAACGAAAAAGTAACCGTAAAACCATCAGAATCTGTCACACTATCATTAAAACCTACATACTATGCTTAAAAAGAGTAGATTTATCATTCTTATGCTCCTGGCTACATTGTTGGCCGGAAACGGAAATCAGAGCTTTGCGTCAAACATTAAAGAAAGACTGGAACCGGCCTCGTGGTGGATTGGTTTTCAAAATCCTACAGTCCAGTTAATGGCATATGGCAAAGATATCGCTTTGCTAAGGCCGGAAATTGATTATCCCGGCGTATCCATTGAAAGAATCATCGCGGTTGAAAATCCAAACTATCTTTTCATCGATGTAAATATCAGCCAGAATGCCAATCCCGGAAAAATGGAGATCAGATTCAGAGACGGACGCAGAGTGCGAACCACCAGAACTTTAGAGCTGCTAACCCGTGAAAAAGGCTCAGCCGAAAGAGAAGGTTTTAATCAGACGGATGCCATCTACCTGATTATGCCGGATAGGTTTGCCAATGCCAACCCCAATAACGACATGATTCCCGGAATGCTTGAAAAACCAAACAGAGACGAACCATACGGCCGTCACGGAGGCGATCTTCAGGGAATTAAAGAACGTCTGGATTTCATTAAAGATATGGGTTTTACTGCCATATGGCTAAATCCAGTTCTGGAAAACGACCAACCCGAAGCATCGTACCATGGATATGCCACAACAGATTATTATAAAATCGATCGCAGACTTGGAACCAATGAGGAATTTAAAGCTTTGGTTGATGCAAGTCGAGAAAGAGGAATCAAAATTATCATGGATATGATTTTCAACCACTGTGGAAGCAAGCACTGGTGGATGAATGATTTGCCAACGGAAGACTGGGTACATCAATATCCTGAGTTTACGCGCTCAAACTATCGTTTGAGCACGGTTTCGGATCCTTATGCTTCAAAAGCAGATTTTGACCTGACCGTGTGTGGCTGGTTCGACACAACCATGCCGGATATGAATCTGAAAAACGAATTGGTTCTCAACTATCTGACTCAAAAAAGCATCTGGTGGATTGAGTATGCCGGACTACAGGGCATTAGAATGGACACATATCCATACCCCGACAAAGACGCAATGGCTGACTGGGTTCTTCGCGTTAAAAAAGAGTATCCCGACTTCTCAATTGTAGGAGAATCATGGATTGGAAACACTTCGCAATTGGCCTACTGGCAAAAAGATTTCCCCAACCAGGATGGATACAATTCCTACATTAAAAATCTATTTGACTTTCCATTGGCTTATGCCATCAGCAGTGCTTTTAACGAAGGAGAAGGATGGGACAGCGGTTTACAACGTCTTTATGACGTTTTAGCCGATGATCATCTATACCGGTATCCAAAACATTTGGTGGTATTTGCCGAAAACCATGATTTCGGCAGAATGATGCACTTTTTCAACGACGACATCAACAAAATGAAACTGGCCATTGCATTTCTAGGCACCGTTAGAGGAATTCCTCAATGGTATTACGGAAGCGAGATTCTGATGGGAGGAGACGGAGCAGCCAGTCATGCAGCCATTCGTCAAAACTATCCCGGAGGATGGCCCGGTGATGAAGTGGATGCATTTACCCGTGCAGGAAGAACTGCAGAGCAAAATGAGGTGTTTGATTATCTGACAACGGTACTGAACTATCGCAAAAACAGCCATGTCATTCATCATGGAAACACTCTCCATTTTGTTCCTCAAAACGAAGTCTATGTCTATTTCAGATATTTAGACGGAGAAGCCATCATGGTGATGATGAACAACAATAATGAAAACAATACTGAGGTGGACATGAGCCGCTTTAATGAAATTTTGGCCAACTATTCAGGCGGAAGAGAGATAGTCACAGGAAAGAGATATGAAAAACTGGACAAAATAACAGTTCCGGCAAAATCTGCCTTGATTATCGAACTAAAATAGATTTAACCATGTTAAAATTCAGGTTTATTATTCCCCAAATTTTCCTGATTATTCCACTGGCAGCCCTCTGGGGCTCGCCAGCCGGGAATAACAACAAAGTCAGTTTAATTAACCACTCCCAAACCAGGGATTGTCTGGTCTTAAGCACCAACGAAGGTCATATACGAATGGCCGCTGTAACCCCAAATAGCATAGTGATCTCTTTTTGCAGAGATTCAATTTTCAGTGATCCAAGTGATGCGCTGATTGCACATCCCGGATCACAACCCTTAATTATTCAGGAACAAGACTCCAGAATTATGACCAGAATGGGTCAAAATCAAGTCACCATCCAAAAAAAGCCCTTTGAAATAAGTTTACGCACCGGATCTCAGCACCAGGAAACCATTCTGATTCATGGAAGTATGCAAAATGGGAATTCTACCGGTGTTTCAATTCAATTGCAGCCCGGAGAGAAAATAACCGGAGGTGGCAGTCGCGCCATCCCGATGGATAGACGAGGCTACCAGCTAAGGCTCAACAACGAGCCACACTGGGGTTACGCATGGGGTGCAGAGAACCTCAACTATTCCGTTCCTGTTTTTGTATCCGATCGTCCATACCTCATCTTTTTTGATGCACCACAACGAGCCACAGCCGATATTGGATACAGCGATGAAAATATATTCAGACTGGAATCCAACAAGGAAAACTTCACTGTATATATTGTTACCGGAAACGACCACAAAGAAACTTTAAAGGAATATACACTTTTGACAGGCACTCAGCCACTCCCCCCTTTCTGGGCACTGGGTCACTTGCAAAGTCGATTTGGATATACTTCGCAGGAACACGCAATAAATGTAGCCGACTCCACCATCATGGCCGGGTTTCCATTGGATGCAATGATTATGGATCTCTATTGGTTTGGAAAAGGAATCGGCGATTTCAGGATGGGGAATTTAACCTGGGAAGCTGAGAACTGGCCACAGCCCCAAAAAATGATTGATCATTTTTTGGATAACGGAGTCAAAACCATATTAATCACAGAACCATTTTTCCTGACAGATTCAGACCACTACGATGAAATGGCTCAAAAGGGATACTTCGGAAAGGACAGCACCGGAAACGCATTTGTTATTGACGATTTTTGGTTTGGACCGGCATCATTGATCGATGTGTTTAACCCCGATGCCATGGAATGGTTTTGGAGTAAACATGTGCCTCACATAGAGAAAGGAATCGCTGGATGGTGGGGTGATTTGGGTGAACCCGAAAAACATCCCGCAGGTATCTACTACAAAGCAGGCTCATCAGATGAAATACACAACATCTACGGACACTACTGGAGTAAAATGCTTCATGATAAATACCGCGAGCATTATCCTGATCAAAGGTTGTTTTTCCTCAACCGGGCCGGATATGCAGGAAGCCAGAGGTATTCAGTTTTTCCATGGTCGGGGGATGTGTCCAGGTGCTGGAATGGTTTTCGTGCACAACTTCCCATTATGCTGGGCATGTCTATGAGCGGTATTCCCTATATGCACTCTGACTTGGGAGGTTTTGCCGCCGGTGAAAAAGACGATGAATTATATACAAGATGGATGCAATTTGGAGTATTCAACCCTGTTTATCGCCCCCATGGTGAAAGCATCCCATCCGAGCCCATTTATTTCAGTGATGATGCTCAAGATGTTATCAGGGAGTTTATAAAACTAAGATATGAACTGTTGCCATACCTATACACCATGAGTTGGCAACAAACGACCAAAGGCACTCCGCTAGCCCGTCCACTTTTTTATGAACATCCAGATAAATCGGAGTTTTTCGACATATATGACACTTACTACTGGGGCGACAACCTTTTGGTTGCGCCGGTACTGGAGCCGGGCATTACTTCACGGGACGTTACACTACCTGAAGGATATTGGATCCACCTTTTCAATAATCAAATATATAGTGGAGGACAAACCATTTCTGTTGAAACGCCCTTTGAGAACATACCTGTGTTTGTGAAAGCAGGCAGTTTTATTACCAAAGCAAAACCGGTAATGTCCACCGAATATTTCTCAACCGACACTCTTCTGGTAAGTTATTACCATCATCCCAAAACCGAAAATGGACATGGGCAAATGTTCATGGATGATGGTGAAAATCCGACATCTATTGAGAATGGTGAGTATGAACTGGTGTCTTACCAAGCAACCAATACCGGACGACAGTTAAAAATTGAAGTAAATTGCAACAAGGGCAACTATTATGGAAAACCGGAGCAAAGACACTATAATGTCATAATACATAATTTAGAGAAAGAGCCAAGAAGAGTCAATATAAATGGAAGAAGGTCGGACTTCTCATTTGATGAAAAGAGATCAAAATTGATCATCCCGTTTAACAGACAGCGGGAAAAAATTGAGATAGTCATAAGGAAATAACTTTCAAGTTAATTGCAATGCTTAAACCATCTGTAATTTTTAACAGATAGCTGAGGGAGATCGCTAAGTAAAGAATCATAATAACACAAACATCAAAACAGAATAAAATGAAGAAAATTATTTTTCTGTTTGCCTTGGTCGGCCTAATAGCAGCCTGTGGCACTCAGACCCAACAAGAGATATCAAAACTTCAGAGACCTGTCAGCGAGGTTCCAATCCCGGATTGGAGTCATAACGCGGTTATTTACGAAGTAAATGTGCGACAATATACTCCTGAAGGCACTTTTGAAGCTTTTGCAGCGCATTTACCGCGACTTAAAGAACTGGGAGTTGACTTTTTATGGTTTATGCCCATTCATCCCATTGGGGAGAAAGAGCGAAAAGGGACGCTTGGCTCCTACTACTCCATTAAAGACTACAAAGGCGTCAATCCCGAGTTTGGCACTTTTGAAGATTTCAAAGCCATTGTTAACCAGGCTCATGAATTAGGGATGAAAGTGTTCCTCGATTGGGTGGCCAATCATTCGGCATGGGATCACCCATGGGTTGAAAAACATCCTGAATGGTACGACCGCGACTCATTGGGAAATATGTTCGCACCTTACGACTGGACAGATGTAGCGCAGCTTGATTACAACAACCATGAAATGCGTGCTGCCATGATTGATGCGCTTGAGTTCTGGGTACGGGAGGCCAACATAGATGGCTACCGTTGCGATGTGGCCGGACTGGTTCCTGTGGATTTTTGGGAAGATGCAAGGATGGCTCTCGACAATATTAAGCCTGTTTATCTTTTGGCAGAGGACGAAGACGAAACAGCTTTGTTGAACAAGGCCTTCAATTCAAATTATGGGTGGTCGTTTCATCACATCATGAATGCTGTGGCAGCCGGAGAGCAGAATGTGACGGATGTTGTGGAATATTTCGAAAATCTCTACGAAACATATCCATTGGGTACTTACCCCATGCATTTCATCACAAACCACGACGAAAACAGCTGGGCTTCAACCGAGTTCGAAAGAATGGGTGACGCTGTTAAAACTTTTGCCACGCTGACTTTCGCTATTGAAGGAATGCCTCTGATTTATACCGGACAAGAAGTTGGAATGGATCACATGCTGGAATTCTTTGAGAAAGATGAAGTAGATTGGAGCGATCCCATGAATATGACTCCATTTTACCAATCTTTAATTAGGCTAAAGAAAGAGAACAGAGCTTTATGGAACGGAAAAGCCGGCGGAGAAATGACCATCATAGCCACCGAGTATCCTGAAGAGATCTTCCTATTTAAAAGGGAAAAAGACAACAACAAAGTTGTTGCCCTTTTTAATCTTTCTCCACAGGAAATTGTAATGGATGCCTCTGTTGGAATTTCCGGAGAATACCAGGAATACTTTTCAAAGAAAAGCATGACTCTTCCATTTGAGTCATTGACATTGAATCCATGGGATTATAAAATCATCACCATAAACGAATAACCATTCCTTCAAAATGGTTTGTCTAACCACTTCGGAATTAAGCTCCGAAGTGGTTTTTATTTTATCGGCAAGGTAAAATAAAAACTCGTCCCCCTCCCTTCCTGCGATTCAAACCAAATCTTCCCGCCTAACATTTCAACATATGCTTTGGCTATTGAAAGTCCCAAACCGGTTCCTTTTAAGGAGTGAGTGAGTGAGTTATTCACCTGCTGAAAGCGTTCAAACACCTGATAAAAACAATCTTCAGGTATTCCTACACCGGTATCTTTCACATAAAGCTCAATATGGTCTGATTTAAATTGATAACCGGCTATAATCTTTCCCTCCGGCGTAAATTTAACCGCATTTGAGAGGAGGTTATTCAAAATCTGACGTAGTTTAATCTCGTCAGAATATATCATATCAGATGGCGTCACTGTTCCCTTTTCTATTAACAACTTGGTTTTACCAGCTTTTACACGGCTATTAAACAAAGAAAAGACTGAATCAAGCACCTCATTAAGAGAGAATTTTGTATACGACACCGTGATTTGTCCCGCCTCAATTCTGGAAACATCAAGAATATCACTTATAATACCCAACAAAAGATGACTATTTTCTTTAATTATCGTGATAAAATCCTCACGTTCGGCATCGCTTTCAGCCGTGCGTAAAAGTTCTGAAAACCCATATATCGCATTCATCGGAGTACGAATCTCGTGGCTCATATTTGCCAGAAATGCTGATTTTAAACGATCACTCTCCTCCGCCTTTTCCTTAGCTTTTGTTAATTCCTTATTTTTTTGTTCTAAAATGAGTTCGTTTATTTTTCTTTCAGTGATATCTGTGATGGTACCAATGTAACCTTCAAAAACATCGTCATTTTTTTCGGGGACTGCGAAACCAAGAACCCAAACCACTGTTCTGTCAGGTTTGAGAAAACGATATTCCACTGATGAAGGCTGCTGGTCAAGGGTACGTTGTTTCCATCCGGAAACAACTCTGTCAAGATCTTCAGGATGAACAGCCCTGAGCCATCCATCACCCAGTGCATCGCTAAAACTCAGACCTGAAAGTTCACTCCAACGTGGATTCACATATGTGGTATATCCATTTGCCCTGGTACGGAATATT
This sequence comes from Alkalitalea saponilacus, assembly GCF_900168165.1. Lineage (GTDB taxonomy): Bacteria > Bacteroidota > Bacteroidia > Bacteroidales > Marinilabiliaceae > Natronoflexus > Natronoflexus saponilacus. The sequence continues at coordinate 99,644 of NZ_FUYV01000002.1, forward strand.
CCCACTGGGGATATTTCAGCCAATTTATGGAACAACTTCTCACTTTCGAATAGTCTTTCTTCCTTTTCTTTTCTAAAATGAATATCCTGCATGGATCCTGTCCAGATGACATCTCCATTCGGAAGAATATAGGGAATAGACTCGTCCCTGTGCCATCGCTCGTTGTTATTTGTTATTAATCGGCCTTCCCAAATAAATTTCTCTTTTCTTTCATACGCTCTTTGATTTGCCTCCAGAAAACTCTGTCGGTCATCGGGATGAATGGCATTTATTGGAATATAAGGATCGACCTTGAGTTCATTAACGGTCGTCCCTACCATTTTGGCAAACATCTCGTTGCAATATAATACACTGATAACAGGCAAGCCTGACTCGTGATAAACGCTTCCCGCTCTCATCTTAATCCGGTATATACCTGATGGAACAGCCTGTACCACGCTTGTCAGAAAAGTCATTTGATCTTCCAATTCGTTCTTTACCTTCTCCAATTCTGAGTTCTTTTCTCCTAAAAGTTGTGTGTGACTTTTAACTGCACTTCTTAATAAGAGTGTAAACACTAAAAACAACATGATTACACCCAGCAATATATAGATTAACCAAAAAACATATCCGGGAATTCCGTCTGCCTGATCACGTTCAAGCCATTGACGCAAAGAGCGAAAATAAACAGACTGGGGATCATTGATCATAACCCGAAGTTGTTGATCAACTTTTTCGATAATTGAGAAGTTCACATTCGGAGAAAATACAAAATGTAATTTGGAAGGGCGAAAAACTAACGGAGAAGAGACAAAATCAGAATCAAATAGCCCCGAAAAATAGAAAAAGCGATCGGCAATTATAAAATCAACCTCGTTTTGAGCTAGACCCTGAGCCAATTCTGGATAATTTCTGAAACCAATTACTTCATATTCCAATTGAAAAGAATTTGGCAGATCATATCTTAAATATGATTCCTGTATTGAACCACGCAAAACACCAATCCTAGTACCATCCAAATCTGTAACAGATGAGATAATTTCCCCCACTGAAAAAATCTCCAACCAGGATTCTATAACTGGTATCTGGTTAAAGTAAAAAATGGTGTCGCGACCTGAAGAGAATGCAACATCAGGAAGAATGTCTATTCTTCCTTCCTGAATATCCAAATAAAAATCTTCCCACTCCCCTTCTACATAGTCAAGCTTCCATCCCTCATTTTTGGCAATATCATTTAAAATATCCACAAAAAAACCTACAGGTTCTCCTGCATCATTAAAATAGAGTTTTGGAGGATTTGGATATATTCCTACTCGAAAAGTTTCCGCATTTACTATGAATTGAGATGAAACAAAGAAAATCAAAACTGAATAAACTCTTATGAGTTTATTCTCTGAAACCTTTTGAATTATTTGTCTTAATCTATTCATAAAAAACACGCTTACATGCCTTACATCCTACAATGTAATAATTACCAAACACTTTTGCCAAAAGTAAATAAAAAAAAACAACCTGCTCAAATAATTATGCTGCATAGCATTAAAAGTAGATATCTCAAGGCATTTCTTTTTCCACAGAAATATTTTCACAAAAAAGCCATGCCAAACCAATATAGGTTTTGCATGGCTTTCATCAAAAAAATATAGTTATGAACTCAAAGAGTTTTAATCTCTACCAAGCTGCAGTAGGAAGTTCCTTTCTGATAACATCTTCTTTCACATCCCTGTCAAAACTGACCATTCCCGGCTCATAGTTAGGCATCACAACAACGCCGGTATATTTTCCTTCTAAACGAATGGGCTCTTCTCCTTTTTTATCAGACAAAGAAACGTTGTCAAGATATAGTTCATACACATCGTGTGCTACCATCGCTCTCTCTTCTGATTGAATCGAAACATTTCTCATATTGAGATTTTTTACTCTGTGGAGACGAATTCCTTCGCGGGCATTTACTACTTCAATATTCTCCAGATAGATATCCTCCAGCCACTTCTCAGGCAGACCATTTAAAACAATTGCTCTGGGTACTCCATCAATTCTAATATTTCGGATGTCGATGTTTCTTAACAGTGGAGCAGGGCCAACTCCAGCTCCTGTGTAAAATGTATTGAAGTTAAGAGCTTCATATGTAGAATTAATCACCTCTATATCTCTGATATATATATTCTCAGTAACATTTCCCCTACCACGGGCAGTTTTAAACCGAATACCCCGGTCACAATCTTCAAACAAGGCATTGTGCACGTAAATATTGCGAATACCTCCCGAAGTTTCACTTCCAAAAACTACACCGCCACTACCGGTAACCACTCTGTATGCATGGAAATGACGAATCACAACATTTTCTGTCGGAATATTGATTTCCAATCCCTCTTCGTTAAAACCAGATTTGATAACAATCGCGTCATCTCCAGTGCTCAACGTAGTATGCTCAACCAATACGTCTCTTGATGAGTCAATCACAATTCCATCGCCATTATGAGAGTCCCGGCTATTGATGGTAACATCACGTATGATGGCACGTTGCGAATAAACCAAATGTAGATTCCACATCGGTCCGTTATTAACGGTAATTCCTTCAATCAACAGATCTTCAGACTCCCAGAAAACAACAAAATTTGGTCGCATCCCCTCTGTACCGGAACCTTTTCCAAAATTTGTTCTTCTTGACAAGGGTACTTTGGTTGCTTCTGCCCTGGGTTGAACAGTCCAATCTGCCAGCCAATGGCCAGCCTGTCCGTCAAGAACTCCTTTTCCGGTAATGGCAACATTTCTAACCCTGTAAGCATAAATAAGCGGAGAGTAGTTATATACTTCTACACCTTCGTATCGCTGAATAACTACAGGCAGATAGTCCTCTTTATCTTCACTGAAGTAAACTGTACTTCCTTCAGAAATGTGTAAATGAATATTACTTCTCAGGTGAATCGGTCCGGTTAACCAGTTTCCGGCAGGTATTAATACTTTTCCTCCTCCAACTGCATGTGCAGCATCAATGGCGCGATGAATGGCCTCTGTGGATTTAAAAGACTTATCGCTTCCCATTTCTTTGGCTCCGAAATCGACAATATTAAATACCCGATTAGGGAATGTGGGTCTTTCCAATTGAATCATTTCAAATGGCGCCACAATAGGAGCAATCTCATAAGGAATTGTTGCCACAGGTTTCACCTGTGCACAGGCTACAGTTCCAAAAAAAGTTACAAGGATAATGCTAAGCAATCCAAATTTTGACTTTTGCACCAACCTCATCCGAATGTCAGTTAAATTAAATCTCATAGAATATCATATTAAGTATAGTCGAATTATTCTTTATCACAAATATCTTATAAAAACGTGAATAAAAGTTGTCACATTTTATCTGAATAAGTGTGACTAGTTATTAATTAAAAATGTTTTGGCAACATACACACACATATTAGATAGTTTGAAACAAACCGACTGGGACAATTTTAGCAAAAGTCGAAAATGAACACTTAAATAGCTTCATAGAATAAAAGATGAAACAATTACCATCAAACCATAAATAATACTTTTCGCAAAGGAGCAAATGATTCCTTATCTGTGAATGCCTTGGAGCAACTATCTGATCGTTAATTGGTATTAAAAATCAAAAGTCCTGTGCAGTATTCTGCACAGGACTTTTAAAATATACTTTCTCAACAAACTCACCTTTGGATGATCAGCTTAAGACTCTCACAGCCTTCATGCGAGCATAAGCTTACAACGTAAACTCCACTTGGCAAGCCGGATACATCTATGCTCTGATTTATGACATCAACGGTAGTTACAATCACCTCACGCCCCGTAATATCATAAATAAAAACACTCAAAACCCGAGAGGCATTAATAAAGATCTCTACTGTTGCGGGATTTGGCCATACTTTAACATCCTTCAATTCGTGAGAATTGAAACCTGTACAGACTTCAACGGTTATCTGCATAACTCCTTCACCAATACAACCATTTCCATCAGTGTAAAAATACTCAACATCAAACAACCCGGCTCCTGAAATTATCGGATCAAAAAAACCATCCAATACCCCTAAACCAGAATATTGACCACCAACCGGAGTTGCACCGGACAACTCTATGGGTGAATCATTCGTACATAAGGTCAAATCAGGAGGCATTACGATTTCAGGGAGTGGAAACACCTCGGCTGAGAACACTCCGGTACTTGTACATCCATTTTCATCTGTGTAGAGATAATTAATCTCATGAACACCTGTTCCTGATTCACGTGGATTAAAAAACCCTTCGTGAACACCGGAACCCGAATATATACCACCAGCAGGCAGTGCCTCCGACAATTCCAGGGGTGCATCATTTAAACACAACTGCAGATCAGAAGGCATCACGACCTCAGGGAGTGGAAACACCTCTGCGATAAACACACCAATACTTTTACATCCATTTTCAGATGTATAAAGGTATTCAATCTCATGAACACCTACTCCAGATTCCTGCGGATCAAAAATGCCTTCTTGAACTCCGGAGCCCGAGAATACTCCGCCGACGGGCAAGGCACCGGATAGCACCAATGGGGCATCATTAACACACAACACCTCATCATCGGGCATTGTAACTTCAGGAGATGGAAGCATAACCAAAGTCAACACAACAGTGGAATCACAGCCATTGTAGGCTTTAAACACTTCGGTATAGGTACCTGACTCAGTAAGATCCTGTCTTCCAAAATAATAAACATCACCTTGACAAAACTCATCTTCATCAGTTTCGAAGAAATTCTCATGTTCATGTGAAATACTTATTGATTGATTCCCCAGATTAAAAGGAATTTTATTTCCATTGAAATCACTGAATTCAATCTCCTCCTTCTCCCATGAAAAGGAGGTAGACACCCCAAGATCAGCATCAAATCGCAACTCTATAAGCACATCATCGCCAACATTAGCAGGCTCCGCTGAAGCCCAGGAAATATAAATCAAATCATCGATTTGATTTACTGATAATACGCCATCTTCCATCTCACTGTGCACCCAATCATACCCATAAAAATTCACATCATCTGAATCAAAAGCAACAACAAGGGATATGGCTCCCAAATTATTGGCATTGGTAACCTTTATCGGTAAATAAAGCATCCCAGCACATAATCCCGTGTTGTGACCAAACGAAACAGAAATCAACGGGGTTGTAACCTCCAGCTTACCTGCATTTGAGAAAACCACAGGAGGACAACTTCCCGACACTTTACATCTGTATAAGTTGCCTTGCATTTCGGCTGTCACATTACTTAAGGTTAACTGTGTGCTGGTTGCACCGCTAAAACGTCCTCCGTTGGATAAATCACTCCAGCTGTCGCCATTATCTGTACTCTCCTGCCATTGATACGACAAACCTGTGCCAGAAGCCTGAAGAGCAAACTGTACACTTCCGCTTCCATAAATACTTTGATCTTCAGGGTGCGAATTTATAACAGGATTTTGAGGAACATTAATATTCCCGTTTTGATAGGACGAAAATATATTTAATCCGTTAATGTTAACAAACTCAGAATCTGTCCTCCAGTTCAGAGAAGAACTGCCAGGAACGCCATCAAATTCAAACTCTACCAAAACACCATTATCGGGAATGGAAGCCGCAGTTGTACCCACCCAACTGATATATAACACCCCCTCATCGGCATTTGCCGCAAACATGCCGTCTCTCAGACTCTCGTGCAAACTACTATATCCGGTAAACTCCAATACCTCATTATTATATTCAAGCGCAAGAGAAAAGGCTCCGACCCTTGAGAAACTGCTTACCCTGACAGGAATTGCAATTTCCCCGGGACATATAGTTGATGTACCCAAGGTAGTGGAAATATTAGGCAAGACAGTAAGCGTGGCTTCCCTACTATGTAACGTTGGCTCGCAAGTTCCTGTTATCCGGCAACGATAAACATTTTCATCCAGATCAATTCCTACAGAAGAGATTGATAAAGTAGCTGTTGTTACACCCGAATACCCGCTGCCATTATTCAGGTCAGTGAAAGTATCCCCGCCATCGGTACTTACCTGCCAGCGATATGACAAGCCGGTTCCAGATGCAGTTAATGGGAATGTGACATTTTGATTCTCGGCAATCACCCTGTCGGGTGGTTGACTCATAATCTGAGGTAAAGAATTAACTTGCAAACTGCCGTTGTTATACACACTGGGGATTTCATTCATGGATGAACCAAAAAACTCATTTGATTCAACCTGCCATTGCAATTGGCTGTTTCCCGGCTCAACATTAACCAACAATTCAAATAGCGGCTCATTAAGAATCGTTATGGACTCCAAGGCAACCCATGATAGATAAACAATGCCATTCTCCTGGTTTACCACAACGGTATTGTTAAAATCAGGATGAAAACTATCAACCCCTAATAATTCAACCACATCGGTATTAAAACCTATTGCCAATGAAAACGAAGAAACATCGATAAAACCCTCGGTTTCAACAGGTATTGAATGTGTTCCCGGACACACAGTTAGAGAGGGAATAGATGCTATAACCGGTTTTACAACCTCCAATGATACATTATTAGAGAAAACTGAAGGAGAGCATGTGCCCAAAACATGACATCGGTAAAGGTTACCGTTTAATCCGGTCGAGGCATTGGTTATCCTCAAATTAGCAGTAGTTACATTGGAATAAGGCGCTACGTTTGACAAGTTTATAAACGTTTCTCCCCCATCTTCACTCAACTGCCATTGGTAACTCAACTGAGTACCCTGTGCTGATACAGAAAAGACAGTTGTTCCGTTTTCCAGAATAAATTGCGATGTGGGCTGAAGAGTTATTGAAGGTGGTTGCAATAATGTAACAGAGCCTCCTTGAAAAATTACATCCAGAACCTCTCCGGAATCATTACTTATTTCGCAATTTCCGGGGGTTGCAAGATCCCAACCAAGTGAACTGCTTCCATATTTTAGAACCTCAAATTCCAATTCAAGCAGCACACCTTCATCAATACTTACTGGATTGGTGTCAATCCAACTTATCATCACACGTCCATTGCCACCATTCACAATCAGCATACCACTAGCAAAGTCCGCATGCCTGTTTCTGTAATTGACATATGTAAATTCTTCCTCATTGTACTCAAGTACCAGCGATATGGCTCCCACATTATTAAAATTGGAGACTTCAACCGGCACTGCTATTTCATTGGAACAGTCTGTGACTGTTCCAATGCTTACAACTGCGTTTTCTGAAAACAGTGTTTTTTGTCCAAAAAGTACAATAAGAGAAAGAACGATTAATTCTTTAATGTAAACTCTCATAATAGTCTATTTGGACACAACAATTTTTACAACTTGAATGCTTTCGCCATAGTTTGTATTAGCCCTCATATTGAGCATATAAACACCATTTGCTATCAAAGAAGCATCTATACTGTACTGATGATTCCCCGGTGCAAAAGACTGCTCACCTGACTGATAAACCGATGTACCGGCAGCATTTACCAACTCAAATGAAAGCAGAGCGTCACTTTCGAGGGCAAAACTTACTGTTGCACTCTCTTTTACCGGATTAGGATACACTACCAACGATGATGTCTTAATATTATTTTCATCCAGAAATGTTGCTACTTTTCTTAACTCGGGTGCAGATATATTAGCTCTTAAAGGTTCTCCCCATTGATTGGCGATTTCAATGTTTTCGTACAATTCAGGCAATAAAGATTCAGAAATTGGTGCAAAATCTAATGCCTCCATCTCTACCACAATGCGCAGAGGTTGTTCCTGATTCGTTTGAATCGGTTCCGTTCCTGCCCATGCAAAACGGAACAATCCGTTTTGAGCGCTGTATACAAATCCATTTCCACCATCAAAACTAACGCCTTTCACTTTCATCATATCCTCAGGATAATAAAACCCAAAGGAAATAGCTCCGACATTTTCATCAATATCAAAATCGAAAGGCAATTCAAATTCATTGTATGATGTTACAACCACCTCTCCCGAAGGGGTAATTCCTTGTCCTGATTTCAGACTCTTCAAGAGGCTGTATGACCCATTAACATCACCAAAGCACAATACTCTTAGCCCGCTAAAAATAGAATTTCCATCCACTAAATAATCATCGTAATGATAAAGAAAATCGCCTGATGGAAACTCATCAATTAATCCGGCATATCGTTTCAACATAAAGAGCGCATCGGTACCATTTACACTTCCGCTCAGATTTACATCTGCTGCCGCAAGGCTTAACCCGGTAAGCAGTTCTTTGCGGGTAAAATGATTCAAAACCAGCAATGCATCTGTTGCATTTACGCCACCCCATGGTTCAGCAGGCTCAACCAACATTCGATAACCCGACGAAGCGAATGCAGAAAATGCAAAATCACCGGCTTCTGAAACGGTTTGTTGAGCTACTTCTACGCCATCAAAATCCACAATGCGGATGATGGCATCACTCATCGGAGTTGAAGCCTCATTTCCATAATGCAACTCACCGGTAAGTAGAAGCTCTTCTCCTTCCATCCACGGTAATTGAGCAAATTCCACGGTATAAACCTTGCCACGATCAGCCTGATTATGCTTATCATAAATAACATTGGAAATCATGGCAGAATCTGCTGCACTCCAAAAGTTGTAACGCGCATTGATATCGTTGATGGTGTTGTTATAAACAGCATATCCGGGGCTGCTATAAAAATTATTTACATATTCAGGTTCTCCCCCAATGGTAACACGACTGGTTCCATCCAGATAAATGGACGCATCCTGATTATTCATGAAAACATTGTTGCGAAAAGCATCGGGTTGCGAATTCCATAGTCGTATTCCATAACCTCCCGAGTTACGCACGACATTATTATTAAAAGTGGGCTCAGTGGTTCTGTCAAGGAAAATGTTATACTCAGAGCCCTGCTCAATGATGCAGTATTTCATAACAGAAGAAGCCCCGTGTAAATCACTGCCAATATAATAGTTAATGCCACCCCAACCTTCTGACTCATCGAAAGCTTTAAAAACAATGGGAGAATCTTCGGTTCCTATCGCCAATAAATTACCTGTATACCAACTGTGAGTATTCCTGCCTACATTGAGAGAAGCATCGGGATTAAACCTCATTTCTACACCCGGATGAACAATAAAATCAATTGTAGCCCGATCACGCTCTAACCCAATATTGCCAAGTACATGATAAGGAATACCATCACTGTAAAAAGTTGCATCTGAAGTATAAAGACCCCCATTAACAGCTATGTACTGCATACCATTGTCGGCATAGCTATTATTATCAAGAATTGGAAGACTGTTCCAGGTTGCCAGATACAATGGGTATTCTTCATTTTCGCCAAACGTAGTGTTACTTATTGTTGGCGTACTCGCTCCGGTTAAAAACATACCGTTGGTGCCGTTGTTAAGTATTTGGCAATTATCAAACTCCGGTGATGCGGCGGTTAAGTAAACACCATTTTGAGCAGCATTTCTGATGGTAACTTTTTCCATTAAAGGCATGGTCGTTCTGTCACAAAACAGGTTATAGGCATCGCCATGCTCAACAACACAATATTTCATAAAAGATGATGCACCATATAAATTGCTTCCATTAAAGAAATTCATTCCTCCCCAGCCTAACGATTGATCAAATGCACCAAACACGATTGGGAGTTCCTCTGTTCCTTCTGCAATTAAATTACCCCCATTATTGCTATTATTTACAAGACCAACATCGAAAGAAACATCCTGATCAAATAAAAATATTACGCCTGGCTCGACAATAAAATCAGCAGGATTTCGATATGCTGTTAATGCGATATTATTTCTAACATGGTAAGGAATTCCGTCATTTACATAAGTTATATCACCTGTAATATCTCCGCCACTAAGAGATATGTACTGCATTCCATTGCCTTCATAACTGTTATCCTCAAGAATTGGAAGGCTATTCCATGCTAACATCACTATTGGATACTCTTGATTTTGAGAAAACAAGGTATTACTTATAACCGGCGTACTTGATCCATTAAGTCTTACCCCGTTCAATCCATTATTTAAAACTTTTGAATGGCTTAACTCGCCCCGACTGTTATGATACCGAATGCCATTACCAGCAGAATTCTGTATAACACTGTTCACAATATTTACCACCGTGCCTTCAGCATAAATATTGTAAATTCTTCCATTTTCTACAATACAGTATGCAAGTTCTGAAGGTGCTTGACCGGATATATTTAATCTAAGATGAATGCCATCCCATCCTCCGGGTTCACCGTTAAAGGAGGTGAATTTTATGGGTCGTTCTTCAGTTCCCACAGCATATAATTCACCAAAATTAACAGATGATGTACTAAAATACAAACTAGCACCTTCTATAGCTTTAATGGTATTTCCGGGTTCTATGGTTAAACGTCTGTTGGCTCGAACCGTTAATTGCCCCAAAAGAATAATATCATAATCAATGGTAAACCATGTTTGATTGCTTGTAACATCTCCCTCCGGCAGAACGATACCATTAAACTCATTATCAACCAGGATGGGACTCCCCCCAGGCTGCCTGATGCTGGTATTGGGGGTATTGTAATATATTCCATACTTATTTTCACCAATGGTTGTATTGGTAAAAGTTGGGTTGGAGTCAAAACCAGTCATCATGACCCCGGCATCTCCATTATTGCTAATTTCTGTATTGATAAATGTTGGAGAAGAAGATTGCAAGCTAATCCCGTGCGACGCATTATTTATCACTTGAGTATTCTCAATATTAATATTTGCATTTTGCAAATGAATTCCTCTACCTGTTGAATTCCTGATCACAGAATTATTCAACATAGGCTCGGTAGTGTCGCTGCAACGCAGGTTAGCATTATTGACTCCATGTCCTGCGTTTGATATCACCACATAATTAAATTGAGAAGAAACACCGTTGTTACTGTTCGCACTGAACCAAATTCCTCCCCAAAGCCCCTCTTCGTCAAGATACCCGGTAAAATATACAGAGTCACCTTCCAGCCCGTTACAAATAATATTTGCCTGTCGAACCTCCATGGTTACCTCAGGTAAAAACAAGATTTGTGTTCCTGCTTCAAAAGTATGTGTACCGCCGGTAAAAACAATATTTCCAGTAACCCAGTAAGGGCTTGCAGCTTTAGTATAGGTAACATTTCCACTGAGGTTTCCGCTTAACTGACTACCGGGAGTTTGCATCGTAACACTATTCAAAGTAGCCTGAGCTGCGGTTTTATCATTAAATAACTTAACTTTGTATTGCAGATATCTCCCGGTTTCTTCAATTTCAATGGGACTTATATCCTCATACGTGTTCCAGTTGCTCCATACTCCATCATTACCGGCAATTCTAAAGGAGACTTCCAGTCCTGCACCAGTTGCGATGCTTGTTGCAAAGGATAGTTCGCTAATGATGCGCTCGGCACCAAGTTCATCAAACTTGGTTGAAATAAACAAACCTTTACTTTTTCGATTGGTTGAAAGCGTCAACAAACTATACCTCGCATTTACAATCGGAACCCCTGAAAGGTTGGTTCCTCCGCCATACACCACTTGTCCGTTGGCTCCAAATGCCACAAAATCCTTTACATAATCAACCATCCCCGTAGAGGAACTCCAAACCAGCGGAGTGGTTGTAATGTCAGCAAAAGCGACACCATTGGTAATAGAAGTCGCATTTTCCCCTCCCATCACCACCAATAGTCCATTGGCAATAAAAGATGCATGATGACTAACAGCCTGAGGGAGGTTTGTCTCAGAAACCCATCCTCCCAAATTACCATCTGATTGAGAAAAATTACGGAAAACAGTATTGAGTTTTTCATCATCATTATTGACACCGCCTATCACAAGAACATCTTCACCATCTACAACCATGGTATGATTTCTCACCTCCACAGGCAGAACAGTTGTCACTTCAAACTCCGATAATTTACCGTTAGCCAATACTTGTGCCACCCATACTTCAGAAGTTCCACTACCATTTGAAAACTGGGAACTTCCACCAGCAACATAGAGATATCCGTTACAAAACACAGCAGTATGCCCATGCAATGATGATGGCAAACGAATTTCCATCTCTTGCCATTGTCCAATATTTCCATTCAAACTCATGGTGGCATAAAAAATTCTGTCACTCACCTCATCGTCTGTAGCACCGCCTAACACATAAATGGTATTGTCTCCTATGACCATTGCATGGTTTCTAACCCCTTTGGGAAGAGCCGACACCGTTGTCCAGCCACTAATTCCTGAGGATTGCAAAGCAGCTCGATATACTTGTGGCGAATTAGATGTTCCGTTAAACCCACCTGAAAGAAATACAAAACGATTATTCCAGGTGGCAGCCTGATGACCACTTAGTGTTTGAGGAATGACTGTGGTAGTAACCCAGTTGCCCATAGACGATGCCTGAAAAGGTAAGCCAATGGCATTGGAACCAACCAGTAAATCATTGAAATTACCGATATTAAAATCATCATTACTGGTGTGAGTAAATGAGACCTGCGCATGCATTGACAAGGAGGGAAAAAGAAGAAGATAAACTAGAAATGCGGACGCAAGTCCCCCAACAAAGTGTAGAAACTTTTTCATAAAACAGTTGCTTTTTGGTTTAAATTTTAATGAGCTTTTGTTATGGGTAAGGAAGGTTCATACAAAGAAACTACAAACTAATTACTTTATACGCAATTCACATAACTGGTTTCAATTATATGATGAAACCACAAAAATAGATGATAAATGGCATATAAAATAGCACAAACACTATATGATACTACTCTTTATTAAAGATCAAACAATCCCTCTGTTTGACATAAACCGATGACCGATATAAGCAAGTATAAGGACAGCCACTCCCATAAAAGGATAAAATCCTGAAATCCCATCAGTTAAAAAGGCCTGACGAACGGCACCAAGCAAGGCTACTGCAGAAAACAGAAGATAAATAACAGGCAACCATGGGTATCCTGTTGCTTTATAAGGCCTGAACCTATTGGGTTGCTTTACTCTTAAAACAAAAAGCGCTAAAACAGTCAATGAGCCGGTTATAAACATGGCAATACTGGCCATCTCAATGATGGCATAAAAGCTTCCGGTAAGAACTAAAAAAATAGCGAATATTGCCTGAACCCATAAGGCTCTTCCCGGAACTTTCATTTTATTAAGTCGTGCAGCTCCCGCCCAGAAAGCTCTCTCTTTTGCCATGGCAAATGCAACACGCGCACTGGTCAATATTGTCGCATTTAATGAAGTTACAATGGCAACGGTGATGGTGATTAAAACCAAATTTGCCATAACCGGACTGTTTAGTGCTCTGGCCATTGCTGTTCCCGCATCCATGTTTTTGAGGGATGACAATCCCTCAAAACCAAGAGAGAACACAAAAGCAGCACACATCAAAACATAGAGAACAGTAACAACAACCGTTGCCCAAGTCATGGATTTTGGGATGTTACGACCGGGGTCTTTCACTTCACCTGCAACATAAATTATATTAAGCCACCCGGAATATGCAAAATTCACAAAGAGAAAAGCAGTAATAACACCTCCTGCTGAAACCGATGAATCCCAAATCTGAATAGATTGATCCGGCCTGACGCTCCATCCACTTAGCACGGCGTAACCAGCAAGAAAGATCAGGAATAGAATTGGAATAAGAGTAAATAGAATTTGAGTTCGTGCTGCAATTCGTGTCCCAGCATAATTTATTGCAGTAATTAAAAGAATTAATAACACTGCGAAAAAATTAGCTTTTTGCAGGGGGATACCCGGTGCAATATTGGCCATCATATCCAAACCGGAAAGAGCTGATATCTGATACTGAAAGACCGCCACGGCCATTCCGGCAATAGAGCCACCAAAAATGGTAACAAACAAAACCCATCCGGAAGCAAAAGCGACGGAATCACCGTAAGCTTCTTTCTGGAAAACATAATCCCCTCCGGCTTTTGGGAGCATTGCTCCCAATTCACCACACGCAACCGCCCCTGAATAGGCAAAGAGACCACCCAGCAGCCAAATTAGAAAAAACATCAGAAGAGAACCTGTTTCAGAAGCAACTGCAGATGGGAAAAGGAAAATCCCAACTCCCAACATGGAGCCTGCAACAACAGTAAAACCTGCCATTGGACCAATTACCCGTGGCATACGTACACCATCACTTCCCTGTTCAAAATCATCCATAATTATCTCCTCAATAACAATAGATTTTGAAAGATATAAAAAAGCACCTCTTTCACAAACAAAATAGCTTAAAAACGAAACGGGCCTGCTTCACTTTTGAAGCAGACCCGTTTTCCCCCTTTAATAACCTTAAAATCAAACTATCGTGCAAACAAGAGTTCGCGATATTTAGGAAGTGGCCACATTTCATTATCCACAATAAGTTCGAGCTTATCAATGTGGTAACGAATATCATCCAGATATGGACGAACAGTTTTATCATAAAGTTCGGCTGCTTTATGCGCATCCTCTTCTTTATTAGCCACTTTTCTTGCTTCTACCATTTCATGAACTTTGTTTTTAATGTTCTTAATATGGTATGAAGTCTTTTTAATCAAATCAACACGATCCCCGGCAAGCTCATTAAAATCTGCTGTATCCCCAAATACATCTTTCAATCCTTGAACGTTGGTGATAAGAGTGTTCATGTACTTAACACCGGTAGGAACGATATGGTTGATGGCTATATCACCCAACACACGAGATTCAATCTGAATCTTTTTCGTATATTTCTCCATCTCCACCTCAACGCGAGCTTCTAGTTCTTTCGGCTCAAACACACCGTTGGCAGCAAACAGAGCTTTAGATTTATCAGTAAGATAAGCATGTAAGGCTTCAGGAGCATTCGAGATGTTATACAAACCTCTTCGAGCTGCTTCCTCAACCCATTCCGCACTGTATCCGTTTCCATCAAAACGTATTTTCTTGGTTTCTTTGATGTAGCGTTTCAATGTTTGAAGAATAGCCTCATCCTTTTTAACACCTTTCTCAATTAAGCCATCCACCTCTGATTTGAATTTCTTCAACTGTTCTGCAACAATGGTGTTTAGTACGATCATTGCTGATGCACAGTTTGCAGAAGAACCAACGGCTCTGTATTCAAACCTGTTTCCTGTGAAAGCAAATGGTGAAGTACGGTTACGATCGGTATTATCGAGAAGGATTTCAGGAATTTTACCAATATTCAGCTTAATGGAAGTCTTTTCATCAGGCGTCATCTTCTTATCCGGTACGGTTTCCTCTAATTCATCCAAAACACGATTTAACTCATGACCAAGAAATACTGAAATAATTGACGGAGGTGCTTCGTTGGCACCTAATCGGTGCATATTGCTAGCAGTCAAAATACTTCCGAGTAGCAAATCCTGATGCTCGTACACAGCCTTCATTACATTCAGAAGGAATGTCAAAAACTGCATATTGGTACGTGGATTCTTTCCTGGGGACAATAGGTTAACACCAGTATCAGTGCTTAACGACCAGTTATTATGTTTTCCTGATCCATTGATACCTTTGAATGGTTTTTCATGGAAAAGAATTCGGAAACCATGTTTACGAGCAATTCTTTTCATCACATCCATGATTAATTGGTTGTGATCGTTGGCTAGGTTACACTCTTCAAAGATAGGAGCTATTTCAAACTGGTTTGGTGCTACCTCATTGTGCCTGGTTTTCACAGGAATTCCTAGCAGATATGATTCATGCTCAAAATCCTCCATATAGGCAATAACACGCTCTGGTATACTGCTGAAATAATGATCTTCTAATTGTTGATCTTTACTTGAGGAGTGTCCCATTAGGGTTCTTTCAGTCAACATAAGATCCGGACGTGCCATAAAGAGTCCTTCATCAACTAAGAAATACTCCTGCTCCCATCCAAGATTACTGGACACTTTAGAAACATTTTTATCAAAGTATTGACAAACATCCACCGCTGCTTTATCAACAGCACCAAGTGCCTTTAAGAGAGGCATTTTGTAGTCAAGTGCTTCCCCAGTGTAGGATATGAAAATGGTTGGCAAACACAAAGTTGTTCCAACTATAAATGCAGGGGAAGATACATCCCATGCTGTATATCCTCGCGCTTCAAAAGTGTTTCTCAATCCACCTGAAGGGAGACTGGATGCATCGGGTTCCTGTTGAACCAGCAACTTTCCACTAAAACTTTCTACTACGCCATTACTGACAGAATCGGTAACAATAAATGCATCATGCTTTTCAGCGGTTGCATCTGTAAGAGGGTGAAACCAGTGGGTGTAGTGTGTCGCTCCATTTTCGGTAGCCCAAGCTTTCATTCCCAAAGCAATCTGGTCTGCCATTTTACGGTCGATTCTCGTACCTTTATTAATAGCTTCCATTACATGCTCATAAGCATCCTTAGAAAGATATTTTTTCATTTTAGGTTTATCGAAAACCTGCTTACCATAATACTCTGAGGTAGCTCTACCCAGTTCTTCAATGTACATGGGCTTCCTTTTCAGAAGCTCCTTCAATGCCATAAATCTTAATGTTGCCATATCAAATTGTTTATTTAGAGAGTTAGACACTACAAATATGTAACTTTTTTATTAAAACCCCTTACATTTTCATGTTAAAAAATATAAATAACAATCTTTTTTATTGGTACACCCCCTATTCAAACACACCCAAGCAACCAATTAACACTAAAAACAAAAGACCACCCCTATTTTTTACTCAGATAGTCATGAACTTTTTCTGCCGCTTCCCGACCTTTTGCAATAGCAGTCACCACCAAACTGGCTCCGTTTGCTGCATCACCTGCAGCAAAGACCCCATCCATGCTGGTTGAATAGTTATCATCTATCTTAACATTACCTCTCGGATCTAACTCCAGATTAAGCTCTTTTATTAAACCTTCATGTACAGGATGAACAAATCCCATTGAGAGAAAAACCATATCAGCATCAATCACTCTTACCGTATCAGGCTTTTCACTCATCTTCCAACTTCCATTTTCGTTGGTCCACTCAACCTCCGCCACTTCAACACCAGTTACAACTCCATCTTTACCTAAAAATTTACGGGTGGCCAAACTCCACATCCTTTCACATCCCTCTTCATGAGAGGAGGATGTCTTAAGCACATTTGGCCAATATGGCCATGGATTACCAGGTCTGCGTTTAGCCTGTGGTTTTGGAAGAATCTCGACCTGACCAACCCATGAGGCTCTTTGACGGTTTGCTGTCCCTACGCAATCGCTTCCGGTATCTCCACCACCAATTACCAACACCTTTTTTCCTTTCGCTTCAATCCTTTCACCGTTGAAATTAACTCCTCGGTTTACTTTATTCTGTTGAGTCAGATACTCCATTGCAAAATAGACACCTTTCAAATCACGTCCTTCAACCGCAAGGTCTCTAGGTTTCATGGCGCCAATTGCCAACACCACCGCATCGTATTTCTTCAATATCTCCTTACCGGTAATGTTCTCACCAACGGACGTATTTGTCTTAAATTCTATCCCTTCTGTTTCAAAAATCTGAATTCTTCGATCTATCACTTTTTTATTTAGCTTAAAATCCGGAATCCCATAACGCAACAGACCACCTACAGCATCATCACGCTCAAAGACAGTAACTGTATGTCCGGCCTGATTCAACAAATCAGCAACAGACAACCCGGCAGGCCCTGAACCAATGACTGCAACTTTTTTCCCGGTGCGCTTCTTTGGTATACGTGGCTTGATCACACCTAGCTCAAATGCTTTTTCCACAGTTGAGGACTCATTCTCCCGAATGGTAACAGCCTCTTCATGAATAGCCAACACGCATGACTTTTCACATGGTGCCGGACATACTCTCCCGGTAAATTCAGGAAAACTGTTTGTTGAGTGAAGAATTTTATACGCCTCATCATAATCTCCTTTATATAAAGCGTCCTGCCACTCAGGAATCTTACTTCCTACAGGACATGCCCAATGACAAAACGGAATACCGCAATCCATGCAGCGGGACGCCTGTAATCGACGATCCTGATCATTTAGAACCTGCTCAACTTCCCCATAATCATCAACACGCTCATTCACAGGCCGATTACCACTGAATTTTTGCGGAACCTCTATAAAACCTCTTGGATTTCCCATAATTATATTTTTTATACAGCCATCCGGCTTTTACCCGGAGCGACCAAAGTACTACTTAAGTTAAATGAACTACTACTCTCTGATATAAGGAGCATCTTCCGTTTCTTTTAGCTTTTGCTCCAGTTCCATTAATTTTTGTTGCTGAAGAACCTTTTTATATTCAAATGGAATAATTTTCACAAACTTCGGAAGATAGTAATCCCAATTAACAAGAATTTCTCTTGCCTTAGCACTGTTTGTATGCAACAGATGGTTATTTAACAACTCCTGAAGCTCTTTAATATCATCGTAATCGTGAACCGGATTCAGCTCAACCAAACCTTTATTACAGAAATAATCAAGCTTACCACTTTCATCCAGCACATAAGCTATTCCACCACTCATTCCGGCAGCAAAATTTCTTCCGGTTGACCCAATTACAACCACTCTACCTCCGGTCATGTACTCACAGCAATGATCTCCAACCCCTTCTACTACAGCATTGGCTCCTGAATTCCTTACAGCAAACCTCTCGCCTGCCACTCCATGTACATAAAGACTTCCTGAGGTAGCTCCATATAATACTGTATTTCCAATAATGATATTTTCCTCAGGTTTAAATGAAGACCCTTTGGGTGGTACAACCACGATTTCTCCCCCCGACAAACCTTTACCCAGATAGTCGTTGGCATCACCTTCCAAACGTATGCTGACACCTTTTACAAGAAAAGCTCCTAAACTTTGTCCTGCCGAGCCTGTAAATGTGCAGTTAATGGTACTTGGTGGTAAACCTTCTTCACCATAAACCTTTGAAACCTCACCGGATAACATGGCCCCTACTGTTCTGTCGGTATTAGCAATTGGGTGAGCTATCCAGACTTTGGTTTTATTCTGTATGGCAGGTCTGGCTTGACGAATTAATTCATGATCCAGCACCTGATCAACCTTATGCTTCTGAACCAGGGTCTGGCGAATGGGGTATTTACGTCCCTCTTTCGGGAAGTAGGTTAAAGCAGATAAGTCAATCCCTGAAGTTTTCCAGTTGCCAACCTCTTTGTTTTGCTCTAACAGATCAGCACGACCTATGATTTCATCCATGGATTTAACGCCCATCGCAGCAAGATGCTCACGCACCTCTGTTGCAATAAATGTAAAGAAGTTAACCAGATGTTTATGTTTTCCTATGAAACGCTTGCGTAACTCTTCATCCTGCGTAGCAATTCCGGCGGGACAAGTATTTAAATGGCATTTGCGCATCATTATACAACCAAGCACAACCAAACCGGCAGTTGCAAAGCCATACTCTTCAGCACCCATAAGTGCCATTTTAATAACATCCAGTCCCGTTTTCAACTGTCCATCGGTCTGAATCTTTACCCGCCCACGCAGGTTATTTAACACAAGCGTTTGCTGAACCTCAGCCAATCCAAGTTCAACAGGAAGACCTGCATGCTTGATTGAACTAACAGGACTCGCACCGGTTCCACCCTCGGTACCGCTGATGGTAATAAGATCGGCATGAGCTTTAGCCACACCCGCTGCAACAGTTCCAACCCCGGTTTCAGAAACCAGTTTCACACTGATTTTAGCTGATGGATTGGTACATTTCAAGTCGAATATCAATTGAGCTAGATCTTCAATGGAGTAGATATCATGATGCGGTGGCGGGGAAATCAACGTAATTCCCGGAGTGGAATTACGTAATTTAGCAATCACTTTATCAACTTTATAACCCGGCAACTGACCACCTTCGCCGGGTTTAGCCCCCTGAGCTATTTTGATCTGAAGTTCATCAGCATTTACCAGATAATTGTTGGTTACTCCAAAGCGGCCACTGGCAACCTGTTTAATTGCACTACGAGCATTGGATTTAAAACGGGAAGCGTCCTCTCCTCCTTCTCCGGTATTGCTTCGTCCGCCAATCTTATTCATGGCTAAAGCCAAAGCCTCGTGTGCCTCCTTTGAAATAGAACCGTAGGACATGGCGCCGGTGACAAATCGTTTCATTATGGATTCCACAGGCTCCACTTCATTAATATCAATCGACTTTCCTGTTTTAACCTTTAAGAAACCTCGTAAAAAGAGCGGTGTTTGATTGTCGTGGTCAACTCTTTTGGAGTACTCTTTGAATTTTGAATAATCAT
The DNA here is from genome assembly GCF_900168165.1 of Alkalitalea saponilacus. Taxonomy (GTDB): domain Bacteria; phylum Bacteroidota; class Bacteroidia; order Bacteroidales; family Marinilabiliaceae; genus Natronoflexus; species Natronoflexus saponilacus. The sequence goes on from NZ_FUYV01000002.1 coordinate 119,812, forward strand.
TTTCAGCAGTAGCCCATTGAAGCAATCCAATGGTTTCAGGATTCCAACCATGCTTTTCTCCATATTTTCTGAAAGAGTATGCTCCAAAACTGTCAAAAGGGCCTTCACTCTTATCATCTGCAAACGCTTTTTCGTGAAACAAGATTGCTTCTTTTGCAAGTTCCTCAAATCCAACGCCTCCAATTCGTGATGAGGTTCCGGTGAAATAAGTTGATATCACTTCCTGGGAGATTCCCACTGCTTCAAAAATCTGTGCTCCGTGATAGCTCCTCAGAGTACTGATACCCATCTTCGAAAGCACTTTTAAGAGCCCCTTATTGATGGATTTCACATAATTCTCACGAGCCTCATGATAATCCATTTTTATCACCCCTTTTTTCACCATTTCATCAATCACGGCAAAACTTACATAAGGGTTTATCACACTGGCTCCATAACCCAACAATAATGCAAAATGCATCACTTCACGCGCTTCTCCCGTCTCTACAATCAACCCGATTTGCATCCGCTTTTTGGATTTCACTAAATGATGATGAACAGCTGCTGTTGCCAATAATGAAGGAATAGCCACCTCTTTGGAAGAGATGTTTCTATCACTTAGAATCACATAATTATTACCGTCATCAACGGCCTTTTCAGCCGTTTTACATATGGTAATCAATGCTTTTTTAAGACCTTCACCACCCTGATCAGCGGTAAATGTCATAGGAATGGTAACGTGCGTAAACTCCTCTCTCCTGTAATCCTTTATCTTGCCTAAATCTGTATTTGATAAGATTGGCGAAGCAAATTTGATGGAACGACACTGCGCCGGAGTTTCGATGAGAAGATTCTTAGAAACCGATCCGATATAGCTGGTCAAGGCCATCACCAAGCCTTCTCTGATAGGATCGATGGCAGGGTTGGTTACCTGTGCAAATAGCTGCCGAAAATAAGAGAACAACCTCTGTGGCTTATCAGACAAAGCTGCCATGGGTGTATCATTACCCATTGAACCTACCGGTTCATTGGCTGAATTAGCCATCGGAAAAATGATCTGCTCAAAATCTTCCTTGTTATATCCAAAAGCTTTTAAATAAGTGTCGAATTTATTCCCCAACGAGGATGAAACTCGTTGTTTTACATCAATATCATTCAGGCTGATTCGGTTTTCTTTCAGCCAATTTTCATATGGGTGCAATCTTGATAATTGAGATTTAATCTCTTCATCAGGAATAATGATGCCAAGTTGAGTATCTACCAACAAGAGTTTTCCGGGACGTAAACGTCCCTTTACAACAATCTCCTCAGCAGGGAAAGTCTGTACACCCACCTCAGACCCCATCACAATCATGTCATTTTTTGTTATAACATATCTGGAGGGACGCAAACCGTTTCTATCCAAGGTACCTCCAATGTACCGTCCATCTGAAAAAACGATAGATGCCGGACCGTCCCAAGGTTCCATGATGGTACTATGGTATTCGTAATAAGCTTTCAAGCTGGGAGGAATCGGGTTTTTATCGTTCCACGATTCGGGAATCAGCATCGTCAATGCATGAGGGAGCGTTCTTCCGGTCATAAACAGGAACTCCAGCACATTATCCAACGATGCAGAGTCGCTCTTATGAGGTTCAATCACCGGAAACAGTTTTTTTAGGTCGTCACCAAAAAGATCCGATTCCAGCAAGCCCTCTCTTGCCTCCATCCAAAGTCGGTTTCCCTTTATGGTGTTGATCTCTCCGTTATGCGCCAACATACGGAATGGCTGTGCCAAATCCCATGTAGGAAAAGTGTTGGTACTAAAGCGGGAATGAACCAGTGAGATGGCACTGGAAATACCCGGATGCTTCAAATCAAGGAAATACTCACCAAGCTGGTCAGGCGTCAACATTCCTTTATATATAAAAACCTTGCTTGACAGACTGACGATATAAAAATGTTCTTTCTGCTTCAGAGAGGAATTTCTGATGGCATTCTCGGTAACTTTTCGAGCCAAAAACAGTTTCCTTTCTAAAACATCCTGCTCATAATCGCCCTGAACAAACACTTGGCGAACAACTGGTTCATTACTTTTGGCTATTTCGCCCAACACCTTATTATTCACAGGAACATCCCGGTATCCTATCAAATCCAAACCTTCCTCCTGTAAACATCTGTTCAGCTCAGACACACAAAACATCTGCTCCTTCTCATTCCGGGGAAGAAAGATTAAACCTGTACCGTACCTACCAGCCTGAGGAAGATTAAAATCAAACGTAGAAAACAGATCATGCGGAACCTGCATCAGAATTCCGGCTCCATCGCCGGATTTATTATCAGAACTTTCAGCACCACGATGGGTCATATTCACAAGCACCTCTAATCCTCTGCGTACTATTTCATTGGACTTTACACCCTTTATATTCGCTACGAATCCTATCCCACAATTCTCATGTTCATTGGCCGGGTCATACAAGCCCTGGGCTTTTGGAAGTCTTTGTTGCATTTCCATTCGATCAAAATTTAGGTTATTGGCTTTTCCGAAATCCAATTCGGCCAAGCTATATACATTACATTATTTATAGTAGTACCTCTTGAGTGTTTATGATGTAACAATTGACTCTTGGAACGGTTTAGTTACATAACTGAATTAATTCGCGACTTAGAATTAAAAAACATTACAAATTTAATTCTTTTTATTTCAAAATGAAACCTGACGGCAGTAATATATTAATCAGTTAACATTTTTTACTACAACCAGAAAAACCATCCAACATCACACTATCAACAACATAACTATACACTTTCAGATTCAAATCAACAATATCCAACTGATTCTATTAAACTCAACAATACAAAATCAAGAAACAAATTGAAATCTATATAACTTGACACTGCAAAAATATCAAAATAAAACGATATATAAAATTTTTACATTATTTTATCACTTTTGCTTGCGTTTTAATTACAATTCCGTATTTTTGTATCGAAAACATAATCAAATCATCATCAAATTACTAATTAAAAAAAGTTTAACCATGTGTGGATTTGCAGTTTATACAGGCGGGGATAAGAAGCTGAAGCTTGACATAGCCCACGAATTTGAGAAAATCCAGTACAGGGGACCCGACAACACCATCATTAGGGATTTTGGAGAAGAAGGATGGATGGGTTTCCACCGTTTAAAAATTATGGATCTGTCGGATGCCGGAAATCAGCCCCTGACTCATAATAATATCCACTTGGTTTGTAATGGAGAGGTTTACAACTTTAGAGAACTGAAAAAGAAATATGAAACCGGCTTTGAATTTCAATCTGAGAGTGATTGTGAGGTCATGCTGCCTCTTTTTCTGGAAAAAGGAATTGTAGGAATGGCAAAAGAATTGGATGCCGAATATGTTTGTGTTATTTATGATGATATTCAGAAAAAGTATTTTGCAGCCAGGGATCCCATTGGTATCAGACCTATGTTTTACGGATATGATGAATCAGGCGAAATATGCTTTGCCAGCGAAATGAAAAGCCTCCATAAAATTTGTGACAAAGTATATCCTTTCCCACCTGGATATTGTTACGATGGAGAAAAACTGGTACAATATGAAGACATCTCAAAAGTAGAAAAATTTCATACGGACGAGCAGGAAGAGATCTTTAAAAATATAAATGACCTGTTTACAAAAGCTGTAGAAAAGAGAATGGATGCTGATGCTCCAGTGGGATTTCTTTGCAGCGGAGGATTGGATTCAAGTCTTGTTTGTGCCATTGCAGCCAGACTTACCGACAAACCTATAAAAACCTTTGCGGTAGGTATTGAGGATGGCCCCATTGACACAAAGTATGCCAGAATAGTAGCTGATTATTTAAAAACAGATCATACCGAAGTTCTGTTCTCGAGACAAGAGATATTTGATTCCCTAAGCACTCTTATATACAATACTGAAACCTGGGACATCACCACAATCCGCGCCTCTATGGGTATGTATATATTATGCAAGTATATACATGAAAAAACAGACGTGAAAGTTCTGTTGACAGGGGAAATCAGTGACGAAATATTTGGTTACAAGTATACCGATTTTGCACCTACTCCGGATGCTTTTCAAAAAGAGGCTGAGAAACGAATTCGTGAAATATACATGTACGACGTATTAAGAGCCGACCGGTGCATCTCTTCCAACGGACTTGAAGCGAGAGTTCCTTTCGGGGATTTGGATTTTGTAAAATATGTTATGGCAATATCTCCCGAGAAAAAAATGAATTTCACCGGAATTGGTAAATATCTTTTAAGAAAGGCCTTTGAGGACAACTATTTGCCTCATGATATTCTATACCGTGAGAAGGCCGCGTTTTCCGATGCAGTTGGACATAGTGTAGTGGATTACCTGAAAGCCTATGCAGAAGAGATGTATTCCGACGAAGATCTGGAATTGGCACAGAAAAAATTCACACATGCGCCTCCGATTTCGAAAGAGTCACTGATGTACAGAGAAATTTATGAAGGACACTTTCCGGGAAGGGCAGACCTGATTAAAGATTTCTGGATGCCGAACAAAGAGTGGGAGCATTGTAATGTAAACGATCCAAGCGCAAGAATTTTACCAAACTATGGTAAAAGTGGAGAATAACCAAACTGAAACCTAATTACTTACATATACCTAAATTTTCCTAATACCTGGTTAAACCTAAACCAAACCTAATCCTATCCGTTCCTAAACCTGAGAAATCCGGAAACAGAGCTTTACCTGGTTGCTCTGTTCCGGGTTTTCTTTTCAATTTTAAATTATCAGTAAATCAATAGCCATTGTTCGTTATTTAAAGCCAAGAGCCATCGCGATGCGATGGCTCTTGTTATCTTAAACATATAGATTTTCTCAACCTTTGTAATATTCATAAAACTTCCCTACCGTCTCAATTCCTTTAAAAAATTGCTCTAATGGAAAATTTTCATTGGGTCCATGAATGGCATCAGACTCCAGGCCAAATCCCATCAGTACGGATTTCACACCCAATATCTGCTCAAATGAAGATATAATAGGAATAGAACCTCCACTTCGAACGGGAACCGGAACTTTTCCAAAAACAGATTCGTAAGCTTTTTCAGCTGCTTTATATGCCGGGATATCTATTGGACAAACGTAACCATAACCACCCTGTAGTGGAGTAACTTTTACCGAAACGCTTTCAGGTGCAATGCTTTCGAAATAATTCTTAAACAACACGGCAATTTTCACATGATCCTGGTTTGGAACCAATCGGCTGGAAACTTTGGCATAGGCCTTTGAAGGCAAAACAGTTTTCGCTCCCTCACCGGTATAACCTCCCCATATTCCACACACATCAAAAGAAGGTCGAATACCAGTTCGTTCAGATGTTGAGTACCCCGTTTCACCCTTTAATGCCTTCACTCCTATCGATTTTTTATAAGCAGTCTCATCAAACGGAGCCTCTGCCATTTTTGCTCTTTCCTCCGTGCTTACCTCAAGCACATCATCATAAAATCCGGGTATGGTGATTCGCCCATCGCCATCAGTCATTTGAGCAATCATTTTGCACAATACATTGATGGGATTAGCCACTGCTCCGCCAAACAACCCGGAATGCAAATCACGATTAGGCCCGGTAACCTCCACCTCCCAATATGCAAGGCCCCTCAGGCCGGTGGTAATTGAAGGTATTTCGGGAGAAATCACAGAAGTATCTGAAACCAGTATAACATCACAACTCAGCAGATCTCTATTCTCTTCACAGAATGCCATGAGATTGGGAGAACCAATCTCTTCTTCCCCCTCGATAAGGAACTTGATGTTGCAATTTAGTTTACCAGAAGCTACTAAATACTCAAAAACCTTTGCGTGAATAAACCCCTGACCTTTGTCATCATCGGCACCACGACCGTAAATTTTGCCATCCATAATAACTGGCTCAAATGGAGGAGTGTCCCATAAGCTTACCGGATCAACAGGCATCACATCCATGTGTCCATAAACCAAAACCGTGGGAAGCTTCTTGTCAATTGCTTTCTCTGCAAAAGTAACAGGGTTCCCCTTGGTCTCCATCACTTCTGCCTTATCGGCTCCGGCCTCAAGCAAAAGTTTTTTCCACAACTCAGCTGCACGACGCATATCATTCTTGTGCTCAGATTGTGAGCTGATAGATGGAATTCGCAACAATTCAAACAACTCACTAAGAAAGCGCTCTTTATTTTCTGAAATATATTCTTTTAAATCGCTCATAAATAATCATTTATTTTTATAACACAGATTCTTTAGTTACAGAATTAAGGTTGATGAATGAGTTAATTTCAAACCATTTAGGCAAGGACTTCTAAACAATTTACTCTTTTAATATCGAAGTCTATAATATTCATAAACCAAATTAAAATTTTAAAGATTTAAAGGTACAAAAAATCATCTCCTCGTTTTATGATATAAATAAGGATTTACCAAAACCCATTAAGGAGTATAAATAAGAAGTTTATTCAGGACAAGCGTGCATACATGATGAGCAAGTGGATATTCTTACGCATCCATGCTCCAGGATATGATTCAGAAGACATTCAACGATTTCATCAGTCTCAGACAAATTCACACATAAAGGGCGCTCCATGAACTCCATATAGAAACTTTCCAGATCAGCTTGCGTTGGTCTCTCTATCCGGGCTGTTAATGTTCCGTCATCTTCCAACCGAAAGGTAATCATGGCGTTTACACCAGCCTCAACAAGTGTCACAAAACTATCGTACCCTTCCCTAACCTGCGCTTCATAGTCGGGCTGTTCACTTTTACATCCACTGATCAGAAAGAAAATAATTAACGGTAAAAACCAAACACCGGCTTCTCTATATGGTCTCATTAAGACGTTGCGTTAAAAGATTAAAATGCAATTTACGAAAAATGGAAAGGCTCTCCAATATTTAGAAATGCAATTTTATCGAGTTAATAAGCTTATCCAAGCATAAAACATATGTATCAATTACTTCTGTTAAACTCATGCAAATTCCTTGAATTCTTTTTTTTTGCAACTCCATCTTATAGTATGCTTTTTTTAACGTAAAATAGCCTGTTTGATTTTTTATTATTTGTTTTATAACCACCTCATCTTCTTTGACTTCTTTATATACATAATTATTCCACATTTCAGTTACCTCAAGCCCAATCCAATCAAGCGCTTGAGAATATCGTAACTTATCTTTTAAATCTTCGTAACAAAATGTAACGCTATTAAAAATAAAATAACATTTAAATAAAACATCGTTTTTTTTGATGCTGTCTCCAACACACAAAACACCTATACCCTTTATCTATCAATAATATTGCAAAGATACTGCATGACATCTTCTGAAATGCCATTTTAGTTCTATGACTTGAATAGCTATAAAAAGATTTATATGGAGTTAGGCAACTATCGAATCCGCAAATAAAAACAAATAGAGGGAAGTCAAAAGTTGACATCTAATTTTAAATAGTAATTATTGTCTATGAAAACGCATAAGTTTTTATTATACTTAGCTTTGACAATTAGCTTAGTAATAGTTAATCTTAGCCATACTTATTCTCAAATATCTAGTGTAGCATTTGATAAGGTTACAATTAGAGATGGGCTTTCACAATCAACAGTAAATTATATTATCCAGGATAGACATGGATTTATGTGGTTTGCTACCTATGGGGGTCTTAATAAATATGATGGATACTCCTTTACTGTTTACCAAAATGAGGTTGACGACAACACAAGTCTTGGGAACAACAATAATGAACTTTTATTCGAAGACAAGGATGGCTTTATTTGGATAGTGCACAATGGGAATGAAGGATTAGACAGATTTGATCCAAAAACCGAAAGCTTCCTTCGAATCCGACATAATCCGGATGACCCAAACAGCATAAGCAGCAACACGGTACATCATGTAATGCAGGATAAAGAGGGCAACATTTGGGTGTGTGCCGACAATACCCTTAACTTGGTCGTTCAGGATAGTAAAGACAGAGAAGCCAAAGTTAGTTTCCAACGATTTACCAATCCTCCAGAATACAATTTCACACGAGCCTATGAAGACTCGAAAGGTAATTTTCTATTAATGGGTAGCTCTCTTTTTTATTTCGACAGAGAATCAAAGAACGTTACACGCGCCTTTGGGCTTCCTGCCAACCGAGTTATTTCCTACGCAGAAGATAAAAACGGAGATCTACTTGTAGGCACATTCGCTCAAGGAGTTTTCAAGCTTGAATGGGACGAACGGAGTTCAAGCTATCAACTTGGTGATAATTCAAGAATCAATCCTGCACCATCTAACCGCAGTACTGTAGCTATTGATGAGTTTGGAATTATTTGGATTGGAACAGAAACTAGAGGTTTATTTCGATACAATCCTGAAACAGATGAATTAAACAGATTTCTGCCTGATAGATTGAACCCAAACGCCATCAGCGATGCAAATGTATTTTCGATGCATCTTGACCGTACTGGAGTTTTATGGGTTGGCTCCTACAGCCAAGGTCTTAATAAAGTTGACTTATACCGAAAAGATTTTGCCCACTTCTCCTCAATCCCGGGTAACACAAATTCTATGAGCGGAAATACAATATCTGGAATTTCCAGTATCAATGCTAATGAATTATGGGTTGGCACCCGTGATGGAGAAGGTCTCAACAGATTTGTTTTCAACGGAAATAACGAACCCAAAGTATATCATTACCTCAATAACCCGAATGACCCGAACAACATTCTTGGTATCAGCTGCCTAAGTCTACTACAGCGCAGGAACGGTGAAGTATGGATTGGTTCACAAGGATATGTCACCAAACTGATACCTGAATCACCTGGCTCAGCTAGAAGTCCACACGTTACAAGATACCCAATGCAGGTATGGACTTTTAATCTGTTTGAAGACAGCAAAGGTACTTTGTGGGGTGGAACCTGGGATGGAGGCTTATGGCGCTTTGACGAGGCTGCTCAGGAGTTTACTTTTTACACCAACGATCCCAATGATCCAACCAGCTTATGTGACAACATTATATGGTCAATAGGTGAAGACAAACATGGAAATTTGTGGGTGGGGGGACATTCGAATGGATTGAGTATTTTGCCCAGTAGTGAACGGGATAAACAACGACCTCAATTCGTAAATTTCCGCCACAACCAAGACGACAATAATAGTCTCAGCAATAATACAATTAACGCCATATATTGTGACCCAACCGGAACCATGTGGTTAGCAACAGGCAGAGGTTTAAACAAAATAGTTGATGAAAATAATTTACTGGAAAACATCAATATAAATAGCATGCTTAATTTTGACCATTACTTAATGGAAGATGGCTTACCTGCAAATGGAATACTTGGCGTTGTTGAGGATAAAACAGGTAACTTTTGGATGAGTACAACCAACGGGATCAGCAGACTTGATGTATCCGATAATACATTTATAAATTACTTTGAGAGCGATGGCTTACAAAGCAATGAATTTAGGGAAAATGCATATTTTATTAATTCTGAAGGACGAATTTTCTTTGGAGGCCCTAATGGTTTTAACGCTTTTTACCCTGAAAACATTATGACCAACCCGTTTTTACCCGAGGTGGTTTTAACGGATATCCAAATATCAAACAGATCGGTAAGTCCTGGTCAGGAAATAAATGGTGATGTGGTTATTTCAAAACCGATACATATGACCTCCTCCATTTCCCTATCCCATAGAAACAATATGATTGTGCTGCATTTTGCCGGATTACACTATGCAAATCCTTCGAGCAATCAGTATGCTTATTATCTGGAAAACCTTGACGAAGATTGGGTTTACACTATGAATCGAAGTGCAACCTACACCAATCTTAATCCTGGCACCTATACATTTAGAGTAATGGCAACAAACAATGATGGGGTATGGAATGAAGAGGGGACATCATTAACAATTGTTATTCGGCCTCCCTGGTGGGCAACCATCTGGTTCAGATTGTTCGTGATTGCAGTTATTGTCGGTCTTGTTTATTGGTTTATTTCTTATAAGACAAAACGTTTAAAAGAAAATCAAAGAACTCTTGAATTAAAAGTTAAAGAGGCAACTGATAAGGTGAGTGCTCAAAACTCCAAACTACAAGAGGCTCAGACAAAGCTAACAAGCATTATGGGCGATGTTAAAAGCGAATTGGGCAAAGCATCAGAAGAGCTGCTTGAAGCAAGCAATCGTCAGGCTTCCACGGCAGAAGAAATTTCAGCCTCAATGGAGGAAATCACCAGTGAAATGGCGGAAAACGCAAACAATATGCTTCAAATGCTTGAAAAGGTCAAACAAGTTGAGGGAGAATCTGAAGAAAGTGTTAAAATTGTCTCCAACACCCTAAACTCTATCAACAACATCTCTGAAAGCATTGGGTTTGTTTCAGATTTTGCAAGAATGACCAACTTGCTTTCACTGAATGCTGCCATTGAGGCCGCAAGAGCCGGAGAACATGGCAGGAGCTTTGCTGTTGTTGCTTCTCAGGTAAAAAAACTTGCAGACCAATCTTCTGAAGTAGCCATGAATATTCGGAAATTATCTGAACATGGGCAAATGCTCTCACAGGAAGCAAATGATAAAATTATCCAACTTAACAAAGTTGTAACTGGAATTGTAATTACTATTTCAGAAATAAATCAATCAATTCAGGTTCAATCTACTGAAGCAAACAATGTCAATTCTTCAATCTTACAAATGTCAATGTATATTTCTAACACATCCGAGTTGGCAAGCAAGCTGGATGCTGCCATAAACTCTTTAACCATCGAAGAATAATAAACAATAATTAACTGAAACATACGAAAGAAACCGGCCTTTTCAAACCATGATTTGAAAAGGCCGGTTTCTTTTTACAACGTTATAAACCAATCTATGCCATATTATGAAACACATTGGTTACATCATCGTCCTCTTCAAATTTTGACAGAAGCTTTTCAACATCAGCCACCTGATCCTCGCTTAATGTCTTAGTATCGTGAGGAATTCTCTCAAACTCTGCGTTAAGTATTTCAAATCCATTCTCTTCGAGGTATTTCTGAACCGGCCCAAATGCTTCAAATTCTCCATATACCATCATATGCTCCTCTTCAACGAACACTTCCTGAACGCCAAAATCAATCAGTTCAAGCTCAAGCTCTTCAACATCCACCCCCTCTTTCATTTTCACTTTAAAGCTACATTTATGATCGAACATGTAGTCAACACTTCCTGAAGTTCCCAGTGAGCCGTTGTGCTTATTAAAATAACTCCGCACATTGGCCACAGTGCGCGTTGGATTGTCGGTAGCTGTTTCTACCATGACAGCAATACCATAAGGGCCATAACCTTCATAAACCACCTCTTTGTAATCGGCCTGATCTTTTGATGTGGCTTTCTTTATGGCGCGCTCCACGTTATCCTTTGGCATGTTTGCTGCCTTTGCATTCTGCATCAGCACGCGTAAACGGGGGTTGGCAACCGGGTCGGGACCTCCACTTTTTACAGCAATTACGATTTCTCGTCCAATTTTTGTAAACGTTTTCGCCATGGTTCCCCATCTTTTGAGTTTTCTGGCTTTTCTATATTCAAATGCGCGTCCCATTTTTATGTATAGATTAATGTGTTAATTGATGAATCAAATTATAATTTGGATTGCAAATTTAAAATATTTATCGATTTCAAAACTTCAAAGTTTAAATAGATTTTTAAATGTTATCCCGAGGCTTTCGGGATTAGAACGATAGACAAGACAAAATAGAAAATCAAATATGACTTATCGTCTTTCGCAACCACTCTATCTGTTTAATCCCGATTAATCGGGACTAAAAGTATTCATATCTATATCAGATATTAGAAACTAAATTTAAACAGTTACTTAGCAAAAGTAAAACTTCATTATCGGAATACTATAATGAATCCGGAGGATTCTCTTCCAATAACTTAGCGGCCTCTTCCATTTCATTATAAAACGGCTCCCCATATTTTCTGGTAATGGCATCTTTAAGAAAACGAAAAACAGGAACCTGCTCTTTCTCCCCTAACAAACGGGCAGCTTCACAAATATGCCATTGATGATAATTAATGGCCTCAAAATCCTTATACTTACTGACTCTGATGGGGTATAAATGACATGACACCGGTTTTCGGAACTCAACTTTACCTTCGTTGTACGCCTGCTCTATGGCACATTTACAAATTCCCTTCTCATCAAACAGTGCATATACACACTCCCTACCGTTAATGATTGGAGTTACCATATCTCCATCTCCATCCACTTCCCAGGCTCCATTTTTGTCAATCTCGGCTTGCGCCTTCTCCGACAACATTGGTTTTACTATAGGCAATATTTTCTCTAATATGGTGGTCTCTTCCTCCTCCAATGGTGCTCCGGATTCTCCCTCCACACAGCACGCTCCCAGGCATTTTGGTAAATCGCATATAAAATGCTTCTCAAATAAATCCAGGCTGATCAGTTTATCATCTATCTGTACCATATCATATAAAAAAATGCAGCAATTTCATTGGGAAATTGCTGCACAAAGAAACAATATTTTCACGAAAAATTATTCGATTGTAATAAGGCTCTTCCCTGTCATCTCTGCCGGCTTTTCAACTCCCATGATCTTAAGAATTGAAGGAGCAACATCGGCCAAAATTCCATCGGTGACACTGCCTTTGCGATCGGTTACCCAAATAAATGGAACCGGATTCAGTGAGTGAGCCGTGTTGGGCGAACCATCTTCGTTTACAGCATTATCGGCATTCCCGTGGTCGGCAATGATAATTGCTTCATATCCGTTGGCTTTAGCTGCTTCAACGGTATCACGCAAGCATTCATCAACAGCCTTTACAGCTTTTAATATGGCATTGTAATCACCTGTGTGTCCAACCATATCGCCATTGGCATAGTTCAGACAAATAAAATCAAACTTCTTTTTATTCAATGCTGCCACAACCTCATCCCGAACTTCGTAGGCACTCATTTCAGGCTGATGGTCGTAAGTTGGCACCTTCGGGCTGTTAACAAGAATTCTCTCCTCGTTGGCAAACACCTCCTCACGGCCTCCTGAAAAGAAGAATGTTACATGCGCATACTTTTCTGTTTCAGCCATGCGCAACTGAGCCAATCCGTTTGCTGCAACAATTTCACCAATTGTATTGGTAACATTGTCTTTATCAAACAGCACGTGCATTCCTTTATATGTTGCATCATATGGCGTCATGGTGCAATAGTACAATGGAAGAGTTTTCATATCATACTCCGGCATATCTCTTTGCGTCAGCACCTCAGTTATTTCCCTGGCACGGTCGTTACGGAAATTAAAGAATATGATAACATCACCTTCCTGAATGTTTCCAACAGGATTCCCGTTGGCATCAACTTTCACAATGGGTTTGATAAATTCATCGGTCACGTTGTTGTTGTATGACTCCTGAATTGCAGAAACCACATCCGTAACCGGTGTACCAACTCCTTTAACCAATAAATCATAAGCTTCTTTAACGCGTTCCCATCTTTTGTCGCGATCCATGGCATAATAACGTCCGATAACTGAAGCTACCTCTCCGTTATTATTTTTCATATGCTCCAGCAATTCGGTAACGTACCCCTTTCCACTTTTTGGATCGGTATCGCGACCATCCATAAATGCGTGAACAAATATTTTATCCAAACCAAATTCGGTGGCCACATCGGTCAGCTTATATAAATGCTCCTGACTGCTGTGAACTCCTCCTTTTGAAACCAAACCCAGAAAATGAACCTGCTTGCCATTCTCTTTGGCATAGTTCAAAGCCTTAACCAATTCAGGGTTTTGAGAAATTGAGTTGTCACGAATGGCCAGGTTAATTTTAACCAAATCCTGGTAAACAACACGTCCAGCACCAATGTTTAGGTGACCAACTTCGGAATTTCCCATTTGTCCGTCGGGCAAACCAACGTTTTCGCCAGATGCAGCAAGTTGAGAGTTGGGATATTTTGCTACCAAAGAATCAAAATATGGAGTATCCCCTTTAAATATTACGTCAGAATCCGACTTGTTGCCGTAACCCCAACCATCAAGAATAATAAGTATGGTTTTTTTGTCCATGAAATAGTAGTATTACAATATTTTTATAGAAATAACAGTTCGAATAGAACTTGTGTTCAGTGTTTTGCTCGTTTTAAACAAACGTTGCAAAATTACCTATTTTTACCCAAACTCTTTACTGAAAAGTGTTAATTCATTCTAAATAAGAAAATTGAAAACAAAAATAGCCGACCTAACCGGTCGGCTATTTTTTTGTGGTACCACCTGGAATCGAACCAGGGACACACGGATTTTCAGTCCGTTGCTCTACCAACTGAGCTATGGTACCGGATTGTTATTTTTACTGTTGCAAAAATAACAAATACCCAAAATCAATTAACCCTTAAAATCCTCAGGTAGAAAACCTTTCAAAATCATCAAACCTGAATTAAATCTAATGCACCTTTAAAACATTAAATTCTGTGGTACCACCTGGAATCGAACCAGGGACACACGGATTTTCAGTCCGTTGCTCTACCAACTGAGCTATGGTACCTTGCGAAAACGCGGTGCAAATATACGTAAAGATTTCTTTCTTCAAAACCACTCCATTATTTTTATTAACGTGGCAAACCACCAAAAACGCATACAAACCTGTATTTCAACAACTTTAAATTGAAAAATATTTTTCCAGTCAAATACATTTTTCACGTACACCGCAATGCATTACCGGAGAGTAATCATGTTTATCCCCGTTTATTTTACTAATTTTGCGCACTCATTTTTAAAACAAGAAATGCTACTTTTTTCACATACATTGCCAAACGGAATTCGTTTGATTCATCATCCTGTAGATTCACCGGTGGGTCACTGCGGACTCATCATCAACACTGGGTCCAGAGATGAGAAAGAGGATGAACACGGAATGGCTCATTTTATTGAACACGTACTTTTTAAGGGCACCAAAAAGCGTAAAACATATCATATCCTTAGTAGAATCGACGATGTTGGCGGTGAACTGAATGCCTACACCACAAAGGAGGAAACCTGTATTTACGCCTCTTTTCTGAAACAGGACTTCAATCGAGCCATGGAGCTGATTCACGATATTGCCTTTAATTCAACCTTTCCGGTTAAGGAAATTGAAAAAGAAAAGGAGGTCATTATTGATGAAATAAACTCCTATAAAGACAGTCCGGCCGACCTGATTCTAGACGACTTTGAAGAGTTGGTTTTTTCAAAGGATGCCATTGGAAGAAACATTCTTGGCACCCCGGAGACAATCTCGAAATTTGGTCAAAAGGATATTAGAAAATTCATGGCCGAAAACTACCATACCGATCAGATGGTGATTTGTTCTGTGGGACAAATACCTCCCGGTAAAATCATGAAAATTGCATCACGATATTTTGGTAGTATTACTCCAAATTACCGCCAACTCAAACGCCAACCCAATTCACCCTACCTGCCACAAACGGTGGAAAAAACCATGGATACTTTTCAGAGTCATGTGGCCATTGGCAACGTAGCCTACGACCTGAATCATCCAAACAGGCTGAGTCTTTTGCTGCTCAACAACATTCTTGGAGGGCCTGGAATGAACAGCCGCCTCAACATGTCGTTGAGAGAGAAAAATGGAATTGCATATAACATTGAATCCATCTACACCCCCTATTTTGGAACCGGAGTTTTCAGTATCTACTTTGGAACGGATGAAGAAAACCTGAAACGCAGCATAAAAATTGTGCACAAAGAACTAAAAAAACTCCGCGAGAAAAAGCTTGGCAAACTTCAAATTCACAATGCACGCCGGCAACTTAAAGGTCAGATTACCATTGCCAACGAAAACAGGGAGCACCTGATGCTTTCCATCGGAAAAAGTTTTATGCTGTACAATAAAGTGGATACAATAGAAGAAATATACAACAAATTAGACAACATTACTGCCGAAAAGCTTTTAGAAACAGCCAATGAGATATTTGCACCCGAACAGTTATCCTATCTGATTTACAGACAAAGTTGATGCAAAAAAAACTAGAACAATATATACTTGACCACATTAATGATGAAAATCCGGTTCTTAAAGAACTGGAACGATACACGTACCTTCACGTTTTGCGCCCTCGCATGCTGTCAGGCCATTTACAAGGCTCATTGTTAACAATGCTTTGCCGGATGATAAAGCCGGTTAACATTCTGGAAATTGGCACCTACACCGGATATTCATCCATATGCATGGCATATGGATGTAACGACTCAGCACATATACACACCATCGAAGTCAACGACGAGCTGGAACACGTCATTCGCAAATTTCATAAAAAAGCCGGAGTTGAAAATAAAATCACACTACACATTGGTGATGCCTTAAAAATAATAGAGAGATTAAACATCGATTTTGACCTGGTTTTTATTGATGGAGACAAGCGCCAATATCCTGAATATTACAATGCTGTTCTGCCAAAAACTAAACAAGGCGGTTTTATTTTAGCCGACAATATTTTGTGGGATGGCAAAGTAGCAAAACCCAACATGCCCGATGATGCATACACCAAAGGTATAATGGACTTTAACCGCATGGTTAAAGAAGATACGCGTATTGAAAAAACCATACTGCCTGTAAGAGACGGAATCACCCTAATCTGTAAAAAATAGATGGCAGTTTTAAAACATACCTGATTCTTTCGCACGATTTATATTCTTTTTTTACCTTTAGTTTTGAAAACCATTACTGAACAAGAAACTTAATATGCAAATTGAACGGACATTTGACTTGCTTGAGAACATCAAGCAAAACCACAACCGGCCGGACATATTAATGGCCAAACGCGAAGGACAATGGGTAAACTTCAGCGCCGATGACTACAACCGGACATCCAAGCATTTCAGCTACGGTTTGTTAGCCAGAGGGTTTAGCAAGGGTGACAAAATCGCAACGGTATCCAACAACCGGCCGGAATGGAACATTGCAGATATGGGAATGGCCATGGCCGGTGTCATCCATGTACCCATATACCCAACCATTGGCGATGACGAATACAAGCACATTTTGGCACATTCTGATGCCAAAATTCTTATTGTGTCCGATTTGGCTTTATACAACAGACTGAAGCCCATTGCCGAAGAACTGGAGAATATTGAGGAAGTTTTAACCTTTAATTTCTATCAGGACATCCCTCACTGGAGTTCAATCACAAAAGAAGGTGAGGAAAACCGGGTAAATTTTAAGGAAACACTTTTAAAAATTAGAAAAGAGATATCCCCTGACGATGTTGTTTCCATCATTTATACCTCAGGAACCACCGGAATGCCCAAGGGAGTAATGCTTACACATAATAACTTTATCAGCAACGTAAAAGCATGTGCGGAACTATTCGATCTGAGAGCAGGCGACCGCATTCTTAGCTTTTTGCCAATATCCCATGTATTTGAGCGAATGGTAAACTACCTGTTTCAATATAGAGGCTGCGCCATTTATTATGCTGAAAACCTGGGAACCATAGCACAAAACATGGTGGAAATTCAGGCAAACGCTTTTGCCACGGTTCCACGTGTTATAGAACGCATTTATGACCGCATTGTATCTAAGGGTGAAGATTTAACCGGACTTAAAAAAGCCATATTCTTTCAATCCCTGAAACTGGGAGAGAAATACCGATATAATGGAAAACACAACCCCTGGTATGGTCTGCGCCTTTGGTTTGCACGCAAACTGGTTTTCTCTAAATGGCAAAAAGCCTTTGGAGGCAAACTAAGGTTTGTTGTATCGGGGGGTGCTGCTCTTCAGCCACGTTTAAGCAGGCTGTTCTTTGCAGCAGGCATACCCCTTCTCGAAGGCTACGGACTCACTGAAACATCTCCAGTAATTGCCGTGAATCACCTCAGTAAACCAAACAGTCTTCTGATAGGAACTGTTGGCCCTGTGATTGAAAACGTTGAAGTAAAAATAGATGAAGACGGGGAAATACTGACAAAAGGGCCACACATAATGAAAGGCTACTACAAGGACGAAAAAAACACCGCTGAAGTAATTGACGAAAACGGCTGGTTTCATACCGGTGACATCGGGAAACTTATCGACAACAGATTTCTCAAAATCACTGACCGAAAAAAAGAGATGTTTAAAACATCTAGTGGTAAATACATCGCACCCCAGGTTATTGAGAACATGCTGAAAGAGTCTTTTTTCATTGAACAAGCCATGGTGGTAGGTGAAAATGAAAAATTTGCCAGCGCACTGATACTTCCAAATTTTGAATATCTGCATTTATGGGCACATGAACGACGCATACATTTCCGTGACAACATGGAACTAATTTCCCTGAACACCGTGCAAAAAAGATTCCAGCAGGAAATTGACCATTACAACAAACAGCTTGGGAAATTTGAGCAACTTAGCAGATTCAGGCTGGTTCATGAAGCATGGACAGCACAATCGGGAGAATTGTCGCCAACCTTGAAATTACGTAGAAGAGTTCTTTACAAAAAATATGCTGACATAATCAGGCAGATATACTCTTATAACGAAGGCGAAGAAAATCGTGGGAAGCACAAGTTTAGTTGACTTTTATCGCGAAAATGTTAAAAACCACCATTTTCTTAAAAAAAATGGTGGTTTTTTTAAAAAAATTTTACCTTTGGTGTAACTAATATTTTTTTTACACTATTATGAACAAAGGAATTGTAAAGTTTTTTAATGACACCAAAGGTTTCGGTTTCATTAAAGATGAAGAATCAGGCGAAGAATACTTCGTACATGTAACAGGTCTTGTTGACAAGATCAGAGAAAACGATGAAGTAACGTATGACCTTCAAGAAGGAAGAAAAGGTCTTAACGCTGTAAATGTTAAGCTGGCTTAGTTGTAGATTAATACACTATAACTTCCGATGTTAAAAAGGGTTTCGCAATGCGAAACCCTTTTTTAATCATCAAAAAGAATCTTATAAGGTCTGGAAAGTGCATCATCCAATTGTCCAATACCCATATTGCGTGAAAATCGCAATACTTCATTTCCTTCAAACAAAACTACCACAGTTGGAACCGCAAACACAGAATATTGTGCTGCTATTTCAGGAGATTTTGTAACATCGCAATACATCATCGCTATACGAGGATATTTCGCACCCAGCAACGCTTTCACTTTAGGTTGAAGCACTTTGCATACATTACAACCGTTATGAGAGAAGTATATTAATACTGCTTTATTTTCACTAATAATATTTTCGACAGAAGCATCCACCACATTACCTTCTTTTACTTATACAGCATCACCACAGCATAGGCCGAAACACCTTCACCCCTGCCTACAAAACCCATTTTTTCAGTAGTAGTTGCCTTAATGGAAATATCTTCTATACTTATTTGCATCACACTGCTCAATACTTCCTGCATCTTTGGAATAAATGGATTGATTTTTGGTTGCTGAAGACAGATGGTTGAATCAATATTTCCAACTTCATAACCGCTGTTTCTGATGATATGCATGGTTTTTTGAAGCAATACCTTGCTATCGACGCCCTTCAATGCCGGATCGGTATCGGGAAAATGAAAACCAATATCGCGCAGGTTAGCGGCACCAAAAAGGGCATCACAAATGGCATGTATCAAAACGTCGCCGTCCGAATGTCCAACCGATCCTTTTTCGAAAGGAACATGAATTCCTCCCAGCCACAATTTAAAACCAGAAGCGAGCTGGTGGACGTCAAAGCCCATTCCAACCCGCCATTTCATCTGTTGCATCTTATTGTTTATCTTAATTGATCAATATCAATTCCTAATGAGAACCTAACTGTATTTGCCAATGGGTTGTTCTGAACAACCGGAATGATGTATGAAGCATCCAGCGATAACATATTGAATTTTAAACCGATACCGGCAGTAAAGTGCTTGCGGTTCCCTTTATTTTCATGCTCATGAAAATATCCTGCTCGTATGGCAAATTGCTGATCATACCAATACTCTAAACCAATAGCATATGCAATCTCCTGAAGTTCTTCCTTAAAACCACCAGGGGCATCAGTAAAAGAACGAAACATGGCACTGGTCACCGACATATCGTTGTTCCTGAAATACTCATCTCTTGTCATATCAGCAGAAAGAGGTGGGGTTGGAACCAATAGCTTCATTGCGTCAAAAGAGACATTCAAACTGTTAAAGGCATCCAGTTCGGTGGACAAACCAACACCTAATCTTAGATTTGTGGGGATAAACTGGCGAGTATCTCCTCCATCATAGGATATTTTATTACCTATATTTGAGATGTTTATTCCTGAGGTAAAAACAGAATTGTTCCCAACTAGTTCGGTTGGAGTTTGAAAATAGAACGCCAAATCGGCAGCAAAAGAATTCCCTGCCTCCATATTTTCAACCATACCACCATACAAGTCCGATCGGATATACCTGAATGCCACAGCACCTGAGAACCTTTCTGACAACAATCGACTATACGCAACATCGATAGCAAATTCATTTGGTTTTACCTGTAAAGGCATCTGATCCGCAGTTTCCCGTAAAAGAATCTCACCTAAGGTGAAATATCTAAGTGATGCACTTATCACTTGTAGTTCATCAATCCTAGTGTAACCGGTAAGGTAATACATGTTAATGTCATTTACCAACTTTCTTAGCCATGGCGTGTAAGACATGGCTGCTCCCTGATTACCACTGATAAAAGCAAATTGCGCCGGGTTTACATGCTGAGCATGAACACTGGGAGTAGAGGCCACACCGGCATTCCCCATCGCACCTGCCCTTGAGTCTGGTGTAATTCCTAAAAACGGAACTGCAGTACTGATAATATTAACCTGCCCCCCTAACTCATTTAAGTCTATTTCTCGTTGCGCGTTTCCTGCTGTTGCTAATAAACAAGAAATAAACGCCATGATACCAACTCTTCGAAGGAAAAAATTAATTTGTGTCGTCATTATTTTTTATTGATTTTACTTTATAACTAGTATCTTCTCTTTAAAACTATAATAATTTGGATTTATTATGGTTTCACCAAAATTTTCTCAACAATCTGAGATTCTTTACCGCCACTGGTGCTGATATGAAATCTGATATAATAGAGTCCGGGATTCCGGATTCCAAGTGAGCCCAAAGCCACCGGAACCGGACTTACATAATTACCTTCAGCAACAACATCTACCCGATACTTCCCGATGGTTCTGCCATCGGAAGAGATGACATCCACATTGATATTTAATCTGGAGTTAGGTTCATCCAAACCAAAACTAAAATAACCAGTTGTATTGCCCGATGCCGGATTTGGATACCATTTAAAATCTCGTATCGTTAAATCCTTTCCACGACCAACAGTAAACTCCAACACCTCTGTTGTGGAATTGTTATAAGTGTCCCAGACCCTTAGCGATATTTCATGTTTCCCCGGCTCCAGTTCAGGTAGTTGGTATACAATAGTACCTTCCTGATAGGTATCGGGTTTAGCCTGGAAGTAACTGTTCAATACAATTGGTTCATTCCTGTTGCCATTAATTATTAAAACAATATCATGTCCAATGCCGGCTCCGGAAGTATTAATTCCGGATTCATCAAATATCTCTGCATAAAGCATAGGTCGGGAATTGGTAACATCTCCAGATCTGAATCCTGCATGATTAAGATACATATTCACCTGAGGTCCGTCATTATCTTCGGGTGCATCTACATTAAATCCGCCTACGACAATATTTTCGTAAGCACCAAATGCTGTGCCATATTGATCCGAGCGCGCATAATAGCTAATCTTTCCAAAACCGTAATTATATCTGATATCAAATGGAACTACAAATTCAATATCAAAGATACCATTTTCTACAGTCGCTTTCCCCCTAAACAGAATACTTGAAAAACTCTTGAACTCGAATGGAGTTGCACCAGCATTTCCTAGCGTTCTAACTTCCAATGGCTTATCAAAAACCACAACATTCACTTCTCCGCTAAAAGTCTCCATGAAATTACCATGTTTATCTGTAACCATTCCTTCCAGTTGCACTTTTGAAAGTGCTTGGATGGTATCAGGGATGGCATCAATGGATCTGCCATTGATTGCAATAGTATTAACTGAATGTTCCGGATAAATCAATTTCAATGCAGGATCGCCCAATAATGTAAAGTTAAGCTTATTCACACTGCTTCCGGCTCCGTTTTTTGTATTTCTGATAATGTCCCCGAAAGCCGGCTTTGAACCATCATTGTTTCTATAAAAAACATAATTAAAGAACGAATTATTAAGCTGGAAATTCAGGCTTGAAAAAACCACCCGTGTTGTCGTTAATAATCCTATGCCTCCTCCCGAGGAGTTTAAAAACACACGCTCTCCAGCTGACACACTGCTGTGATCGTCAAATCGGCCAAATTCACAGGTAGCTGTTACAAATAAAGGCAAGCGACGAATATTTGTCCAGTTATTGATGCTTGCGGTTGTGATCACCCTTTCTTCAGTAAGGCCACCTGGTCCTCCATGACCAACAAAATTAAATAGAATCGTACCTTCAGAAATTGTACGGTTTACCAGATCCTCTGCCTCTGGCACTCTTCGACCTGCAGATGATGATGTATGAGGATAATTGTCAAGGTAGATTTTACGAACATCAAACTCAGCGTGATTTCTCAAAACCCGCTCAGCAAGAAAGTCAGCATCTCTCTGATGGATGTTAAAATCGCCATCATCAGCTAAGAAGGTTACCAATTTACGCCATTCACCTGGATCTTGTTCTTCGAAATAGCGACGAACTTTACTTACAGCCACTTGCGCATCGGCTTCATTGTTTACAGGGAAACGACCAATCCCGATATCCAAGCGGTCAAATCGGTCATCAGCACCTTCATTCTGCCCCAAAAACCCAAAGTAATCATCAGTTACATAAGTATTAGTTTGATGCGTGGAATTTGCTGACTGATAAGTAACGATCCCCCGCTCTAAACCTGCAGTCTTTGAACGGTTATCGTATGAACCATTACCAAATAACAACAAATACTTTGGAGCAATCGTTTGGTCTCCATTGGCTCGGTGAAAAAGCATCCTCATTAGTGATCTTATAGCTGTTGGATCCTGATGTCCCCAAGAAAACTCATTATAAACCTGACTTACGGGAACAACCACTGGATCCAAATCATTGTGCTGTTGGTGTAATGCTGCCAGT
Organism: Alkalitalea saponilacus; assembly: GCF_900168165.1. Classification (GTDB taxonomy): domain Bacteria; phylum Bacteroidota; class Bacteroidia; order Bacteroidales; family Marinilabiliaceae; genus Natronoflexus; species Natronoflexus saponilacus. The sequence goes on from NZ_FUYV01000002.1 coordinate 142,900, forward strand.
TGATGTGCAAAAGTTTCAAACTCGTCTGCTACTACAATGACATAATCAGTTTGTTGAAGTGCATGTAAATTTTGATTTGGGACTAGCCCAACTCTATTCGGAACAGGAAACTGACCTGATGGATCGAAAGCAACATATTCACGATAAATTTCAGCATCTGCGACAAATTCAAGGTTTCCTCCAAACAGTTGGCTTTGCATTTTCTGTGGGGAAATGATATCGGTTACATCCCAAACAACATGATTGGAATTACCATTTTGAATTCTGAAGCGCAATACCCGGTCAGTTCCAGATGATTGCTTGTCCCTAAAATGCAATTGGCCTCCTTGCATACTTAATGCACTACGTGCATTAAACGTTATATAATCCAGGTAACCCTCTGCACGATTATGAGTTTCATTAAACTCAATTTTCACATCAAGCTTCTCCTGATCATCCTGAATCTCAATCAGTCCAGAAGCCTCATGCGCGAATGGTCCGTCACTTGAGAAGATTGAAACTGGAGGAATCGATAGATTCAGCAAAGCGGATGAATTATTTACAGAGACACGAAATGAATGCATATTTGGTGATCGTCCAACAACATTGATATTCATTTTCACCGGAGCAGAGACATCCCGCCCTTGGAAATCGAAAGAAACAGTCCTACTTCGAACGCCGTTACCTTCAAATTTCTCACCAAACCATTTACGACCAGATTTCAATATATTATGATTTTCTAGTTCATGGTATTTCCGTTCATCGAATGTTGTAATTGTATGCGTCGGTGTACGGGTTTCAACATCCATTAAAGGGACTGACTTGGGAGGAGAGTCTTTTTCAGTTAAAAAATAAAATGCAAAATTTGACCAATAATGCAATTGGTGAGTAAACATCTGCTTGTTATAATCCCAACTCCAGGTAACCGGACCATGTGCATAAAAATATATTGCATTGTTATGGTGCATGATCCCAACTTCAGGTAAATCATCAGGTCGTGCATTGGCATTGATACGCGGAACCATCTGTCCCCCATAACCATATATCGCAACATTTTGTGGATTACTAAAGCCCCAAGACGTTAATGTTGAATAAGGAATTCGGTAAATCCCTGTTTCTGAAACAGAAATTTTTTGCCAAAACCCAGAAGACAACACCGAATTAGACTTAAACAAAGAAGTAGATGCTTTTAAATCTGCACTCTTTAGGGCCTCCACAGAAGACGTTTGAAACTCAATTAACGCAGTAAAACCTGACACACGTAAGATCTCGTTATCCGCGAGGTGGAAAGGAATTATTTCAATTTCAAGATATGTATTCATGCGGATAGAAACGACCAGACTTCGAAGCTCAGGTAACACGTTTCTATAATCCGCCAAATGTGAAAATTCGGAATCTCCCGGCAACAGTTGCAAATCTTGTATTTGAACATTAATAGATGAGGGATCTGTTTCATTTGGCAGAGCAACCCGAAATCTGTAGACAGGAACGCCACCATCTTCCCAATGACCGTCACCTTCAAAAGGCAATGTCTCATTTATGGTATATTCTCCCCAAACTATTTGCTTACTAACTTCTAAACCATGCTTATGGGCATATAATGAAGATATTGCAAATAAAAACAATACTGAAAAAAAAACTATCCTTTGCATCTAATAATATAAGATATACATAATAAATAACCTGATATCAGGTTAAACGTAAAAAATCAAAAGTTGTTTCTCTAAAAGATCTCAATAATAAATCTATACCACCTCGCATCTTCGATCAATAAAGCGAGAATAAACCGAAGTAAAACTAATAAAAAGTAAAACTATAACGGCTCTTTTTTAAATAAATTGTACTATAACAACAGTATTGAAAATCCAAATAAATGTAAAGTCTATCTCTCAGAAAAATAAAAAAGGATGACTTATATAACAATTTTAAAAATACATCGTTTTAATATTTACAATTTTCCTTTTCAGAGTTTTTAAAAATCATCAATATTAAATTCAAGCCAAAGATAGAAAGACATTTCAAACCACTGAATCATTGAAATCATTCATTAACTTTGAACAGAATTTTAAAAAAAATAAAATTAGTATCCGATTAGGTATAACCTTTTTTTTACTTTTGCAGTATAAAGCAAAAGATAAATATGGCAACAACCCTATTTTTTTACCATATTTGTAGTTTAATAAAATGAAAATCAGAACTCAATAAAATAAGCTATGAGATTTAGAGCCAGTTCTTTACTAGCCATTTTCGCCTCAATTCTGATCCTTGCATCATGCGGAAGAGGAGGCCGAGACGTTTCTTCAACCACAGGTTGGGCATACAACAATCCTGATTATGGTGGATTCGAGTATCGTTCAGGTTATGAACAGGAAACCGGACCTGGACTTGTTTTTATAGAGGGTGGAACCTTTATAATGGGACAAGTTGATGAAGATGTAATGCGTGAGTGGAACAACGTTCCAAGAAGAGTTACAGTGCCATCTTTCTACATGGATGAAACAGAGGTAAGAAACGTAGACTACAGAGAATATCTGTATTGGACTCAAAGAGTATTCACGGATTACCCTGAAGTATATCGCAGGGCTCTTCCTGACACTTTGGTTTGGAGAAGACCTTTGGCCTATAACGAGCCGTTGGTAGAAAATTATTTCCGTCACCCGGCGTACAGCCAGTATCCTGTTGTAGGTGTAAATTGGTTACAGGCAAACGATTACTGTGCTTGGCGTACCGATCGTGTAAACGAAAAAATCCTTGTTGACAGAGGCATCCTTGAATTGGATGTAAACCAGCAAAATGAAAACAATTTCAATACCGAATCTTACCTTCTTGGGCAATTTGATGGTATAGAAGGACGTCGCCCAATGCGGGATCTGGATCCTAATCGCGATACCAGAAGAGTAAGATCTGATGACGGAATTTTATTACCTCGCTATCGTCTTCCGACAGAAGCTGAATGGGAATATGCAGCCCTTGGACTTGTAGGGAACTCATATCAGGAAAGATTAACACATCGTCGTATTTATCCATGGGACGGACACATTGTAAGAAATCCCGACAGAAGAGATCGTGGACAAATGATGGCTAACTTTGTTCGTGGAAGAGGTGACTACATGGGTATGGCCGGATCTCTGAATGATGGTGGTGATATCACTGTCCCAGTAAGATCATATTGGCCTAACGACTATGGCCTTTACAACATGGCAGGTAATGTTAACGAATGGGTTGCGGATGTATATCGCCCATTATCACATCAGGACACAGAGGAATTCAGCCCATTCCGTGGTAACATCTTCCAAACAAAAGTTCTGGATGAAGAAGGCATGGTTGTGGATAAAGATGAATTCGGACGTATTCGTTATCGTGAAGAATCAGACGAAGACATTCTTGACAGACATAATTACAGAACTTCTGATAACAGGAATTTTGCCGATGGAGATCCTATATCAAACATTGCTCCCGGTGAAGGATGGACTGAATCTGAGCACAACTCATCAACAATGTACGACGGAACTCCTGGCACTGCGTTAAGTATTGGGATCAGCGACCGTTCAAGAGTATACAAAGGTGGTGGATGGCGTGACCGTGCATACTGGCTAAGCCCCGGAACCCGTCGTTTCCTTGACGAACGCGAAGCTCGTGACGACTTAGGATTCCGCTGCGCCATGACACGCGTGGGTGCTCCGGAATCATCCAGAAGAAGATAATCTGAGAATATTTTATATGAAATTTAAAGGCTGGTTTTTGAACCAGCCTTTTTTTATGCATTTTTGCATAAAACAAATATCATGGAACTTAATCGAATTTATGACTCATATCTCAAGTCAGGAATCGTCACAACTGACAGCAGAACCTGTTTTACCGGAGCAATTTATTTTGCACTAAAAGGAGAACGCTTTGACGGAAACAACTACGCTTTGGAAGCTTTAAAAAAAGGATGTTCGCTGGCAGTTGTAGACGATGTCAATTTGAAAAATGAGCCCCATTGTATTTGGGTGCCGGACGCACTTAAAACCCTGCAACAACTGGCAACTCATCATCGGCATCAGGCACAGGTAAAAGTGATAGGAATAACCGGTTCCAACGGAAAAACCACCACTAAAGAACTCATTGCCGAGGTTCTTAAAACCAAATTCTCAACTTGGTTTACTCAAGGCAACTTAAACAATCACATAGGAGTTCCTCTTACATTGCTTTCAATGCCTCCCGGAACCCAAATAGCAGTTGTGGAAATGGGAGCCAACCACATAGGAGAAATTGCCCAACTTTGTGATATTGCCCAACCCGACATGGGTCTGATCACCAATGTAGGGAAAGCCCACATCGAAGGATTTGGATCCTTTGAAGGCGTCAAAAGAGCCAAAGGAGAACTCTATAACCATCTTAAGATACAGGGAAATGAAATATTCCTAAATGGGGATAATCACCACCTAAAAGAGATGATAGGAGATTATAGCGGAACGTTATTCAGGTATGGGAACGATGAAAATTATGAAGTAACCGGACGTAACGTTAAAGCCGATCCCTTCTTAAGTTTTGAATGGAAATCAAAAAATCAGGAATGGGGTAAAGTATCTACCCAGTTAACTGGAGCCTATAATTATGAAAATGTTTTAGTTGCCATTACCATAGGCCTTCATTTTGGGATCAGTGATAAAGAGATAAACGCAGCCATATTCAATTATCAACCGGTTAACCACCGTTCTCAAATTAAAAAAACAGAATACAACACCATCGTTCTTGATGCTTACAATGCCAATCCATCAAGCATGGAAGCCGCACTAAGTAACTTTGCCGATATGAAAGGAGAGAATAAAATCCTTATACTTGGCGGAATGAAAGAACTTGGAAAAGATTGCCAAAAAGAACACCAAGAACTGGTAGAAAAGGCATTAAAAGTCCAACCAAAAACATGCTATTTGGTTGGAGCCGAATTTCAGAATACCTCAACCGGAGCTGATTGCATCAATTATTTTGAAAAAAGCGAAGATTTAAGAGAACATCTGATTAGTAACCGGATAAAAAACGCAACCATCTTGCTTAAAGGTAGTCGGGCAAACAAATTGGAAGAGTTGATGGATCTTCTCTAAAAATCAGGAAAATTAAGGCTGTGAAAATATTTTTTCCTACGAAGGAAAAAATCCCACACAATCGAACCATGATAGATTTCCGGATGATCAATCTTTTTAACCCGTTGCTTTAATTTGGAGTTGACGGCTTTAAATTTGCCATAGTTTTTCAAAAAATCCTGATGAGCCCGAAAAACGGCTGATGCATTTCTCGTCTCTCCTTTTACCAGAAAATGAATAAATGCCAGGCCATCCATCAAAATTCGAAAAGAAATAATCAAAAATGAACGCCTGTGTAGGTTTTTCCGCATCATATAAAGATTGTTGCGAAAATTCAGGTAAGTCTTATTTGGGTTTTGATAGCTTAAGGTTCCTCCTCCCAAGTGAAACACCTCGCTTTCCGGCACATAAAAAATATGGTACCCCATATTTTTGACCCTCCAGCACCAGTCCACTTCCTCCATGTGCGCAAAAAATGCTTCATCTAAACCACCTGTTTCCAAAAAAACCTTTCGATTAACCATCAATGCTGCGCCACTTCCCCAAAAAACCGTACCCGGTTTTTTGTATTGTCCGGTATCCTTTTCAGCTACATCAAACAAACGTCCCCGGCAAAAAGTATATCCCAATACATCTATAAATCCTCCAGCCGCCCCTGCATACTCAAAATAATCAGGGCTACGAACATCCTTGATGGCAGGCACACAAGCTGCAGCATCTGTATTTTCTTTCATGGTTTTAAGCAAAGGCGACAGCCAACCTTCTCCAGGTGCCACGTCAGAATTGAGCAACACCGCAAAGTCACTATCTAACCGTAACAATGCCTCATTGTAACCACCCGCAAACCCTAGATTATTTCCCAATTCCAGAACCTTCACTTCCGGATGATTTTGCCTGACCCAGGCAACCGAATCATCCGTTGATCCATTATCTGCCAACACTATTTCAACAGCTTCACCGGGTGCACTGTTCTTAATTACTTTGGGAAGGAACTCCTCCAGCAACGAACGCGTATTCCAATTTAGTATAACAACAGAGAGTTTTGGTTTATCCATTTCTTATCATTTTCTGGCAATGGTTATTCCTTTCCGGGAAACAGATGTTGATATTTCCAACGCTTATGTGACCAAAGCCAATATTCAGGTTTGGATACTATCAGCCTTTCCAGTAACCTCAGATGCCATTCGGTAATATCATAATCAGCTGAATCCTTCACATTCCCCTTGTATGGAATAAAAGTGATTTTATAGTGTCCTCTTTTCTCTTTCTCCATCTGCCAGAAAAAGAGTTGAGAATTGGTCAACTTAGCCAATTTTTCAGGTCCAAGTATTACTGGTGTGTTTTGATTTAAAAAACGAGCCCAATATTGCAACTCTCTTTTTCCGGGGCTTTGATCAGAGATTAGCCCCAAAATAAAACGTTGATTACTTCTTTTATATCGCACTATCTCCCTGCTGGTGTTTTTCTTCGGAATATTAACAGATCCGAAACGGCTACGCAGCATCAGCATATACTTATCCATCATGGGATTTTTTAGCGGGCGATATACTGAAACGCCTAAAGCGTTTAGTCTGTCGGAGACTGAAGGAACCCACTCCCAGTTGCCGTAATGGCCAGTTACCGCTATCACATCCTGTCCTTTATCAAGAACAGCATTAACATCTTCAGGATTTACCACCCTCACCCTCCTCCGGATTCTGGAAATATTTGATTTCTGCATAGCAATTGTTTCAACAAAAATATCGCAGAAATGTCGGTAAAAAGCGTACCTGATTTTCCGGATTTCGTCGTTGCTTTTCTCGGGGAATGAATTTCTGAGATTGGTCTCAATCACCTTTTTCCGATAACCAACCAATAAAACAACTATGTAAAAGAAATCAGAAAACCTGTATAAAATCCAAAATGGCATATTCCCTGCCAGCCATAAAAACGGATAAGAGAGATAAAATCCTATGTAGTTTAACATCTTCAACTCAGATTAAATAGCCCGAAACAACCTTTGAAAACTCTTCAAAAATAAATTTGTTGGTGGCTATAATTTCACGGCCATAAAGATAGTCATTCCCACCAGAAAAGTCAGAAACTTTCCCACCGGCTCTATCAAGAATAAATGAACCCGCTGCCACATCCCATGGCTTAAGGTCATATTCATAAAATGCGTCAAACCGACCACAAGCAACATATACCAGATCAACGGCAGCCGACCCCATGCGTCTTACGCCTCTGCAATTGCTCATCAGGTATCGCAATGAATCCATGTAATTATCCATTCGGGAAAAATTGGTGTATGGAAACCCAGTTGCCACAAGAGCATCTGAAACCATTTCTGTTTTTGAAACAGAAATGACCTGCCCATTAAGCATGGCAGAACCATTTTTCCAGGCATAAAAACATTCATCCAGACCAGGCTCATAAACAACACCTATCACCAATGCCTCTCCCTCCATAAGCGCAATACTTACACTAAAAGGGGATAATCCGTGAATAAAATTGGTTGTTCCATCAATGGGATCAATGACCCAATTAAATCTGCCCGAAGAGCCTTTCCCGGTTCCTTCCTCAGCAATAAAGCCTGAATCAGGTAATATTTCCGACAAAGCATTTACAATTCGTACTTCAGCCTCTTTATCGAATCGGGTTACAAAATCATTTTTCCCTTTACGTTCCATATCAGGCGCCGAGCGGGCTCTTGCCTCTTTTAAATAGCTGCCGGTTTGACGAGCCAAATCAACCACCTGCATGCAAATCCCTTGATAATCCATTACAATAAATCTGATGCCAATTCTGCAAGATAACTTCTCTCTCCTTTAATCAAATTAACATGGGCAAAAAGATCCTGTCCTTTCATTTTATCTGTAAGATAAGCAAGACCATTGGATTGCATATCCAAATATGGAGAGTCAATCTGATGTATATCACCCGTAAATATCATTTTTGTTCCTTCTCCTGCTCGTGTAATGATGGTTTTAACCTCATGCGGAGTAAGGTTCTGTGCTTCATCCACAATAAAATACACATCCGACAAACTCCGTCCCCTGATGTAAGCCAGTGGCGTAATAATCAACTCCTCCCTCTTTTGCATCTCTTCAATGGCCGCAAGTTCGCGGCTTTGTCCGCTGAACCGGTTTTTTATCACTGCCAAATTATCAAAAAGCGGCAGCATATATGGTCCAATTTTTTCATTGACATCACCCGGAAGGAACCCCAGATCACGATTGGACAGCGGAACAATTGGACGAGCAAGAAGAATCTGTTTATACATTTTATGTTGCTGCAACGCAGCGGCCAATGCCAGAAGTGTTTTCCCTGTCCCGGCTTTCCCGGTTAGTGAAACCAGCCGAATTTCAGGATTCAGCAAAGCATTGAGCGAAAAAGCCTGTTCAGCATTTCTGGGTTCAATGCCATAAGCACCATGCTTTTCTACCCTTCTAACTGAATTGCTGAATGGATCATACCAGGCCAAAACACTTTGGCTGCTGTTTCGAAGAACAAAATATTGATTTGCCGGGGTAGCCTCCTCATCCATGGGAAAAGACTCCCGGGGAACGGTTCCTTTTTGATATAACTGATCAATGATGGATGCATCAAAATTCTCATGGGTCTCAACACCTTTGTGCAGTATTTCGATGTTCTTTACTTTATCGGTTTCGTAATCCTCGGCTTTAAGGCCGAGGGATTTGGCCTTCATTCGCAGATTAATGTCCTTGGAAATTAAGATCACACTGCGGGTTTTAAACTTTTCTGCTACATGTAAAGCAATGGCTAAGATGCGATGATCAGGTGTTCTATCCGAAAATGATTCCTCCAGAATTTGAGGAAAAGGCTTGCCGGTGGCAATAAACAATCGTCCTTTATCAACACCTAAGGAGACCCCATCGCTGAACAACTTCTCTCCCGACAACTTATCCATGATTCTCACAAATTCCCGTGCCTGAAAATTGATTTGATCATTTCCCTTTTTGAATTTATCCAACTCTTCCAAAACCACGATTGGAAGAATCACATCATTGTCCTCAAAATTATAAAGGCATTTATGATCGTGAAGCAACACGTTTGTATCGAGTATAAATATTTTCGATGATTGTTTTTTCCTAGCAGCCATAAATTCGATTTTTATATTTCAGATATCATAAATATATCAAAATCCATGGTTATTTCGCACTTTTGCATTGCTATAATCATAAAATATCATGAATTATTCTGAAGCCATACAATTTTTATTTGATCAACTTCCAATGTTTCAAAGAAGTGGAGCTGTTGCCTACAAAAACAATCTGGACAACACCCACCGCCTAGATCGATGGTTTAATCATCCGCATAAAAAATTTAAGAGCATTCATATAGCCGGAACCAATGGTAAAGGGTCGGTTTCGCACATGTTGGCGTCTGTTTTTCAGGAAGCCGGTTATAAAACCGGCTTGTATACATCCCCTCATTTAAAGGACTTCAGAGAAAGAATCAGGATAAACGGAGAGATGATTTCTGAAGAGATGGTCACTCAATTCGTTATCAAAAACAAACAAATCATTGAAGAGATATCTCCATCTTTTTTTGAAATGACGGTGGCAATGGCATTTCAATATTTTGCTATTGAGAAAGTGGAAATGGCCATAATTGAGACAGGCATGGGAGGACGGCTTGATTCAACCAACATCATTACTCCCCAATGTTCGGTTATTACCAATATTGGGATGGATCACATGCAGTTTTTAGGAAACGATATTCCTTCTATTGCAAAAGAAAAGGCAGGGATCATTAAAGAAGGTGTTCCGGTGGTTATTGGAAGAAAGCAAACTGAAACAACGGCTGTTTTTTGCAAAACAGCCGAAGAAAAAAACACAACAACTATTTATTCAGAAGATCTTTTTGAAGCCATCCTTAAATCAAGAGAAACAAACTACCTGCTAACTGACATCACTTTTCAAGGCCAAAAATTGCTGTCGGACATCAAACTTCCTTTAACAGGTCATTATCAACTGGAAAATTTACGAACTGTTGCTGCTGCCATTCATGCTATGAAATTAAACGGCTACTCACTGAACTCAGAAGAGATAAAACGAGGAATTGAAAAAACCATCTCGAACACCGCGTTAATGGGACGATGGCAAACGCTAAGCACCAGCCCACTTACAATTTGTGACACCGGTCACAATGCCGATGGGATTTCACAAATATTGCAGCAGATTGTAGATACGCCTCACAACCATTTACACATGGTAATTGGCATGGTTAACGATAAAGATGTGGATGGCATTCTGAAAATGCTCCCAAAAAATGCCTCATATTATTTTACCCGGGCAGAAATTCCGAGGAGTTTGCCTGCAGAACAGCTGCAAGAAAAAGCTTTAAAACATGGTTTGTTGGGGAATTGTTATGATAGCGTACAAAAAGCACTGAATGAAGCTAAAAAAAACGCTTCCGATAACGATCTGATTTTCATTGGCGGAAGCACTTTTATTGTGGCAGAGGTGGTTTAATTGTAAAAAATGTTTGGCTGTTGAGTAAAACTCTTCTATATTTGCATCGCTTTTGGCAAAACATTATTGGGGCGCTTAGCTCAGTTGGTTCAGAGCATCTGGTTTACACCCAGAGGGTCAGCGGTTCGAATCCGTTAGCGCCCACATCCCAATAAATTATCGGGCACTTAGCTCAGTTGGTTCAGAGCATCTGGTTTACACCCAGAGGGTCAGCGGTTCGAATCCGTTAGTGCCCACAAAAAAAAGACCACCAAAGGTGGTCTTTTTTTTTACATCTAACAGATATTATACAATTTTAATTTAGACACAGTCTAATAATATAAAAGTTTCTGAATTGAAAATCTTCCTTAATTTTGTATTTGCGACACCTAAATTCAAACTGTAATGGAAACAGGCAGTATTAAAAAGAAGAACTACGCTGTGCCCGAACCGGCACTTCGCAGAATGCCCTGTTATCTGGCTTACTTAAAACTTGAGCACAGAAAAGGCAGCCAGTATGTTTCCTCTACATTAATTGCGCGTGATAATGGTGTTGATCCAACGCAGGTAACAAAAGACCTCTCATACACAGGAATAACCGGTAAAACCCGCGTTGGTTATGAAGTTGAACCCCTTATTGATGCGCTGGAGGATTTTCTGGGATTCAGAGAAATGGATGAAGCCTATCTTTTTGGCGCAGGAAGCCTTGGTACAGCATTGCTCCACGACCACGGACTGGTTCAGTACGGCCTAAAAATATCCACAGCATTTGATGTGGATCCCAATGTAACGGGAAAAGAAATTGGTGGCGTTCACATTCATCACATCGATGAATTTATTCAACGAAAAGATCATGGAGTGCGAATTGGAATACTTACGGTTCCCGCTCAAAATGCGCAGGAAGCAGCTCAAATGATGGTTGAAAACGGTATTCAGGCCATTTGGAATTTTACACCTGTTAGAATTGCGGTGCCCGAACATATCGTAGTACAAAACACCTCGCTTTACGCTCATTTAGCCGTAATGTTTAATCGGCTAAACAGTTCTCCCGAATAAAGGTCTGTCAATCTAAAACGTTAATGTAAAATTGGTTTCAGTATCTGGAACGGAAAATGCATTAATACTGCCTGAATGCAGACGTAAAATCTGTCGTGACAAACTCAAACCGATACCCGAACCATTGGTTTTGGTTGAAAAAAACGGGATAAAGATTTTATCAAGCACCTCAGGCAAAATTCCGGGACCATTATCAATCACCTGAATGGTAATTCTTCCGCGTTTGTTTAGAAAAGCTTTTAACTCAATACAACCTTCCGGCTTCCCTGTTAAGGCCTGTATAGAGTTGGTCATTAAATTAATCAAAACCTGCTCAATTAATTTTTCATCTGCCGACAATTCAAGAGAAGGAGGCACAACTGAAACATTACATACAACTTCTTTCTCTGCTAATTCCTGACGGTGCAGTTCATAAACATTTTTCAATAACTGCTCTACCGGGAAAATTGAGAAAGACGGATTCGGAATCTTGGTTAAATTGCGATAGGTATTTACAAAATGAATAAGACCCTCAGTTCGCTTATGGATGGTAGCCAATGCGCTTTGAATCTCACGAAGATTTTCAACCTCCTCGGTGCATTCATTTTTACTGTCAATGGTTTCAATGATATCGTTCATCATAAGATGAACGGTAGAAGAGAGTGATGAGATGGGTGTGATTGAATTCATGATTTCATGAGTCAAAACCCTTATCAGTTTCTGCCATGAATCCATCTCTTTCTCTTCCAACTCGTGCTGAATATTTTTTATGGATACCAGAATGATGTTGCGGTTGTGAATTTTAAACTCTGTCCCATAAATCGACAATTGCAGAATGTCATCCTTTTCCCGTATTTTAACAAGAATGTTTTCTCCATGTTTAATGGTTAGCAGGTTTTGAACCAAATCGGGACTAAAATCACGAAGTGCCTGTATATTTCTCAGGTTTCGAACCTGAAACAGCTTTTTGGTCGCATTGTTTATCAATTCCACAGAACCATCCTTCTGAAAAGCAATCAGTGCAATTCCGATATGCTGAATGACCGTTTGTAAATAATGGTAACTCTCCTCCTTTTCGGCTCTTACAGATTGGAAATCTGAAATAACCTCATTAAAGGTTTTTTTTAACTGATCCAACGATGAGTCATTATTTTCGACCTGAAAAGTTCTGGTAAAATCAGAATAACGGATTGACTGCAGAAAACTATTAAGCAAACGGTTGGTTTTATCTACAAAAATAAAAAGAGAGACTATCTGAATAATAACCAACAAAGCAACCATTACCACAGTAATGGTTAGTTGTGTATTTAAAAACAGATACATAACTCCAAAAAGTGATACCGATAAAAGGAAGATTCTGACACCAAGAATCAGCCTGAAACGATTAAAGCCCATGTTTTTCCATTCTTCGGTAAAGAGAAGTTCGGGTTAATCCCAGATCAGAAGCTGCTTTGGAAATGTTGCCCCGGTTATTTTTCAAAACCTTCTCTATAATCATCTTTTCAACCTCATCCAGATTATAATTTTCCAACTCAACTCCATCTTTTGTTCCGGAATGATGACTTAACTGAAAATCATCAACAGTAAGAGTATCCGATTCACTCATGATGATGGTACGTTCAATCACATGTTGAAATTCCCTCACATTCCCGGGCCACGGATAATCTGTCAGTTTTCGCAAAACTTGCTGGCTTGGTCGGGATATTTTTCTGTTGTATTTCTTATTATAAATTTTAATGAAATGATCAGCCAAAAGAGGGATGTCTTCATGCCTTTCTCTGAGTGGAGGTAAGTCAACTTCCACCGTATTAATTCTGTATAAAAGATCCTGTCTGAAACCACCTTCAACAGCCATCTGTTTAATTCCCATGTTGGTGGCACAAATCAACCGTATATTTATTGGAATTGGCTTGTTGGCTCCCACTCGGGTGACCTCTCTGCGTTCAAGAACAGTCAACAGTTTGGCCTGCAACGGTAGAGAGAGGTTCCCAATTTCATCAAGAAAAATTGTCCCGCCTGATGCCAATTCGAACCTTCCCGGTCTATCAGTTTTGGCATCAGTAAAAGCACCTTTTACATGTCCAAAAAGTTCACTTTCAAATAAGGTGTCGCTCAACGCACCCAAATCCACACTAATAAAAGGTTCGTCAGCACGTTTCGATTGCCGGTGAAGAGCCCGGGCCACCAGCTCTTTACCCGTACCATTCTCTCCCAAAATCAGCACATTGGCATCGGTACCAGCAACCTTTTTAATGGTATTAAAAACCTGTTGCATACCTGGTGATACACCAATAAAATCAGCAAAAGGCTGATCCATTATGGTATTGATCTCCTTCTGACGTTCTCTCAGACTGCTTACTTCCTTACGAGATTCTCTTAACTTTATGGCCGACCATATGGTTCCGAGTAACTTTTCATTTTGCCATGGTTTGATAATAAAATCGGTGGCTCCCGATTTTATGGCCTTAACGGATTTCTCTACATCTCCGTATGCAGTAATAAACAACACCACTGCTCCTGGGTCGATTTCCAGAATACGTTTTAACCAGGAAAATCCTTCATGACCACTGATGGCATCCTTGTTGAAATTCATATCAAGTAAAATGACATCATAATCGTCTTCAGCCATATGCTGGGGAATCCTCTCGGGATTTGTTTCTGTTTGAATCAATTCACAATGAGGCTTTAGCAACATCTTTAACGCAAATAATATATCTGCATTATCGTCCACTGCAAGGATTTTCCCTTTTTTTGAGGTCATAGAGATTTCGCTTTAAAATAAATCTGATGATTCTCAAAACTACAAAAAAATGTTCATCTTTGAAATCAGAACGTACGAAATCGAACAATTATATAAGCCAAACTTTAAACAGTTTAAGGTTCCCAACCCTCAACAATAAGATTAACAAGTTCATAAGACAGGTGGCACGGTTTCTGTTTTAACTAAAGCAGATTTTAATATAATATTAATAATCTGTAAAACACCACCTTATTAAGCCTGACCCACAACATATTACGACACCCTGATTTTTAACCCACAACTCAATTCGCACAAAAAATCGTGCGATAACGGACATCTAGTGTACAAAAACGAACACTCTGAGAAATGATTTATACAAGAAACCTGAAAAAACTATACAAGTCCAGAGAAGTGGAAACTATGGCGCTGATCAATGTCAATATTGACATTGATGAAGGGGAGTTTGTTGCTGTGGCCGGCCCGGCGGGGAGTGGGAAATCTTCACTATTCAATATATTGGGACTTCTCGACACACCCGATAGTGGTGAAGTTTTTTTCATGGGTAAAGAGTGTAGCAGATTAAGCCAAAATAAACGAATCAGCTTAAGACGTGGTAACATTGGTTACATGTTTAAGGATTTCAATTTGGTTGACGAACTATCAGTATATAATAACATTGAACTACCATTGCTTTACATGCCATATTCCCGAAAAGATCGTCAAAAGATGGTAAGTGAGATACTTTACAAATTTAAACTAGATCATAAGCGAAATAATTACCCTGAAGAACTAACCAGACTTCAGCAACAAACCGTCGGTTTAGCCAGGGCAACAGTATACAACCCCAAGCTCATACTGGCTGATGAGCCCGCAGGAAGCCTGGACTCAACAGGTGGAGGAATGATCTTTGAACTTATTTCTTCAGTCAACGAAGCAGGAACCACAGTAATATTTTTTACCAATTCAATATCCGAAGCACAAAGAGCTAGTCGCATCATCAGACTTTTTGATGGCCATATTGTAACCGAAGCCATACAAAAAGAGATATAGGAAAAGACATTATGCAAATCAGTAACTTCATAAAAACCCTTTTCAGGAATATATTGCTACACCGCGGGCTTTCGCTCCTCACACTTCTGGGGCTTTCGCTTGGTATAGCAATGGGGCTGCTGGTTCTTATCTATGTCTATTTCGAGTCAAACTACGACAGATTCATCCCCCATTCCGAAAGCATATACCGGCTAAACAGTTACGGCAAAATTGGAGAAGACACCATCTACAGTGCTTTAAGCCCCATCCCTCTTGCTTTGGAATCCAAAAGGACAGAAGGAGTTAGAAGCGCTACCAGACTAATGCCCGGGCTGAGTAGGGTAATCGAAAGTAAGCATTTCAGATCGCTTGAGTCCAATTTTTTCTATGCAGACTCCAATTTTTTCGAGGTTTTTGATCTGCCATTTTTAATGGGGAGCAAAGAGGATTTCAGGAACGATGCAAATGCTGCAATCATTACTGTTTCAGCTTCGCAACGATTGTTTGGCTATCGAAACCCAATAGGTGAAAGACTTAAACTAGATAACGAAATTGATTATACCATAAAAGCGGTCGTAGAAGACATCCCTGTCAATTCCCATCTACGCTTTGATATATTAGGAAACTGGGCTGCGGTTGAAAGAACCATAAGCCAAGACACATTGAGTCAACAAAGAACGATGGACAGAAATTGGCTCTACCTTAACAGTTATTCATATTACCTTCTGGAAGATGGATTTACCAACGAGGAGGTTTTCGCAAGGCTGGCGAATCAGGCCATGAAAAAAGTGAACATCCAGATAGAAGAAGCTTTTGGAAGTGAGCCGCCGGGATCAGGAAGCGTTCAGTTAAATTTCGGATCCATCGCCATTCATGATATAAACCTCTATTCGGATGTTAATAATGAACTGAAGGACGGTTCAAATCCGATTTATATTAAAGCCTTTACCGCTATAGCCTTTTTTATCCTCATTGTTACGGCCATCAATTTCATGAACCTTACTACTGCCCGTTCATCCAGAAGGTTTAAGGAAGTTGCTGTGCGCAAGGTGTTTTTTGCCCGTCGGAAGGATATTATTATTCAATTTCTAACTGAAGCCATTGTATACTCATTCATGGCACTCTTTTTAGCTTTGGTTTTGGTTGAATTATTCCTCCCCGCCTTCAACACCCTTTTCAACATAAACATGAGCACCAGAGGCTTTATTCAGCGGCCTGATTTGCTCTGGCTTATAATCATCACACTTTTTACAGGTATGATGGCCGGAAGCTATCCGGCACTATTTTATAGCGGCTTAAACCCAATCTCCATCATCAAAGGATCAAGTAAAATAAAAAAAGCCGGGATCTTGGTGCGCGGATTTCTTGTAACAGCACAGGTAGCATTGTCAATATTACTGATCTCTCTGACTCTTGTAATGTATGGACAACTCAGTTTTCTAAAAAACGCAGACCATGGATTCAGCACTAAAAACACAATTGTAATAGAAAGAGGTGTATCAACACCACAGGAACTTCGTGATTTTAAAAAGGAAATAATACGTACCGGTATAGTTCAGCAGGCTGGAATTGCACATTTCAGTCCGGGAGAGGATGGTAACATCATCTCTTTTAGAAGTACCGATGAAGAAGAAAGGGTCATGTTGATGGCTACAAACTATGTTGATGACGGATTTTTTAAAGCAATTGGAGCAACAACTGCCCTTGGTCGGCTATATGAGGCCTCTGACACCAGCGATGTTACAAAAATCATCATCAATGAATCAGCCGCACGAATGATTCAATTCTGCCCCGAAAGCAATCATCAAATAGAACTTGTTGGAGGAAGAACCGATGATGAAACTTATGTATACAACATCATTGGTGTTGTTCATGATATATACTTCGAAAACATGAAGAACCCTGCACGTCCTATGGTTTTTATTCAAAACCACAGAAACCAGTCTCCGGGTCATATTATTGCTCGACTCTCAACCGCATATCCCAAAGAGGAATCAATAAAAAAGCTCAACGCTGTATGGGAGACAAAATTTGAAGGTAGCACCATGCAACATCATACATTACAAAAAGTGATTGATAATTTCTATTCAGAAGAAAAACGATTTGCAGGTATCGCATTTATGTTCTCCCTGCTGGCTTATCTTTTGTCAGTAATGAGTCAAATTGGTTTTGCTGCTTTCCTGCTATACTACCATCACAAAAATATACGACTAAAAACCATATTCACCGCCCCATATAAACGGATAATGATGGAAACTTTTTCATCGTTTGGCATATTTGTAGCACTCAGTTTACTCGTTTCAATCCCTTTAAGCATCCATACGTCAAACATATGGCTTTCCGGTTTTTATAAATCCTTTAATCCTTCCTGGTGTTACTTTCTGATACCGGTTGTTCTTATCGCTTCTACATACATACTAATAACTTATGTAGCCGGAAAACGGGAAATTAATAAAACATTTAAGTAGCTGGGGAAATCACATTTCCCAGCATAGAGTTCCTATTTTGAAAACAAACTAAACCGACTGCCGACTTTGAATCTGAATTGGTTTATCGCATAGTAAGTTTTGATATAGGTTAAAAACTGTTCCGAAAACAAAAATCAATTCAAAAGATAACAATGGGTTTTAGAAAAAAAATGAATATATTTGCGCGATTATAAGAACCTCATAAAAAAGGTGAAGTCGATAAATATGACTTAAAAACCATTTAAAACATATGCATTAAAGTCAAACAGCACAGAACATTTACATGTATTAAGCATATCATAATAAAAGAAGTAAAGTAATTGAAAAGATAAAAGGGAAATCAAATGCAGAACAAAGGAGCAATAAGACTTTTTGCCATTTTATTGGCATTGGTGAGTTTATACCAGCTAATTTTCACGTACCATGCCCGCAAGGTTGAAAGGGATGCTACTGAATTTGCCATTAGAATGGCCGGCCCAGATGCCGATCAGGAAACCCTCCGTGGTTATGAAGTTCAATTTCTGGACTCAATGGCACACGAAGTTGTTTACAACTTCCTTTTTGGCCTGAGACAATACACATATCTGGAAACCAAAGCCAGAGAAATCAACTTTGGTCTTGACCTGAGAGGAGGAATGAACCTGATACTTGAAGTTCAGGTTGCCGACATCGTAGATGCATTGTCAAACTACAATCAGGACGACAATTTCAGAAGCGCTCTGCAATTGGCAAGAGAAAGAGAGATGACTTCAACCCGTGATTTCATCACCTTGTTTGGGGAAGCTTTTGAAGAAGTGGCACCAGATGCCAGTCTGGCTGCTATCTTCAACACCGTGGAATTAAGAGATCGTGTAAGGTATGACTCCTCAAATGACGAGGTTATCAGAGTCTTAAGAAGAGAGTCAGAAGCTGCCATCAGCAATGCCTTTAACATCTTGCGCACACGTATTGACCGTTTTGGTGTTGTTCAGCCAAACGTACAACGCCTTCCACAAAGCCCGGGTCGTGTTTTGATTGAGCTACCTGGTGTTACCGAGCCTGAGAGGGTTCGCAACCTCTTGCGTGGAACTGCCAACCTTGAGTTCTGGGAAACTTTCGATAATCAGACCATTCAGCCATACCTGATACAAGCCAACGAAATCATCACCCGTCGTGTTATGGCTCAACGCATGGATAGTGCGGTTGAGACCGAAACAACTGATGATGTTGATGTGATTGCAGACCAATTAGATGATGCAGACGATGAAACTTCGCTGTTAAGAGATCTTGATCTGGAGGATATTGACACCACAGATCAGGATTTAAGAACACTGTTCACCATATTGCAACCTGTTGGAAGAGCTTCGGGTCCTGTAGTAGGTGTGGCCGCTTCACGTCACATGGCTCAAATAGATGAATGGCTGCAATTAGAAGAAGTTCGTTCAGCACTACCTCGCGACTTAAGATTATTGTGGACTGTTAAACCGATTCCAAGAAATGACCTTCAGTTCTGGGTTCCCAACGCTGGTGATACTCGTGAACAATTTTTCCAACTGGTGGCCATTCGTGCCAACACCATGGATGGAAGAGCTCCTCTTGAAGGAGACGTCATTACTAACGCCAGTGACCGTGTGACCCAAACAGGGGCATTTGAGGTTGCCATGTCAATGAATAGCGAAGGTGCCAGAACATGGGCTCGATTAACAAATGCAAACATTGGCAAATCCATCGCCATTGTTCTAGACGGATATGTTTATAGTTTCCCCACAGTTCAAAATGAAATCAGAGGAGGACAAAGTTCCATTACCGGAAACTTCAGTCCGGAAGAGGCAAAAGACCTTGCAAACATCCTCAGATCAGGATCGCTTCCGGCTCCGGCTCACATTGTAGAAGACCACGTAGTTGGACCATCTTTGGGTGCAGAAGCAGTTAGCGCAGGATTAAAATCATTCATTTGGGCATTTATTGTTGTGCTCATTTACATGATGATATACTACGGATTTAAAGCTGGTGTTGTAGCTGACATTGCTTTGGTTTCAAACATGTTCTTCGTAATGGGAGTTTTAGCGGCATTTAATGCCGTACTGACCTTACCCGGTATTGCAGGTATCGTTCTTACGATTGGTATGTCGGTGGATGCAAACGTTCTGATATACGAACGAATACGTGAAGAACTAAAAGCCGGTAAAGGACTGAGACTTGCCATCTCTGATGGTTATAAAAATGCATTCTCAGCCATCATTGATGCCAACGTAACAACATTCCTGACTGGTTTAATTCTGTTTATGTTTGGAACCGGACCGGTTAAAGGTTTTGCAACAACCCTGATGATTGGTATTGCCACCTCATTCTTCTCAGCTGTGTTTATTACAAGACTGGTTTACGAATGGTTGCTCGACAGCAAAGTTGACATCAAGTTTGGAAGCAAGTTTACATCAAACCTTTTCAAGAACGCAAAAATTGCATTCCTTGAAAAACGTAAAATAGCATTCATTCTATCTGGAGCATTCTTCCTGATAGCAATTGGTTCTCTTTCGGTACGAGGATTACAGCAGGGAATTGACTTTACCGGAGGACGTACTTATCTTGTGCGTTTCGCTGATAATGTAAATTCTGTTGAAGTATTTTCTTCTGTCTCCGAAGCTTTTGAAGGCGCCAATACCGAAGTAAAAACTTTTGGAACCGCAAATCAGGTTAGAATTGCAACCAACTATCTGGTATTCGAAACCGATGAAGTTGCTGACTCTCGAGTAGAGGATAGACTTTTTGCAGGTGTTCAGCCATTTTTGCCGTCAGGCACTACACAGGACACTTTTATGAGCGACTATGTGATGAGTTCCCAAAAAGTTGGTCCAACAATTGCTGCCGACATTAAAAGCAGAGCTGCCTATGCCGTTGTGTTTTCTCTTATTGTCATATTCCTCTACATCCTGTTGCGTTTCCGTACATGGCAGTTAGGAGTAGGGGCATTGGCCGCAGTTATTCATGATGTGATGTTTGTTCTTGGAATATTCTCCCTGTTCTATACCATTGCTCCTTTTGCTTTGGAAATTGACCAGGCCTTTATTGCAGCCATACTGACTGTAATCGGTTACTCCATCAACGATACCGTGGTTGTATTTGACCGTATCCGAGAGTACCGATTATTATATCCAAAACGCAATTTAAGGGAAGTGTTTAACCTGGCGATTAACTCAACCATCAGCAGAACCATAAATACATCTATGACAACGCTTGTGGTATTGCTGGTAATTTTTGTATTTGGAAGTGAAGTCATAAGAGGTTTTGTATTTGCTCTGATAGTCGGAGTATTGGTAGGTACCTATTCATCAATATTCGTGGCCTCCCCAATTGCATACAACTTCATTAAACAAAAAGAGAAAGCTGAAGCAAAAAAAGTATAAGTTTAAAGTTCAATAAACTTTTACTCAAAACTAAAAAGGACTGCCACGAGCAGTCCTTTTTTTATATCTTTGCAGTAAATAATTACAAATATGACTATTTTCCTTTTTGGCATATCAATGGGAGAAGTTGTGCTTCTCTTTCTGGTTGTACTGATGTTATTCGGGTCTAAAAAGATACCTGACCTGGCTCGCTCACTAGGCAAGGGAATGAATGAATTCAGGAGGGCTGCTGACGATATCAAAAAAGAGTTTGAGGAAAGTACGACTGAAATTAAGGAAGAACTCGACGAAATAGAGGAAAATATGCGTCAGAACAGCAAAGAGATACGCGACCTGGCAGATGATGTCTACAGGGACGACTACGGAACTCATGACGATTCTGCTGTAAAAGATATATACGGGCTGGATAAACCTGAGCAATCCTACGAAGATGAAGAAAAGGAGAGCGAGGAGTCTCTTAAAAACAATGAAATTACTGCAAATAGTAACGATTTGGAAATAGAAGATCAAATGGAAGTGAAGAATACGGATTCCGAAAATGAAGAAGAAAAACCTGAAAAGGAGTAATTGTTGCTCATAATTAATTAACTGCTATTTAATCTGTATTATTGACATACACCGAACTTCGTTTCACAACCAATCTATTTCGACAATTAATTAATAAAACAGGTTATAAAGCCGGTTGTATATTTAACACTACACAATGGCATACATTTGGCTTATTTTGGGGTTCACTCTCCTCTTCTATAGTGGCAATTGGCTGGTAAAAGGCAGCACGCAGCTTTCTGCCCATTTCAAAATCAGCTCTCTGGTTATAGGACTTACCGTTGTAGCATTTGGGACATCAGCACCAGAGCTGTTTGTCAGCGTAAAAGCGGCATTCAGCGGCGTACCTGATATTGCCATCGGGAACATTGTGGGATCAAACATTGCCAATATTGGGCTGGTACTTGGGCTGGTTGCCATGGTTATGCCCATCGTCATAAACTCAAAGGGCATCTGGTTCGACTGGGTCATCATGATCATTGCAACCCTCATGCTGATTCTCTTTTCAACAAACGGAGTCATTGGTTTTTGGGAGGGCTTTGCTTTTCTTACAGCGCTCATGCTATATCTGAGTTGGTCGGTATGGCAATCCAGACGAAAAAGCCGAAAAGAAGCCCTAACCTACCCTACACCGGAAATTAAACTCCCTACTTCTATCATCATTGTACTGGGATCATTTGTCGGACTCTATTTTGGAGCTGAATGGCTTGTAAAAGGAGCCACAGAACTTGCAAGAACATGGGGCGTCAGTGACAGAGTCATAGGCATCTCTATTGTAGCATTTGGAACCAGCGTGCCGGAACTGGCCACCTCTTTAGCAGCCATCGCAAAAAAAGAGAACGACATATCCGTTGGAAACATCATTGGCTCCAACATCTTTAACATATGGGCCGTATTGGGAGCTACCGCGGTGGTTAAACCTCTTGGAATTGCCAACATTACCATGCTAAGAATTGATCTGTTATGGACCATACTTCTATCGGTTATGCTCCTCATCTTTATGATTCCATTAAAAAACGGAATCATTAACCGCTGGAAAGGGGTTTTATTGTTTCTGGTTTATATATACTATATTTACATTTTGTTTTGATAAGAATAGAGCCGCTTTTCGGTTAAAACACAACTCCCAAACGCTAAACAACGTGTTTGGAAAAGCACTTGATTCATTTTCACATCAAAAAATCTAACGATTTTTATTATATGGTTGAAGGCAAAGGCATCAGAAAATCTTTTGGAGATCTGGAAGTACTTAAGGGCATTGATATATCAATTGCCCCGGCGGAAATTGTTGCCATTCTAGGCGCCAGCGGAGCAGGAAAAACAACATTGCTTCAAATTTTAAGTTCTCTCGACAATCCTACACAAGGAGAGGTATTCATAAACAACACAGCAGTTCATAAACTGGGTGAAAAGCAACTTGCCCGGTTTAGGAATCAGAACATTGGTTTTGTTTTTCAATTTCATCAGTTGTTACCAGAATTTACAGCAGCCGAGAACTGCATGCTTCCCGCTCTCATCGGCGGAATACCCCAAAAAGAAGCAGAAAAAAAAGCCCAGGAACTTCTCTCATTCCTGGGATTGGAACAACGTCTGGAGCATAAACCGGGACAGCTCAGCGGTGGTGAAAAACAGCGAGTAGCCGTTGCCAGAGCATTAATCAACGATCCGGCGGTAATTTTCGCCGACGAACCATCGGGAAACCTGGACTCCAAAAATCAGGATGAGCTGATGGATCTTTTCATAAACCTCCGCCAACAATTTAAGCAAACCTTCATCATTGTTACCCATGATGAACATTTAGCCGAGAAATCAGACCGTACTATTCATATGAAAGATGGGTTCATTGAATAACATCGCACAACAAACAATTGAATTCCTGAACACCAAAGCAGCATTCTATCATGCTCCCTGGTTCATTAAGGATGATCCCATATCCATCCCTCATCGTTTTTCAAGAAAAGAAGACATCGAAATCAGTGCTTTTCTGACTGCCACCATTACCTGGGGGCAGAGAAAAATGATTCTTCAAAAATCCTCACTATTAATGGAGTTGATGGAGAACAACCCGCATGACTTTTTGAAAAATGCCGGGCATCAAGAGTTTCAGAAATTCAACTCTTTTGTTTACCGAACATTTAATCATGTTGATTGCATCTATTTTCTAAGTACTCTTAGAAATATTTACAGGCATCATGGAGGATTGGAAGAACTGTTTTTAAAAGGCTACAAAACCAACCAATGCATATTTGATGCATTGGTTTCATTTCGTCAATTCTTTACCTCTTTCAGTCCTATGCCGCGTACCGGAAAACATTTGGCAAACGTGGAAAAAGCATCAGCAGCGAAACGGCTCAACATGTTTCTGAGATGGATGGTAAGGCCTGATCAAGGCGTTGACTTTGGAATTTGGAAGAAAATAGATCCGGCACACCTCATGATCCCGCTGGATGTTCATGTTGCCCGGGTGGCAAGAAATCTTGGTATTTTACAACGCAAACAGAACGACTGGAAAGCGGTTGAAGAATTAACTCAAATGCTAAAAAATATTCGCCCACACGATCCGGTCTTCTACGACTATGCTCTTTTTGGCTCAGGTGTTTACGAAAAATAGCAAAAACCGATGTTTCATTTCAAACAATTCTCGGTAAAACAGGATAAAACCGCCATGAAAGTTGGTACCGATGGCGTACTTCTTGGCGCCTGGGTTCCGGTTGAAAACAGCCGCAACATTCTGGATATTGGCACCGGCACTGGATTGATAGCTCTCATGCTTGCGCAAAGAAACCTAAACGCCCGCATTACAGCCATCGACATTGATGAAAATGCATTTATACAGGCAATGGGAAACATCTCGGAGAGTCCCTGGCACGATAGAATAACAGTGATTCATGAATCACTGCAAAAGTTCAGCAAAAACCATCCAGCAAAATTTGACCTCATCGCAACCAATCCGCCATTTTTCAATAATTCCCTTCATGCACCGGACAAAGCAAAATCCGCAGCCAGGCACAGCCATCTCCTGCCCCACGAAGACCTATTAATTGATGGAAAGAATTTGCTGACATCGAATGGAAAACTTGCATTGATATTACCGGTAGCTGAATACCAATTATTCTCAAGACAAGCTGAAAATTTTGGTTTCTACGAAAACCAAAATATCAGAATCTTCCCAACCCCAAGTAAAGCAGCTGTTAGAATAATGGGAATATGGGGACTCCAAAAAACATCAGAAAACTTCAAAGAAGAAATCATTATAGAGAAATATGGTCGCCACAAATATTCAGATGAATACATTGCTCTCACCAGAGAGTTTTATCTAAATATGGCATAAAAAAGCAGGTGCCATCAAAAGAGAAGGGATTAGCTTTATCGATTTGACAGCAACCTGCAGGGAGGGATCTTAAATATTTTACTTAGTCAAATATGCGGTTAAGAATGACGTATACTGCTGTTCCTCCTACAATCAAAAATCCACCTGACACCAAAACGGCATTACTTACCATGTGCTGAATTACATATACGCTTAAAAGTATTGCTCCTAATACTATTAATATGATACCGGCGTATTTAATCAAATCATTCATAAGTGCTTTGTTTTTATGGTTTTAACATGAATAAAATTACTTAACAACATGGCCAGACAGAACTCGAATGAGACAGGTTCATCCGTGCTTGTATTTTACAAATTAAGCCCGTTTCATAAAAGTACAAACAGAAACCGATTTTTCAAACTTTTTTGAATTAAAAGAATCGGTAACTGAATATCCCATCATATTCTTTTTGAAAACTTTCATGTGTGTATAATTTGATTTTAATTTACCATATGGAGCATCCATGAATAATCATCTGCCTGTGTGCCTAATTTTCTTAACATGGATGTTTCATTTTATTCATTTGCACTTATCTTTGTGTGTTGCAAAAAAAGATTGCAACATTTTACAACAAGCTTTTTACATCAAAAACAGGAATAATGGCAAAAGAGAAGGCAGTTCAAACACCTCTAATGAAACAATATTATGGAATAAAGGATAAATATCCCGATGCCATTTTGCTGTTTAGAGTGGGCGATTTTTATGAGACCTTTTCTGATGATGCCATAAAAGTTTCGGAAATTTTAGGGATAACTCTTACGCGAAGAGCCAACGGCGCTGCCCAGTATGTTGAATTGGCCGGGTTTCCTCACCATGCTCTGGACACCTACCTGCCAAAACTGGTGCGTGCCGGTCAGCGGGTAGCTGTTTGCGACCAGTTGGAAGACCCCAAAATGACCAAAACCATTGTAAAAAGAGGTGTTACCGAATTGGTAACACCGGGTGTGGCCATCAACGATAATATTCTGGAGCACAGGGAAAACAACTTTCTGGCAGCTGTTCATCTCGATTCAAAATATGGAGGGATTGCATTCTTGGATTTATCCACCGGCGAATTTTTAACCGCCGAGGGCACTCACGAACATGTGGAGAAGCTTCTTTCAGGGTTTAAACCAAAGGAAGTTCTTTACGAAAAGGCCAAAAAAGCTCAATTCACCGAAATATTTGGTTCTAAAAATTATGTATATCCTCTGGAGGACTGGGTTTTTACAGCTGATGCGGCCGATGACCGCCTGTTGAAGCATTTTGAAACCAAATCCCTTAAAGGATTTGGTGTTCACAACCTGAAATACGGAACCATTGCCGCAGGAGCCATCCTTCATTATCTTGACTTGACGCAACATCACCAGATATCCCACATCACATCATTATCACGCATAGAAGAAGAACGTTATGTGTGGCTGGACAAATTCACCATTCGCAATCTGGAACTGTTCCAGCCGGTGAACGAAGGCGGGAAGGCTCTGATTGACATCATAGATAAAACCATTACCCCAATGGGGAGCCGCATGTTGAAACGGTGGGTGGCTCTTCCTCTTAAAGATGTGCAACCCATCAAAGACCGACAGGCGGTGGTGGAATACTTCTTTCGTGAACCGGAATTGCGCAGCAACTTAGAAAATCACCTTCGCCCCATTGGAGATTTGGAGCGGCTGGTTTCAAAAGTGGCTGCCGGAAGATTGACTCCGCGAGAAATGGTGCAACTTAAAAACGCTTTGGGAAACGTTGCACCTGCCAAAGAGCTTTGTCAGCAATCGGAAAATGAAGTCCTTCAACACATTGGAGAACAACTCAACCCGTGCAGATCGCTATTTGAGCGCATACATAAAGAAGTTTCAAGCGACCCTCCGTCTCAAATCAACAAAGGCGGAGTGATAGCCGAAGGTGTTTCTGAAGAGCTGGATGAACTGCGAAGCATTGCCTACTCCGGAAAAGATTATTTAAACAATCTCCAGAAAAGAGAAAGTGAACTCACCGGAATTCCCAGTCTGAAGATTGCATTTAACAACGTTTTTGGTTATTATATAGAGGTTAGGAATACCCATAAGGACAAGGTGCCGGAAAACTGGATTCGAAAACAAACCCTGGTAAATGCAGAACGTTACATCACAGAGGAGCTAAAGGAGTATGAGTCGAAAATACTGGGAGCAGAGGAGAAAATACTTGCTTTGGAAACACAGCTGTATGCTCAACTCGTATCGGCTGCTGGGGAATTTATTCCTGCCATTCAGGTGAATGCCACTTTGCTGGCCCGGCTGGATTGTCTTATCGGATTCTCGGTTTTGGCTGCCGAAAACAAATATATTCGCCCGGATATTAACGACAGCGATGAAATTAAAATTTCGGCCGGTCGGCATCCGGTGATTGAGAAGCAACTACCACCCGGAGAAGCATATATCCCCAACGATGTATGCCTGAATAACGAAAAACAGCAAATCATCATAATTACCGGCCCAAACATGGCAGGTAAATCTGCGCTTTTAAGACAAACGGCACTCATAGTACTGATGGCACAAACCGGAAGCTTTGTGCCCGCAGAAACAGCTCAAATTGGTGTAGTTGATAAGATTTTCACCCGGGTTGGTGCATCGGACAACATCTCACAGGGAGAGTCCACCTTTATGGTTGAGATGAACGAAGCCGCCAGCATTCTCAATAACATATCCGACCGCAGTCTGGTGTTGTTTGATGAACTTGGACGTGGAACCAGTACTTATGATGGGATTTCCATTGCCTGGAGCATTGTTGAATACATCCATGAGAACAAAAGAGCACTTGCCAAAACCCTGTTTGCAACGCACTATCACGAACTCAATGAGATGGCCAATACTTATAAACGTTGTAAAAATTACAACGTTTCAGTGAAAGAGGTCGATAATAAAGTCATCTTTTTAAGAAAGCTGGTTCCGGGTGGCAGCAATCACAGTTTTGGAATTCATGTGGCACGCATGGCCGGCATGCCCAAAAGTGTTGTAAAACGTGCCGACGATATTCTGAAAGAACTGGAAGACACCCACCGAAAAGGACAACTATCCAAACCCGTTGGCGAATTGGCGAAACAAAGAGAAGGTTTTCAACTGAGTTTTTTTCAGTTGGACGACCCCGTGCTGAAACAAATCAGGGACAGAATAGCCAGTCTCGACATCAATAACCTGACACCAATGGATGCGCTGAACCAACTGAATGAAATAAAGAAAATAGCAGGATTGTAAGCCTTTTGCACCTATTGATCCAACCATTTCTTAAAACCGGCAACCCTGTCGCGACTTACTATTAATTGGTTACAAACGTTCAACAGGCAGAGCACCGATTAACCAAATTGGAATATAGAGCAAAATTTGAAAAAAGATGACATTTTCATAACCATTGAATTTAGTCTGAAAAAATGCACTTTACACGAAATTGATTCAAAAAATCAATGGTTACATAAAAAAGAATGCAGAGAAGTTGAATTAACCAGCCAGATCGTTATATCGGTATCTATGCTGTGTAGATAAATCGAGTGACTCCTCAATACGAATCCCCCAAAATAGCACACAAGCAAAAGAAGCGGAATCACCTTCCCCTGATTATCCTCAATAAAACTGCAATGATGGCAATAACCAACAAAATATGAATTAAACCGCCAACACTATACCCGACATAACCGATAACCCAAAGAATTACCAATATAACGGCAATTAAATATAGTAAACCACCCATATATATTTTATTAAAAATTAAACTTCATTTTAAAAAAATACATCAGAAATATGTTTATTGTTTTTTCCGACTTAATAACAATATAACGATACCACCGAGGGCAACAGCTCCTCCAACCCATTGCGGCCAGTTAATTTCATGCTCTTTTTCCTGAGTAATGGCAAATTCACCTATCTCAACAACGTCCTCTTCAGTTTTAAATGAAATGCCGGTGAAAATTGTGATCAATATCCCAATAATGATTAGTATAATTCCTATTTTCTTCATAAAACGAACATTTACATATTAAACATTCATTCAATTTCGTCATAAAATACAAGAATGTCAAAAAAGAGATAAAAAACCCCGAAAAACAGAACCATTTGAATCCTAATAAACTGTATAAACGAATAGGAATAGCGGCTGTTTTTTCTTTAAAAAAGCTATGAAAAAATTGCAGCTGATGTTTGCACAAAAGAAAAAAGTCTTATCTTTGCAACTGCAAACGCGAAAATAGCTCAGTTGGTAGAGCACGACCTTGCCAAGGTCGGGGTCGCGGGTTCGAGTCCCGTTTTTCGCTCTCTGTTTAATCCCCGTAACGCGGGGATTTTTTACATACAAACTATGGTCTGCCCGGATGGTGGAATTGGTAGACACGCTGGACTTAAAATCCAGTAGTCATTGCGACTGTGCGGGTTCAAGTCCCGCTCCGGGTACACTTTTACAACAAAGCCCCCTGATTATCAGGGGGCTTTGTTGGTTTTAGGGGGCGAATAAGTCTACCTTTCTGCTTTCTGAAATGCGATCTCATCTTCTACATTCCAACTTAATAAACTCATGGCTCGACAGGCGCCTGAAAAGATTGCATGTAATATTAACCACCTCACAACTACAAATTGTACAGTTTCACATTTTTACTTATTTTTACCGCTTAAAATAAAGGTCTTCATGGCAAAAAAGGCAAGCAAGAAAGCTGACAACGCTCCTGTGCAAAGACATCAGGCATTGAAGCGGCAACATAAAGTTACCATTCTGTTAAATGACAAGGAGCTGGAAGCGATTGATATGTATTGTAAAAAATACAAGGTGAAATCAAAAGCAGGTTTTATTCGGGAATCCGCATTAAGAAATGTGATGACTCAGTTCCTGGAAGATTATCCAACTCTGTTTGCAAAACAGGAGTTGGACAGTCTGGTGGTAAGGCATGTTGCTGAACCGGAAAACAGATTATAATAATTCTCTGATGCTTTCAGCCCATTTCTCTATTCGGTAATCGGACAAATCAGGTTCGTTATCCTCATCGAGAGCAAGACCAACAAACATGCCTTCTCTATAGGCTTTTGATGATGCAAAATCGTACTCATCTGCCGACCATTCACCAATAAACTTCACACCTTTATCCTGCAAAAGTTCATAGAGTTTCCCCATCCCATCGCAAAAAGTATCCGGGTAATTCTGCTGATCACCAAGACCAAACAGTGCAATGGTTTTGCCGGACAAATCCTGTTGAACCAGCATCTCCACAAATGTTTCAAAATCATCCTGCAACATACCAACCCCCCATGTTGAGGTTCCAAGAATTATAGTAGAGTATGCCTTGATGGTTTCCGGAGAAACATCATTAGCTCCTTTTAAATCAGATTTTTGAATAAGTGATTGTAACTTTTCGGCCACAAAACGGGTATTACCTAAGGATGACCCATAAACAATCAATATGTCAGAATTCATTTTGTTTCAATTTTAATTTAAATATCATCATATTTAAACAAAGAACAAAGGCAAAGAATTAAAAGTTCATCAAACCCTGTTTTTACTGTAAAAGTTACTAATCATGAAGCCCTTTATATTCGCACTTATCCTTTTTTCGATAACGTTCAGTTCGGTTTGTCAGGAAGCCACGCTCCTCTTTTTTGGAGATGTAATGGGGCATGGAGCGCAAATTGAGAGTGCAGAACGTGATGGTGGCAGATACCATGACTATTCAGAAAACTTCAAATACATTGAACCATACTTCCGATCAGCAGATGTTGTTGTGGGAAACCTTGAAGTGACGCTGGGAGGAGAGCCATATAAAGGTTATCCATTGTTCAGTTCTCCGGACGAACTCGCAACGGCTCTCAAAGAGTCAGGGGTAAATGTTCTGGTTACCGCCAACAACCACTCGTGCGATCGTGGCAAAGCAGGACTGGAAAGAACCATCAAAGTTCTGGATCAGCATCACTTTGTGAGGACAGGAACTTTTCTGGATAGCACGGATATTGCAAAACACCATCCCCGCATCATTCACATCAATGGCATCAAACTGGCTCTGTTAAACTACACATACGGCACCAACGGCATACCTGTTACGCCACCAAATATTGTCAACCTCATCGACAAAGAAACAATGAAACAGGATCTAGAACTGACCAAATCCATGCATCCTGATAAAATCATCATGTTTCTGCATTGGGGTAACGAATACGCCACCTCACCATCAAACGATCAAACAGAATTGGCAGAATTTCTTTTTGAACATGGAGCAGACATCATCATTGGAGCTCATCCGCATGTCATTCAACCCATGCACCTAACCTACCAAAACGACCGCGAACAACTGGTTGTTTATTCCCTGGGAAACTTTATTTCCAACCAAAGATGGGAACTGACTGACGGTGGGGCAATGGTTCGAATCACTTTGGCGAAACATAAAGGCGACACCTACATTAAAGATGCTCAACACCTGCTTACCTGGGTTCACACGCCAATCATCGACAATCGCCGCAGGTACTACATATACCCTGCTTCTGTGTGGGACAGGCAGGGTGTTCCTGATCATATTGCCCCGGGGTGGGAAGGCATGCAGCAATATCTTAAAAGCGCAAGAAAAGTGATGCAACTAAACACCTATATACGAGAAGCAACCGAAGAGTGGCCATTAAAATAATGGCAGCAAATTTTCTTGTAATCATTAAAAAAAAAGAGTAAAATTGTAAGATAGATATTCCTAAAATTTAGTTGTACCATGCCATATAAAGAGCCTGTAATTGAAAAGCTCTACTACACCATAGGTGAAGTAGCTAAAATGTTTAACGTCAACACCTCATTAATTCGTTTCTGGGAAAAAGAATTCAACATCATCAAACCACATAAAAACAAAAAAGGCAATCGCCTTTTTACGCCTCAGGACGTTGAGAACTTTCACCTGATTTACCATCTGGTAAAAGAAAAAGGGATGACACTGAAAGGTGCCGAAAAAAAACTGAAAGAGAACAAAGAAGACACCATAGAAAACTTCGAAGTAGTAAAACGGCTGAAAGATATCAAAGAGATGCTCATCGATATCAAAGAAGGAATGTAGGTTTGTTCCTGCCATTTTACAAATTGAAATAGTTTCGAAAAAAATGACCATAAAAGAGATCATCAGCCATCTTGAAGACTTTGCTCCGCAATCGCTTCAGGAAGGGTTTGACAACAGCGGAATGCAAACCGGCGATGTAAACCAAAACGCTACCGGAGTGCTCATCACACTTGATGTTACACCGGAGGTTGTTGATGAATCGATAAAGACAAACTGCAACCTCATCATCAGTCACCATCCGGTCACCATTTCAGGGGTAAAAAGCCTCACCGGGAAAAACCTGTCAGAACAGGTATTTATCAAAGCCATCAAAAACAACATTGCCATATATACCGCACACACCAACATCGATAATGTAAAAAACGGTGTCAGCGGCATTTTGGCCAATAAACTGGGACTCATCAATCACAAAATCCTGTCTCTTAAGCAAAATGCCCTGGTAAAACTGGTGGTATTTGTGCCCAAAGAAGCTGCCGGGGAAGTTCGAAATGCCATATTTGAGGCCGGAGCAGGTCAAATAGGCAATTACGACTCATGCAGTTTCAACATCGCCGGAGAAGGCACATTTCGCGGCGATGAATCGACCAATCCATACGTTGGGGAAAAAGGAGAGTTGCACACCGAACCCGAAATCAGGGTAGAAACCATTCTCCCGGCCACTTTGCAATCCAGGGTTTTAAATGCTTTGATAAAAGCACACCCGTATGAAGAACCTGCATTTGATTTTTATCCTCTGAACAACAGTTGGCCTGAAGCAGGGTTAGGTATTGTTGGAGAATACCATCAACCGCTGAGCAAAACAGAATTTCTTACGAAACTAAAAGAAGTGACGAATGCCTCATGCATTCGTTACACCGAATGCATACATGAAAAGATTCAAAAAGTGGCTGTTTGTGGTGGCAGCGGAAGCTCTTTTTTAAGAAATGCCATTGCCTCGGGTGCCCAGGCATTTGTAACCGGAGATTTTAAGTACCATCAGTTTTTTGATGCAGAAAACCGCATTATGATTGCAGATGTGGGACATTATGAAAGTGAACAGTTCACTAAAGAACTTTTTTTTGAGATACTTACAAAAAAAATCCCTAATTTTGCAGTCCGTTTATCAGAAGTAAATAGCAATCCTATAAAATATTTTTAGCAGAATGGCAACAATGGATTCAAAAACAAGTGCAAATGAAGTTCCTGTAGAAGAAAGACTTCGCGCACTGCACGATTTACAAAAAGTCGTTTCAGAAATTGATAAAATCAAAACCCTGAGGGGAGAACTTCCTTTGGAAGTTCAGGATTTAGAAGATGAAATAGAGGGTTTAGAAACCCGCATAAAGAACTTGGAAGCTGAAGTAAAGAGCCTTAATGATGGCATTCTGACCAAAAAGAATGAAATTAAGGATGCAGGTTTGCTCATTAAAAAATATGAGGCGCAACAATCAAATGTGCGCAACAACCGTGAATATGATTCTCTTACTAAAGAGATAGAATTCCAAACGCTGGAAATTGAGCTTTGCGAAAAGCGCATTAAAGAGTTCACTGTTGAAATGAAAGCCAAATCGGAGTTGGTAGATGCATCGAGAAAGCAATTGGAAGAGCGTCAATCTGATCTGACTGCTAAAAAAGCAGAATTGGATGAGATTGTTTCAGAGACTCAAAACGAAGAGGAGCGGCTAAGAACAAAATCAAAAGAGATTGAGACCCGAATTGACGACCGCCTATTGACTGCATTTAAACGTATTCGTAAAAATGCACGTAACGGGTTAGCTGTTGTTACCGTAGCACGGGATGCTTGTGGTGGTTGTTTCAATAAAATCCCACCTCAGCGTCAGCTGGACATTCAGATCAGAAAGAAAATCATTGTCTGTGAATACTGCGGACGTATTCTTGTGGACGACCAATTGTAATTCATACATTACTTAAAAATAAGAGAGGTGTAAATCTAAGATTTACACCTCTTTGTTTTATATCAAAAGAACATATTTTACATCACCAGCTTCCCCCGGCACCTCCGCCGCCAAAGCGACCTCCTCCAAATCCTCCAAAACCACCTCCGGATCCGGGGCTAAAACTTCCCCGGCCTGAGCTAAAATTGCCCCACTGTCCGCTGTGTCTTCGCGAACCAGAGCCTAGCATCGACATGATTACCCAAAATGGCACATCATGCCCCAAAGAAGACTGTCTTGTTCGTCTTGCTCTTGATATGACCATGAACATCACAATAATTATAACCAACCCAACCACGCCTCCAACAGCCTCTTCTCGGCTTCCGGTTCTGGACATGTAGGCATCGGCAGTGTATTCATCTCTCGTTAAATCCATGATTACATTCAATCCGGCAATTAACCCGGTGTAATAGTCATCGTTTCGAAAATGAGGAATCATTTCATTATCAACCACCCTTCGAGCTACTGCATCAGGAATGACTCCTTCCAAACCATAACCAACGGCGATATAGGCACGTCCTCTCTCATTCCCGATGCGAGGTTTTACCAACACCAACAGGCCATTATCGGTGCCTGCCTGTCCAATCCCCCATTTATCGGCCACCCGAAAGGCAAAATCTCCCACATCATAGCCGCCCAAATCAGGTACTATTACAACAGCTACCTGAGTACTGGTCTCTCTGGCAAACTGAGCCAGACTATTTTCCAGATTATTTAGGGAACCTTCCGGCAAAACACCTGCAAAATCATTCACCAAACGGGGTGGAACCGGTCTTTCCGGTATAGGACTTGCCAAAAGATCAGAAAATCCGACAAAACACAGAACAATAAAAATATATCTTAAACTCTTATTCATAATCATCAAATATCATTTACCAAAAGAAATTTCATCAGGAAGTTCGTTCACATCATCGCTCTGATATGGAAAATGCGACTTTAATTTCTCTCCTGCCCTAAGAATACCACACTCCAATCCCCCGGCAAAGTCACTTTGTTTAAAATACTCTGTCATCTTCTCTTTGATACACTCCCAAAAATCATCCTCCACAACGGCATTTATACCCGCATCACCCAAAATGGCAAATTGATGATCCTTAACAGCTAAATAAAACAGCACTCCATTGCGAAGTTCTGTCTTATGCATCTTCAGTTTTTCAAAAAGGTAAGCTG
Organism: Alkalitalea saponilacus; assembly: GCF_900168165.1. Lineage (GTDB taxonomy): Bacteria > Bacteroidota > Bacteroidia > Bacteroidales > Marinilabiliaceae > Natronoflexus > Natronoflexus saponilacus. The sequence goes on from NZ_FUYV01000002.1 coordinate 178,098, forward strand.
CCCTGTCCATCAACTCCTCCGGACAATGATTTTCAATATGTACACGAATTTCTCCCGAGGTATTTAATTCAGCCTGCTTAACAGCAGCCACAATCCTCTCTTTATCCTCACTGCTAAATAGTTTCTCTGCCATATCTATACGCTAAAATTCTACTTGTGGAGCCTGATGTGCACCTCTATCGGCCTCAAAATAAGGTTTGCGCTCGAATGAAAAAATTGATGCAACCATCCGTTGCGGAAAGCGCCTGATATATGCATTATATTGCCTGGTTGCTTCATTAAATCTGTTTCGCTCAACAGCTATGCGATTTTCAGTACCTTCCAGCTGAGCCTGTAAATCTCTGAAATTCTCATTGGCTTTCAGATCAGGATAACGCTCTACAACCACCATCAATCTCGACAGAGCCGATGAAAGATTTTCCTGCGCCTCCTGGAACTGACGCATTGAAGCATCGTTCATCATTTCCGGCGAAAAGTTAACACCGGTCGCCCTGCTCCTTGCGTCAATAACCGCTTCAAGAGTTTCGCGCTCATGACTTGCATATCCTCTAACGGTAGCAACCAAATTAGGGATTAAATCAGCACGTCGCTGATAAACATTTTCAACCTGTGCCCATTGAGCATCCACAGCTTCGCTGTAATCAACCATCTTGTTATAGCCACAACTGCTTAACATTGGCATCACAATGATGGCAGCAATTATCAACCTTATATTTCTCATTTTATTTATTTTTTTATTCTTATGGACTTAAAACCTGTTTCAATATATGTGGAATCAATTTTTAACTAAATATTACACACCTTGCAATCACAATATTAAGCCCTATCCTAAACCTAATCCCGATTCTATCCAAAATCCCGACTCCTTGCGACAAACCATCAACTTGCCTTACTCACGCCCCAGGATATAACGAATGAAGCCACTCAGGGTACGTCGGCGGGCTTTCTCAAAATTTTGCCTGAACTCTGCATGCTCCTCTGTACTCATATTGGGGTTTATCGCCTGATAAATCTCCCCCCACCCCGGGAATCCACCAACATTCCTGTCGTCGACAAACAAGTCAGCATGGATTTTACGACTCTGGTCATTCTCTATAACTTCTCCAGGATAACTGCAATTCACAGCATAAAATTCAACTCCGTTTTTTCTGCAATATTCAACTGCTTCATCCAGTAATTTACCACCCCGGTATGTCCAGAGAATTAAATGATGGCCATCTCTTTGAAGAGCCTTAAGTGTTTCAAAGGCAAAAAACTTCTCTTTGCCAATATCGGGATAGCGGTGATCAACAATGGTTCCATCAAAATCTACAGCGATTATCATATAGACTCCTCTTCGTTTTTAGGTTCCAATTCATTAATAATACGCTCTTTTATGGGAATATTAAGCAAAAATGCCACAAAAAGCAACGCAAAAATCATTACAAACGCAAAATCACCCGACACCAGATATCCAATTAATGAAATAATTCCTAAAGCTTCAAATGTTACAATTTTAATAAAAAAACTGTTACGATATTGCTTTATGCGATTGTCCATATCCATCTCCTGGGGCAATTTCTTTATTTTTTTATTGTGAAATATAAAACCCGCAGGTATTCCCCCCAAAGCAAGAATAATAATCACCGATTTAAGGGTTTCCACATCCTGCAAAGACCAATCTAACACTCCACTAACCTTGGAACCAAGAGAAATGGCTATAAAAGCAAACACTAAAAGAGCTGCAAAAATAAACCAATAAAATAATAATATCTGCTTTAGGTAGTTTGGTTTTTCCATGTTTTATATATTAAATTATTTATTTCTTCTTTTACAGTGATTTCTCAAATGGCATTCGATTAATCAATGATCTTCCCAGGGTAACCTCATCGGCATATTCCAGCTCATCCCCAATAGAAACGCCACGTGCAATGGTGGTCATCTCAATGTTGTGGGGAGCCAGTTTTCGATAAATAAAAAAGTTTGTTGTATCTCCCTCCATGGTGGTGCTCAGAGCAAAAATAACTTCTTTCACTTCACCAAATTTTACTTTCTCCACAAGCGGCTCAATGGTCAAATCATCGGGTCCAATGCCATCCATTGGAGAGATAACTCCTCCCAACACATGATAAATACCTGTGTACTGCTGGGTGTTTTCAATGGCCATTACATCACGAATGCTTTCCACCACACAAACCAATGAACGGTCGCGTTTGGGAGAAGCGCATATTTCACATACCTCAGAATCGGAGATATTAAAACAAACTTTACAATGCTGAATCTCTTCCCTGAGTTCCCTGATGGCTGAAGTAAACCGGACAACATCATCAACCTCCTGCTTTAACACAAACAGCGCCAACCTCAGTGCTGTTTTTCTTCCTATACCCGGCAAACGGGCAAATTCATTAACAGCACTCTCCAGCAACCTTGAGGGATATCGGGAGTTGTTCATTTAAAATAATATTAAAATGTTCTTTCAACAATTTTTCGAAGATCAAAGGTAATAAAAATTAGAGGTAACATGCTGAAGTTTTTTGCCGGAACCGGCAAAAAGCTTTTCTTTGCTACAAAAAAATGAATCCGATACTTACAGGCTCAATTATTGGAGGATATCTTCTCATTCTTCTTTTTGTTTCGTGGATTACGGGCAGAAAAGCAGATAATGCTACTTTTTTTCTAGGAAACCGACAATCGCCATGGTTCATTGTAGCCATTGGAATGGTTGGAGCATCTCTTTCGGGAGTAACATTCGTCTCGGTTCCGGGATGGGTTGCCACACAGCAGTTCAATTATCTGCAAATGGTAACCGGGTTTGTAACAGGCTACATTTTTATAGCCAACATTCTACTGCCCCTCTATTACCGTTTAAACCTCACATCCATCTACACCTATCTGAACAATCGTTTCGGAACACATTCGTACAAATCGGGCTCCATTCTTTTCATTATATCAAAACTCACTGGTGCTTCTGCCAGATTATACCTCATGGCCGGAGTTCTTCAATTGGCCATATCCGATCCATTGAACATTCCGTTTTACCAAACCGTAATGGTCACAATTGGGTTAATTTGGCTTTATACATTTAAAGGGGGTATTAAAACCATTATTTGGACTGATGCCTTACAAACTCTGTTAATGCTATCTGCTGTTGGAATAACCATTTATTATATAGGAAGTGAACTGGAATTAGGTTTTCGGGAAATGGTTTATACCATTTCCAAAAGTGAATACTCAACCATTCTGAACACAGATTGGGCCTCATCCCGTCATTTTCTTAAACAATTTTTCTCAGGTGCATTTATCACCATCGTTATGACTGGATTAGATCAGGATATGATGCAGAAAAACCTCTCATGTAAAAACATCAAAGATGCAAAGAAAAACATGTATTGGTATGGCATTGCCTTTCTGCCTGTAAACCTTCTTTTTTTAAGTCTGGGAGCTTTGTTATATATCTATGTAAACGAAGCGGGAATTCCTTTACCGGAAAGAGCAGATGACCTTTATCCGATGCTGGCTATGGGCGGTTACTTGCCTATGGCTGCCGGTTTGTTTTTTATTCTGGGATTGGTAGCTGCAGCATACTCCAGTGCCGATTCGGCACTTGCATCTTTAACCACAGTGTTCTCACTCGACATTCTTAAGATTGATAAAATGAAGCCTCAAAAAGCCAAAACCTATCGGGTTTTGGTTCATTTTGGTTTCACAATCATAACAGCGCTTATTATTTTGGTTTTCCGGGCTCTCAATCAGGACAGCATCATCAATCTGGTCTACGTTCTGGCCGGATATACCTATGGCCCACTTCTTGGATTGTACGCTTTTGGATTATTTACAAAATACCGGATAAAAGATAAACTTGTTATTTTTGCTGCACTGCTGCCCCCGATAATCACCGGAATAATCGATTTCAATGCTGAAAAGTGGTTTGGCTTTTCATTGGGATATGAAAAACTGATTCTCAACGGATTTCTGACTTTCGTAATATTATGGTTGATCAGAGAGAATGAACCTCAAAAAACAAATGCATAAAAAAACCACCTTGCAATCGCAAGATGGTCGTATAATGAATTAATTAGGTCAATTCCTAGTCAAATGTTCTGTTGCTGTTAGATGCAATTCGGATCATCTCTTCATATTGTTCCGGGGTTAAATCCTGAAAGAAATAATGAGTAGGATCCACCGCACGTCCTTTAATTCTAACTTCATAATGAAGGTGAGGTGCTGTCGATTTTCCTGTATTTCCAACAAAACCAATCACATCTCCACGGTTAACCCTTTGTCCTACCCTAACGTTGAATTCATCCAGGTGAGCGTAAAGTGTAGAGTAACCAAAACCGTGATCTATTTCAATGTGTTTTCCGTAGCCAATTGCTGAATTTCTTACCGAAGTTATCACACCATCACCTGTCGCATAAATTTCAGTTCCGGTAGGGGCTGAAAAATCAATACCTTCATGGAAACGGCGTGTCTTATAAATGGGGTCAATCCTCCATCCAAAACCGGATGCAGTTCGACGCAAATCCCGGTTTGAAACAGGCTGAATAGCAGGGATGCATCGAAGCATTTCCTCTTTTCTTTGGGTAAGATCAATGATTTCGTCAAACGACTTGGATTGCACGTATAACTGCTTCATGATAACATCCAGTTTCTGAGCAGTATTTACAACCAGACTGGCATTGTCAAGATCTTCCAGGTAGCGATAACGATTTACGCCACCAAATCCTGCTCTTCGAACTGAATTTGGAATGGAATCGGCCTGAAAAATTACCCGATAAACATTTTCATCACGCTGCTGTATGTCGTCAAGCACAACCTGAACCTGTGACAGCTTATCCCTCATGATTTCGTACTGAGCCAACATTCTGGAGTTTTCCCTCTCAAGTCTTATTTCTCTGGGGCTATCTATCAGATAGACATACGCAAAGAAATATACCAGACCCATCAGGGCACCAAAGAACGAAAATGTAAATACTCTGGAAAGATAAAATCTAAACCCGGTTTCAATTTTATCATAACTTAATGTTTCCGGATTATATCTATACTTTACTTTTGACATACGTAGATTATTTTGCTGCTAAAATAGAAAAATTTGTTAATATTCAACCAAAATTGGTTGAATAATCTATTTTTGTGCATTACTTTTTCAAAAACAGAATGTTTTCCGATTACTTTTTTGCAATTTTGCGGTGATAGAAGAAAGTGAGGTGTTTAGCCAAAATCAATTGATTTATTTTTGCAGTTCTGCTTTTACAGAAGCAGAACTGAGGTTTAGTATAGTTTCTTTAATCCCGCACCCACTTGCTTTACATAACCACAATCTCACAAAACAAAAAACCATCGGCATCTCTGGTTTATACATAAAAACATAAAAAAGGTTGCTTTTTTTTGATAAACAAAATTTAAAAAACATTACAATAATCCTATGACAGCATCGGAAATCAGGAATAGCTTTCTAACTTTTTTTGAATCAAAACAGCATAAAATCGTTGATTCAGCACCTATGGTGGTGAAAGACGACCCAACTCTTATGTTTACCAACGCGGGCATGAACCAGTTCAAAGATATCTTTCTGGGAAATGCGCCTGCCAAATTCCCCAGAGTGGCCAATTCGCAAAAGTGTCTCCGTGTATCGGGTAAACATAACGATTTGGAAGAGGTAGGTCACGACACCTATCATCATACCATGTTTGAAATGTTGGGCAACTGGTCGTTTGGAGACTATTTTAAAAAAGAGGCCATTGACTGGGCATGGGAGTACCTGACAGAAGTACTCAAAATTGATAAAAGCTGTTTATATGTTTCAATTTTTGAAGGAGATGCAAAAGATGGCATTGAGAGAGATGAGGAAGCATTGGAGTACTGGAAAAATCATGTGCCTGAGAACCGGATCATCAATGGAAATAAAAAGGATAATTTTTGGGAAATGGGTGACACAGGTCCATGTGGGCCATGCTCGGAGATTCATGTTGACTTAAGAAGCAGTGATGAGAAAGAACAGATTCCCGGAGAGAATCTGGTTAACAAAGATCATCCTGAAGTGATAGAAGTATGGAATCTGGTATTTATTCAATACAACCGTAAAGCTGACGGCTCTCTGGTTCCCCTTCCGCAAAAGCATGTGGACACAGGTATGGGATTCGAAAGACTGTGCCGTGTGATACAAGGAAAAATGTCAAACTATGATACCGACGTTTTTCAGCCTGTCATTCAAAAGATATCATCTATCTCAGACATTAAATATGGCAACTCTCCGGAATCGGATATCGCCATGCGCGTAATTGCCGATCATATTCGAACCATCTCTTTTGCGATCACCGATGGCCAATTACCATCGAACAACAAAGCCGGATATGTGATCCGCAGGATTTTAAGAAGAGCTGTTCGGTATGCATATACTTTCCTTGATTTGAAAAAACCTTTTATGGGAGAGTTGCTGCCGGAGTTGATCGCAACCATGGGAACAGCATACCCTGAATTGGAAAACCGAAAAGAGCTGATTCAAAAAGTAGTTAAAGAAGAGGAAGACTCTTTCCTTAGAACACTTTCAACCGGAATCACTCTGTTGGATAAAATCATAAAAGATACGCGCGAGAACGACTACAAAGTGGTGGATGGCAAAGTGGCTTTTGAACTGTATGATACCTTCGGATTCCCCCTTGACCTGACAGAGCTTATTCTTAAGGAAAATGGACTGGTGGTTAACCGCAAAGAGTTTGAAACCGAAATGGAGGCTCAAAAAACAAGAGCCAGAAACGCTGCAGCTGTTGAAACAGATGATTGGGTTGTTTTAACCAACGATGACACAGAAGAGTTCATTGGTTACGATTTTCTTGATTCGGAAATACAACTGGTTAAATACCGCAAAGTAAAATCAAAAAACAAAGAACTATACCAACTGGTATTCAATATCACACCTTTTTATGCTGAAAGCGGGGGACAGGTTGGCGACTGCGGATTCATTGAAAACAGCGAGGAACGCATTCCCATTATTGATACAAAGCGTGAAAATAACCTGATAATCCACATCGCGCCCAAACTCCCAAAAGATTTAAATGCCACATTTAAAGCGCAGGTTGATTTGGATAAGCGCCGCATGACTGCCAGTCATCACTCCGCAACTCACCTTCTGCACAAAGCACTCAGAGAGATACTGGGCTCGCATGTTGAGCAAAAAGGATCGCTGGTTCACCCCGACTATCTACGTTTTGATTTCTCGCATTTTCAGAAATTGACCGACGAAGAGATCAATGCCATTGAAAAAATTGTTAACAGCGAGATCCGAAAAAACCTACCCCTGGAAGAGCACAGAGAACTTCCTGTCTCAAAGGCAAAGGAGATGGGTGCCATGGCGCTCTTTGGCGAAAAATATGGTGATGTGGTTCGAACCATCGGCTTTGGTGATTCTCTTGAGCTTTGCGGTGGAACCCATGTAAATGCCACAGGTCAGATTGGAATCTTCCGCATCATCAGTGAGTCCTCAATTGCAGCCGGAATAAGGCGTATTGAAGCAGTGGTAGCCGATAAAGCTGAAGAGTTGATCAATCAACAGGCTGACACACTAAAAGAACTAGGATCGCTGTTTAAAAATCAATTCCATATTCAAAAAAATGTGGAAAACCTGATCAATGAGAATGCTTCGCTGAACAAAGAATTGAATGCATTAAAACAGAGCATCATTCAAAATGAGATATCCTCATTCATCGGCCATGCTGAAACCATTGGAGGGGTAAAAGTGATTGGAGCCAGAGTTAAACCCATGCTTGCAGGAAACCTGAAAGACATTGCCTTTAACCTAAGAACAGCATGCGATGGAAGCATGATTGCGGTTTTAGGTGTGGCTGCTGACGATAAAGCCCAATTGACTGTAATCATGTCGGAGGATTTATCAAAAGAAAAGAATCTCAACGCCGTTGAAATCATTAAAAGTGTCTCTCAGGAGATAAAAGGCGGCGGCGGCGGACAACCATTCTTTGCAACCGCAGGTGGCAAAAATCCTGATGGAATAGACTCTGCGCTTGCAAAAGCCATCAAACTAATAAAAGAGAAGTTGCAGTAAGCCTGCAACCTCTCCCAATTTCAAATGTGAAAAAAGCATAAATTTATTTCGGACTATTGTGTCCGAAATAAACCTTTCTTACATTTGTGTCATCAAGGTGATTTGATTGTTTGTTGATACTCACGAAAATTCGCGTTATGACACAGTTTTTAGTTATTCTCGCTTTATCCATCTTTTTCATATGTCTGGCGCTAGCAGGGTTGGCATTAAAAACGCTTTTGAAAAAAGGCGAACACCAATTGTCAGCCTGTAGCGGATCAGGTGCTGGAAATTCCTGTGGTTGTGGAACACAAGACTCCTGCGTTAGTGAGGCCTGAAATAAATCCGCTATAAATTAAAAAAGGTTGTTTCGATGAATCGAAACAACCTTTTTTAATTTACGCCCTGTGGCAGATTCTCCTGCTTTAAAGCTTAATCACCTTAAAAGCTGATGAAACCCTGAGCTGTATATCACTTCATATTCTCCATCCGAATCGATGATAAAACAAGCTTCTACATCCGTAAGCCTTTCTATAAGCTCAATGCTCTCCTCTAAACCAATAACCATACATGCTGTAGCATACGCATCGGCCAACATGCAATTGGGAGCAATGATGGTTGCGCTCAATAAATTATGTGATACTGGATAACCGGTTCTGGGATCAATGGTGTGTGCGTACTTTTTACCATCACGAATGTAGAAATTCCGGTAATTCCCGCTTGTTGCAAGAGACTCACCTGAAAGGTGCACGATTAGCTCGGTTTTACGCTCCAAAACTAACGGATCGTCGATTGGTCTATCTATACCTATCCGCCAAAAGTTTCCCTGAGGATTATGGCCTCTTGTTGCAACCTCCCCTCCTATCTCAACCATATAGTTTTTTACACCCAACGAAGCCAGATGAGAAGCCACCACATCTACCCCATATCCTTTGGCAATCGCTCCACCATCGAGCATAACTCCGGGAATCTTTTTAACCACTTTCCCGTTTATGATATCGATGTGATGCATACCAACAAATTGCAAAAGAGAATCGACCAGTTCAGGGGTTACATCAGCCATTTTCTGAAACCCGAAACCCCAGGCATTTACAAGCGGAGCAACAGTCATATCAAATGCCCCGTTGGTTTGCGCAGTAACCATTTGGGCTGTTCTAAACACCTTTTTAAAGAAAGGATCGGGAACAACTCCTTCTTCACATCGATTGATGCGGCTAATGATGGAAGTGCTGTCATAAGTTGATAGAGAACGGTTAAATGAATCCAACAAAGAATGGATTTCATTGTGATGATCTTCGGAACTTTCGTATACGATCCGATAAGAAGTTCCAAAAATACGGCCTCCGTTAACATGATATTCTTTCTCTAGCTCACAAGCTAAAAAAAGAAAAGAAACAGCTACAAAAAATAGAATTCTCATAACTAAATGATTCAAAAAATGATGTTAAAGAATTTAGCTTCTATCAATGAAGGTATATACTCCTTGTTTCATAGAGGGTTATGATTGCGGCTGGAATTTTGGCATATGCACAAAAAAATGACATCAGGGTGCAAACCTACCAAAACTCGTCCCAATGTATCGGAAATAATTATAAACAAAAGAAAAAAATGCAGATGTTTTCACATCTGCATTTTAATATTTTGGTTACGATCCGAAATCGTCAAATGCAACCATTTCATCGGGAACCCCAAGATCGTATAACATTTTTGTAACCGCCGCATTCATCATCGGGGGACCGCAAATGTAGAATTCGATATCTTCGGGTTCTTCATGATTCATCAAATAATTATCCTGTATTACCTGGTGAATAAACCCTACCGATCCGTCCCAATTATCTTCAGGCATTGGCTCAGAAAGAGCTATGGTAAATTTGAAATTTGGGAACTCCTTTTCTATTGCTCTGAAATGCTCCTCGTAGAAAATCTCCTTTTTGGAACGGGCTCCATACCAAAACGTCACTTTACGACCTGATTTAAGAGTATGAAACAGGTGGAAAATATGCGAACGCATCGGAGCCATTCCGGCACCTCCACCAATAAACATCATTTCCCTGTCAGTTTCTTTTATGAAAAACTCTCCGTAAGGACCGGAGATAGTTACTTTATCACCAGGCTTGCGAGAGAATATGTAGGATGAACATATACCTGGATTTACTTTCATAAATCCACCATTTACACGGTCGAAGGGAGGAGTTGCTATCCGAATGTTGAGCATAACAATGTTGCCCTCGGCCGGGTGATTAGCCATTGAATAAGCACGGAACGTAGGTTCCGGGTTTTTCATTTTAAGGTCAAACATTTTAAACTTTTCCCACTCTTCCCTAAATTTATCACCAACTTCAATATCCTTAAAGTCAACCTCTATCTTAGGTACATCAATCTGAATGTATCCACCCGATTTAAAATCAAGGATTTCTCCTTCAGGAAGTTTTACTACAAACTCCTTGATGTATGTTGCAACACTGTCATTGGACACCACTTCACAATCCCACTTCTTAATTCCAAGAATTTCATGAGGAATTTCCATCTTCATATCTTCCCGAACCTTAATCTGACAGGCCAATCTCCAGTTGTTCATCTGTTCTTTACGAGTAAAGAAACCGGTTTCGGTAGGCAGAATTCCCCCGGCTCCATCTTCAACCTGGCAACGGCACATGGCACAGGTTCCGCCACCACCACATGCGGAAGGCAAAAAGATTTTATTGTTTCCTAAAGCGGTCAGCAACGTTTGCCCCGGCTCAACAGTGAGGGCTTTTTCCCCGTCATTGATATCAATGGTTACTGTTCCTGAGGGCGTCAACTTCTTTTTGGCATACAGCAGTACTGAAACCAGAAGCAACACCAGCAGAAGGAAAATAACCACACTGGCTATAATGACTGATCCTTGAATAGCAAGTAAAACGCTCATTATTTTATATTTTTATCTGATACTTGTTACAGTTTAATTCCCATGAAACTCATAAACGCGATGCCCATTAACCCGGTCACTATAAAAGTAATACCAAGCCCCCTTAAAGGTGCGGGAACATTCGAGTAACGAATCTTTTCACGTATAGCGGCGATACCAACAATAGCCAACAACCATCCTACGCCGGACCCCAATCCAAACACTGTAGCTTCTCCAATATTTGCATAAGAACGCTCCTGCATGAAAAGTGAACCTCCTAGAATGGCACAGTTAACCGCAATCAGGGGAAGAAAAATCCCCAAAGATGTATAGAGAGTTGGTGAGAACTTCTCGATGATCATTTCTACAAGTTGAACCATGGATGCAATGACGGCAATAAACATGATAAAACTGAGAAATCGCAAATCAACGGTTTCAAAACCTGAACCGAGCCAGCTTAATGCACCTTCCTGCAAAACATAGTTTTCCAACAGGTAGTTCACAGGAACAGTTATTCCCAGAACAAATATCACGGCAACACCTAAGCCGAAGGAGGTTTTTACGGTTTTTGACACCGCCAGATAAGAACACATGCCAAGGAAGTAGGCAAAAACCATGTTCTCAATAAAAATAGCTTTGACAAATATATTCAGTAATTCCATTTTTTTAGACTTAAAATGTTACCAGATTAATGCGACTCTATCAATGATTTATCCCGGCTGCGCTGAATCCAGATAATGATTCCCACTACCACCAATGCCATTGGAGGAAGAATCATAAACCCGTTGTTTACATAGCCAAGGTCATAAAATGCCTGGGGAATTACCTGAAAAGTTCCAAACCCGGGGAACGATAACGTCCCTGATCCAAACAATTCACGCACAAAACCAACAATAATCAATATGATTCCATATCCGGCGGCATTTCCTGCACCATCAAGAATGGATGGCCATGCTTTATTGCCAAGGGCAAATGCTTCAAGCCGTCCCATTATGATACAGTTGGTGATAATCAGACCCACAAAAACAGAGAGCTGACGACTCACATCGTAAGCATATGCTTTAAGAATCTGATCAACCAGAATTACCAGGGAGGCCACTACTACAAGCTGAACAATGATCCGGATTCTGGAAGGAATGGTATTTCTCAACAACGAAATGATCAGGTTGGCAAATACCATAACAAAAACAACCGAAAGAGACATCACTATGGATGGTTCCAGTTTGGCCGTTACAGCCAATGCTGAACATATCCCTAATACCTGAATGGTAATGGGGTTTTGTGGTCCGATTGGGGTCGTAATCAGCTTAAGATTTTTAGCTGAGAATAAAGGTTCTTTATCGCTACTCATAACTCTCCCTTTCTATATTTTTTAAGAATTGCTCGTATCCAGAAAAGTAATTTCTCAACATATTTGCCAGCCCATCACTTGTAATGGTACCTCCTGAAACTGCATCAACAGCATGGGGATCACCAGGACGGGCTCCACCTTTAACCACATCAACACTCACGAGTTCTCCGGCATCATTAAAAACTCTCTTTCCCTTAAACTGATTCTGAAAAGAATCACTATCTATTTCTGCACCCAATCCCGGAGTTTCAGATTGGTGACTAAAAGTGGCTCCAAAAATGGTAGTTCCATCATCCTCAATGGAAACATAGCCCCAAATTGGCCCCCATAATCCGTTGCCCCTCATCTGAAGGACATATTTCAATTCTCCGTTGTCCAAGCGAACTTCATACACCGGAAATAATCTTTCTTCCAATGGTTTGCGCATCTCCCTTGCCATATCAATATCTATGGCTTCTTCTCCGGAAACACGATTTCCCTGAAAATCGACAACGTATGTGTTTTCACCGATGTAACGATTGAAAACATCCACAGCATCGCGATTGGTGCTTGAAATATTCACAGACTGGAGAATATCTATTTTCTTTGCCACCAGCTCATTTCTAACCTGCCGGGGTCTGAGCCCCTGGGAAACAAGAGCCAGAATGGTTGCTACAATGATTACCATTGCAGCAGCATACAAAAATGTATATGTATTTCCCTGTTTATCCATTTTCTCTCTATTTTTATGCTTTAACTACTGCCCTATTTAATCTCCGTTTAATATTTGCCTGAACAACAAAGTGGTCAATCAACGGAGCAAATGTATTCATCAGCAGAATGGCCAGCATCATACCTTCAGGGTATGCAGGGTTGAACACTCTGATCATTATGGCAAATACACCAATTAAAAATCCGTAAATCCATTTGCCTTGTTCGGTGCGAGTTGCAGAAACTGGATCGGTGGCCATAAATACTGCACCAAAAGCAAATCCTCCCAATACCAGGTGGTGATGAGCTTCAACCTGCATTAAAGGATTTAATCCCATCAGGTTAAAAACCAAAGCCATCAGGTAACCACCGACAAAAACCGATAACATTACCTTCCAGCTTCCCACTCCCGTAATTATTAGAAACATAGCTCCTAAAAGAATGGCAAGTGTAGAGGTTTCTCCAATGGAACCGGGGATAAAGCCAAGAAAGCTATCCATAAAGGAGAAATTAGAAATATTTCCCTCTACGGCTGCTGCCAGAGCAGTAGCTCCTGAAAACCCATCAGGAAGATTTTCCATGCTGCCCAAACCTGAGATCCATACAATATCGCCCGACATTTGTGCCGGATAGGCAAAAAACAAAAATGCACGAGCCAGCAAAGCGGGGTTCCAGATATTCATTCCGGTACCTCCAAAAACTTCCTTTCCTATAATAATGGCAAAGGCAGTAGCTATGGCTACCATCCAAAGCGGTGTATCTATCGGAATAATCAGCGGAATTAACATCCCCGACACCAGAACACCTTCATTCACTTCGTGTTTCCGCATCTGAGCAAAACCAAACTCAAGTCCTAAGGCAGTTGCATACGAAACCACCAAAATTGGTACCACTCGTAACACTCCATGAAGGATGTTATCAAAAAATGATGCTGATTCTCCCAATGCAAGATGATGCTGATAGCCTGTATTCCAAATGCCAAATACCAAAGCCGGAATCATAGCGAAAACCACCATCATCATGGTGCGTTTAAGATCTATGGCATCACGTACATGAACCCCGTTTTTATTGGTCCTATCGGGGACAAAAAGCAATGTCTCAAATGCGTCATAAGTTGAATGAAGCATTTCAAATCGTCCCCCCTTCGAAACATGGGGTTTGATATTATCTAATATTTTTCTTAATGCCTTCATTAGAAATTATTTTGATTTTCTTTGTCCTGTAACATAATCATTGAAAATATCAGCCAAGTTCCTTTATCATTAGATCAATTCCTTTGCGCAATATAGACTGAATCTCAATTTTAGAGGTATCAACAAATTCGCTAAGAGCTAAATCTTCTTCTACCACCTCATAAATCCCCAATTGCTCCATCTTATCTATGTCTTCAATCATGATGGCCTTAATAAGGAACTCTGCGAGAATGTCCATAGGCAAAACCGAATCATATTGTCCTGAAATAACAATGGCACGCTCTCCACCCTTGGTATTGGCGTCTATTCGATATTCTTTGTTTGGACGCAACCAGCTGAAAAATGTACGAGAAGTACTAAACTTTTCTAAACCGGGAAGAATCCACCCCAAAAATTCATGCTTATCGCCTTCAGGAATGACAGTAACCTGCGAATGGTTAAAACCTATATAACCGTCGTCTTCAATGTGATCTCCGGTAAGAACGTTCCCGCTGATAATTCGTAATTTCTCATCATTTATCACGTTATTCTTGATGAGTCCGGAAACTGATGCCCCCAGACGATAGCGGTAATAAGAAGGTTTTACAACCTCTGATCCGTTAAGTGCTATTACTCTGGAAAAATCATGCTTTCCTTTAAGAAACAGACGTCCGATAGAGACAATGGCCTGTGGTTGAATCACCCATACTTTTTCTCCTTTATTAATAGGGATTGTATGGTGTATCTGAACACCAACATTACCCGCAGGATGTGGCCCGTCAAAACTGTGTATCTGAACACCCTTTAAGTTAGTAAATACTTTTGATGCCGATGAACTACTGATTCCTACATGGACTTCAGGCGCCAGCTTTTTCAGAACTTCAAATCCAGTTGCCAATTCATCTTCCTGCCCGGTAAGAACAAAATCCATATCGGGAGCCAATGGAGCTGAATCAAAGCCTGATACAAAAATGGCTTTTGGAGTATCTGCCGAATTGGCATTCACATCGTAAGGACGTTGACGCAGATACGGCCAAGCTCCACTCTCGAGAAGCTTTTCAACGATGGAAGCCCGCTCGGAGTTTAATGGATCAGCTGCACCAAAATCAATAAAGTCATCCTGCCCGTCGCTCTCAACAATAACTTCGAGAATCCTCCTGCGCTCTCCCCTGTTGACGCTTTTTAAACGCCCGCTAACCGGAGAAACGAACTTAACTTCAGGATGATACTTATCGTAAAAAAGAACCGAACCAATTTTTACCGCATCTCCCTCCTTTACTACCATTTTGGGAACAATCCCGTGAAAGTCGGTGGGCTTTACAGCAAATAAACCGGGCAATTGTGCTTGTCCGAAAACCTTTTCGGATTTTCCTTTTAAAGGAATATCAAGCCCTTTTTTTATTTTTATCACCTCAGACATATTTGAAATGTGTTTTTTTTAATTTGATGGCAAAATTACATAAAATAATAAGTAATACATAGTATATTGCAACATAGAAACCATTTCATTATGAGCACAAAAAAAACATACAAAAAAGTCCTAAATCGCTATAATTGTTTCAGGCTGAACTATTACAGATTTTTTTCTTTAAAGAAAAATCGAAAAACGATTTTTCTTTTTGGTATTTTTAACATTTTTATCCTGTCAAACATCTGCTCCGAGCCCCTTAAAGAATATATTTCCTCTTCAATAAAAACAGTACAATTTCATCGAAACGAGTGGCCGCTATCCTACCCAATCATCAGACTAAACAGTGAACAACAACTGTTACTATCTTTCGATGAATTAGGGAGCAGCACAAAAAACTTTCAGTACACCATTGTTTTATGCGATGCTGATTGGAATGTTTCTGACCTGATGGTTACAGAATACATTTCAGGATCGCCCATAAATCCCATCATTGATTATTCGTACTCTTTTAATACCACCATTGATTATATACATTACCGCTTAAAACTTCCCAATGAAGACATACGGCCACTTCGATCGGGTAATTATATGCTGATGGTTTTTAAGGACTACGATCAGAATAACCCCGTATTAAAGAAAAAGTTCATGATTTCAGAACCAATGGTTAACATTGTCCCAAGAATAAGAAATACAGCTAGTTCATCCATCCGCGCCTCTCATCATGAAATAAACTTTGAGGTTCACCA
The DNA here is from genome assembly GCF_900168165.1 of Alkalitalea saponilacus. Classification (GTDB taxonomy): domain Bacteria; phylum Bacteroidota; class Bacteroidia; order Bacteroidales; family Marinilabiliaceae; genus Natronoflexus; species Natronoflexus saponilacus. The sequence goes on from NZ_FUYV01000002.1 coordinate 194,372, forward strand.
CCCCGGCTTTACCATCAGAAATCCAATGGATGAAATATCAGCAACCATTATTCAGAACGGGAGAAAAGACAACCGCATTCAAGGGCTCAGACCACAGTTTGTCCGTAATGATTTATTAGACTTTAACTATAACCGGGAAACCATGATGGAAGGAGGTAACGAGTTTCGTTACCTCGATATTAGAAGCTATCGGTTCTACTCCGATAAAATTGAGGAAATTGTGTTTCTCGACCCCTTTTATCATGTGCGATTATTTGCCGATCTACCCCGAAACCCATCATCGTATCAATACAGACAGGATTTAAACGGACGCTATTACATTGAGGTTCAAGAGAGAAACAATGCCGACCTGGAAGCAGACTACATGTTTATTCATTTCAGGCTGCGGGTGAATCAACCACAACTATCACAAAGGGTATATCTCAACGGAGCACTTACAAACTGGGAACTGAATGAAAGTTCGCAAATGCATTATAACCCAACCAACAATGCATATGAATTATCTTTACTGCTAAAGCAGGGATATTACAACTACCACTATCTGGTAATTGAAGAAGGAGAAAAAACAGGAACGCTGTTTCCTATGGAAAACAGCTTTCAACAAACAGAAAATGATTATCTCATATTAATATATTACAAGGGGCTTACCGATAGAGTACACAGACTCATTGGAGCTGAAACATTTAATTCAACACTGCCGCAACCAAGAAGCAGACCGGGACACTGAAAACATAATCCACATGATAATTGGCATGGAAATTTATCGGAAGAATTTGTAATTTACGGTTAGATGCAATTTTTATTCGTATATAATTAATTTATTGGCCTCATGGAAGTTCCATGAGCAGATATATACAGATACTTGTTGTGAGTTTCTCACTTATGGAACTTTCATTTGAAAATAATTAGTTTAAATCATTGGCCAAATGTAACTTCCATGAGGTGGTATTTTCATCTTCTTGTTGTGAGTTTCGCACTCATGGGCGTTTCATTTAGACAATAACGTTATAAAACCGATCTCTATGTCAAAAGGATTCTTTAAAATTCCAACAACCAAAAATGAACCGGTACTAAACTACTTACCCGGATCACCTGAGAGAGCAGCACTAAAAGAACAGATAGCACAATACAAATCATCAGAAATGGACATACCCATGTTCATTGGAGGTGAAGAGGTGCGCTCTGGAAATACCGTAAGAATATTCCCGCCTCATGAAATCGAACACACTTTGGGTCACTACCATGCAGGCGACGAGACACACGTTTACCGTGCCATTGACGCAGCCACCAACGCGAAAGAAGGCTGGGAGGCACTGAACTGGGAAGAACGGGCAGCCATATTTCTTAAAGCGGCCGACTTAATATCCGGACCATACCGTCAGAAGTTAAACGCCTCGACCATGTTGGGTCAATCAAAAAATGTTTACCAGGCTGAAATCGACGCCGCATGTGAAATGGCAGATTTTCTGAGATTCAATGTGCATTACATGACGGCCATATACAACGATCAACCCGCTTCCTCTCCGGGAATTTGGAATCGCATGGAATACCGGCCATTGGAAGGGTTTGTGTTTGCATTAACCCCATTCAATTTTACATCCATTGCCGGCAACCTGCCTTCGGCTCCGGCTATGATGGGCAATGTGGTGATTTGGAAACCATCAAAAACAGCCATATACTCTGCACATATACTTATGGAGCTGTTTCGGGAAGCCGGTCTCCCGGACGGTGTTATTAACCTTATATTTGCTCCCGGACCGGTGGTGGCAAGAGCCGTTTTTGATCATCCCGATTTTGCAGGGTTCCATTTTACAGGTTCCACCGGGGTATTTCAGGATATATGGAAAACCATTGGTAACAACATCCATAAATATAAATCTTACCCCAGAATAGTTGGCGAAACAGGTGGTAAAGATTTCATCATTGCACATAAAAGCTGTGATGCACAAGCAGTTGCCACTGCCCTGATAAGAGGTGCGTTTGAGTATCAAGGGCAAAAATGCTCTGCCGTTTCAAGAGCTTATTTGCCATCAGGCAGATGGGATGAGATATTAAGCTACCTTCAAAAAGATATGAAGGAGATTAAAATGGGATCTCCCGAGGATTTTAGAAATTTCATGAATGCGGTGATTGATGAACCCTCTTTTGACAAACTGGCTTCAGAAATCGATGCAGCCAAAAATCATCCGGATACAAAAATCATCTTTGGAGGAAACTACGATAAAACCCATGGGTATTTTATTGAGCCCACCATCATACTTACCACCAATCCTTCCTATAAAACAATGGAGGAGGAGCTTTTCGGCCCAATTTTAACCATTTATGTGTATGATGACTCAAAACTTGATGAAACACTAAATGTTCTGGATAAAACATCTATGTATGCACTAACCGGGGCCGTTTTTGCAAAGGATCGCGCAATCATTCAAAAAATAACAAAGAGGTTATCCAACGCAGCCGGCAATTTCTATGTGAACGACAAACCAACCGGGGCGGTGGTTGGTCAACAGCCATTTGGCGGCGCACGTGGGTCAGGAACCAATGATAAAGCCGGTTCAATGCTGAACATGTTGCGATGGGTGTCCCCAAGAACCATAAAAGAGAACTTCGTGCCTCCGGTTGATTTCAAGTATCCGTTTATGATGGAAGAGTAAAACAAAACCATTACATTTGTAATGGAAATAATCCATTATGAAGTATCTCAAAAAATATATGCATATAGTACTCCCGCTATTACGTAATAAATACGTAATAGCGGGTCTGGTATTCATTATATGGATTGGCTTTTTTGACCAAAACAACATTGTTGACCGAGTTTCGTTGGCAAGAAGAATCAGTGAACTCAACAAACAAAAAGAGCATTACCAAAACGAAATAAAAAGTAACAGAGAAAGGATGGATGAACTGCAAAGCAGTCACGAAAACCTGGAGAAATTTGCGCGTGAGCAATATCTCATGAAAAAACCTGATGAAGAACTTTTTATTATTAAAGAGAAATAAAGACCATCAGAATTAATATCTCACTTTTCGAATGCAAATTTTGAGTTTAAAACAATTCATAAAATTCTCCAATCAAGACATAACACAAACTAATAGCAGACATAGGGCAAAACATGGAATTAAACAAATTACTAAGCACTCTCTATTACATTGGAATGGTAATGCTTCTAATCGGCATCGTTCTTCATATCGCGGAATCATCAGCTGGATTTTATCTGTACGCCACAGGATTACTTCCTGTTTTTGGTGTCAGGGTATATAATCTGATAATTGGTCGTCCGGAAAGCAAAAGAAAGCATGGAATATTCGTTATAAGCGCAATCATGTTAGTCTTGGCAGGTGTCGCAATGTTCACCGGAAGAAGTTATTGGGTTCTTTTTCTGGCAATTTCAGCCGTTCTGGATTTTTATATCAGTTTTAGGAGGTTTTAGGGTTTTGGGTTGATAGTTTATAGTTTATAATTTATAGTTGGGAGTTGAAGGCATTGAGCTTCGAACATTAAACTCTGAACAACAAACTATAAACCATCAAAAACTCTCAACTTCAATCATCAACCCTTTTCAAGTTTACGGAAATAGTCCAACAGCTCTTTCTCGAACATGAACTCGTCTGTAGAGTGTCCCTGTATTTCCAGCAAGGCTAACGAGGCATCAAAAACCGGCATTTTCTCAAAAAAATGCTCATGGGTATAGTTCAAATACTTAACCATCTTAAAGGCGTTAAATACTTCAAAGAATCGCTTGCTGAAAACATCAACGGAAGAGCAATCCTTTTTAATAACCTGAAGATCACTGAGCACTGAATAATTTAGCAGGAAACTGCGTACCGGTCCGGAAAACTCATAACTCCACTCTTCCAATTTGTCAGGACTAAGATTATAAAACTCATTTTTTCGTTCGAAAAACAATTTTACATCCTCAAAAGCTTGTATATGATAGGTTTTCCCGATATAATCTGATCCGTCCACATGGGAAGTTATGGCAGCTCCAGTTCCAAAAATCACTCTGTCCGAAGGTCGGGGAGACGGAAAAACGGTGGTTGTATTAAGATCTCCAAATCCGCCAAGGGGAATGAGTTTTTGCAGAAAATAGAAATCTTCTCCGGCCTGCTTTTTCGGCATGCCTCCAATTTTCGCATAAGCAACAGCACGCAAAGCCATGGCAGATCCCATAGTATGATATGAATACGGGAAACCTGCATATCTGTGTGCCTGCAAATAATAACGAAGATGAAGTTCGTAAAGAGTAATCCCTTCATAAACTTCGTCGGGGAAATTATGACCATCCAAAGGATGTTCATAATAGATGGAAGCTCCTCTATTGGCCGGGTTAGAGAACCAATCCCTGAGGGCTGTAAAATAATTTGGGGAAACAGTTGTATCCGCATCCAAAGTTACGATTACGCCGTCCGGATCTTCAGCCTTCAGAAAACAATAAGCTGCAGCATCCATTCCGATTTTACGTGCAAGTCCGGCGCCAAAATGCTTTTTTGGTAGAGAGTACTCCTCCATGATGAACAAATGCATCCATTTGGGAAACCGATTATGGTAATTATTACGAATATATTCTGCTGATGCTTTCTGACCGCTCACCACTTCATGAGAGTCATATTCTGATGCATTAAATACCAAAACAACACCAACCTCACACTCCGGTTCATCGCAACTCATGATGGATTCCAAAGTTTCATTGATCCAGTCCTGCTCCCTATACACAGGAATAACCACCATAAGGCCGCCTTTTTTTTTCCACTCGTGGTGAAAATCACACAGCACCGGGTGTTTTCGGATGTATTTTTCCAAAAGGGTAAAATCGGTTTTCTTAGGCATTATGAGTCTCCTGTTAAAAAAAAGCCGGGTACCGCTTAAACGGTACCCGACAGATATCTTATCAAAACCTAAATTAGTTTAGTTACCAGCGGCTCTATATCGTTTATTCAATATTTCTACAACATCTTTGGTAATATCGTAAACCGGTTCAGCATAAAGAATATTGTCTCCCATGGTGTTGCTGATAACCATACGATACGATCTCTTTTCTGAAAATTCTGAAAGGAAGTTCGTGATGGTATCCCTAAGTTGTTGATTCATCATATCTTGCTGACGCATCAATTCATTGGATAAGCGCGTATTAAGTTCCTGCAATTCAACCTCCTTCTGACGTAGTCGGCGCTCTTCACTTTGAGCCCTCTCTAAAGATAAAAAGCCATTGTTTTGAAGTTTTCTCTGAAACTCCATCATATCTTCCTGAAAAACTCTTGCTCTGGAATTAAAGTCAGTTCTGGAAGACTCCTCTCTTCTTAAAAGATCTTCGCTTAGCTTCCTCGCAAATTCGTAATTTATAATCAGGGAATCGGTATTTATGTATACAATCCCATGATCTGATGTTTCCCTCATTCCCGGTTTTTTCTCCTCCTCAGAATGAGTACGGCCGTTTGATAGAACAACAACATACAATGCAGCCACCGCCACAAGTAAAACAACATTTACAATAACAGATATTTTTTTCATATTTTCTGCCATGATTATTACTCTGTTTAATTTAACGGGAACAAATATAACTTTTAAGTAAGATAAAAAAACTGTTAAGCACGCTTTTTTTTACATTAAAGCAGAAATAAAGTAGTTTTATCGTGTTAATTCACACTGATTGAGATGTAAAACACATATATTAAGAGAACAGCGTCAAAAACCGTTCCAACTCTCAACCCTACATCATCTTGTATTACAACACATAATAGAACTAAAACAGAGATCTACGCTGCGGCCGATGACTTGATGATGAAGATCCCCATCCATGTGCAGGTTCACTACATGGTATCGGCCCGATGGGACGTGTGATGATTGGGCCACGATTAAACCGGTAGATCAAAGAAAACTCATTGCTTCCTCCGCTATATCCGGAGAGACCACTTAAAGTCAGGTCGTAAGAATATGCAAAATGAACAGTTCCGACATTTACGCCAAGGCTGAATATCAATGCATCGTTATTTGAAAGGTTCTCGGTACTGATTCCAGGAATTCCGCGATACCAAACGCCCACCTCAATGGGATAAGTATTCCAGTAAACACCTAAATCAAGTTGTTGAAAAGTTTGCTGATTGCGATACATAAATGCAAAACTTGCACTCTGTTCATTATATCCGAGGCCCGATGGTTTATAGACCCATCGGGCTCCTCCATAAACAACAGTTTTTACAGGAATAGTGGATTCAACATCAGTAAAACCGATGTTATTTTTTACAAGATTGTCCACAGTAAATCCTAACCAAAAATCCTGGCTATAAACCATAGCAGAGGCAGTTGCATCCAATTTTCTATACTGATCGACGGGGAATTCTGCATTAATCCAGGGAAAAACTTCTCCATCAGGCCCCACCTGAGTGAGACGTGAAGGATCAATTTTTCTTTCGGAATACTTAAACTGCAATCCGGGTCGAACAAAGAGGTAACGGTTGATTGCTAATTCATAAGCGTACACCACCCCAAGATTCTGTGAAACAAGCTGTCCTCCTCCCTGATCATCACGCAGAAAGAGTACTCCCACCCCACTGTTATAATTACTCAGATACTCATCATACGAAAACGAATAAGAACGAAAAGTGTTGGACACACCCGGCCACTGATCCCGATAGTTTAAAATAACCCTCCCTCCACTGGTAAATCCGGCAAATGATGGGCTCAGATACAGGGGCGCTGAGTACACCTGTGAGAATGAAACATCCTGTGCACTGATCTTACCAGCATTAGCCAAGATAAAAAACACCAATATTATATGCAAAAACCTTTTCACCATCTTTCAACTTTAAATCAGTTTCTTAAAAACCAATTCTAACGAACCAATAAAACACTACCAGTTTTTCGGAATTCACGTCCGCTGATATATCTGCCAGAAACCTGATAAACATAAACCGCCTGTGGCGCTAAACGACCATCGTGCATACCGTCCCAGCCCTGATCAATATCATTGGTTTCGTATATCTTTTGCCCCCAGCGGTTAAATATCTCCAGTTTGAACTCATCCACATCCTTGTAGGCTGGCTTAAACACTACCACATATTCAGCTGAAGGATCAATACCCCCTGAAGCTCCATCCGGTCTGGGACGGAAGGCATTCGGGAACCTTACAAAACCTTGTTGATAGGCTGTAATAATTCCAGATTGTGTGAAAGTATTTTCACAGCCCCTGTCATTGGTAACGGTTAAGGAAACATCATATACGCCTTCATCTCTGTATTCATACGATGGATTTCTGTCTGTACTGGTGGTGCCATCACCAAAATTCCAAAGCCAACTGATGGCATCTATCGATAGGTCATAAAACCTGGCCTTTTCACCCGGCAAGTAAACGACCTGCGGATTTACAGTAAAATCAGCCACCGGATGATCGTGCACCACAATTTCCTTGAAATATTCTCCATCTCTACCATCAGGCCCGGGTGCTATCAACCTGACATTATATACTCCAGGCGATTCGAATACATGAACCGGATTTCTCTCTTCTGAAGAATGACCATCGTCAAAATCCCAAATATAATCACTACCTCCTACCGAATAGTTGGTAAACAATACTCTTAGCGGGAAACAACCAGAATCCACATCTGTGATAAAGCCGGCATCAGGTACTACTCTGTAATCAATGCTGACCTGATCAGAGGCAATACATCCTTCCACTTCGACTTCCCAACGGAATGTATTAATGCCATCACTTAAGTTATACACATTTGTATTGAAAAAGGTTTCATCTTCAAATTCAGCAGTACTTGTTCCCACAATAATCCAGCGGGCATTCAGATCTCCGGCATTGTTGGCATTCAACAATGCTCTTGGCTCATACACCACCTGATCTTCTCCGGCATATGCATTGGTTTTGTGGCTTACCACAGTCATCTCATCCTCGGTTGAACAAGAACCATAAGATATGGACCATCTGTAAATATTCTCACCAAAACCGACATTACGTACAACCGAGTTGTACTGATCGGGATTATCGAAAGTTCCTTTACCTTTCACCACAGTCCATTGTCCTGTTCCTGATTCAGGGTTATTTGCATTCAATGTGAGATAATTTTCACAAATCCCAATGCGATCCGAACCTGCATCTGCTCGGTCGGGAACCATATTAAAGACAGTTATCACATCCGAAGAAAAACAATTGCCTTTCTCAATAATCCATCGGAACTGATTCATTCCAAATTCAAGGTTACGAACGGTTGTTTTGGGATCATTCTCATTGTCGAATTCTCCATATCCACTCATCCGCTCCCAACGGCCTGTTGCTCCATGTAATGGGACATTGGCATCAAGGACATGAGAGTCTTTGCAATCCTCAATGTCGGGACCTGCATTAGCCCTATTGGGCGTATTGTTCTCAATTGTAATAGTTGCCGAACGTGCACAATTACCCTGCTCAACAGTCCACCTTAAGATATTGGTTCCGTGATCAAGATTGGTAATGGTAGCCCTCGGATTATATGGATCACTCAGGTTTCCACCACCCTGAACAAAACTCCAGCTACCTGTTCCAAATTCTGGGGCATCTGCCTTCAGAGTGAATGTTCTTTCACAAACCTCTTCATAATCACTACCTGCATTGGGCTCATAAGGATCATTGTTTCTAATGAGAACCTCTTCCGATAAAGCACATCCTTCTACTCGCCAGATTGTCCATCTGAGGATATTGTCGCCTTTACCCAAATTTGTAACTTGGGTATTATGGAGGTTTTCATTAGCAAAATCAGCCGATCCAGTTAGCACGACCCATTCACCCTGCTCTCCGGCTCCCAAAGGTGAAGCTTCCAATGTTGTATTATCACGACACAGAATTTGAGTATTTCCCGCATTAGGTGTAATGGGGAGATTATTGGTAATGATTACGTCATCAGAATGCGTACACCCTTTATAACGTACAGTCCATCTCAGTGTATTACTCCCTTTTCCAAGATTGGTAACCCGTGTTGTAGGACTGTTGGGGTTATCAAACACAGCAGCTCCTAATCCACCGGGAACAGACCAAGTACCGACACCTAACCCGGGATTACTTCCGGCCAGAACAGCCTCATTGCTGCAATAAGTCCGATCGGGACCTGCATTGGCAGCAATATGATTATTCTCAATGGTTACCTCATCGTAAGAAATACAATCCTGATGACGAATGGTATAACGGAAAATATTCTCTCCAAAACCAAGCCCTGAAACAGTAGTAACGGCAGAATTGTCTGGTGAATTAATCAATCCACTTCCATCAATAAGTGTCCAAACAGAGGTTTCCACATCCCTTTTAACATTGCCTGTAAGCGTAGCGTTTTCCACGCAGAACGCATCATCTTCTCCAGCAAATGCCTGAGTTGCCATGTTGTTGGTGATGGTCAATTCATCCGTATGGCTACAGTTTCTGTGATTAACGGTCCAAGTGATCACATTCTCTCCACGTTGTAAATTCCGAACTACAGTATTTGCAGAGTGATTATTATCAAAATTACCTCGGCCCTGAGCAATCCCCCAAGTACCTGAACCGGCCATTGGTGCTCTGGCAGATACGCCCAAAGTATCGGCACAATGCGTATAATCATCCAACAGAATTTCTGCCTCGATATGATCATTATAAATAATCACCTCATCATAATCAGAACAACTTTCATAAGAAACCGTCCAACGGAAGCGGTTGGCTCCTAAAGCTAATCCTTCAATCATGGTGTTGGGATTATTTGGCTCATCAATAACGCCTCCTCCTGAAATTCGGCTCCATGTTCCAGTTGCTTGACCAGATCCGGCAGATCCGGCAGGCCATGCTTTCATTTCATATTCATCAGAACACTGGCGATACGTGGGAGGACCGGCATAAGCCGGTAACACCTGGTTGTTAATTAAAGTGGCCGTATCAGTTAACGTACAGTAATCGGTAGCAATTTCATATACTAAAACATTTTCGCCTTGCGACAAATTGTGTACCCTGTTGTCATTAAAAGTAATCTCACCGGGTGTAATAGCTCTCCATGTGGCTACTCCATGATTGGGCAAAATTGGTTGCGGCCTTAACTGCACACTACCGGTACATGTTGGAGCATAGGGACCTCCGGCATTTGGTGTTGATGGGGTGCCATTGATAATGGTTATGCGGGTTTCACGTGGGGGGCAATTCCCTTTGGTCAAACTATACACAAATTCATTGATACCACGAGTAAGTCCTGTGACATAAGTACTATAATCCTCATCGTCATCAATTTCTCCTCCTCCTTGTACCTGCACCCATTTGGGGGTTCCCATGTCTATTCCAATGTTCAATCCAGAGTTGTTCCCAATTAAGGTCACTGAATCGCCACAAATGGCATTATCCATTATAAGACCATTAAAATCAAACCTAGCAATGGGTTCTCCCGGTTGATTATTGGTAATGATAACTTCTGAATAGCTACTAGTATTAGAATATTGAATAGTCCATCTCAACTCGTTTGGCCCGGGGCTTAAATTGGTTACCCTAGTCCGTGGATTGTTTGGTTCATCAAAATTAGCAGTACCAGAAACCACCGACCATGTTCCAATGGCTACATCCGGATCATTTGCATTTAAAGTTGTTGAATTTGTACAGACTTCACGGTTAAGGCCTGCATTGGCTTCAGTCACTTGTCCATTTAAAATGGTTACTTCATCAGACACCGAACAATCACCGTGGGTTACTGTCCATCTGAAAACATTTTCCCCTCTTCGAAGATTAGTAACGGTTGCATTGAACAAAGTTGGCTCTAAAATACTGCCCCCACCGGAAATCAATTGCCATCTACCAGTTCCCTGATCAGGTTCAAGCGCTTCAAGTTTATGAGTAACATCATTTATCTCTCTATATGGACCGGCATTTACAGGATCAGGCATATTGTTAGTTACAATTACAGTATCTCTGCTAACACAGGTACCGTTGGTAATGGTCCAAATCAATTCTGTTCTACCTAGATCCACACTAATTGTGGCATTGTGCTTGCCTCTTTCATCCAAAGGTATGGTTGCACCACCTGAACCAAACGCTGTTTGCCATGACCCAGTCATTCCGCTAGGAACAGGACTTCCATTCATAGTGACCGCTCGTGTACAGGTTGGAAAGTCTTTTCCTGCATCCACATCCACATGAAGGTTGTTTACAACCAAGTCTGCAAATGTGCTACATGCTCCGTTGGTAATGGTCCAACGGAATATGTTCTCGCCGTATCCCAGATTGGTTACTCCAGTTACGGGATTCTCATAATTGCCAATAATACCGCTGCCCTTAACAATACTCCATCGTCCGGTTCCTTGTCCATCAGGGTCATTACCGATTAACTCAGTTTTGAAATCACATTTGGTTTGCGTACTTCCAACCGTAGCTGTGGCAGGGGAGTTATTGGTAATTATTACGCTGTCTGTACTAATACAACCATTTTTAAGGATTCTCCATTCCAAAATATTCTCTCCAAGCCCCAGATCGGTAATGTGAGGATTGTGGATGTTTCCATTATTGAACGTTCCAATGCCTTCGATAAACTCCCAACCACTTTCATCTGCGCCTGCAGGAACCTCAGTTCCGGCAAGAAACACTTCATTTTCACACACCTCTTGTGGTGGCCCGGCATTTACTAATACTTTGTTGTTGCGAATGGTTACTTCATCGTAATCGGAACAGCCTTTGTTGGTGACTGTCCAGCGTAAAACAATTTCTCCTTCGCTGAAATTAGAGACAGTAATCGTAGAACTTTCTGGATTGGGAGTTATGGTTGTAAATCCCTTAATAATGCTCCATCGGCCGTCTCCATTAGTTACTTCTTCAGCTTCTAGAGTAATAACATCCTGATCACAACGATTTATTGTTTTGGCTCCATTGATGATGGCATCATCGGGACGATGATTCATTATCACAACATCGGCATAACTATCACAACCATTTTGCGTGATGGTCCAACGCAAAACATTGCGATCGGGAGCCAGGTTGCTTACCGTCGTTTCATAAGATGCTGCATTGGCAAAAGCGGCAGTTGAACCAACAGGTTCAACCACACTCCAAACACCGGAGGTGTTTGGATAGTCCGGCACTTCTCGGCCATACAAATTGGCTGACCCATCACATACAATCAACTTATCGGTATAAGCATAAACGGACAATTGATTGTTACGGATGGTCACATCATCAGAAGCACTGCATCCGAACTCAGATGTTACAGTCCATCTTAAAATGGTATTATTTTCCGGAAGCACATTGCTGATTTCTGAATTGTGCTCAGTTGGATCATTTATGGTTACGGGCATTGATCCGGGAACAACCGTCCATAAACCGCTTTCACCGGGTTGTAATTCATCTGCATTAAGCGTATGTGTTGCTAAACAGATATGTTGATCCGCTCCGGCATTGACGGTAGGCAAAGGACGTACATGAAATGTATGTGTGGCTGTATGCACCGATTCACCACAATCATTAGCCGGGGTAACCGAAATTTGACCTGTAAAAACAGCCAAATCGGGATCCGGTGTGATACGTATGGTTGAACCTGTTTGGCTACCAACGATGGTGAACCCTACTGGTATATCCCAATTATAACTTGTAGCATGTATCACCTCGTTGGTACTGAAAACGACCTCCGATGATCCCTGGCAAATATCCACAAGCCCTATAATGGCTGCCGTTTGCAGGGGCAACGGATCTACCGTTACATAATGTCTTTGTGTTTCCCCGCCACAACTATTTACTGCTCTTACTGTGATATAGCCGGATTGAGCACTGTCTGTAAAATGAACAAGAATTTCTCTGGTGTTTTCTCCTGATAATATTTCCGCATTTGTGGGAACAGTCCATTCGTAACCATCGGCATGCAATACTGCAGGCACTGAGAAAACATATTCACTGCCCTGGCATACCACCGCCTCGCCAACAATGGAATCAGGAACAACAGGCCGCTGACGAACAATAACGTTGGCAGGCTCGCCCAAAACAATACCGGGACATCCGGGAATATATAAAAAATCATGAGTATCAAACACATATCCTATTTCAAAACGTGCGGTACTCCGTGGCACTACACCGATCTTAAGAGTATCATCAACAAGCTGATCTCTGGTAACAGTCAAATCACGTCGAATTGGGTCCAATGTCCCTGTCGGATCAATCTCCCAATACCTGAGTCGCCATGAACCGGTATTAGCAGGATTAAATAACACTTGTAATTCAATACTTTCTTCTATACAAATTTCACCATAATCAACAGGCACAAACTCAACAGTGGTTGGCTGATCGACGGTTATAATCGCAGAACCGTCACCGCTGTTCGTGCAATGATAATCGGTAACTTCCAGAATGGTATAAGTGCTGGTAACAGCCGGCGCAACATTCTCAATGGTATAGGTTGATTCGGTTATTCCATTGATTTCAAAGCTTTCTATTCCATTGGAGTATGTAATGTTCCATGGTGGTGTTCCGGTAAGCTCAACTTTTAAAGAATCGGAGCTGCCAAAACAAATCCTTTTATCTCCGGATATATAAGCAGTAGGCAAAGGATTTACCACCACTACAGGGTTGCCGGTGAATGTTCCGGCTGAACAGGTTGTAGCGGGATTGATTAAGCTAGCAATAGAATATTCATTGATTCCAACCGGGGGCGTTTCACCCGCATCAAACACCATAGGTGTTTGATTAACCGTGACAACAGTTCCATCGTTTAATGTTAACTCCAAAGGAGTGGTCACCACATCCCAATTGCTTACAATGACCTGCAATTGCGGAATATTTCCTTCGCAAATGGAATTGCTTCCGGGCATTACAGTTAAAACAGCATGGGCCTCGGGTTGTGTTACAACTATGTTATTGAACGTTTTAGTACAATCGTAGTTGGTGTTGAAATTCCCATCTCCGCTGAAATCGTCCCAAACAGTAACCTGATAAGGGCCTGCGATTAGGTTTTCAAACAGAAACTGCTCCTCAACGATCTCGGTTCGGCTGATGCCATTTCCTGAAAGACGAATGCGATATCTACCGGGAGCAGTATTTGGCGAACCTCCAGATACTTCTACCCGGATGCTGCCATCACTGCCTGCATAACAGGTTACATCATCTATAACTTCAACATTAACAATGAATTCATCGGGTTCATCTATGGTTACATCCGTTTCCTCAACAATACCCAAAGCATCGGTAGCGGTTATTTGGTATATTCCTGCTTGCAAATTATTTAAGGTCAGTGTTGTTCCGTAATGGGTTGTATTTGTGCCCGGCCCAATCACCACAATGTCATACCCCGGTTGGCCGCCATCCATTTTCGGATTGCCTCCGGAGACAACTATTTCAATAGAGCCATTGGCTGCACCATGGCACGGGCCAATGTCATCAACTTGTGTATCGATGGTGAGTGGAGTATCTGGTTCTGTAATTCGCTGCTGAAGCGTTGCTTCACAGCCATTTCCATCGGTCACGGTTACACGATACAACCCTGCTACTCGGTTTTCAATGCGATGAGTTGTCTCACCAACTACTTCATTCCAAACATCCGAATCTTCATCATAAATCTCCCAAACATAGGTATATCCGAACGAACCACCTGTGGTAATCACTTCAATGGCACCTGTGGCGTTGCCATTAATGGCAACATTAACAACGTCCACAATCTCTATATTGAGAGCAAGTTCAGGCTCTGTTACCTCAAAAGGTCCAAAATTTGCCACACAACCTTCGGAATCTTCAACTCGCAGATGATAACTGCCGGCAGAGAGTCCTTCCTGATCTTGAGCGGTATTGACCAGTCCGCCACCTGTGGTGGTAGTCCATTGATATGTGTACGGCGCAGTGCCTCCTGTAACTTCTATATCAATTTCGCCGGTGAATTCACCTTTGCAAAGGACATCGGTGATGGTTGCCACTGCATTTATTGGAGCAGAAGGTTGCAAAACATCTACCGTTTTGGTAGTATAACAACCGGATAAATTCACGTCTCTAACGAAAACCGTATAGCTTCCGCTGGTTAAATCATCAAAGATATGTGTTAAGGCGGGAACGGCAGTCCAGCCGGCTCCATCAAGTGAGAATTGATATTCTCCTGTACCACCGAAAACTGTAGCTTCTATTCTTCCATTGCTATCGCCATGACAAGTAACATTTACTACAGATAAACCAATATCCAGTTGGTTGATAAACTCTACTTCAATGTTATCAATTAGAAAATCGCAGCCTCGTGCATCGGTAACCGTAACACGATAAAGGCCTGCCCGCAAACCACTTTGATTCATATCAGAGGCATTGACAGCCGTTCCTGAAATGGTTTCCCAGTTAAATGTATAGGGCGCAACACCATGGGAGATGTTTAAAGAGATGGCTCCATTGTGCACACCGGGACAAGAGGCATTGGTCACCGCCGCCTCAACCTGCAATGGTCTTGTTAAAATGAGACTCTTTTCGATGGCGCAATTGCCCACACCATTGTCTATCATGGTGATGGTGTATTCTCCGCCGGGTAAGTCGGTTTGTTCCAACCCATTAAAACCGGCAGGGATTTCGGGGCCAGCCCATACATAAGTGTAAGAGCCACTTCCTCCAACAGGGTCAACTATTGCTATCCGATTGTTGCCGTCACAGTCGGTATCGTTAATCTCAAGGGTGAAATTGAGCGGTGCCGGTTCAATAATTTCAAAACTATGAACCAACACACAATTGTTTTCGTCTCTGATGGTGACGGTATATTCACCACCTTCCAAATCTCTTTGAATCCTTTGTCCCTGAACAATGCCGGGTGCAGATGCAGGCGCCCAGGTTAATGTATAGCTTCCTGTACCGCCAGTAATTTCGGTAATATCGATGATGCCATTGGCATCGCCGGCACAATCAAGGTGCTGTTTGGTGAAGTTGATGGCGATGGGTGCCGGTTCGTTCAGAGTTACTTCAAGCTCTTCAGTGTATGAATCTCCTGAAACAACACAAGTTTGATTAATGTCGGTCACCACAACGGTATAGGTTCCGGCTTCAAGTCCATCAATGTCCTGGGTATTGGCAGTGAAACCATTACCGACTTTAGTCCATGCATATTGGTAATTTCCACTTCCGCCGGAGACTACCAAATCAATCATGCCATTGTTTCCACCGTTGCAACTGATGTGCGTAACATTGGCAGATAGCTCCATTCTGCCGGGAACCATTATAGTTCGTTCAGTCTCACAACCTCGGGAGTCGCGTACCAGCGCCTTATAAGTTCCGGCTTTGGTAATGCCTGAAATTGATTGGTTGCCTGCATCGACAGTGAAAGCACCGGGGCCGCTCCATGTGATATTGTATGGAGAAACGCCACCTGTGAGGCTCTCTATTTCAATGGATCGGCTGTAGGGTTCACAATCATCCAATATGGTAGCAAGCACGTAAGTAACCGCCGGTGGTTCGGGCACAGTAAAGGAGCGAATCACTTCACAACCCTCGCCATCCACAACGCGCAATTCGTAAACGCCTGCTGTTAATCCGGTTCTGGTATCGGTTCCTGCTTCGCCATTCCAATAGAATTGAACAGGCGGGGCTGCTCCTGGCACATTATTAACAAGAATAGCACCGTTGTTTCCTCCATTACAAGAAACAGGTGATACAGAAGCTTCAATGACCAACGTTTTGCCATCCTGAACCACAAAGGTTTCGGTTACGGTGCAAGCACGAATGACATCTGTAACCTCAACAATGTATGAACCGGCACTTAATCCGCTCAAATCCTGTTCGGTTGATGAGAATGTAGGTTCTCCAACCTTGGTCCACGCGTAAGTGTATGTTCCGCTTCCTCCTTCGATGTTCACATCAATGGCACCATTATTGGCTCCTGCGCAGGTGGCGTTGGTAACATTGCCTGAAACTACCAGATGAGTCAGCTCAAATGTTTCTACAATGGCAGGGCAGGCAGCTGTTGTTGCTACATTTCGATTGGTAATGGTGAGTTCATATCTCGCGGCACGTAAATTAGATATGGTTACAGGTTGTGTATCACCATCCAAAATGGTTAGACCAATGGGCGGTTGAGCGGGGTTGGTTAAGTTGCGCAAAACGGCTTCATAATCGCCACCGGGTAGTCCGCCTGTCACTTCAAAAGTAACAAATCCTGATGTGCTTTGAGCTGCATCGCAATCAATTCCAAAATCTAATGAAACCAAAGAAATTGGAGCAGCAGGTTCACCGATGACATTATCGGGAACAACTATTTCGCAACCGGCGCCATCGTTATCGATTACACGTACGGTATAATCTCCGGCTATCAGGTTTTCGATATTAAAGAGTGGGCCGGAGCCGTTTGCCGTTCCTGTTCCATAATCAATTAGGTAAGGAGCCGTGCCTCCGGTGACACTCACCACCAAGCGTCCTGAATTATCGCCGGTACAGGTGTTTACATCAAAGGCATTTACCGAAACCACCATTTCGGAGGGTTCGGTGATGGTGAATACATCTGACACAGCAGAGCATCCAGTTCCTGCTTGTTCAGTAATTTCCAAAACATAGTTGCCAGCAGCGGCATTTTCCAAGTTTCTTTCTGTGGAAATAGTTACAGACGGATCACTGAGTTCATACCAGTTGTAATTGTAGGCCACGTTGCCACGACCACCAGTCACATTAATGGTAATACTGCCATCATCAGCACCAAAACAACTGATGTTGTTTGGTGTTCCGGTTATGCTGATTTCATCGGGTTGAGAAATAAAAATCTCCTCAACAGGTGATGCACAACCATTGGCATCCTGTACCATCAGGCGGTATCTGTCGGCGAGTAAATCGTCATACAACTGAGCGGCATTATCGGCCACATTACGAGTCCGTGATGCACCGTTGTCCGGCCAAAGGGTATAGCTATATCCGGGAGATCCTCCGGTGGCACTGAATGACAGACGTCCGTCGGAACTACCAAAACAGGTAGCATCAACAGTAGATTCAATATTCAACACCAGTTGAGCAGGCTGTGTGATCTCAATATTGGGTATTGAGAATGTTTCACCGTTATCATCCTCAACAACAGCATTGTAGAAACCTGCCGATAATCCGGTGTACGTATAATAGTTGCCTGATACAGAAAAAGCAGGGACATTATCACCTG
The DNA here is from genome assembly GCF_900168165.1 of Alkalitalea saponilacus. GTDB lineage: Bacteria > Bacteroidota > Bacteroidia > Bacteroidales > Marinilabiliaceae > Natronoflexus > Natronoflexus saponilacus. The sequence continues at coordinate 212,426 of NZ_FUYV01000002.1, forward strand.
ATGAACGAGTCAACGTTACTGTATATGGGAAAGTTCCACCTGTGGCTCTCAGCTCAATAGTTCCGGTGTTTTCTCCAAAGCATAGCGGATTTGAACTGTCTTCAAGTATTAACTGTAAGGGATGCCCGGGTTCCAGAATTTCAACAACAATGGTTGAAGTACAATCATTGTCATCGAAAACAGTGGCGGTGTAAACGCCGGCAGTTAAACCTGACAAGTCGGTTTGGTTTGTGGGTAATCCTGCAATTGGGTCTCCATCCGCATCGACGCCACTCCAGAATATGGTATAACCTCCGGTGCCTCCGGTAATACTTATGGATAGCGCACCGTTGTTGCCGCCATTGGTAGTAACATGTTGAACCGAAGTCATTGTTACATTCAGCGGCGAGGTTGGTTCTGTAATTTCATAAGGAGCGGTTACACTACACCCTTCAGAGTCGGTCACTAATACTCTGTAAGTGCCGGCCCGCAAGTTTTGAGGTGAAGCCGTGGTTCCATCGTTGGCTGCTCCAAGAAGAGTCCATCCGCCTCCGGATAGTTGACGTTCCCATACATAATTGTATGGTTGTGTATCGTTACCTCCAACAACGGTGATGGTGATGCTTCCGGTTGATTCTCCGTAACACGCAACATTTGCAAGTATTGCATTGGTAATTTGGATGCTCTGAGCGGGCTCAGTGATTTCAATGGCATCTGCAATAACTGCAAAACAATCAGTATTTCCTTGTTCTCTTATATATACAGTATAGCCCCCTGCTTCCAGATTGCTGAAAGAATAATATGCGGTGTTATTTGTAACCCAAACATTATTGTCTATGGAAAACTCGTAGTTTCCGGATCCACCGGTTCCCATTACCCGGAAAGAGCCATCGTTGCCACCATGGCAGCTGACATTCTGATGGTTGACTATAACTTCAGACACAACTAGTTGTGTTGGTTCGGTGATTATAACCTCCAGCAATGCACTCACACATGCATCATCGGCTGCATCATGCACCCTAAGTTGATAAGTTGCCGCTGACAGACCTTCAAACAGCGGGCTAGGCTGCCAATCGGTTCCATCCAGCGAGTAAACATAATTACCGCTTCCTCCTGTGGCTCTGGCCTCAATAAAACCATCAGCTATACCATTACAGGATGCATTTTCCCTGTCCTCCACAAATACCTGTAGTTGAGCAGGCTGTGAAATGTTGACCGGAGCCATTTGATAAACGCAAAGATTTGCATCACGTACACGGATGTTATGGTTTCCGGCTGAAAGGCCGGTGAATTCGTTGGAGGGTTGCCATGTCGTTCCGGCATCAATAGAATATTCGTATGGTGATGAACCTCCTTGTGCTTCAACACGGATGATGCCGTTGTTGCCGTTGTAACAGGTAACATTATCCTTCTGTTGAACCAGCAAAGTTAAAGCAGCCGGCTCATTAACAGGAACATCCGGTGATTGAACCTGACAGTCTGGGTTTGCAGCATCTTTTACATAAACCGTATAGTTATCGGCAGTCAGGTTTTCAAACTGATAATTGAATGTTCCGTCAAGATTATCTGTAAGTTGGGATGCCACTGAGAACCAGTTATCTCCATCCAACGAGAACCTGTATGTTTCTGAGCCTCCCGATACTGTTACTGTTAGTTCTCCATTGTTTCCACCGTTGCATGAAACGTGATTATCAACCGTAACATTTTCAATGACCAAGGGCGTTAAAGGTGCTATGGTAAAAGATTCTTCTACCAAACAACCATTGGCATCTTCAACACGAACGGAGTAGGAACCGGCGGCGAGGCTGCTAATGTTTTCGTCGTTGCCAATAACAGTTCCCCCTTGCGACCAAAATACAGAATAGTTTGGGGTTCCTCCTGAAATGGAAACGGTTGCGGTTCCGGAATCCACATCAGAGCAAGCTGTTGGGGTTACAGAAACAGAAATATCTAATGGAGACGCAGGTTGATTAATGGTTATTTCGTTGCTTTGAATGACACAGCCATTAACATCCGTGATGGTTACCCTGTATGTTCCGGCAATTCTGTTGTTCATAACAGACGACGTACCTATTTCAACCCATGTTCCTCCATCATTGATCTCCCAAACATAACCATATGGAGCAGTTCCTCCGGATGCTGTAACTGAAAGAGATCCATTGTTGTCTCCATGGCATAAAACATGTGTTGCTGATAAATCTGAGATAACAAGCGGTACAGGTTGAGTTATTTGTACCGACAATGAGCGCATACATGATGGTGCCTCAACATCCCTGACTCTTACATTATAAGTATTTGCTGAGAGGTCAGAGAATAAAGGAATGTCAACCCATGTTGCTCCATTATTAATAGAGAACTCATAATCTCCGCTTCCTCCACCGGCCACAACACGGAATTCACCGGTAGCATTTCCGAAACAATCCACATGTACTCTGGAACCGGGCACCAAATCAAGTGTAAGCGCATCAGGTTCTGAAATAACAATTGGATCCGATTCGTAAACGCATCTTGTATTAAAATCCCGAACAGAAACAGTATATGTGCCTGCGGGACGATTGATAAACCGCCGTGCATCCGATCCAACGTTGGCCGACTGCCAATTTACACCATCCAAAGAAAACTGATATACAGCATCCGTTGCGCCACCTGAAGCAGTAACCAAAAACTCTCCGGTACTGGAACCATGACAAAGAACATCAACATGTTCTGATAAATCTTCGTTGACAACAATTGGATTAATGGTTTCGATTTCAATGGTTCCCGAAACGATGCATCCATTGGCATCTTCTACAATGTAGGTGTAATCTCCGGCTGGTTTTTGGATAATGGATAAACCAGTTCCAATAATATTATTTCCGGAATCGCGCCATTCAATGTCAAAGCCGTTAGGATAAGTGGTTAAATCAGTAAATGGAGTGCCTCCGGTGATTGATATGGTGGCAGAACCTTCGCAATCAAGACCATCTGTGCAAGGCATACAACCTACGGCCTGTGCCGATGCATTTACTGATAGTGGCAATGATGGTTCGTTAATGGTGATGGAAACAGGTGCAACCAATTCACAACCAATGGCATCCTCAACTTCAACGAAATAGGTTCCGGCATCAAGATTGGTGAAATTTCCGGAAGCGTTGGAGGCAATCAATGTTGTTCCATCCGACTCATACAAGTAGTAAACATAAGGAACGCTCCCTCCTGAGGCTGTAACCGAAGCAGCCCCATCGTTGCCCGATGTACAGGAGACATTTTGCTTGTTGATGGATGCAGAAACATTATTTCTTCTTACCTCCACTACTCCATTCATCGGATTGCTACATCCAGAAGCAGATACTGCTTGCACGATATAATCCCCTACAACATTTACCGGATCAAATTCCAGAACTCCACCTGTGGCGATAATGGTTTCAACAGGAGATGCTAAATTGTAATTAAGAATCAAGTGATATGTTATTCCACTTTCAGAATCTTCCAATCCGATGGTAACCCCGGCATCCCCAGCACAGAATCGACCGGCATGAGGTTCACTGCTCAATGGAGTAACATTATATACCAGAGGGGATTCCAGAACCTCAAAGGTTTTGGTTCTCTCAGTAGTACAGCCATTAATATGGGTGTAAGTGTAAGTTATCAGATGTGACCCGCCTGTTAAACCTGACGGATCAAATGTGGCCAGCCCATCATCAAGAATTCCATTATCAACACCCGGGCCTGCAAAATTCCCACTGCCGGTAAACCCTCCTGAAACGAAACTTCCGGTTAAAGTAATCATCCCGGCATCCTGACAATATTGAATGGGGTCGGCCGTGCCTCCGAAATTAACCGCAGGCGCACGGTCAACATGAACAGTTCTGTTAACCACCGCAATACAACCATCATTGGCTGTATTATCAAAAGTATAGGTAATGGTGTAAGTTCCTTCCCCAACGTAAGCTGGTGAAAAATAGACATTTTCTGCTGAAATTGATGTTCCGTCACTATCTCCTTCGGTTGCAACGTAAAGAGGAGATCTTCCGGCACCATTTAAGGTAGATGTGAAAGTATAAGTGGCTCCTGCCACACCGGGATTATTCACTTCCAGCAAGATGGGACCGGCGGCATTTTCGCAATATCTGTCTGAGAGGTTATCGATGCTAATGGGATAAGGATCAATAACACGAACAGTCAGTGAAGATGATGAATTACATGCCGATGTAGATATGGTATAAGTTATTTCATGGTCTCCGTCGCCCGCTATGGCAGGACTAAATGTTTGGGTTGAGACCCAGGAGCCACCACTGAAATAACCTCCTGATTGTTCAGGGATCAATTGCACTGAATTAATGGTACTACAAAACTGAGTGGCATCAGGATTCAAACTAAAGTTGGTGTTCAATTCAGCTTCCACCACCACAACTTCTTCTATTTCGTTTACGCAATCTGCGGCATCGGTATATTGGTAAACAGCAACGTAGGTTCCGGCTCCCGATACCGAGGGATTAAATATTAAAGGATCCAGAGCCGTTGTGTTATCTCTGTTTGCAATTTCCGTTCTTACACCAAATTCATCTACCGCATAAACGATTAATCTGCCACCCTCCTCTATTCCATACCATTCCTGAACCCCGTCTTCTACACAATAAATGGAACTTAGTCCTTCAATTGAAAGCGTTGTTCCCACCTGAACAGTTTGAGAATAAGAAGCACGACAACCGGTAACTGGATCTATATAGTCGAACACAATGGTATGCAAACCATTGCCGGCTGCAACAGGATCAAAATCAGCCGTTCCAGGACCGGTATTTGTAATACCGGAACCTGAAAATCCGGAGCCGGCATTGTCAACAATATTTTCCGGAACAGTGTAATTGAAGTAAGCCTGTAAATTAATAACTGAACCATCCTGACAAGTAATCCCGGGCAATCCAGAGAAGCGTACGACATCTGCCAAATCTTCCTGAAACAGAGATGAACGTTGCACGGTAGAGATACATCCATTTGGATCGGTGTATGTATAAACAAAGGAGAATGATCTTTCTCCGTAATTATTCACGGCATTGGTCACATTAAAAGTCAACGTGCCATTTCCATTGTCTGTAAAGAAATTTGGAAGAGGGCTAAAACCAACTACACTCCAGGAACCATTTGCATTTGCAGGGCTTCCGCTGACGGTTTGAGAACCGGCATCGGCACAATAAGAACCGGGCAGTCCGGGAATGTTGATTACCGGATTTGCATTTACGGTTACTGAACCGTTCATATCGGCAAAACAGCCTCCGGCAGAACCACGTATGGTATAGGTTCCGGGGGGATATTTTTCAGGTCCAAAGAAAATCGAATTACCAGTGCTACCAGACTGGTCTGAGCCATAATCAACTCCATCTCTAAAGAGAAAATAGGTAACCGATGATTGAGAATTATTCAACGTGATGGTCACATCATCTTCCTGACAATAAGTTCCCGGTGTAACATTATAAACATTAGGCTGCTGATACAATATCAACTCTGACGGCAGTTTAACTTCACATCCGCCATTATCGGCTGTGACCATATATGTTCCCGCAACGGACTGGCTACCAAAATCTATGGGGTTTCCATCTCCAGTTCTTGTAGCAAGCGGTGAACCGGTAATGCTGTTTCTGTACAAGCGATATACAACATCTGTTTCAGATCCATTGTTTAAGGAAATGTTATGGCCAGTAGTTCCCGAACAGGCAGGAGAAGCTGGTGTGTATAAAGTATAAGTCGTATTAGGCAAAGAAAGCACCTCAACAGTTCCAAGATCCCTGAAACACCCATGTGTGTTTGATGCCCGTATTGAATAGACTCCCACCGTCGTCAATCCTGTATCGAAAGTAAACCCGACTCCGGTTGTCCCTGTAACGGTTTCAATAACAACTCCACCTGCGTCAAGTATTGAGTACTCTACCCCGGTTTCGGAATTTCCCAATGTTACAAAAAGTTCAATCCCTTCGCAGCCTATGCGTGGTTCTGCGATGGTTTGTAATGCAGGGCGCGGAGCAATAAACACAGTATTATCTAAAAACACTTCACAATTACCTCTGGTTGCTTTAACCTCGTAGCTTCCTGTAGTAGTGATACCGTCAAACAGAAGATTTCCGCCATTTCCAAGTCTGGGAGTTCGCACCTCTGTCCCATCGCGATAAAGAGAATAGTATACATCCGCCTGTGAATTAGCCACAGTGATGGCATGTGTGCTAGCTGCACACCCTGTTCCTGCAAGCGATACTCCCAAATCGGACAAAGGCCTCGCAGCAATAATAACTGACCCATCCATTGGAGTTTCACAATCCCCTCGTGAAGCGCGAATAGTATAGGTTCCTGCAATGGCATTGGTCACATTAAAAGTAATGGAACTGCCAGTTCCTGAGCGTTGCTGTACAAACACTCCACCTCGCAATAAATCATAGGTAACATCTGATTCACTTCCGCTGAGCTGAATTGAAATGTCTTCCGAAGAACATCCTCCACCTGAAACCTCGAATACAGTGGGATAATCGTTGACCTCTGCGACAAAAGCATCAGGAATATCAGTTATTTCACATGTAGTACCTGAAACAATCGAAGTTATGGTAAAAGTAGTATTTTCAGTAATTTCGCTGCCCCAGGAAATTATTCCGGATGCTGCACCATCAGAATTAGAATCATGAAGGTTCAAAGTACGTGTATCTGAACCATTTGACAAGGTTACTTCCCAAGTATCTCCAACCTGACCGATGATCTCAATAATAAAAGAGGGATCGTAAGGTCCGCATGGGGCACCTGAAATTAAATCAATAGTGGCCATGGGAGACAAAACAGTAACCGGCCCCTCCTGCCTGTAACATAAAGGATTGGCTGTTTCAAATATTCGAAAATCATACGAACCGATATCGTTAACGGTAATGGTATTGGAACCTCCCGTTAATTCTCCGGTTGCATAGGTTGAACCATAATTATACCATCGATAACTGACATCCTCACCCTCAGGGTGAAGTCCGTTCATAGTACCTGTAATATCGAGATTCGCATCACAAAGAGCAACTACATCGGGGGGAGTCAAGGTGATGGTGGGAAGCTGATAATCACCCACAACAACAGGAGCCGACTCAAAGGGACGATCCCCCGTGTTTCCCTGCCATATAAACGCCTGATATTCACCAGGACCATCTACAAACACGGTCTCCGAATTGGTTTCAACCACAGTCCCATCCTTTAACCAGCCATGATTACGAGATGCGTCATATGGTCGTACATACAAATTGAAGTCAAAAGTGCCATCACAAACTGATTTCCCACCTTCCACTCTAATTTGAAGATCATTCTGTGAAATTTCTATGGAGTTGGTCATGGCAACACAACCATTTGGGGCAGTTACCATTGCAGATATTTCATGCACCCCTGTTGCAGGAACAGAAAAATTAAACGATGAGGAAGTACCTGATTGTCGCAGAACCAAATCACCATCGGGCATTTCACGGGAATAAAACACCACCGGATCTCCATCTATAGGATCTACAGAAAAAGTATGTGTACCACCGGCATTGACCACATCATTGGTAGTGCTTGAAGCATTCAAGAGTTGGTACTCAGGAGCTGACCCAAGAACTTCAACAGTAAATACATAAACTTTAGAGGGCGTTCTTCGCCAGCGGATTACATAAGTGTTACCCGAAACAAAGCCGGAAATAGTCGGACTTCGACCAAAGTCGGAAAAATCAAGTCCTCCTGTATCAACCCATGTACCTCCATCTCGTTGCCCATTGGGAACTAAACCAGCATTCATTAATTGCTCGCCCGTAATGAACCCTCCTGCACAAGCCTCATAACTAACATGAATCTCTTCCTGAGCATAAGACAATACGCTCCAACCGAAAAATGACAGGAAAACTAATAATATTTTAAAGGAAGTATTTGTATAGCTTCTCATAATAGAATTCAAATAATTTGCACACGCAAAAACAACATTGTTTCTAAAAATAATCAAACAACGTTAAATATCAACAACATTCGCTACCATTCATACGCAAATCTAGCAAAAAAAGTTAGGCAAAACCCTTAAAAAACAATGTTAAAATAAGATTGACGAGGAAATTGACAAGGAAGATCAAGACAATCAGCAGGAAACTAATGGAAGAAAAAACGAATTTAATAGAAGAAAGACACCGATTCGTCAAAAGTACGACTATCATGACTTACAATATCGTCAAAGGTATATAAAAACCATTCGTCGCCATCTGTATCGGCAATACAAATTCATGTTAACATTTATAACTATCCCCGTACACTCTGGAATATCGTCATACACGAACAGATTAACATCAAAAAACATAGGAAAGCTAGATTAGAAAGCATTCTCAGGGATAATCCATCTACCTGTGGGACAGCTCCAAAACAGGTTAAATCCAAAGTTCAATTGATTACTACTGAAAAGCTCTCTGATAATTTTCAGCTAGTAACTGACAAATGAAAATTTACTCATCTACCTTGAATAGTGAATAATCTGACGACTTAATGTAAGGTTTCGCTCTTCGGCTCTTCTCTCGCTTAACCGATAGCGCATTCTTTCGTTGTCGACATATAGGTTGATAACAGCCTCGTTAGGAGTAAAATCCTGGGCTTCGGTTATGATTAAAACCGGGACTCCCAAAAGCATATTTGAAGCACGCCGTAAAAATGAGAGCTGGCTATTGGGCACAAATAAGATGTGACAAGCAGTGAGTTTGTCAAGACTTTCAAATTCAATAATCTCAATTGGTTTACCAGCAACATTTCGCTCATGTGCACTTTCCAGCAACTCCTTTGTTATTGGCTGATCTTTTCCAAGAACTCCAATTCTAAACGTTAATTGGCGTTCCAGTCCTGGCCATTGCACCAATCTGGTGAAATTATATATAAATTGAACCTGAAACCTTTCTATTTGAGCTCCAGACTCTTGCGGCACCATAAAAAACATAATGGTACTCAACAGAATCATATATCGCTTCATAACTGACAGATTTGGTATATATGCCAACCTAACATAGGACAAATAAATTCTTTCATTTTACACTGCAATTCCCATACCATATTTGGATATTGGGGAAAACACACAGTTATAACAAATATAATAAGCCTAACGATATTTATACACCTTTTTGTATAAAATGTTTTAACAACAGGTTGTGCTTGTTAAAAGCATTGACATATTTACGCCACGAAAACAGAGACATGTTAATGAATTAAACGGATAGAAACAGAGCATAAAAACTAAGTTCCGTATGACGGAACTTAGTTTTTATGCTCTGTTAAACTCGTGCTGATGATAAAACTACATCACCAACTTATATCCTTTTCCGTGAACATTAAGTATTTCAACGGCAGGTTCATCCTTAAGATGCTTACGCAGTTTTGTAATATAAACATCCATGCTTCTTGCATTAAAATAATTATCGTCAACCCAAATGGTTTTAAGTGCAAAATTACGTTCCAATACTTTATTGGCATTGTTGCATAAAAGCTTCAGCAATTCAGACTCTTTGGTAGTAAGCTTCACGACCTTCTCACCATCAATAAGTTGTTGCTTTTGGGTATCGAATTTGTATTTTCCAATCTGGAAAACATCCTGACTGGCCAAAGTGCCTTTGGTGCGTCGAAGAATCGCCTCAATACGGAAAAGAAGCTCTTCCATACTGAAAGGTTTGGTTAAATAATCGTCGGCACCAATTTTGAAACCCTGAAAAATATCTTCTTTCATGGATTTGGCGGTCAGAAAAATGATGGGTACTTCGGTATTCACCATTCTGATTTCTTTTGCCAGGGTAAACCCATCTTTTTTAGGCATCATGACATCAAATACGCATACATCGTATTTTTTGCTCATGAATGCCTCATAACCCGCTTCTCCATCGGGCAATAAATCGGTTTCGTAACCTTTGGCTACTAAATATTCCCGGAGTAACATCCCCAGGTTTTCATCGTCTTCGGTCAGGAGAATTTTATATTCTTTTTCCATTCCTTGTTGCTTTTAAGGGGTAAAAATATTTCGAATTTAGTTCCTACATTTAATTCACTTTCAACTTTAATTTCAGCGCCATGGTCCTCCACAATCTTCTTCACATAGGCCAATCCTAGCCCAAACCCCTTCACATTATGAACATTACCGGTAGGCACCCGATAGAATTTTTCAAAAATTCTTTTTAAATTATCCTTAGATATTCCAAGACCATTGTCCTCGATATTTATTACAATCCCAGTTGGTCTGTTCCATGTTTTAACGTAGAACACCGGCTTACCTCTCCTATATTTCAGGGCATTATCCAGCAAGTTAAAAATAACATTTGTAAAATGCACCTGATCAACATGGGCATGAGGATTTTTGGCCTCTAACTTCTCAATAATTTTGCCGTTCTGCGACTCTACTTTAATGCGAAAAGTGTTTACCACGCCGTGAACCAGATCATTGATATTGGTTTTTTGCGTCTTCAAACTGGCTTTTCCTTTATCAAAGATAGCCATTTGCAGGACTTTTTCAACCTGAAATGAAAGTCTTTTACTCTCATCCTGTATAACACCTGATATATGTTGCAGTGTTGACGGGGTTTTCGTGACTGCTCCATCCTTTAACATTTGTGATGCCAGAGAGATGGTTGATATGGGTGTTTTAAACTCATGAGTCATATTGTTGATGAAATCATTCTTGATTTCATCCAAACGTTTTTGTTTAACAATAATAACCAAAGTTAATATAGATGTCAAGATCATTACGATGGTAAATATAACAGTTGGCAAAACCATTCCCATCGATTCCATGATAAAGTTAGGTTTTTTTGGGAAATAAACCATCATATAATTGGCTCTTGGATGCACATCGTTTGGAAAAAGTTGCTTTTGATAGGTTTGTCCGGCCTCTTCTCTATCATAACGGGCGGTAGAAACAACAAGGTTTCCACGCGAATCATACACCCCAAACTCGAAGGGCACAGAAATTCCCCTCTCTTCAAAAGCCTGAACCAGATAAACATCTGTCATCTCACGGGAAATTCGCTCTTTTAATGGTCTGTCAGAAGTAAAGATATCTTTTAACAAGCGCGCCCGCTGTTCTTCAATTCGATTCTGCAGCTGCGATTTTAAATGATTCAGCGCATGCGAAAGTGGATCAATCCTGTCCTGTGGGTTGTAAACCACAGGGGTATGCTCCTGATAACTATAAATGAGAGAATCTTTTTGATAGGTAGATAAACGTGTGCTCAAATGGTCGCCCTGTATGGTAAGATCTAAAGATATACCATATTGGTGCATACTCTCATCCAATAAACTCTGGTTCTGCCCTGAAAAGTATTTGGTTTCACGCCGTAAACCTGATGGAATAGTTAAAGATGGATTCAGATCAAGCTGTGCACCAAGCATCGAAGTTTCATTTATTTCCAAACGGTATACAACCTGATCCATCGATTGACGAACCAGTTGGTCAAAATGATCTTCTTTGATACGGGTGGCATTTTTTATCCATAACGTCTGCATGTAAATTAAACCAACAAGCGTTATGGCAATAACCACCACAAGGATTTGGATAAACCTTCTACTCATATTGACAAAAATAACGGCTTACAGCAAACTAGCACCTTGTTTAACATTAATTAACTTGATATTTCATGAGGTTCTAAAGATGTTTCAGCAAGATTATTGAAAACAGCCGACTTCAGAACAGCTTAAACGGTTAGTTAATAGTATCTTTTTAATCTTTTTAGTGCAAAAATTAAATAAAAATAGCTGCACAATACTAATGATAGATCGTTAGACTTTTCCCGAGAGATTAGAAATTAGAAATTAGAAAGAAGCATCTTTTTAATTTTAAGCAATTTACAAACCTAACAGTTAATTCCCTATCCACTTGGTAATCAATCAAACAAATAAGATTAATGAACTATTATACTAATAGACCTTAAGTGCAAAATTTCATCCGTAAATAATTAGTTTAAGTTATTGGCCGAATGGAACTTCCATGAGTTGTTGTTTTCATATACTTGTTGTGAGTTACTCACTCATGGGCGTTTCATCAGGAAGTTAAAAGGGTCTGATTCTGAAGTCCAGAAAGATCAAACGCAAAAGAATCGAGGGATTTCAAGGCATGACCGGCTGCATTTTGCTGTGCTTCTTTTTTTGACGCCCCATTTCCTTCCCCAATCACTTGACCATCTATACAAGCTTTGGCTATAAAAGCTGTTTCCCGGGAAGGCAAATTTGGGTGATGCTCTTCAGTTATAAAATGGATGTCGCATCTGTTTTTTTGTGCCCATTCGATGAGAAGTGACTTAAAATTGGTATCGTTCTCTACAAGCGTCTCCTCATCGTTGAAGTGCTCCATGATACCGGAAAGAATAAATGAGCGGGCGCATAAATAACCCCGGTCAAGATAAACGGCTCCAATTAGCGCTTCGAGGGCATCACCTGGTATATGGGTTTGAGCCAGATCATTCAATGGCTGAGTTTTAATGAGTTTATTCAGCCCCATTTTTGCAGCCAAATGATTAAGTGTTGTTCTATTTACAATGCGGGAACGCATTTTAGTGAGGGCTCCCTCATCTTTTTCGGGGAAACGCATGAACAATTCATGCGCAACAACTGCGCTCAACACAGCATCCCCAAGGTATTCGAGTCGTTCATTGTTTACAGGCATGCCAGATTCATCGCGCTTCATGAGGGATTTATGCTGAAATGCCAAACGGTAGTATTCCAGGTTTTTTGGATAAAACCCCGTTATTTTATGGATTAAACAAGAAAACTTCTTACCCTTTCGGGTAAGAAGTTTTACTGATGTGAATAAATCTTTTAACACAATGTTATTCAATAGCTTTAAACGCCACAGACGCGTTGTGACCACCAAATCCAAATGTGTTGGAGATTGCTACCCTTACCTTGCGCTCCTGTGCTTTATTAAAAGTTAAATTGAGCTTATTATCAATATCAGGATCGTCTTCAAAATGATTAATGGTTGGGGGAACAATTCCGTGCTTAATCGCGAGAATCGCAGCAATGGATTCAACAGCTCCGGCAGCACCTAAAAGGTGCCCGGTCATTGATTTGGTTGAACTAATATTCAATTTGTAAGCATGTTCGCCAAAGATGTCCTTAATGGCTTTGGTTTCTGCAATATCTCCCAGTGGTGTAGCAGTACCGTGAACGTTAATATAATCAACCTCTTCAGGTTTAATATTACCGTCGCTGATGGCTTTTTCCATCACTTTTTTGGCACCCAACCCTTCGGGATGTGGTGCTGTGAGGTGATGTGCATCGGCTGTCATTCCAGCCCCAGCTACTTCACAGTATATTGTCGCACCTCTGCTTACAGCATGTTCGTACTCTTCAAGGATTAAAGCTCCTCCACCTTCTCCCATCACAAAACCGTCTCTGCCTTTGTCAAATGGACGCGAGGCTGTGGCCGGATCGTCGTTTCGGGTAGAAAGCGCCTGCAAAGCATTAAATCCGCCAACGCCTGCTTCATTAATGGCTGCTTCGGAACCTCCTGTTATGAATACTTTTGCCTTACCCCACCTAATTAGGTTAAAGGCGTCGGCAATTGCATGAGTTGAAGACGCACATGCTGAAACGGTACCATAATTTGGTCCCCGGAATCCGTATTTCATAGAAATATGACCGGCCGCAATGTCCGAAATCATTTTAGGAATAAAAAACGGGCTGAACCGGGGAGTTCCGTTTCCTTCAACGTAGTTACGAACCTCCTCCATGAATGTGATAATCCCTCCAATACCTGCACCCCAGATAACCCCGGCTTCATCGGGATCAACTTCTTCGGGGTTTAAACCGGAATCCAGAATTGCCTGCTCAGAAGCCGCCATGGCATACTGAGCAAACAAATCTAATTTTCTGACTTCCTTACGATCCAGGTAATCAGTAGGATTGAAATCCTTTACCTCGCAAGCAAATTTAGTTTTGAAATTGGTGGTGTCAAATCGAGTGATAGGGCCGGCTCCGCTCACTCCTTTGCAGAGGCTGTCCCAATATGCATCAATGGTATTACCAATGGGCGTAATGGCACCTAGCCCGGTTACGACTACTCTTTTTAACTCCATAAATAAATTTTCAGAAATACTAATTTACTGTCTTACTTGGCATTCTCTTCGATGTATGCAATAGCATCACCTACTGTGCTGATGTTTTCAGCCTGATCATCAGGAATAGCAATGTTGAATTCTTTTTCGAACTCCATGATCAGCTCAACAGTGTCAAGAGAGTCAGCACCAAGGTCGTTGGTGAAGCTTGCTTCTGCAGTAACTTCTGTTTCGTCAACGCCTAACTTGTCTACAATAATTGCTTTAACTCTTGATGCAATGTCTGACATAGCTTTAAATTTTAAGTTAATAATTCAGTTTTGTTTGAAAAAATAATTGTGCAAAGAAAAAGATTTGTGGAAAATAAATCAAATATTCTTCGAACGAAATTCTTTTTAAGGGTTCTTTTTATATATTTTTATGGTTTAAATCAGCTTCAAACCACAACACTAAAACACTCATAATGAAAAACATAATCATACTTGCATCGGGCTCGGGAACCAATGCAGAAAATATTATAAAATATTTTAACAACAGCACAACGGCAAAGGTCACCTGGTTGTTATCGAACAAAGAAGACGCCTATGCGATTACACGCGCTAAAAACCTAAACATCAACACACTTACATTCACCAAAGAGGAGTTTTCCAATTTAGATAAAGTTCTGCATTTTTTAATTGAAAAGCAACCGGATCTTATTGTTTTAGCGGGATTTCTGTTATTGGTGCCTTCAAAAATCGTTAGAGCTTTCCCAAACCGCATTGTTAACATCCATCCGGCACTTCTGCCCGCATATGGAGGAAAAGGCATGTACGGGGAGCATGTTCACAAGGCAGTTATTGAAAACAAAGAGAACAAATCAGGAATTACCATTCATTTCGTGAATGAGAATTACGATGAAGGGGATATTATTTTTCAGGCTTCATGTTCCATAAGTAAAAATGACACTCCGGAATCGCTGGCTGAAAAAATTCATGAATTGGAACATGCGCATTTTCCGAAAGTGATTGAAGGATTGTTGGGTTAGGAAAGGGAGACTGGAGACTGGAGATCGGAGACAGGAGACTGGAGACTGGAGATCGGAAATGAAGAGCAGCGAAATTCCACTTAGCGGAACCGGAAAAAAGGTTAAAGGGTGGGACGGTTGGTAGGTTGGAAAAGGGAAACAGGAATTTACTGACAATTGACCACTGGTCATTGTTCACTGTTCACTGTTCACTGATCACTGGCCATTGACAAAGGAATCTGTCTTAACTCATCCATCAGGGGGCGGATGTATTCAAGGTATCGTTCCATATTTTCTTCGCTGATGGGATCAACAGGAGGCGCTTCGATGCTTAAAGGGTCAACAGGCTGTCCATTCTGAAACACTCTGAAATCGAGATGAGGACCCGTAGCCAATCCGGTTTGCCCTACATATCCGATCAACTGTCCCTGCTGTACATGTTGTCCTTTATGCAAGCCCCGCGCAAAGCCCTGTAAATGCATATATACAGTAGTGTAAACACTGTTGTGACGAATTCTCACAAAGTTACCACCTCCACGGTTATCCCACCCGCGCGCCACAATGGTGCCATCACCAATGGCATATACAGGCGTACCGGCCGGCGCCGCGTAATCCACTCCATGATGAGGACGATAGATTCTTAAAACCGGGTGAAAACGGTTATTACTGAATCGGGAACTAATTCGGGAAAAATTGAGAGGTGCTTTCAGGAAGGCCTTTCTAAGACTGTTTCCTTCCTCATCAAAATAACTCCACACGCTGTCCTCTTTATATCGAAAGGCAAAAAAATCGCGTCCTTTATGCACAAAATGGGCAGCATACACTTCCGAGATTCCAACAGATACTGTATCCACATAAGTTTCATCATAGAGAATCCTGAAATTATCTCCTCTTTCTATACCAAAGAAATCCACCGTCCATGCATAGATTTCCGACATTTCAATGGCCAACATCGGGTTTAAATTATTGGCACGCATGGCGTTCCAAAGGCTGGAGTTAAGCACCCCGGCACCGGATTTCCTAACTGTACGGATGGGCTTTTTATCCCGGTAAATTTTTAATGAGTCCGTCAACTGCATAACAAGGTAATCCGTATTATTAATCTCATAAACAAACCACTCTGGATTTCTTAAGGAGTCGGGACTAAAAAAGACGGTATACGGATTTCCTGCCCTGATGCGGCGAACATCAAACAAATCGCGACTGTTTTCAGCCAAATTGTGAATAGTAGAGTAATCAACATCATTGGCTAAAAGGATGGATGCCAGATTTTGGTTTCTTCGCACCGAACCATGCTCAATATGAAAAGAGTCTTCAATGAAACCATACAGCATGGGAGGTGGAGGAAGCGGGGGTAGCTCCTCGATAAAAGTAGAATCCTGCAAACTGATATTTAAATCGTTAATTGCACGCCAATGGCGAACATATATGGAAATTAAAATGATAATGATGACTAAAACAGCTGAAGTAATAATAAGTTTCTTCATATTTTCAATAGATTGTTAATGCCGATATAATCGGCACATCCTTTAATGTCTAAGGGCGTTTCGCTATGTTTCTGAAATCTCTTTGTTGTGGCTAAGATTAATAAAATGACATAATAGAACTCAATGTGAAATATCAAAACCGTTCAAAAATAAAAAAAGTATACTGAATAATCCATATTATATTGAGAAACCAACATAAGATATCTTCATCTCCCTTTAATGGTATCAAAACCCTGTCCGTAAACACCCATCACACTTCCCATGGTTATAAACGCATCGGGGTCTATTTGTTTTATGAGCCGAAAAATAACCTGACTGTCGCTTTTTCTGGCAATTACCATCAGCACCTTAACCTCTTCACCTGAATACCCTCCTACACCGGGCAGTACTGTCAACCCACGCTTGGCTACATGAATGATGTGATGCCTAAGTTCTTCATGTTTTTTTGAAAAGATGAAGAACTGCACAGTCTGCTTGTTTCCACTGATCACCATATCCACCGTGTAGGCCAGAATGGCCATGGAGACGAAACCATAAATCATGGTTTCTATGGATTGAAACAGTAAAAAAGAAGAACTGATGATAACGGAATCAATGTATAACAATAATCGTCCCAAACTGATGTTTCGGTATTTATTAATCATCAGGGCAATGATATCTGAGCCACCGGTGCTGCCTCCATTCAAAAAAAACAATTCCGCTTCCTGCTCCTGCAAGAATACTCCCGGTTAATGTTGCCATAAACTTTTCAGACACCAGTGGTTCTGTTATGTATATGGAAATTATGGAAAGGAAGAGAGAGAAAAGTGCAATGCAATAGATGGTTTTAACACCAAATTTTGCCCCAATCACTTTCATGGATATTAAAATAAGCGCTACATTCATGACAAATGCCAGCAAACCCACATCCATTCCTGTGGCAAAATGAAAAACGGTGGCAATGCCCGTGACACCACCACCGATGATTTCAGAAGGAATGATAAATCCCGCCCACCCAATGGTGCCAATGGCCAAACCAATGGTTAGAAAAATATAGGATTGAATCTCCTTCCTGATATCTTTAAACGTCATTACCCCACCACAATATTTATGATTTTTCCGGGTACTACAATAATCTTTTTCACCTGTTTGCCTTCAATCCATTTTTGGGATTGCTCATTTTCAACTGCTGCTTTTTCAATTTCCGGCACTTTCATGTCGGCAGGAAGCTCCAGTTTAAAACGCATCTTTCCGTTGAAGGAAACAGGATACAACACAGAACTCTCAATCAAATGACCGGCATTAAACTCAGGCCAATTTGCATCGCAAATGGAGCCTGAATTGCCAAGCTTTTGCCACAACTCCTCTGCAATGTGTGGCGCAAATGGCGCCAACAACACCAATAAAGGCTCCAAAATGGCTTTTTTATGACATTTTAAATCGTTCAAATCATTTACGCAAATCATAAATGAGCTCACAGCAGTGTTGAACGAGAATCGTTCAACATCGTCGGCTGTCTTTTTGATGGTACGATGCAACACTTTCAACTCATCCTTATTGGGTGCTTCATCGGTCACGATAAATTGACCTTCGCGGTTGACAAACAATCGCCAAAGCTTGCGCAGAAATTTATGTACTCCGTCAATCCCGTTGGTATCCCATGGTTTCGACTGTTCCAATGGCCCCAGAAACATTTCGTAAAGCCTTAAAGTATCGGCACCGTATTGCTCCACAATGGTGTCGGGGTTTACCACGTTATACATCGATTTGGACATCTTTTCTACTGCCCATCCGCAGATGTATTTTCCGTCTTCGAGGATGAATTCTGCATCTTTATACTCAGGATTCCATGCTTTAAAGGCTTCAATATCCAGAACATCGTTATGAACGATGTTCACATCCACATGAATTTCCATCACATCGTAATCCTTCTTCAGGTTCAGGGATACAAATTGATTGCTCCCCTTAATCCTGTAAACAAAGTTTGAACGCCCCTGAATCATTCCCTGATTCACCAGTTTTTTGAATGGTTCATCTTTACAAACCTCACCAATATCGTACAAAAACTTATTCCAGAACCTTGAATAAACCAGATGGCCGGTAGCGTGTTCAGTTCCTCCGATATACAGATCCACATCCTGCCAATAGTTGTTGGCCTCTTTGCTGACCAGCGCATCGTTGTTTTTTGGATCCATGTAACGCAGGTAATAAGCCGATGAACCGGCAAATCCGGGCATGGTATTCAACTCCAGAGGATGCCCATCCTCTGTTTTCCAGTTTTTGGCCCGCCCCAATGGAGGCTCTCCCTTTTCGGTTGGCAGATATTTATCAACTTCAGGCAGTTCCAGAGGAAGTTTCTCAAATGGAAGCATGTTTGGCATGCCATCTTTATAATAAACCGGGAAAGGTTCGCCCCAATATCTCTGTCGGCTGAAAATAGCATCGCGCAAACGATAATTCACTTTCACCTGACCAATGCCTTTTTCAGTGATGTATTGTTTGGTTTTTTCGATGGCATCGGGAACATCCAACCCATTAATAAATCCGGAATTAATCATATAGCCCTCCTTGGAGTCGATGGAATCGCTCCAGGTTGAGGTGTCGGCAGGCTCCTCCCCTTTTGGCACCACCACCTGTGGAATGGGCAGATTGAATGTACGGGCAAAAGCAAAGTCGCGACTGTCGTGCGCCGGTACCGCCATAATAGCGCCGGTACCGTATCCGGCCAGTACGTAATCACTAATCCAGACAGGAATTTCCTGATTATTCAGAGGATTTATGGCATACGAGCCGGTGAATACACCGGTAACTCTTTTCACATCTGTTTGTCGCTCACGCTCTGTGCGTTTTTTGGTTTCTTCGAGATAGGCGTCCACGTCTGCTTTATGTTCCGGTTTTGTGAGTTGCTGAACCAACTCACTTTCCGGTGCCAGCACCATAAAAGTGACGCCAAAAACCGTGTCGGCACGGGTTGTGAAGATTTTCATCTCCACTTCGGAATCTTTTACAGGAAAAATCATTTCAGCCCCTTCAGAGCGTCCAATCCAGTAACGCTGAATCTCTTTAAGAGAATCGCTCCACTCAATGGTATCCAGCCCGGTAAGCAAGCGTTCCGCGTAGGCGGAAACGCGCAACAGCCATTGCTTCATGCGCTTTTGTTCCACCGGATGTCCGCCTCTTTCTGAGAAACCATCTTTTACCTCATCATTTGCCAAAACCGTTCCCAACGCCGGACACCAGTTAACCATGGTGTCGGCCAGGTAAGCCAAACGATAATTTAAAAGAATCTCCTGTTGCTCTATTTCAGATTTACTCTTCCATTCCGATGCGGTAAAAGTAAGCTCTTCTGTTTGATTAGCGTTGATGCCTTCCGTTCCATTTTTCTCAAAATGGCTGATTAAGTTCGTTATGGGCATGGCTTTTTTTGCATCATTGTCGTAATAATGCTCAAACATTTTAACAAATGCCCATTGAGTCCATTTATAATAGTCGGGGTCGCAGGTTTTTACCTCCCTGTCCCAATCGTACGAAAATCCTATTTTGTCCAGTTGCTCGCGATAGCGGGCAATGTTCTGCTCAGTGGTGATGGCCGGATGTTGCCCGGTTTGAATGGCGTACTGTTCTGCCGGAAGGCCATAGGCATCATAGCCCATGGGGTGCAAAACATTAAATCCATTTAATCGCTTATAACGGCTATAGATGTCGGAAGCAATATAACCAAGTGGATGCCCCACATGAAGTCCCGCTCCCGAAGGGTACGGGAACATATCCAACACATAAAACTTTGGCCTCGACGGGTCGATTTCTGTTTTGTAGGTTTTATTATCAACCCAGTACTTTTGCCACTTACGCTCAATTTCATTAAAATTGTATTCCATAACCGGTTTTGCAGTAAAAATTTCACTTTTATATTAAGTTGCGAATTTAGAAAAAAAATAGCACTCAGAAGATATTTAGCCTTTAATAGTACGTGAATTAAAAACAGCTTAAGCTGTTTTTAGTGCATTTCTATCACAATAATTATATGACAATAGACGAACTAAACCAAAAACGGGGAATCAAAGACAGGCTTCAGTTTTCAGAAGAGAATGGAATGCCTGTTGCAACCATCACCAACAACCTATGCACCTGCAAGATATCCATCTATGGCGCACAGGTTTTATCATTCATCCCTGCAAACTCTAAAAACCTTATATGGGTTAGTGAAGCAGCGGTTTACGAACCGGGCGTTGCCATCAGAGGGGGAATTCCCCTTTGCTTTCCATGGTTTGGCCCACATGAGGAAAACAATACTTTCCCAAAACATGGATTTGCACGCCTATTGTTCTGGAATGTGGATACAACTGAGCAGCTGATAAGCGGAGAGACAAAAATCTCATTGTCGCTTACTGACAATGACTACACTCAACAATATTTCCCGTTCAGTTTTAAATGCACCCTGGAAATAACTGCCGGCAAAGAACTGATGATGAAATGGACCACTCTGAACAACAGCAAGGAGTCTTTTAAGGTTTCCAACGCTTTGCATACCTATTTTAATGTGGGAAACATCCACGAGGTGAGCATTTCCGGACTGGAGAACCTCCCTTTTATGGAGGAAATCCGTTCGGATGACCCGTTTTCAGGAGAGTCTTCTCCCTTGAAATTCACAAGAGAGACCGACAGAACCTACACAGACACCACCAATTCATGCAAAATCAGAGACCCTTCATTAAAGAGGAGTATTTTGATGAAGAAAAGTGGTAGTAATTCCACCGTGGTATGGAATCCGTGGGCTGAACTATCCAACAAAATGCAGGATCTGAAAAGCGATGACTTTAATCAATTTGTCTGTGTGGAAGCAGCCAACGTACTTCATAATGCCGTATTTATTGAACCGGGTGAGGAACATTGTATGACGATGGTGGTTGAGGAGGAGGAAAACGGATAGAAGGAGACCGGAGAACGGAAAACGGAGATTAAGCACTGCGGAATTCCGCTTAGCGGAACCGGAAAAAAGGTACAAGGGTTGGAAGGTAGAAGGGATGATAGGTCAAGAGGTTGAAAAATGGGAGATTTTTGGGTATTGGAAAACGGAAATAAAGCTTAGTGAGGTTCCGTAATTCGGAACGGGAGATGGAAAAGTTTTTAAACCATATAAGGGTTTTGCATTGGCTTATTATGGAGGAAAGGTTTATACTTTATTTTTAGTAATAACCCGGGGCTTGACCACCGGGTTATTTATGTTTCTCAATCACTAAAGAAATAGCAAACCTGATAAAATCGACTTAAATAGATTGATACGCATACTGAAAAACATATGGTTGCACCAACTGATCGTAATCTTTGTAACTCATTTGGATGAGCTCCATGTGGTTTCCGGCATTGAATGAGATGTTTTTCTGGCGTGTTAATTTTTCGGCCACAAAAACAGGGATGTTCCACAAATTACCGAAAGGCGGCATGGCTCCAACTTCGCAGTGAGGGAAAACATCTTTAAATTCACTTTCCAGAGCCAAACGCACCTCTGTTGCATCAAAATACTCTTTGAAGGCAGAGAAATTTATTCTGGTGGAAGCCGGAAGCACGGCCATCACCATTTTTCCATCCACTTTAACCATTACCGTTTTGGCAATTTCGTTACCAGAGATGTGCGTTAAAGCGGCAATTTTCTGCATGGTATAGGCTTTTGAATGAGAAATGGTAAGATACCTGATACCATGTTTGTCCAAATAATTCTTTAAAACTTGTACCGGCATAAGAGTAGGTTTTTCATATTAAAAAAGAATGACTTACGCAATGCCTGAATGAAAACAGACAGATTCTCAGATGAGGAATTACACCAAATACCCTTTCTCAATAGATCGTTAGATTTTTAGAATATTAGATGTTAGATAATGTCAATCCATTGATTTCAAGCACATTGAACCTTACTCACACTGCTTCGCATATCCTTATAAATCAAGCAAATAAAAAGGTTAAACGAACCAATATTTACCCAATGCCGTATTTAATAAAGTTACAAAACAGATGTGCCAATGGTCAACTATTTTGCTCTGCTTAACACTTCCCAAATTGTGCTTTAAATATGGCATTCGAAAAAAGAGAAAAAAGATTGTAGCAATAGGATAAATTATCTATTTTCGCAGTCAGAATTAAATGGTCCCATAGTTCAATGGATAGAATACTGGATTCCGGTTCCAGCGATATGGGTTCGAATCCCGTTGGGACCACCAAGACACATTTCAAAACAGATCAAAACGCTGTAAATCGATTGATTTACAGCGTTTTTTGGTTTTAGGGAAGTCGGCTCTACGGCTCCAGAGTCCACTCCCGCCTCCGCGAAATGTGCTACTTCATCGCTTTTACAAAATATGCGCCGGATAAACGCAGGTAGAACCAGACTAGTAAAAAATTACTGACGACACTATTTGTCGTATTGAATGAATAATTTTGCAGACAGTTATCTGAATCTCCGGGTTCGTAATTAAAGAGTGAAAACATTATGACAGAATACTCCATTTTTAGAGAAGAAGTACAACGATGCCATTCCCTACATTCCCACAACAACCAACGCTCATATCGCCTTTTTTAAAAGCTTTATCACCTTTTTTTTATCAATCATTTTCGTAGCAAAAAATATAAAAGAGGTAGTGACAGTATGCATTGGTTTTGTGATATGTTGGATTAGGAAGTTTGACGCACTAAACATCTTGCATTCCTGAGAAATAACTAATGTATTTGGATGTTTTGTTACCGGAGCAATTATTGTCGGAGGTAGCAAAGTGTCCATCAAACTATTCTAAGAGCTGATGTATGTTAAAGGCATATCAAAAACCCCGAAAATATCAACTCCTTAAAAATACTCTCAGTATTGATGTTTGTTCGGGAATGCTATTCCATTCACTAATCTTTTGTTTAAGCTTTTACGAACGATTTATTATTCCTGGGGGATTGCTTTTCCATTAAATGATGGTATATTTGTATGTAAAATCATTCACTAAGATCAAAATAATCGTTTTATGACTGATAAGTCATTCGATGCATGGAATTCCATGAGCGATAAAGCGCTGGCCGATCACATAGGGTCATTTGTCAGGCATCACCGCATGGAGATGAATAAAACGCAGGATGAACTGGCTACAGCAGCCGGCATAAGTCGTTCTACCTTGAGCTTACTGGAAAGGGGTGAAACGGTAACCGTTACCACGCTTTTGCAGGTTTTGCGGGTTTTGGATCAATTACAGGTTCTAAGTGCATTTGAAGTAAGAGAAACATTGAGTCCTTTGGCACTGGCTAAATTGCAAAAAGAGAAGCGTCAAAGAGCAAGAGGATCATCAAAAAAGAAAGCAAATCCAGAAGAAACCGATTGGTAAGCCATGGAAGTAGCAGAAGTAAAAATATGGGGAAAATTGGTTGGTGCCGTAGCGTGGGACAAAGAAAATGGGTTTTCAACCTTTGAATATGACCCTGCATTCAAGCAATTGGGCTGGGATTTGGCACCTATTAAAATGTCAGTTTTCGATAATCGAAGTCAGTTTTCATTTCCTGAACTAAAAAAGGATAAAAACTCGGTATACGATACCTTCAAAGGGTTACCGGGTTTATTGGCAGATGCATTGCCCGATAAATACGGAAACCAGCTAATTAATCTGTGGCTGGCACAACAAGGACGACCACAGGATGGTATGAGTCCCGTTGAGATGCTCTGTTTTATTGGAACAAGGGGCATGGGGGCACTTGAGTTTGAGCCTGCGGTGCTTAAAGAAAGTAAACGTAGCTTTTCTATTGAAATAGACAGTTTGGTTGCAACTGCACAAAAAATGCTGGGTCAGCGCGAAGCATTTACCACCAATCTAAATAAAGACGAAGAGCATGCTGTTTCAGAAATTTTAAAGATAGGCACTTCGGCCGGTGGTGCCCGTCCAAAAGCCGTTATTGCCTGGAATGAAAAGACCGGAGAGGTAAAATCAGGCCAAACCAAAGCACCCAAAGGCTTTGAGCATTGGCTCATCAAGCTTGATGGGGTCAGTGACGTACAGCTTGGTGGCAGTCATGGTTACGGCAGAGTAGAAATGGCCTACTACAATATGGCAACAGCTTGCGGTATTGAGATGATGCCATCGCGGTTGTTGGCAGAGAACGGAAGGGCGCATTTTATGACCAAACGCTTCGACCGCGATGGAGGAGAAGTAAAGCACCATGTACAAACTTTCTGTGCCATGAAGCATTTTGATTACAATTTGGTAAACAGTTTTAGTTATGAGCAGCTCTTTCAATGCATGAGGGAGTTAAAACTTACTTATGCTGATGCAGAGCAAATGTTCAGGCGGATGGTATTTAATGTCATTGCCCGGAATTGTGATGACCACACCAAAAATTTCTCCTTTTTATTAAAGCAAGGAGGCAATTGGGAATTGGCCCCTGCCTATGACTTGTGTCATGCCTACCGCCCTGGCAGTGAATGGGTCAGTCAGCATGCTTTAAGTATCAATGGCAAACGAAAAAATATATCAAAAGCCGATTTACTGATCATTGGAGAATCCATAAGATGTAAAAAAGCTTCTGATATTGTTGATGAAATTAACGATACTGTAAATCAATGGAAAACATTTGCTGAGAATGCTGATGTAAGCCCCGGTTTACGAGATAAAATAGCCACCACCCTTTTAAAGTTTAAAAAATGACAATAGTTCGTTTAGTGTTTCTATTTAGTTGATTATCAGATGTATATAAATTTATTACCGGTCCGCACAATTAGCTGATAATAAGAAGCTTGCTTGTATCTAATATCTGATAATCTAAAAGTCTAACGATCTATTGAAATGAGATGTAAGTGAAAAATCAGACGAAAAGGAAGTCAGAGGCATCTAATCGTCTTTCCCAACTATTCTATCTGTTTAAAATATAACACTCTTCTTGTCTATAACAGATAATAGAAAACAAATTTAAACAGTTACTAAGTCGTATGCATACCACTCATAATTTATATCACTTCATCAAAGCTTATAAAACCAACCATCGTTTTTTCATCCTTTCTTATTAAATTTAACCCTCATTATATTGATTTTATATGAACATCGCCCAAATAGAAGAGAACCTGAGCAAACTGATTGCAAACATAAACAAAGAATCCTTTATTTATGATTTGCTTTTGGCATAGGGGTTGCCAAAAGCCTCCATCACTCGTCTGCAGAAAGGAAACCTCAACATGGCAAAAAATAGTGGGGAAATTTCCTGGAAGAAAAAACTCTTTTTCAGAGAAGAATTCAATGGCGATTTACATTTAACCATTTCAAAAATTGAGAAAGAATTAACTCACAGCCAGCGTTTTGTAATTGTCACCAATTACGAAACCCTATTGGCGATTGACACCAAAACAGACGACAGGCTGGATTGTACTTCAACCGACCTGCCAAAGCATTACGACTTCTTTCTTCCCTGGGCAGGGATGGAAAAAGCCAGGCATCAGAACGAGAACCCTGCTGATGTTAAAGCTGCCGAAAAAATGGCCCTGCTTTTTGACGTCATAAAAAAAGACAATCCCGATAACTCTCCTGAGTTCATTCACCAACTCAATGTCTTTTTATCAAGGTTGCTCTTCTGCTTTTTTGCTGAGGATACCCACATCTTTCTCGAAAATCAGTTTACCAATGCAGTGGCTTCACACACACAGCCCGATGGCAGCGACCTGAACAACTACCTGGACAAACTCTTTACCGTAAAACCAACGCACGCATCTTCCGGAATACCTCAAAGCCTTCCCTTATGTGAATGGTGGTTTGTTTCGCGATAACGTTCCGTCTCCAAAATTTTCCCGCAGCTCAAGAGCTGCAATCATCAGCAGTGGCGATCAGAATTGGAGCGCCATTAACCCCGACATATTTGGGTCAATGTTCCAGGCGGTGATTGATGTGGAGCAACGTGGAAGCCTCGGACAACACTATACATCAGTATCAAACATTATGAAAGTGATTAAACCACTCTTTCTGGATGATTTGTACAAAGAACTGGAAAAAGCCGAAGAAATTAAAAACGAGGCCTCCCGCAAAAAAGCCCTTTCACAATTGCTGAACCGCATTCACAAATTAAATATATCTGTATTACCGTATATGGATTTTTAGGAGTAATACAGTTATTGAATAGTCACCATGCATTAAACCAACCAATACTTCAACCTCATAGAATAATGAATCTGATTTTGTATTTTTGACTTATGGACAATAAACAGATTAAAATATTCAAGAGCGATGATGGCTCAACTGAAATTGAAGTTCAAGTTGATAATGATACTGTTTGGCTCAATCAATATCAAATTTCAGATTTGTTTCTTACCGATAGAACTTCTATTGGTCGTCACATCTCTAACATATACAAATACAAAGAATTAGACGAACACTCAACTAGTGCAAAAATTGCACAAGTTCGAAAAGAAGGAAACAGAACTGTAAATCGACAAATTAGTTTATATAATTTAGACGTAATTCTATCGGTTGGATATAGAGTAAACTCAGATAGAGGAAGACAATTTAGAGTTTGGACAAATAAAATCCTAAGCGAATACTTATTGAAGGGTTATGCACTGAATGAAAGAAAACTAAAAGAGCAAAACGAACAACTCAATCAACTAAAACAGTCAGTAGAAATATTGGGTAATGTTTTAAATCATAAGACTTTATCAAATGATGAAAGCATTGGATTATTAAAAATAATTGCTGACTATGCCTATGCTCTGGATATTTTAGACCAATACGATTATCAAAAACTTGAAATAAAAAACACTTCCGGTAAAGAAATATATCAGTTAACATATGACGAAGCTATCACGCAAATAAGAATTGCAAAAAAAGCTCATGGAAATAGCGATTTATTCGGACGTGAAAAAGACGATTCGTTTAAAAGTTCAATAACGACAATTTCAGACATTTGACGGACAAGATTTATATCCTAGCATTGAAGAAAAAGCTGCTAATTTACTGTATTTCATAATAAAGAATCATTCTTTTTCTGATGGAAATAAAAGAATAGCGGCATTCCTATTCCTATACTTTTTAGAAAGAAATGGGATTCTTTTTAATAAAAATGGAGAAAAAAGAATCGCTGATAATACATTAGTTGCGTTGACATTAATGATAGCTGTAAGCAAGCCTGACGAAAAAGACACTATGATAAAAGTTGTTGTCAATCTGATAAATAGGGACAACTAACGCATGGTAACATGCAATATAGCAAAAGGCGGATTTCGTGTTTTCTTCAACATTCTGCCCCACATCAAGTTTTGTAACGGTGAATAAGGACGTAGCCCGCATTCCGCCTCTTGCCATATTGCCACCATCACCTACCTAAATGTTCCCATTTTTCCCATCTCCACCCAATCAAATTGCCAAACACCACCCAAACATTTAATTTAAGCCATAATCACTAAAACCAATAGAATTATGGCAAATTTCCAATTAGCACTTTTAAAAGTCCTCAAACACGAGGGCGGTTACGTCAACGATCCTGTTGACCGTGGAGGAAAGACCTACAAAGGCATTGCCCGCTAAGTTCACCTGGTCAAAATCCGCACAGCCAACAGCCGATTCTTTTTCGGCTGGATTCGCCGTGCCATCGGAGACATCTAAACCAGCACCCCATAGGGCTATAGAACCAACTTGCAATAAAGTAGTTTGGCCTGCCAGCGGGAGGAAGGAACCAATTTGGCTCGGTTCATTTGTTACTTTCTGAAAATAAGTGATTTTGCATAAAAACAAGCTTATTTGATACATATTGATTTCTTCCGATAAAATCGAAATAGCATAAATCCTTATATACTAACCATTCTCTATTAAAATTACACATTTCGCTCTCGTTTTTACCAGAGAAATCTGTCTGTTTTGTTGCCTTTTATCTTGTTTTGCATTGATTTGACACACTTCAACAATATAAAGACGACAAATTGCAGCAATTCACATCAACAATCATGAAGCAAAAAAAATGGTAAAATTCATACTTTTATTAATGGCTGCTTTTATCTAATTTTGGTTTTTTTAACGTATTAACTAAAACCATCTTTACCATGCCGTTTAATTTCATAAAAATCATACGCTCAACCTTGGTACTCATCTTTGCCGGCTTGGCTTCAAATGCTCTTGCTCAGGACGGAACCATTTATCCGATGGATAATCCAGATGAGCCCAATGCCATTGTTTTAGGAACAGGAGGGGTAGAGAACCAGCCTGCCCAGGAATCCTGGTTTCGCCAGTGGGGCGACCCAATGGCCCGTAACATAACAACTGCTACTCTCACTCCCTTTTTACCCGATCCTGAGAAGGCCACAGGTGCTGCAATTATTGTAGCCCCGGGAGGTGGCTTCCGTTGGTTGTCTCTGTCCAACGAGGGCTGGAAAGTCGCCCAGGCTTTGGCCGATCAGGGCATTGCAGCCTTTGTTTTGAAATACCGTCTGTTTCCAACGCCTGAGTCGTTAGAGGGCTTTACCGAGTCGATGAACCGTACATTTGCTGAGGCAACCCCAAGAGAAGAAGGAGAGGCTGAAGCAGCTCCGGCACCTACTCGGGAACGAAGAATGGCATGGAGCCTTGATAATCAGCTGGAAGATGCAGAAGCCGCTTATGCTTTAATTGTAAAGAACGCTGAAAAATGGGGTGTTGATGTATCGCGCATTGGTATGATTGGCTTTTCGGCTGGTGCGGGATTAACCATGCATTCTACTTTAAATTCAGAAGTGATGGATCTGGCTTTTATCGGTCCGATTTACGGTGGAATGAATGCCGTTGAAGTACCAAAAAATGCACCTCCCATGTTTAATGTGATTGCCACCGACGATTTCCTCTTTAACGGTCAGTTCGGCATTATTGAGTCGTGGTACAAGGCAGGTATTCCTGTAGAGTTTCACCTGTATCAAAATGGTGGTCACGGTTTTGGGTTGGGAAACCCCGATCGAACCAGTAATCGCTGGTTTGATTCTTTTATGTATTGGTTGGAAGTAAACGGTTTCCTCAATGAATAATTATAGTTGTGATTGGCTCCTGGAATTTCCTAATTTGCACTCGAATTAACTGGCACCACAAAGGTTGGTAAGGTCTTTGACCATAACGATTGCGGATGCCCGTTCGGAGCAAGTTGATGCACCTGTTTATGCCTACCCGATCATCTGGAATAGTCCAGTGGATGAGGCATCCAGACCGAAAATGGAGAAGATGCAGTAAATCTGGCCGGGAAAATGAGTAAAGCCCTGGCTAATTGCCAGGACGAGCAATACTAATATGGACGAAACTTTGCCGGAATGGAATGTTTATTCACATGACAATGACGAAACCATGATTTTGATTCGGTTTGTCGAATTGAAAACAATTACGACAGGGGTCGATGGGTCTGATTGAGGCAGGTTTCCAGCAATAGATAAGAATCTGTTTATTATACTAATAATGTAATTATTTTTTGATTTGATTATGAAAAGACTGAATTTATTAATTCTGGTGATGATTGTGATGGCTGCTTGCGGAGGAGTGGCCAAATTTGCCTCGGAAAAAGGAGCAGAAGAGTCAAAAGTGCTTACCTTTTGTTCCGATCCCGATAACGACCAGTTTAAAGGCGAGCATGATGGCTATGCATATGAGTTATGGAACCAAAATGGTGCGGGTGACGCCTGTATGACCATTGGTGCGGGTGCCTTGTTTAGCGGGCACTGGCAAGGTATCGATAATTATCTAGCGCGCAGGGGTCTGGTGTTTGACGAAACCCAATTACATCATGAAATTGGGCGCTTCTCAACTACCTACAGTTGTATTTATGAGCCCACTACCGAGTCGGGCAATTCCTATTTGTCGGTATACGGATGGACGGTAGAGCCCCTGATCGAGTTCTATGTTGTAGAGGACTGGCGTCGCTGGATTCCATCGATGGCTGAAGGCAGTCAATTAAAAGGGACTTTTGAGATTGATGGCAGCATTTACGACATATACGAGAGTACCCGTTATAATCAGCCTTCGATAATCGGGGATGCTACTTTTCAGCAGTATTTCAGCATTCGAAGAGATGTTAGGAACAGCGGCAGCATTGATATCTCAGCGCATTTTGACAAATGGGAGTCGCTGGGGATGGAATTAGGTAAAATGAACGAAGTGGCTTTTGTAGTTGAAGGGTACATGAGCAACGGTCGATTTGAGTTTACCGAATTGGAAGTAAAAGTCGAGTAATTTTGGCTGAAGAACGGATTGTTTTTCAAACCGAAATTCCCGTCCGTTTTGATTTTTAGTGCAGCAGGGGCTATTTAGACTTTGCTGCACTTGTTATTTCAGAGGCCTAATCTGTATTGTGGCAGAATCTTTCCTGTTTTCTGGTTAAAATCCAGGCATAAATCACAACGCCTATATTTTGTGCATATTATATGTTTTCATGGCTCTAGTTAAAATTTGCGATGTTATTTCCATAGACCCAATTGATTTGGGTCGTATTCTTGAGTCCTTCTTTCCACCTTCCAGAATTAAATATTATTTTTATAAATTAATCTGTCCTTTCAGGACGCAAACTCTCATTGCGCTTACGACCAAGCCGTTGCCGTTGGATTGAAATAATCTGTCACTCCGTGGCGTTGCAATAAGCAAGATGCTTTATCTGTTCGCTACATCATTGCTGAAAGCCCTATTTAATCCAACCTAAAACAATACTGCGTATAGAGGTTTAGTCCGCCAACAGGCTGAAAGCCTAAATTAATTCAGCCCAAGGCGTTGCCTTGGGCTGATGCGATGTGTTTCATATTCGCCCTGTTAAGGGCAGATTAAATCCTTATTCATATAGTTTAGACCGGGGTGTTAATCCCTGTCCCATAAGGTTGCCCTTTTCAGACCTTCTGGAAACAAAAACGCTATTATAAACTAGAGCCGCCACATATTTGCATTTTTAGAAATCCTGTGATACAGAGGCTAGAAAAAAATAATGGCTCTTACTTTTGAAACATGCCGGGAAAAGCGATTTCGAATATTAGAGTAACACAGAACCAAACAGGATGAAAATGATGGAAAGTAAAAAGAAACAAAAGTAAAAGATTTGGCTTCATACTTTTATAGTTATAATATAATTACTTAGAACGATAATCCTTCAAGTTGTCGCGTTTGAGATGGCCAATTACGGAAACAACTTAATCCATCCCCCCCATACAAGTCAGACATTCCAGAGCAAATCGATCATATTCATCATAAGCAGGACCGGGACGACCATTAAGAGTTATTATGCGATCAATTCGTAATGACTTGCTTCCCAATAGTTCGAAAAACCAAGAAAAATCATCAGGCGTCCAAAGCCTATTGGGACTTCCCTCAACAAAATCAACTTCATTGGATTCGTTAAAGAAATGTATCCTGATATGGTCTTTTTCTAAAGCATCTGCCAAAATTTTGAAGAAATCAGGATCTATCGGTAAATATCCACCATTTTTCATCTGTTTGAAATTTTGCTCTTTAATTGCTCCCGAAGACTTATGAGGGATCTAAACGCAGCTATTTTCCAATAAAGGGGAAAATTTACATGAGGCATGATAATAATGAGATCGGAGCCCTTCTATATACTAATTCACTCATGGGTCATTTATTCCATGTTTCGAAAAAGCAATATCTAAATTTAACCAATATTAAAACTAAAGGCAAATTAAATGGTTTGCACTTTATAATTAGGATGGGATCTTTTATTCTTTTCAAATGATTGTTCATCTTCGCCAAAGATAAACACCCTGGTTTTAAAAATATCCACCATAAAGGAAAATATTTCAACCTCATTTCCAACTCATTCCACTAACTTTAACAAAACTTCAAACTATAAAACAAATGAAAACAATTCTCACAAAAACATCCCGTCTCTTATTTCTTCTTATTCCTGCTGTGCTGATCTCATGCGGAGTACCGGAAACTAAAGAGACAAAACAGATACATTACGGCCCCATTGATACTGTTTATGAATTACCAAAAGTGGATGGAACCATCTATTTTGTATCGCCTGAAGGGAATTCTGAATCAGAAGGCACTTCCCTGGAAAACCCAACCACCATTGAGGTTGCGATCAGCAAAGTTGTATCCGGAGATGCCATTGTATTGAGAGGTGGGACATATCGCACCGGCGATCTAGTTTTCAATCAAGCAATTACCATTCAGGCTTATATGGATGAAAGACCTATATTAAATGGGACTCTAATTGCCAACGATTGGCAAGAAGCTGGGGAACAACTATGGGCAACCAACTGGGAGTATCTATTCCCTGCCGGACCAGAAGACTGGTGGAGAAGAGAAATATTTGAAGAAACCACACCATTACACAGATTTAACAACGATGGAATTTTTGTTGACGGACAATATCTGCAATCAGCCGGAAACAAAGAAGAGGTAACAGATGAAACCTATTACGTAGATTACGAAAACAAAAAAATCTACATCGGATTAAACCCTGAAGGGCGAACCATTGAGATCACAGCGTTTAGAAAAGCACTTTATCGTCCTCTTTATGAGGTTCATGGTAAACAGCCGGACAATAAAGGCCCTGTAATAAAAGGGATCACCTTTACGCAATACCCTGATACTATGGTTCACATTGGAGGCGTTGGTCTGGCCATTGATCAGCATGGCAGGGATGTTGAAGGCACCTATTTTGAGAATTGCGTATTTTCAAAAAACTTCCGTATTGCCGTTTTCAGCATCAGTGACAACATGATAATGCGTAATTGTAAATTCTATGACACCAACACCGAAGGGTTGTATGTGGTAGCATCTGCCGATGTTTTAATCGAGCATAACATTTTCAAGAACAACAACATTGAAAAGTGGACGGGATTTTATCCTGCGGCTGTAAAGATATTTAACCAAAGCCATAACGCCACTTTCCGTGAAAATCTGGTAACAGACCAACCCAACTCAAATGGGGTTTGGTATGATGTTGGGAATAACAACGGCGTATTTGTAAACAACCTCATTAAAAACGTTGGAAGTCCTAACGAACCATTCCGTGATGAACAGGTTTGGCCTAGCAGCAACGGCTTCTTTTTTGAAATATCTAATGGAGCCATTTGCGCCGGGAACGTATTTGTAAACTGTAATCAGGCCATACTAATATTAAACAGTTGCGATGTAGAGATCTATAACAACACATTTATCAACAGCAGAGCTAGTTTTGGAAGAACCGCCAGAGGTGACGATCCCGACCATTTTGGATGGCACCCAAGCACAGGCCCCGGAGTTGAAGAGCGCGATGGACATGTGTTTGTCAACAATTTAATGGTGTTTGAGAATGATTATGTATTTCCAATGCTGCAACTATGGCAACCTTCAGAGTTGTGCCAAAGATTGCCCGACTCTCCCATTAAATACATAAACAACAATGTTTATGTAAAAAAGACCGAAGAAACTGGACGGCTTTATCTTTGGAGCCCCTATCCAAACGAAAGATGCCAGACATCTTTCTACTCAATTGAAGAATTAAACAATGAATTTCCGGAATTTGAAGCAGACAGCAGGTTCTATCTGAGCTTCAGGGAAACAATTTTCGAAGAAAATTACAAAATATCTCCTCAATTCCCGGGCACAGATGCCGGAGTCGAAATCCCGGATCACATCCGTGCGGTTACAGGATGGAAAAGCGATACTCCTTTTATCGGAGCCAAAGCTTTCAAATAACAGATTAAAGTAGTTTATCTCTGACTCTGAAAAAACACCCTGAAATGATTTTTTAAATCATTCAGGGTGTTTTAATTATTTCAGCATCCACAATAGTTCTTATTTATAATATATTTTTAGCCCTGCACAACGATGGTTGTCTGCAACAGAATAATCAGGAGCCAGAATTTCTATGACCAGTTTAATGGAGTTTTCTATTTGGAAAGTTTGTTCGCCAATAAATCCATTAGACGAATTTGAATAGAGTACCGTGCCAGCTTCATCATCGGCTAACAGGCGGAATTCAATATTTCCTAATTTTTTCTCTCCACATACGCTTAAAAAATAGGTGCGACCCCCATATAAAATCTGATTAAAGCGAACAACATGATCTTTTCCTAAAGTAAAAGCACGAGACACCGAGCCATTGACAAAATCTGCAGGTGGTTCAGAACAATGCTGTTGTTCATAATTTCTGCAAAACTGAGCATCAATGGTTGCAAAACCTGAAAAGATCAATATTAACGGAATGATATATTTAAAAAACTGCAACATCTCTCTATATTTTAAAGTTTTCTTCAGATTAATTGACCCATTTTCCTCTAAGTTTGTTCACCTCCTCATGTATTCGCCTGATGGAGTTTACGGTAGATCCGGTTGCCCTGCCACCTCCAATGGTTATGACACCGTTTGAGGTTCCAGCCACTTTAGGGGATTCTGTTTCAATAGTAAACTCGTTAAACGCATCAATCAATCCCTCCATATCATTCAGCATCGCTTTTCGAACCGGTTCATTCAGGTGTCGATTAAACATGACCACCAACTGATCCATGATCATTTTTTGATCCCACACGCGCATTCTGAAACCATCATCATGAATTTTTGAACCATCAGAATTAAGCGCCAGATAAAGACTTTCAACAAATCCCCCCGCCGAAATAAGTGCGTATTCACCAAACCTGTCGGTATCGTGTAAATTGGCAATCACCAGAAGGTATAGTTCATCGTAAATCAAATTCAAGGAATCCATCTGATTCATGTTCCTCATTAAACGGTGTCCCAACTCCTCTACTTCGGGAGGAAAAATATTCAATTGCCGTCCCATCTCATCCACAGTGTTAAAATACTGTAGCCCGGTATGGTTCTGTTCGAAGCTGATGGAATAAGCCAGATTTGCCAGATAAAATCCATACGCCAACAGGCGATCGCGAAACGTATTGTAGCTGTCGCTCTTCCTAACATCGTTAAGCAAACGGGGAGTGAACTGAATTTCACTGTTGTGAATATAGGTCAATATCTCGTCGGGCGATGGAATGGAATAAAATTCCACGATAAACTCTTCATCCTGCGACTCAACATCCATTGAAAAAACCGACGAAGACCATATTAAAAGCATCGCTAAAACCCACGTACACTTTTGATTGTAAAATACTTTCATCTTCTATTTTTTTCTGATAACAAATTAAATCATTCGGGTTAATGAGGTTATAATACTATCTTATACTGCTTTATGCCGGATTTTGTTTCCAAATACGGTTTAAAACAGGAGCAACCTGAGATACCATACCTTCCATGGTTAACTTTGAATTGTAATCCCACATTTCATCGGAAGATGAAATGTGAACCACATATCCTTTAACTCCGTTTTTGCTCTCCGTGAGTGGGGTGATGGCAATTTTTTTTACGTTTACGTTATTCAGCATCTCAGGGTTATAAAAATCTTTTGATAAGTAATATGATGGTTTCTGGATAGCTTCAAGGTGCAAAGCACTAACCCACAAATGAAAAACAGGGAACTGTTTTTTTACCAGATCAGAAAATCCTTTCGATACGCAAAGATTGGCATCATCATCATTCTGCAAATAAATGCCGACACCATCCGTTGATGATATCTGAACCAAATGATTTACCATGATTTTAAGTGCTTCCTGTTTATGAATGGTCGCTGCCAGTTTATATCCCATCAATCTTTGAATCATTCCATGCTTTTCAATCTGGTTCTGTTGGGTAATATCCTGCAGCCTCCATAAATATCCTGACAACTCATTGTTGATCCATACAGGATAGAAATTGCGAATAAAGACCCGGCCATCTGTCAGTTGCAAACGGTCATTTAATGCCGGTTTTAAATTTTTGATGAGCTCATCCATGCGATTTAAAAAGCCATCCGGATCAATGGTTGAATCGGCAAAGGCTTCGCTTAACATTTGACAATCTTTTCCAACAAAGTGATCCGGATCATACTCACCACCAAAAGTTTCGCAATAGGTTCTATTAACAAGTTGGATTCGCCGTTGAACATCCTCAAATACAATTACCGAGGGCAAATTATTAACCAGCGTACTCAATTGCTGGTTTGTAGCCGACAGTTCATCAGTTAGAATTTTACGATCAGAAATGTCTATTTTAATGGCCAGGTAGTTTATAATATCTCCATTATCATCACAAATGGGAGAAATGGTAAGCTCCTCAGGATAAATAACTCCATCTTTCCGCTTATTAAACACCTCTCCTTTCCATGTTCTGCCGGAGGATAATTCATTCCACATTATTTTATAAAAAGTTTTATCCTGTATCCCGCTGCCTTGCAGCTCTCCGACTGTTCTCTGAAATATTTCATCATGATTATACCCCGAGAGTTCGAGATAGCTGTTGTTTGCCCAAACAATCTTTCCATCTTTATCTGCAATGATCAAGGCGTATACGAATTTCTCGAAAGCTGACCAATAGAGTTTTAATGAAAGCTCGGCCTTTTTCAAACGACTGATATCCATTGCTACATTGAGGTACCCATCCTTTTCTCCAGATTCATTACTAATTACTTTTCGGGATAGCAATACGGGTAATGACTTTCCGGTTTTTGTAAAAAATGCAAACTCCACATTTTCAGGTGGAAGATTTTCAGACAGGTAAATAAGGGCCTTGAAGTCTGACTCAAATGCTGTCCCATTCATTCCAACCGCCAATTCAACCGCATTTCTGATATGCGAAGGGTCGTATAATTCCAATACAGACATCCGGCCAATTACATCCTTTGCCTGGTAACCTAAAACCGCCTCAGCCATGGGATTAAAACTGGCAACGACACCGTCGATTGATGAGGAGATAACAATGGCGCGGGTTGTGTCGATAATTGTTTTATTTAGCTTGTTTAGCTCCCGCTTTTCACGTGTGCGATCGGCAACCAAAATCTCAAGATTTTGGTTGTATTTTAGTATTTGGCTATTGAGATTCTTCTGTCTTAGGCCAATATTTAATTGATGAGCCATTTCTTCTACAATATTGATTCTTTTTTCGTTAAAAAAATCAACGATCTCGGACACCATCATTAAATATTGTCCCCTATCACTCCCAGATTCTAACTGCATCAACAATAAACTTTTGGCTGATGGGAAAGCATCAATTCCCAAAACGGCTCTCACTTCAAATTTATCAGATAGAACAAACAGATTCTTTACTGCTTCTGTCTCCCACTTATTCAAATTCCTGTTAAGATCGAATCCTGCATCATCAAGCCCCGCGCAATTAACTGGGAATGCGGCTACCGGACGATATTTGCCGGTGACTTCTTCAAGTCGGACAACAGCTGAACATGTGGCAGGCAAAAGTTTGTGAATAACTTCCAGAACACTGGTAAAAAGCTCATGCTCATGACCAAAACCATTTAGAATCAATTTGCTGATACGATACAGGCTTTCAATTCTCTCTTCATTCTCCTTTTTGTCATAAATATCCTGGCAATACATGATGATTTCTTCCCAACCATCTTCCGGGTCTGTCAAGGGCTGAATGGTTGTCTGGTAACACCGTGGAACACCTAAATGCTCAAAAACATAATCCTTACACAATATCTCATTTCCTTCAAGCACCAGTTTTATGTCTCTCATGATCTCGTCAGCGGTTTGATTTGGAAGCATATCGTACACCGAGCAACCTTCAATATTTCTATCAATTTCTAACTGATCATAAATTTGACGATTTACAAATCGGTACACCCCATTACAGTCGAGGATCATTACTCCAATCCCTGAATTTTCTATGATGCCTCTGAATTTCCTTTCGCTGGTTAACAACCTCCTAAAAACATCTATATTCTTAAGCATCCCCGCTATGCTACCCGCAGCTATTTTTAACAAACGTAGATCTCCGTCATTCCACTTTCGCTTTTTGTGAACAGTGGCGAAACCCAAAAAACCTGCAACTTTTCCTGTATGAATAACAGGAACTGCCAGAAGGGATTCAACATTAAGATCCTCCACAAGCTGCCTCTCTCTCAATGCAGCATCCGGAAATTCATCGGTTTGGTTTATTCTAAGCGGCTCTCCGGTTTTCAGCCTGCTATCCCACCATTTGTAATTTTCAACCGATAAGTTTTGCAGGTTGTCAATCTGACTATCCACTCCGGTATTGCACCATTCATGAGTACATGAAATACTTGTACCCTGCTTGTTATATAGGAAAAGATAGCTTTGATCAACTCCGGTAAGCTTACCTAGCTCCTGAAGAGCGTAAGTTATCTCATAATCAGCTTCATCAAGATTAACACTTGCAAAACGGTTGGAGAGATCAGAAAGCAACATCTCCATTTTTAGCTTATAAGCGGTTTTTAGATGCTGCTTCTTTTCATCCGAAATATCTTTAATGATAATTACAATCTGATAATCGTCATTGCATCTGCTATTTAAAAAATGAACCTTGCATTCAACCTGAAACCAACTTGAATAATTCTTTAATGAATTAACGATCTTCAGCACTGTTGCGGAATTTTCTTCTTCCTGATGAGAAATCCAGACCGGATTTAGCTCTTTTGGCAGTAGCTCCTCTTCTTCATTGAAAAACTCCAATGGCAACTTCCAAAAGTCCTGTCCACAGAGATCTGCTCTATCAATCAAATGGAGTGTTTTCAATGCGGATGAATTCACATTGATGATCTCAAAATACTCAGAAAGACAAATTACTCCATAATCGTTGGCAGCCATAAAACTTCCGAAATCAGGATGTAATTCCAAAGGAATTAGATCCTGCACAACAGCTTCCTTAGCCTCGGTGCCAGCCGATCCACAGCCCATCAAAAAAGAATTAAATCCTTTCAGCACATTTAACAACTTCGCAAATATCATCATTTAAAAACCCCAGTTTTATCAATTACAATTATGCATTTAAACAGCCCCTCAGATTAAGTTACAACCAGGAGCAGCATAAAAACGCAATCTGCCATCTAACTTTGGGAAGGAATAAAGGATGTATATCCTTTAAATAGGGAGTTCAGACTTGATTAATTAAGCCCTGCTTTAAGCATTTGAATTTTTATACGCATTTTAAACTGAAATGTTTCCTGAAGCAGAGGCAAAATACCTACTCGTTTCCGAGGAGATCCTTAATCGGATATAATTGGTGATGATGTAAAGTTTCAATACGATATATCCTTCCGCAAAAGCATATTAACTAACTACTTATTTTTGCGTTGAAGGGTTTTTAACAATCTGCTATTCCTGTCACAACCCACTCCAATAATTGACCATTCAGAATAATATTCTTAACTTTAAATGCCTTTTTTGATTTAGCAATCAAAAAAAGAAACCAAATAATGATGCGTCCCATGAGATTTATAATCTGTTCATTTCTTTTATTATCATACCTTTTTATTTGCGGATGCGATAAGAAAACGACAAGTCATGCAGGATTTAAAGTAAAGCATGTTCATATTGAAACCATGGGAGAACTTCCTTTGGAAGTTCCTGAAAGTTCAGGCCTTATCGTCACATCGCCCAATCGCATTTGGACACATAATGACTCAAGCAATCCCAACGAACTTTATTTAATTGATTCAACGGGAGTGCTTCAAAGAACTCTGATGATCTCCAATGCAACCAACATTGACTGGGAAGACCTTGCCATTGATTCCAATGGATATGTTTACATCAATGATGCCGGCAACAACAACAACGATCGTAAAGACCTAAAAATTTGGCGCATTCCACATCCCGACAAAGCCACCGGAAATTCTACGTTTGCTCATGCCATTGCATTTACACTGGAAGATCAAACAGAATTTCCACCTCCAAGAAGTAACAGAAACTTCTGCATTGAAGCCATCATTTGGAAATCGGATTCCATTTTCATGTTTACCAAAGACAGAAGTGAACCGCTAACCGGTTACACCAAAATGTACGGAGTTCCGGCCTCACCGGGAAGTCACACAGCAAAACTCCTGGATTCTTTATACATTGGCAACAGAAACAATCATTCGAGAGTAACAGGAGCAGACATCAATTTTGAAACCGGAGAAGTTATATTACTAACCCGTTCACATCTCCTTTCCTTCACCAATTACCCCGGTAACAGGTTCTTTAAGGGTGAAATCACCGACTACCGGTTTATCGAACGTGTTGGTCAGGTTGAAGGAGTTGGTTTTATAAACGGGAGTTCACTATACATATCGGAAGAAAGCGACGAAGACAGCAGAGGTTTCCTATACAGGGTAAACCTTGCTCAATAACACATTCTTAATGAATTCAGACACAAAAAAGCGCATCATCATGAGACGAAATTTACCCATTACGATCATTTTGCTGTTTGTGACATTGCATTTCTCATACAGCGATGTAAGGCAAACCATCACCCGATGGACATTTGACGGAATTACCGAACCTATTATTGGGGAGGGTTCCGCTTCGCTTATCGGCGGCACAGAACAACATTCCGTAGAGGCTGAAAATGGTTGGAGATTCATTAATTTCCCGGAACAACAACAGAATTCAGGAACTGCCGGCGCGCAATTCATGATCAGCACCGAAGGATATCAGAACATCCACTTGGAATTTGAACACCGCTCTTCCGGTACGGCCAGCAGATGGGCACAGTTTGAGTATACCACAGATGGAGGTGATACATGGCAAATTTATGGCAATAATAGCGGAGGACTTTTCCCCAGAGATACCTTTTACCCGTTCTCAATGGATCTTTCAGGAGTTGAAGCAGCAAATGACAATCCCGGATTTGGAGTGCGGATAGTTTCAATATTTAGTCCTGTGGAGTTCAACCCCGGAGAACCTGATCAGGACTTTGATGCCAACACAGCCTATCAGCGCGCACGTGATGAAGGAGGCAATGAATACAGTCCGGAGGGCAATTGGAGACTGAGAGATGTAAATTTCACGGGAGAGGTTATTACTCCTAACAACCATCAGGTTTTTACCCGCTGGACTTTTGAAGGCAACACCGATCCTTCCATAGGTGAAGGAGTTGCCCAGCTAATTGGAGGTACATCAGAGCACTCTGTTGATTCGGAAAGCGGATGGAGATTTGATAACTTCCCCATTCAAGGTGCAGCATCCGGTACAGCAGGGGCTTCTTTTATGGTTAGTACTGAGGGATACGAGAATATAATTATCAATTTTGAACAAAGGGCATCCGGAACAGCTAGTCGCTGGGCACAGTTTGAATACAGCACCGATGGGGGTGTTTCATGGCAGACTTATGGAAACAATGATGGCGGATTAGCTCCCAGAGATATTTTCCACCCATTCATGATAGACCTGAGCGAAGTTTCTGATGCCAACGACAACCCGGATTTTGCCATTCGCATAGTTTCGATCTTCTCACCTGAACCTTTCAATCCAGGCGTACCGGATCTTGATCTTGGAGCAAACTTAAACTATCACAGAGCACGTGATTTTGACGATGGTGGTAGCGAATACAGTCCGGAAGGAAACTGGAGATTGCGTAATGTAGCTTTCTCTGGCGAAATAATCCTATATCCAAACCCCACAGCATTAAAGATTGAAGCTGTAAACGAAAACAATCCGGTATTTGCTGATCAACCATTTAGCTTAAAAGTGGGCATCTACAATGCAGACGGCAAACCCTCAGCAGCAGAAGCAGACACGGAGGTCACACTGGAACTGGTGTCGGGCAATGGAACTTTAACCGGCACAATTACCGGTACCATAGCCGATGGGCTGCAAAACACCATCATAACAGGCATTTTGTATGATGAAGCCGAAGAGTTTGAAATACGTGCAAATGCGGATGGTCTTGAAGCATCGCAGGGTATAAACATTATTGCAAATAGCTATTTAAGAAATCTGGTGCTGACTTACAATATGCCCGGTGGAGGAACTGTTATTGGCTCGGGCGAATTTCAGGCAGACGCAGAAGTTGTTGCAGAAGCTCTTCCATTATACGGATTTAACTTTATCCGATGGGTAGATCACGAAAACAACGAAGTATCCACCAATACTGAGTTTACATTTACCATGCCTGATAACGATGTTACTCTCACCGCCATTTTTGAACCCGAATTGGGCGAAGATATTATTCATTATTGGCATTTTAATGAACTTCCCGGCGGTATTCTAACCGAAGTCGTGGCTGATTATTCTGCTTTTGAATCTGGAATCATAACATACCCCGGAACAGGCGACGGTTATATGGACTTCTTTGATAATGGCTCAGAATACAATCTTCAAATGGATGCGGATGTCGGAACTGCTCTTCGGGTACGAAACCCGGCCATCAGCAGGGAACTTATCATTGATGCACCTTCATCGGGATTTACCAACTTGCATTTAACATTTGAAGTGCATAGGTCAAATAATGGACCAACACAACAGAACTTGCACTATTCAATTGATCAGGGTGCATCATGGGTTCCAATTGCTCTGGGTTATGAAATTGAAACAGACTATCATGTAATCTCATTCCCTCTGTCGGCCTATGCAGAAACAGAGAATAACGCCAATTTGCAGTTTCGCATTCTCTTTATCGGAGAAAACAATACAGGCGATGCAGGGAACAACAGATTTGACAACATCCTGGTTTCCGGAAATCTGATAGATGGATATACCTCAACAGAGCAAATGGAATTAAATCATGATTCAAAACCATATCCAAACCCGGCAAAGGATTATATCCATGTAAACATTGCAAAAGATAATTCTATTATAACGCTAAAAAACATGTCAGGACAAGAAGTGTATAGGAAAAGAGTCCATCAGGGAGATCATCGAATAGAACTAAATGGAATATCCGGCGGATTCTATCTTCTACAAATCAGCAATCCAACTGATCATGAAATGGTTATCCATAAGGTTCTTGTAAAATAACATATAGATTGTTTGGTGATAAATAAAATGTTTCAGTAAATTTATTTTTATTTATTACAACCTTAAACAAGAAAGCTATGGAAAAAAAACTAGAATTTGGTGAAATTCTCAGCTACGCATTTACCAATGGGCTGAAGAATTTTCTATCATTGATTGCATGTTATCTTCTTTGGATGCTGACAATCTGGATTCCATATTTGAATGTTGGAACCACCATTGCTAT
This sequence comes from Alkalitalea saponilacus, assembly GCF_900168165.1. Lineage (GTDB taxonomy): Bacteria > Bacteroidota > Bacteroidia > Bacteroidales > Marinilabiliaceae > Natronoflexus > Natronoflexus saponilacus. The sequence goes on from NZ_FUYV01000002.1 coordinate 255,849, forward strand.
GGTAACGTTGCCTGCCGCTCTCAGTAAAGGGAAAATGATTAATCCACTGGAGATTTTTGATGGCAAATACCGTAAATTTATGGGCGAGTACTTTCTGGTAGTAAGCCTTGGCATGCTGATCATATTTATAGCAACCCTGTTTATGATTATTCCCGGCATTGTTATGGGAATCGCCTATTGTCTCGCTCCTTTATTGGTGGTTGATAAAGGCAAAGGTGCAACCGAAGCTTTAAAGCTAAGCAACAAAATTACCCATGGTAACAAATGGACAATTTTTCTTGTTTGGATAGTCCTTGCTATTCCTTACATTATATTAGGATGGATTTGGACTCCATTGGCAATTATTTACCTGATTCTTTTAACTCCAATATCACTTTGTGCCATGGCCAGTATTTACGGCCAACTTGCGGGGGATATTGAAGAAGGATGAACTTATAATTAGGGGTTTTCTTTAATTCAAGACGCAGAAAACACCCACAATCTGGTTAAAACACAAAAGTCCGCAAAGGGAATCCTCCTTTGTGGACTTTTTTATGATGCCTGAAATCACTCCAGTTATGAATTAAATGCCACAGCTTACATCGCGACAAATAACACAACAAACAATGCTCCAATAAAAAAAAATCCGGCGGCTTTATCACCGCTATCATTTGTCTGAACAACCATATTTATCAATGCTTCATTCCGATAACCAGGCCCCATATCGGTTTTCACTATTTCCGAAACCCAAAAACGCTCATCAATAGTCAGCCTGGAAACAAAGTCCTGATCGAAATAAAGCGTCAGGTAAACTCTGAGTGATAATGGGGAATTATCCTCATTGTATCGATACACCTTCCCGTTAAACCCGGCTCCTCTTCCAGGAATGGTTACTTTTTCATGATCAGATTTTTCATCATAATTGATGTTTGGTATCACCCCGGCGCTTTCAGAAATTCGCGTACCAGGAGGAATCGCTACCACTGCCAGATCACGGATCGAAGTACTATGAGCATTAATAAAACTTCTGTTTGAATATTGGCCGGATTCAGTTATTTTACCCGCCAGATTTGTATGCGTCACATCCTGCCATATTGGAAAACTCTCCTCCCCTAAAATAAGAAATGACCTGGTTTTATCAACATAAAGCATTTGTCCGGAGCGGTTTGATATTTCAAACAAAATCTGGTTATCCTCTGAAAAGAGATGCCGCACGATTACGGAATCCAAGTCCGAAACCATTTCATTCCTAAAGTCCTGAGGAAGCTCACTATTGAAACTTACATAGTGATAGGTTGAACAACCGATTGTAAGAATAAGTGCGATAAAAGCAGCGAGTAGGGTTAAGCATTTTTTCATATTGATATTTAAATTACAGAACTTATTTTCTCGTTATAACGGATTCAACTGTAAAAGAATAAATATACTGATTAAGTAATCATCCTGCAAATTCAAAATTCTTTTTAATTCACTAGGATCACAAATCACATTCAAATAATACAATAAATTGTATTATTTTTAAAACAAAAATAACACCATTTTCCCAAAACAGCGACCCATGCAGTTTAAAATTTTTAACGCCAAAGGAGCGTCCCTCCAAAATATCAGAAGAACAAACCTCATCATTTTCGCGATATTTCCATTCACATGGATTTTACTGATGACCGGCAGCTGGCTTTTCCTCGGCGAGATCAGTGTCTGGGTAGCATCCTTTTCGACAACCATTTGGCTAATGCTTTTATTAATCCGAAACATTTACCACTATCGCATTAATAAAAAAATGCCAACAATTGGCAACCTCACAGTGGCATCCAATGGTTTTAAAAAAACCATTGGGCACCTGGAGAGTCAAATTATGTTTGGTGAGATTAAGGAATTGTTACTGGAACTACACAGTAGAAACAGCTTCTTGAATAGAAATTACGGTGGAGCTCAAACATACCTCACAACCATTATCCTGAAGGATGGAAACAGAGAGCAAGTGCTGATTTCTAACAATTCAGAGTCAAATCCCCAGGCAAATTTCATGGAACTGATAAAGAATCTTCAAAAAAGAGGGTTTGCCGGGTTTAAGCTTAGTGAGAAAGGAAAATGGTGGAACAGCATATAACCAGAGCCGTTAAAACAACCATCACGATGGTTGTTTTGTGATTTACCCAACAAGCTTTGTCAATATCCGGTGAAGTTATTTCGCGATTATTTTTCCCAATGTAAGGTTTCTCCACCATCTTGCCATGATAAAGATTTGGGCCACCGAAACGACAGTTGAGAATTCCTGCCAGAGCAGACTCCGGCCATCCGGCATTGGGACTGGAGTGATTTTTCCGATATAACCTGATAAAGAGAAATGCGTTTTTGCTGGCCGAAACCACAGCCATGATGATGGCTGTGAGCCGTGCAGGAATGAAATTTGCAACATCGTCTAAACGCGCAGCGAATTTTCCGAAACGGATGTAACGCTCATTTTTGTATCCAACCATTGAATCCAGAGTATTTACCATTTTGTATGCAAACATCAGAGGAATTCCCCCAATGGCATAGTAAAAGAGAGGCGCTATTACGCCGTCGCTGAGATTTTCAGAGAGCGTTTCGAGTGTTGCAGTCCGGATTTGCTGAGGTGAAAGATTGGAAGTATCCCGACCCACTATATAAGAAAGTTGATGCCTGCCGGCTTCAAGACCATTCATGCTTAATTCGTACTCCACTTTGCGGGCTTCATCAATGAGGCTGCGGTTTGCCAAACCCCAGAAAACAAAGAGCGAAGCAACCGGATACCAAACAAAACATACGTTTTGAATCGCGAAAAAGAAAAGTAGAAGACTTGCCCATGTAACTCCCACCAAAAGCAAAACCATAAGCATGCCCTTTAAAAACCGGTACCGGTTTTTATTTAGAACGCTTTCACCATAAGCAATTAAACGGCCAAACAACTTAACCGGGTGTGGCATGCGATAAGGGTCGCCAAAGACCAAATCAAGTAAATATCCCACCAATAGCGGAATTAAATATGGAGAGGAACTAACTAAAATGCTTTCTGAATCCATGTTTTAATGGCGTTTACCAGTTGATTGTTTTGTGCCGGAGATAATGCGGCCACCCGAAAATGAGCAGACGTTAATCCTCTGAAATTGGTTGCATCGCGAATAAGAAATCCATGCTGGTCTACAAGATGCTTTTTCAAGTCGCCAGCCGTGCCTTTATGCAGTTTCACCAGAAAATAATTGCACTCGGAGGGTGAGACAGAAACCATCTCAATTTCCGCCATTAGTTTCTGAAAACGACTTGATTCTTTAAGCAAAGCATTGATATCTGGCTTGAGTTCTTCGTATTTATCCATGATAAACTTCCCTGCTTCGATGGCCAAAGCATTAACGCTCCATGGCATTTTAATTTCGCTTAAACTCTCACATATTTCTTCACTGGCAATAATATATCCCAATCTCAACCCTGGCAAAGCGAATAGCTTTGTCAATGAGCGTACAACCACTAAATTGTCCGGCACATTATGGCACGACAATGGCGATACATATTCATGGCAAAGAGAATGGTAAGCTTCGTCGAGAATTAAACAAGCATCGGGATGGTTACTGCAAAAATTCAAAATCAAATCAGAATCAGTGACCACTCCGTCCGGATTATTGGGATTTCCCAACCAAACACAATCATATTGCTCTGTCATTTGGATGTTAAACTTACCAGATGGTTGGTGGGAAATCGAATGTCCATGACATTTTGCAGCATCTTCGTACTCGGAAAAAGATGGAGTAAAAACCAGTGATTTCCCATTTTTGAACAGTTGCGCCAACAGGTAAAATGCCTCCGTTGATCCATTGGTTACAACAATTTGTCGCAGGTCAACCCCCTCCTTTCGTGCAATGGCCTCCCGAAGCGAACAGGCATCCGGTTCAGGATAGTTCCCTATAAGATTTATAGAATCTTTTATATGTGCCAAAATTGCGGGATGCGTGCCTCCACAGGCAATATTTGAGCTAAAATCGGCTTTAATACCCTGTATGTATTGATGTATTTCGTTTCCGTGTCCGTACAACATTAGAATTTCAGTTCTGCTTTAAATACCGTTACCGCCTCTCCTCTGATTTCCACTCTCGGTTTATTTAAGGCAACCTTTAAAACACCCGAGCGACGACTCACCTGATGGGAAACCATTTCTCTTTTCCCCAGCTTTTGAGACCACAACGGGGTTAATGCACAATGCGCCGAGCCGGTTACCGGATCCTCATTAATTCCGGATTTTGGTGCAAAACAGCGCACCACGAAATCAGCCTCCTCTACATCGCTTTTTGCGGTAATCATTAACTCGCCAAGTCCATGATTTATGAGTGCTTCAAAATTGGGAGCTGCATTGCGAACTGATTCCGCTTCATTGGCAACAGCGATGACCCAATCTTCATCGCTACGATACAACTCCACAGGCTCAAACCCTAGGAGACTCTCAAAAACAGCCGGGACTTCAACTTTTTGAAGTTTGTATTGCGGAAAATCCAAAACGATCCATCCATTTGAGTATTTAGCTGTAACTTTCCCTTTCTTCGTTCTGAAAACAATTTGTTGGTCTTTTCCAACTACCCCTAGTTCGTAAATAATATGCGCAGCCGATAAAGTGGCATGTCCGCACAGGGGAACTTCAACTGTTGGAGTAAAATACCGAATTTTAAACTCATTTTGGTGTGGAATAACGAATGCCGTTTCGGAGAGATTCATCTCCATAGCAATGTTTTGCATCCTGTGGGATGCAAAACCCTCGTCCACCAACATAACGCCTGCCGGGTTTCCTTTAAAAAGCGCACTGGTGAATGCATCTATTTGATATATGATTTTGTTGTGCATTATTCAAGATCGAGTACTATTTGAATATTTTCTTTAACAATGTCTATTAATTCATCCGGTAAGATCCCAATCCTCTTTGTTAGTCTTTTATTGTCAATGGCTCGAATTTGATCAATCATAACATCACAAGCCTGATTTAAATTAGCTGTTCCTTTTTTAAGATGAACCCTCAAAATCTCAGAACCCTTATTAACATTTGTCGTTATAGGGCAAACGATGGTTGATGGGTGAGGGATTTTATTGAGCAAATTGGTCTGAATGGCCAAAACCGGCCTTGTTTTACCTGGTTCGGTTCCAATTTGCGGATTTAAATCCGCAATCCAAATTTCGAATTGTTTAATCCACATAATCAATCTCCTCAAAATCTTTAAGGGCAGCCATTGAGTCAGCTTTAACCAATCCTGATTCTTTCTTCAGCCTTTCCTCAAGTATTTGTTTTCGTTGAAGTTTATTGTAAAAATCAATTGCCTCGTTGATATATCTGTTACGGGGCTTCTTAATTCGCTCAAGTATCTTTTCAGTCTCGCCGAAAATTGATTCGTCTATTTTTAGTGATACAGTTTTCATTGCTTGTTTTTTATATCACAAAGGTATGTTTTATAGGTATATCAAACAAGTATATCCATCAGCAATTATTCAAACTAATTAATTGGCCTTATGCAACTTGCATAAGGCCAATTTCATTCACATGTTGTAAGTTCTCTCCGCATGCGCGTTTCAATTGTTGTTATTTTTTCTTTAGCGCACAGCTTATTCTTGATTCATGGATGGCTCTTTTATGAAACGCCCATGAGTGGGAATCGAAGATCGACGCAGTCAAGCTCACAAAAAGAGCTCGAAAGCAACAACTCATGAAAACTCCATTCGGTCAACAACTTAAACAAATTACTTACGAATAAATCCATAAATCCTTTCCAAATCCACTTTCTCCCGCACCAATCCGGCCAGTTTGTTAAACCCTTCCTCTTTTAAATCCCTCAAACTAAAATTTATTTCAATGTCGGGATTTACCTGTCTTAATATTTCACGGATGACCGATGCATTATCAAAAACTCCGTGAATGTATGTCCCCCAGGTTTTTTCATTCAGAAAACAGCCGTCGTTTTCACCATTATTGAGTCGACAAAGTGGATTCCCATCCACTTTGGTCACTCCCATGTGAATTTCATATCCCGAACCTTTAACGTTGTCATCATTAAGGAATTCAAAACGACATTGCTCTGTCTTTTTTTTACCTTTAAATACTGTTTCCACCGGAAGTATTCCCAAACCCTTGGTTTGGGAAACATTGCCTTCTACTCCATCTGGATCCTGTATAATTTTTCCCATCATTTGAAATCCTCCACATATCCCGTAAATGGGTTTTCCGTTTTGATGCAATCGCATCAAAACACTCTCCAACCCTCTATGTCGCAACATTTCCATATCGGCAATGGTGTTTTTAGACCCGGGCAATATAATGATGTCAGCCGCTGTAAGTGCATCCTCGCTTTCGGCATAATAAAGATTTACCTCAGGAACGTGACGTAGAGAGTCGAAATCTGTAAAATTGGCCATGTGCTTGAGGCGAACAACTGCGATATTAATTTTTCCCTTCTGTGGTTGATTTTTCAGATGATCCAGAACTACTGAGTCTTCCTGTTCAATAAAAATATCACGAAACCATGGTATAACGCCCAAAACAGGTACGCCGCTGATCTCTTCCAACATTCTTCGTCCTTCATGGAAAAGGCTCTCGTCGCCTCTGAATTTGTTAATTAAAACCCCTTTGATAAGCTTTCGTTGATTTGGGGGTAACAACTGAATTGAGCCATAAACAGAGGCAAATACACCTCCGCGATCAATGTCTGCCACCAGAATGGTGGCTGCATCAGCGGCTTCTGCCACCCGCATATTGGTAATATCCTTGTCCCACAAATTCATTTCGGAGATGGATCCTGCGCCTTCTATGACAATGGGATTGTACCTTTCGGCCAAGCGATGATAGGATTTCATAACTTCGGCAAAAAGTGCATCCCGATTAGTCTCCAGAAAATACTTTGATGCAGATTTATTGCCTGCCGGCTTCCCGTTCAAAACTACCTGACTCACCATGTCACCTGATGGTTTTAGCAAAACAGGATTCATCTCTACCGAACACGGAATACCACATGCTTCGGCCTGAACAGCCTGCGCCCGACCAATTTCAAGGCCATCGGGAGTAACAAAACTGTTGAGAGCCATGTTTTGAGCCTTAAAAGGCGCCGGAGAATAGCCATCCTGCATAAAAATGCGGCAAAATGCCGCATTTAAAACTGATTTTCCAACATCGGAACCGGTTCCGACAAACATGATGGGGCGAAGTTTTCTCAAAATAACGATTCAGAAATTGATTACTATATCTGACAAAGATATTGAAATTATAGAAGTCATTAAGACTTATCCTTCATTCTGTATTTATTTACCAGAGATTTAACCATATCGGGATCCAACGGTTTAGCAATACATTCATCAAAAAGCGCTTTTTTCTCCTCTTTATCAATGGAAAGTGCATACGCCGACTGAACTACGATGGGGGTTTCCGGATTTAGCTTCTTAATTTCACGGGCTGCCCGATACCCATCCATTTCAGGCATTCTAACATCCATAAAAACCAATTCAATTTTATGTTGCTTGAAAATAGTCAATGCCTGAATTCCATTTTGGGCATGAAAAACCGTGCAACTCAGCTCCCTAAGAAGCTCCTTTAAAAACAACGAGCTTAGTTCATCGTCTTCTGCCACAAGAACAGGAAACTTTTCTTCAGAAAGAGTTTCCCGGTAAGGTTCTATATTATTTATACGACTCTTATTGTAAGGAACGTACGGGATTGTCAGATAAAATGAACTTCCTTCTCCGGGGTTGGATTCTAGGCGAATGTTTCCGTTCATTAATTCTGCAAAACCTTTACATATGGATAATCCCAAGCCCGTTCCTCCATATTCATGATGGATGTCCTCATTGGCCTGCCGAAACCGTTCGAAAATCAATCGTTGAGATTCTTCAGCAATTCCAATACCGCTGTCATTTACATAAAATTCAAGTTCATTGCTCTCATTCCGGTAAACATACCCGAATTTGACAAAGCCACTATTGGTAAACTTGAAAGCATTACCTAAAAGATTGCTTAAAATTTGTGTAACTTTTGTTCTGTCCAAAACAACCAGAGACTCATTGTAAACAAACCAATTGTCGACTGTAAACTCAATATCCTTACCTCCTACCTGTTGTTTAAAAACGGCATACAACTCCTCTGTAATCTCATTGATGTTGACTTTGTCATTGTTCAGAACCTCCTGCTTTGTTTCAATGGATGAGATGGTTAAAATATCGTTAACAATGGAGAGCAATTGTTTACTGCTATTCTTAATGATTGATGCATAACGTACTCTTTTGTCATTATCGGGATTAGTTGTTACCAACATATCTGCAAATCCGGATATGGCATTTAATGGTGTTCGGATTTCATGACTCATATTGTGCAGGAAAGCTGTTTTTAATTGATCGCTCTCTTCTGCTTTCTCCTTGGCTGCTAATAATTCCTGTTCAGCCATTTGTTTTTGGGTTATATCATGTCCGATCCCCACCAACCCGGTAATTTCCCCATCCTTATCATAAAGAGGAATTTTACTGGTTGACAACCAAACGGTTTCTCCTGATTTCCTGATAAAACTCTCTTCCTTGTCAATAATAAAAATTCCTGTTTTTATTACTTTGAGATCATCCTCATAATACTCAAGTGCGTCTTTACCAAGAAGGTCTATATCTGTTTTCCCAATTACATCTTCTTCACGTTCAAAGCCAAGATATCTATAATCAGAAATATTTGAAATGACTTTTCGTGCTTCCAGGTCTTTTACATAAATCAAAGCCGGCAGATTATCAATTAATGTTCTTAACAATAATTTTTGTTGTATTAATTCCGTTTCCACAAACTTTCTTGCACTTATATCAACCTTAAACTCAGCGACAAGCCAATCTCCTTTACTGTTTTTAAATGGAATGGTATGAACCTCAAAAACTTTATCATCATCATCGGAAGTTTGCTCAGAAATGTAAACCTCTTTCGTATCGAAAGCTTCTTGAATATTACAGTTCTCGCAAGGTTCATTGAGATGCATGAAGTATTCATAGCATTTCTTCCCTTTGGGATCTCCATACTTCTTTCTCCAGCCCTCATCTACATAAATAATATTATAGTCTTTATCTACAATATTGATTCCTGTTCCAGTTATATCAAGGATGTATTGAAATCTTTCTCTCTCTTCTTTTAAAACTTCACGCTGGACATATGCCTCAGTAACATCCCTAAAAACAAGAACAGCTCCTGTAACCCGATCTGCATCATCCTTTATTGGGGCACAACTGTCAGCGATATGATATCTTGCTCCGCTTTTTGATATCAGAACAATATGGTTGGCCAATTCAACGTTCTCGCCCTTTTCCAAAACGAATTTTACAGGATTATCTGCTTTATTCCCTGACTTGGAATCTATAATATGAAATATCTCTTCCAATTCTTTACCATTGGCTTCTTCAGTTGTCCATCCGGTAAGCGTTTCCGCTATTTTATTAAGAGAATTTACGTGTCCGGATTTATTACAAGTAATTACACCATCGCCAATAGATCTTAGGGTGGCAGCAAGGTGCTTCTGACTTGTCCGTAAGGCCATCGTTCTCTTTTCAACCAACCACTCAAGTTCCTGATGGCGACGTTTTACCAAAGTTATGATTACAGCAATCAAAATTGAAATCAGAATCCCCAAAAATGCAAATAGAGGTGCTCCTCTTAAAGGATTGATAGAGAAAAAGTGCTGCGTTGGGTATGCTGTGACAAGGATGTTTTTGCCATAGGCAAAAACAACACGGGACATCATCATTTGATTAATATCCTCATGGCCCCAAATAATTAAGCGATTGCCGAAAGAAGAATGGCTTTCATTATTAAGAACTCTGTATGAAGCAAATATAAAATCATCATTCAACGTGTTGTCGAGCAAATCTCCCAAATCCAACAATGCCATTACAAGTCCGTGTGGAGAAGAATCATCTGAGACCGAAAAAACAGGCCGCATTACCAGCATGCTATTCTTACCCCCGTCGACAAACACTTTCCCCAAAAAATAGGATGCTGAGACCAACCCCGACTCCAGTGCTTCAGAAATGGCTTTCAAGGCATGCGTATCGACTCCTCCATCCAACCCTAAAACCCATTCTCCCCTGAATTTGGGTGCGATCCGTGTAACCGGAAAATGGAGATCTCTCTCTGAAACAGGAATCGGATTACCACCAACACTTTCCTCCCATATGAGCAGTTCTTTTCCGTTTATTTCCAACTCCTGAGATTGAAATCTTTCAATCTCAGAACCAGGCACTACTTCCACCCATAACCAGGCCGTTACAAAGCGGTTATCGATTAAATAGCCTGTATAATGTAAAAACTCATCTGTTGTAACATATTCACTTCCCAGGTAAAACCTTGCAATACCTTCCAGTTCTATTTTCCATAAATCATGTATAGCATCTTCAAAAATGGATATACGACTGTCAGCCATTTGCTGAAATGTCTGATAAAGATTTCTTTTAGAGTGATCGTGGACAATCCATGACAAAAACAAAGAAATGATGACACCAGACATTACAACAATAAAGGTTTCTGGATAAATCCAACGGTTTTTTATATTTCGAATTTTCTTTGCAATTCTCTTGCGCCAGACAAATCCAACTACAATGACAACAACCAATGGAATGGTTGCAACGCTTACCGGAAGAATGGATTTTAAAACTATGTAACGCCTCCAATTTTGCGCATCTATATCCACACCCAACACCATATCAAAACCATCAGTACTGCTTTTCTCCAATGGAATCAACGCAGTAACCCAATTCCCCCATCTGTCGGTAACAGGTTTAGTAACTATTGATTCCATATCAACAAAAACTCTTTTATATTCGTCAGAGATTTCTTTATAAACCTGCCCCGGTGGCGAGTAATCCGCTGATGTTGGAGGTTCACTGTCAATTAAAATTAACACATCTGAATTACGAAGGCCATCACTACCTTGGTGAATTCCATCGCGCTTTTGCCCGAGAAGATAAATAAAACGAATATTTGGGTCAACGTTCCTTAATGATTTTAGTTGACTCTTTAATCTTTGGTATGTGTGTAGAAGAGTATCTGCCTCTGAGCCGGACAGAGATTCCAAATAACTGGTGGTAATGGATGAGGAAAACCTTTCGGCTTCATACAGAAACCGTGAACGCATCTCATTTTCAATATTATCAGCCAGTTTTAAAGTCGTCAAAACACTAATTAACAATATGATGATGATAAAAATCATCATCCAGACTTTTTCTACGTGGGATATGATGTTTGACGACTGAGGCATAGTTAATTTTTAATAACAACGCATGCTTGATTATAATAGGACGTTAGTCCCGATTCCCTCTGGGTAGAATATTAGATAAATGGAACTTCTTGATTCTAAACAACTTAAACATCCAGCGCGCAAAACTTTATTCTCCTGGAAATCAACCAAATAAAAAAGATTAACGACCTTTTATGATAATTTATTTATAATAAATATAGTGATAAGATTAATACAGATCGACACAATTATGTAATATATAAATCAATTTTGGTCATTTTAACAACTCTGTTTATCAAAATTATCATACAACATTAAAAAAAGAGATGTAAAATTACACAGCAAACTAATTACTGTTTTGCAAAGCCACCCATAAAACATCTCAAAACATCCTAATTAAATCAAAATGCAAAAAACGATATATCAAGCAAAGCATCAAGATCTAAAACAGCATATCACAGATTATTGGCACATAACATTCTCTGAATCAACCCCGGCTCTAAAACTCCCTCCCCTTGGAATGCCTGTTATGTTGTTTCAATATGGAGAGGAATCTGATTTTTATAATTTAGAACAAATAAAAACATCATCAATCATAGTAGGGCAGTTTTCCAAACACATGGTTGTAAACCCAACTCCCAAGACCCGAATTCTTGGAGTAAACTTCAAGCCTTATGGCCTCTACAATCTCTTTGGCATATCCCCTAAAACACTCTTTAACACTGGAGTTCCATTAAACACCTTGTTCCCAAAAGAGGAAATAGGAAAAATTGAAGTAAAACTCAAAAACGGGATTCAAATTGAAAGTGTCATTGACGACATTGAGAGAATGTTGCTGTCTAACAAAAAAGAAGTCCAAAATCACAATCTATTAGATTCCATTACAGATAAAATCATAGCAAGAAAAGGAATTATTGACCAATCAGAAATATTGAACGGAAAAATAAATGCGCGTACCTTACAGCGATATTTTTCTAAAACCATTGGTATTAGTTGTAAGATGTTTTGCCGTATTCTTCGACACAAATACATACTGGAGCTAATCTATCAAAATCCAGAAATGCGATGGGACGATCCTTTGTTTCTAGAATATTATTATGATTTCTCTCACTTCCGAAAAGATTTCATTACCTTTTCTCAAACAAAGCCCGTGGATTTCAAATCCATCATGAACAATTTCACCAAAAGCCTTCTTGAATAAACAATTTACCTATGTAAATCTCCCTCCTCTTTTAACAGAGCAAACAACTTGCTTTTTAACAATCAACCCTCTAGTTTTCCACGATGAACTTTTTTCACTTAACTCATTATCAATTATCGTAATTTTATTTTCGGCCGACTCGAATTAATTATTTCACTATTCTCTCATCGTACTTTTTGATACTATTTACCATACAAATCTAAACATTGGTCAACCGTGTCGTTTTTTTACATAATTAAAATCTTATAACAATCTATATTCGCTGTGAAATATTAAACTAAAACTCAAAAGAATGAAACTACTAAAGAAATTCGCCTTTCTGCTTTTCACTACAGCATTATTTTTAGGATGTGACAGCGATGAAAAGATAGATGATCTTTTTGACAACAACGACTCAAAAGCCGACATAGAGTGGTCAGCGAATCTTTCCAAAACCATCAGTGCAGCTTTGTTTCGAACCTCACCAGCCATAGATGAAAATGATAATATCTATATTCTGCAAAAAGAATATGTGGGCGAGGGATTTACCATTGACGCCTTTAATAAGAATGGTGAAAAACGATGGAGTAAAACCAATACGACTGACGTTTTACTTGAAAGCCAGTTGACATATTACGATGGAAAACTATTTGTGCACTGCCACGATAATAGAATCATCTGTTTTAATGCAGAAAACGGAGATGTTATCTGGAACAAAAGAGTTACTGACAGCTACAATCATGCACGCAATTTTACCATTGCCAATAACATGTTGATTTACCGGGCGGATAAAACATTGACTGAATATGAATGGCATTTGTTTGCATTGGATATCTCCAGCGGAGATGTAAATTATGAATTGGATTTAACCCAATTCAGAGAAAACGAAGAAGACGAAGACAGGAAGCATGCTTTTTTTGAGCAAAGCACTCTTGCAGCCAACGGCAATATGGTTTATTTTGCCGATGACATTCACTTGTTTGCCATTGAAGCCACAAGTAGTGCATTTATCGTAAAATGGAACAGCAATCTTCCGGATGATGTTGATCTTTTTCACTCCTATGGAACCAGTGGACACCAAAACAACAAAATAGCCATTGCACCCAATGGAAAAATTATTGTGCAATACAATGTAGCAGTTGAGAATCTTTATGACTACAAAACCGCAGTTTACAGCCCCGATGGAACATTGCTGTGGACGCATTACTACGAAAACAACAACGGATCCATTACGACGGATGCCCAAAGCAATGTTTATATGGGCGGGGCAAGCCTTTTAAAACTTAATGGCAGCAATGGATCAACATCATGGACAGCCAATCCTCCTTTATTTATCGGGTCAATTACCAATCAGGTAAAAGGAAAAGATGGAAGAATATATGCTTCGGATTTTTTCGGAGTCTATATCGTAAACAACAGTGGGAGTGTTGTCTCAAATATGAGTGCAGGGGCAAACACAGACAGCCAACCATTTTCAAACCTCTCTTTATTAAGTAATGGAAATATTGTGGTTATTGCACAGGGAATTGATAGTGGACAAATTTTCTGCTTTAAGAGCTCCTCAGAGGGAGTAGCGAAAAACATTTGGGCAAAAAGAGAAGGCAACGCAAAAAACACCTTTAACCTAAAACATTAAAACAACCAGTTTCTTTTTGAAAACCTTAATCACAAAGAAGACAAGGTGATATGCCCTTTTCCTTGAGAAAACCTCACAATTTATCGTTAGTCTCCTTTTGGGACTAACGATATATCCATTTTAACACTCCATTGCTAAACGACAAAATCCGTTATCCATGAAAACAACTCTGCTAGCACTATTAGTATCGGTATTAGCTTTACAAACTCTGGAAGCACAAATTAATACTGACAGAATCATAAGAAGGACACAAAACAGGACAGAACAAAAGATTGAAAATCGGATAGAGAGAAGAATCGACAATAAAGTTGACGCAACCCTTGATGAAATTGAAGACGCCATAGATGGCAGAGAATCATCTGATTCTGATAAACAAAGTCAGAATAAAGTTCCTGAATCAACCGTAGAATCAACTTCTGAAACAATAAATCAACAGTCTGCTACAACCACCTCCCCTCAATTAAATTGGTCGCGCTTTGATTTTATTCCGGGCGATGAAATCATTTTTGAAGACAACTTAGAAAATGAAAGAAATGGAGAATTTCCATCAAAATGGGATTTAACCAGAGGAACAATAGAGATTGCCGAACTTGACGGTGAAAATGTTATCTGGTTTATCAATTGCAACACAAATGGAGGCGGAGGAATTGTTCCGCTTATTAAAAACAGCCATGAAGACTATCTGCCCGATGAATTCACCATAGAGTTTGATGCTTTTTTTGATAACGATCCATCGAGCTACCGTATTTCACTAACAGACTTCAAAAACCAGAGCAATTTGGACAGAAGCTACCAACAGGGAAATAAATGGGTCAGGATTTACAAAAATGGGGCTGATGGCCATCATATAAGCAGAAGCAACTATCCCGGAACCTCTAACGACAGAGGTGATGACCATATTTGGCGACGGGTTTCCATATCTTTCAACATCAGAGCCTTAAAAGTTTATTTAGATGATTCCCGAATACTCAACATTCCAAATCTCGGTTACAATCCCACAGGTGTAACCATTGGTTTTCATAACCCCTCAGGAAACAGAAAAGGATTCATCAAAAACATAAGAATCGCTCAAGGAGCGGTTCCTCTCTATGACAAATTTCTCACAGATGGGAAGATTATTGCCGATGGGATTCGTTTTGACGTAGGAAAATCGACCCTGCGTCCTGAGTCAATGGGCATCATTAATGAAATACACTCTCTGTTGAGCAAGCATCCGGAACTTAACTTCTCCGTTGAAGGACATACAGACAGCGACGGCAATGCCACTGCAAACCAAAAGCTTTCGGAAGATCGTGCTAAAACCGTTATGAACCAGCTAATCAGTATGGGGATAAGCCCGCAAAGACTAAAGTCAGCAGGTCACGGACAATCCAAGCCCGTTGCCAACAACAGCACATCAGAAGGCAAAGCGCAAAACAGAAGGGTTGAATTTGTTAAATTTTAATTTTAAAAAATTAAATGAGTCCTGAACCATCGGGACTCATTTTCCAAAAGCATTGGCAAATGGAAAATAAATTATAGACGCATGAAGAAACATCTACTATTTATCTCTATTATTTTTATGCTGTGCATAAAAATGACCGGACAAAACACCTTGATTGTCCCATCGCAAAACTACCCAACCATTCAATCAGCTATTGATAATGCCGATCATCAAGACCTCATTCTTGTTTCGCCAGGAACTTACTCGGAAGAAATCATCATTAGTAGCAAAACATTGACTTTAGCATCACAATACTTAACCGAGAACAATCCGGAACACATTAGCAACACCATTCTTACTCCCTTTATAGAAGATGAAATCACCAAAAGGATTATCCACATCAGTGGCAATTCTAATGTAACTCTGGTAGGATTTACCATAAAGGATGGATCTGTTGCTGACCACGGAGCGGGACTTTATGTGGCAGGCGGAACCTTTAAAGGGGAGCATTTAAGATTTCTGAACAACGAAGCCGGCGGAATGAACAGAAACGGCGGAGCCATATATCTGAGCAACACCAATGCTGTGATAAGCCACTCTTATTTTGAGGGGAACAGAACATCATCAAGCAGCGACGGGGGTGCCATATACTCAAACCAAACCAACGAACGAAATGTGGTTATTGATAATTGCACTTTCAAAAACAACTCAGCCAGTAGAGGAGGCGCAATTTATGCCTACTCATCCCAAATGGGAGCCAATGTAACCATTGACAACAACATATTCAGCGGCAACCATGCCAACAGAGGAGGCGCAATGGCTTTTTGGCACTTTTCCCCAAGAATAACCTATAACCAATTATATAGTAACAGTGCAGCAACCGAAGGTGCTGCGCTGCACTTTGCAAATACCCGTGGGGCTAGAGTTATAAACAACACCATTGTCAAAAACCAATTAACCCAGCACGGAGCTACACGAAAAGGAGCTGCAATTTTTATTGGAGGAAACAGTTCGCACACCTTCCCTTCTACCACAATCATCACCAACAACATTATAAGAAACAACGCAGTTGTAGAAAGCGATAAAGAGATATACGTGAACCAGCAAAACAGCACTTCACATCAGGTAAATATAGAATATTGCAACATATCGGCAAATGCAGATGATTTTGCCAGTGCCAACGAAACTTCTGTCATTAATTTTGGTGAGGGCAATATAACCGACGACCCTCTTTTTGTCAATTTCAACGGCAATGACTTCAATCTTCAGGAAAACTCTACATGTATTGATGCAGGAGACCCGGATACAAACAGGGATGGCATTACCTGGCAAAACGACCCCGAAGATCAGGATCCCGATGGAACCCGTAAAGACATAGGTGCTATCTATTTCCACCAAGAAATAGAGGAGCCTTTGGTTGCCGACTTCTCATTCATAATCAGAGGTGGATATGCTCCTGTTGAGGTAACCTTTAATGACGAATCGTATGCAATAGGGGTAGATGCCCCAACCTCATGGCAATGGGATTTCAATAACGATGGAACTGTTAATTCAACCGAGCAACACCCCACTTACACATATACCCAATCCGGTGTTTACATGGTAAAACTTACCGTTAGCAACGGAACACTTTCAGAAACGGTTGTGAAAACCGAAATTATAGAAGTGCTTCAGTTTGAAAGCGAACTGGAAGTATTGCATTTTGACTTTTCAGAATTCACATCCGAACAAAACCTGTGTGAAACGCCATTTATTCATCAGGGCGTTTCCTTTTCAGGTGCCAGCAGCACCGATGATAACTGCGAAATATCAATAAACGGAGGCGTTAGTTTAATCGGAACCAACGACTTGTTCATTGCAGATTTTTCGCAATTAGACGGTCATGTTTACGAGGTTGTCATTGAGTTTTTGGACTACTGTGGAGATAATTGTACCGGAGGCAAGGCATGGTCGGGCGATGAGTCTATTCATACACAGGCATATCCTGGCAGCAGCTCTTCAAATGTTCATACTTTCACCTTTATGGGAGATGAAGATAATCCGATTGACTTGTTTCACTTTTTCGGGATGGAAAGCGTTTTGCTTAACATGACGATAAAAAAAGAAAAAACACCAAACAATTGTCCGCCTACTGCAACAATTGCCGTTGAGCCCCTATCGTGCAACGAGTTTATGATAACTTCTGCAATAGAAGCAAATGGGGTGGAACACTCACGCAAATGGCTCTTAAACGATGTAGAGATAAACGAAAACATATTGGAGAGCTTACTTCTGGAACCGGGAATTTATACTCTGAAACTTATGTTAACAAGCAATGACAATCCGGAGTGTACTTATACTGCTACAGAAGCCATCACTGTTGATAATCCTCAAATAGAGATTGAAACCCTACTGGACAAAACAACTCTTGAACTAAGCTATTCCGCTACTGTTGAAGGAATTGAAAGCTTTTCTGTATCGTGGGATTTTGGAGACGGAAATACGAACAACGACAACCAAATTAGTGGCACACACACATACAGCGAGATGGGAGACTACACTCTATCACTGACTATATTCGATCTCAACAACAATGTTTGTTCATACCTGCTTGAAGAGCAAATTGACGTGAACGATTGCATGCTTGAAGCAGAAATCTTCATATACGGGCAAAGCTGCAATGAGTTTATCATAAGTGAAATGGTTAACAATTCTGAAAAACCTTATTCTATATTCTGGTTTGTTAATGATGTTGAGTATGATTCTGAAGACATTTCCCCTCTGCTGCTTGAGCAGGGAACTCACACCATTAAACTCATTGTTGTTGATGACAACAATGAAAGTTGCACCATTACCATTACAGAAACCATCCTTGTTGCAGATCCTGTAATCACGGTAAACACCATTACCAATCCGGAAAGCTTAACCCTTGATTTTGCCTTATTGGTAGACGGGATTGATGATTATAATTTCTCATGGTATTTTGGTGACAGCGGGCAAGGTTCAGGTGATGAGTATCGTGAATCTGGTCGTTACACTTATGCAGATTATGGCGATTATACCATTGCTCTTATGGTATCGCCATCTGATAACTCAATGTGCGCATACCACCGAAACATCGACATTTCTATAGAAGAATCTGAAAACGATGAATGCGAAAATGGCGAAATAACGGGAACAGTACATGCTGAATTGGCAGCACTTTTAAACGGATCTATTACCATGGAGCTTTATTTCAGAAACGTTGAAGAAAAATATAACCTTTTAACAACCGCACCCATTAGCTCGTCAGGAGATTTTGAGTTCAGAAATCTGGAACCCGGATTATACATAGTAGCAGCATCAATCAATAATCCGGAACTATACCCGGAGATGGTTGTTTCCTATTTCAGAATGTATGCGGAAGAGGCTTTTTACTGGCAGGAGACCTCACCCATAGTAATATATTGCGATGCAAAGGCTCATCTTGCTTTAAACATGATTACTCTGGATGATATACTGTCCGGTATGGGTGAGATATCAGGTTACCTGTTCTACTCCAACAATGTGGAGGATGAAGATGATGAAATCGGAGTGGGACCCAGATCAATTTCATATCCGGCAAAAACATTGAAAAGTAACACGGGATATACTTTGGCAAGTGGAATCAGAGTTCAGCTGCGTGAGTATGAAAGCGGGAAACTGCTGGCAACAACAGTTTCAGACGAAAACGGGTTCTATAAATTCAGTAACCTTCCTGATGGAGAGTACGCAGTTGTTTTAGATATTGTCGGAAAACCTTTTGCTTCAGTGCATCAAATTATCATTGATGCAGATAACACTAAAGCAGAACATCGACACTATGCGATAAGTTCCACAAAGACCCATAAATCCAATGCACTCTCCCTAACCATAAATACAACCGGCATGGGAAGTGTTGAGGTAAATGGGCTGGAATATCAGTCGCCCTTAATATTTGACGAGCCGACTCACGTTACCATTAATGCAACACCAGACGAATCCTGGAGTTTCACAGAATGGAAGGGAGATTTCTCAGACAGTGATGCCAGTTTGCAGTTTACATTGGACAGCAATGTTTCTCTGGAAGCAATATTTGAGGTATCCTCAAATATTGCTGAGCATCAAACATCAGCAAATCTGTTTCCGAATCCATTCAAAGATAAACTATCAATCAAGACAAATAACACTAAGTATTTGAAAGTTATAAATAGTGTTGGAACCATTATCGAAACGATAATGGTTGATTCAGAAACGATCAACATCAACACCTCACAATACCCAACAGGTGTGTATTTGATTTATATGATTCAATCGGACAACACCAGTAAAACAATCAAAGCTGTAAAGAGATAGCAGTAAAATTTATCCGATGCCTTATTAAAGGCATCGGATAAATAACATAATCAATAGAAAGATAGCTTTTAAATTTTAGGCAATTGTCTACAATCTGTGTTGCAAGATTGCTCTTTTTCCATTCATAAAGTGTTTCATCAACAAAAAAGAGCCGCTGACTCGGCTCAAATTATAATAGGTCAGGCATTTTGAAACTTTTCAGAATACAGGTCGTTAAACCATAAAAACCAAGAGAAGCATTATTCCAAAAGCAATTACGACCTAAACTATGCTATTCCAAAGGAAGCGTTATAAAAAGCTACAAGAAGAAAACCGGCTCTTAAAACAGGAAATCTCACATCTTAGGGCTACATCAACGCAGGGCATTATAAATGAACAGTTTCCGGAAGCAAACAGCGCTGACATATCATGCTCCCCGGCAACCTTATTTAAAACACTGCTGAACGCATTGCCTCACTCCATATATTTCAAAGACTTACGCAGTCGTATCTTTCTTTGCAATGAATCTATGGCAAAAAAACACTCCCAATTTAACAGTGAACAAGAGATGATTGGAAAAACAGATTTCGATCTGTTTACACAAGAGCATGCAGAACAAGCCTATAGAGACGAACAAAAAATCATCAAAACTCAAAAACCACTTCTCAACATAATAGAAAGAGAGACTTGGGCCAACAAACAAGACACGTGGGTTTCTACGAACAAATTCCCATTACACAACGAATGGAATGAGTTAATTGGCACTTTTGGCATTTCGGTCGATATCACCGAATTAAAAAACACTCAGGCAGATTTGGAAAAGGCTCATAGAACTTTGGAAGAAAAAGTAAACGAGAGAACCAAAGAACTTACAGAAAACCAAAAAAAACACCAACTTATTACAGATAACTCCTTCGACATCATAATGCAAATTGACCCTGAAGGACGTTTCATCTACGCATCGCCCAAAATAAAAACAATAATGGGTTACACACCAGAAGAACTTATTGGGGAGCCGATTATTGATTATGTTGACAGCGAACACAAGCAAGAACTTGCTCAAAAATTTAAAGATCTTCTTAATGGGAGTACCTCGAAACTAAACATCATTTCTGCAAGGACAAAGAGCGGAGAAAAAGTGTGGTTAGACATAAGTATTTCGCCTGTTTTGATTGACCAAAAGCCTGACTCCTTTGTTTGTATTGCAAGAGATATAACCGACACCATAGATGCTAACAACCAGTTAAACTTATTAAAAAGAGCCGTTGAAAATAGTCCGGTCAGTATTATCATTACCAATACAAATGGGGTTATTGAGTATGTCAACAGCAAGTTTATTGAACTCACCGGATACTCGGAAGATGAAGCAATAGGGAAAACTCCCGCTATTCAAAAATCCGGAAAAATGGATGATAAAATTTATTCTGAATTATGGGAGACGGTTTCAAAAGGTGAAGAGTGGCGAGGAGAACTGCTGAACAGGAAGAAAAATGGCGACCTGTATTGGGAGCTGGCATCCATCTCGGCAGTTAAAAACCAACAAGGAGACACTACTCACTTTATAGCTGTAAAAGAAGACATTACCCAAGAGAAAAACAGAATTGAAGAGAGAAAAGCAGAAGAAGCTCGCCTAAAGTCAATAATTTCAATGATGCTGCTGAATTTTGATGACGAAAACACCTTGCTAAAGCATGTGTTAGAAGAAGCGATACGATTAACCAATAGCAAAATAGGATTTATATACCATTATCAGGAAGAGAACCAAACATTTATACTAAACTCCTGGTCGAAAGAGGTGATGCAACAATGTAGCATTATTGAACCCCGAACCACTTATGAACTGAGTAAAACAGGGATATGGGGAGAAGTGGTGCGGCAAAGAAAAGCCATTATGGTGAATGATATGAAAGCTTTCAATCCGCAAAGGAAAGGCTACCCCCCGGGTCATGCAGAATTGACCCGTTTTCTATCTATCCCGGTATTTGAAAAAGATAAAATTGTGGCAACTGTTGGAGTAGCAAATAAAAAAGAGGAATATACTACATTTGATGAACTTCAGCTGGAACTACTGATGAACTCTGTCTGGATATTGGTTTCCAGGATTAGAATTAACAATGAACTAAAAAACAAAAACATAGATCTTTTAGAACTTAACAATCAAAGAGACAAACTCTTTTCAATTGTATCTCATGATTTGAGAAGTCCATTTATGGCACTGATTAACTTATCGCAGATTATTAATGAAAACTACGACACGCTAAGTGAAAAAGAGATAAAAGAATACCTTGGCCTGATTACCGATGGCTCGGAAAAAACGTTTAATTTACTGGAAAATCTTTTAGAATGGAGCAAATCTAAAAGAGGGCTTATAAACTACAACCCAACAGACATTAACTTAACGGAAGTTTGTAATCATATTATTAACAACATGAATGCTCAATTCAAAGTAAAAAACATAGAGGTTACAGCAGAATTAACCAAGCCTGTTTTTTTATATGCCGATAAAGACATGGTAAACTCTATCTTCCGAAACCTGTTGAGTAATGCCGTGAAGTTTTCTATGCCTGATGGAAAAATAAAAATAACAGCTAAAAACAAAGGCAAAATGGTGGAAGTATGCGTTGAGGATAATGGTGTTGGGATGAATATCGACACTGCAAACAACTTGTTTACTTCTGAGAGCATAACCTCTCAAGCCGGCTCAAATGGCGAAAAGGGTTCAGGATTGGGATTGGTTTTATGCAAAGAGTTTGTTGAATACCACAAAGGAGATATATGGGTTAAGAGCGCAGTAGGGAAAGGTTCAAAATTTCACTTTACTCTCCCGTCCTTTGCATCAACTTAATCAGTTGGCCGTAATCAACCCGAATATCAAAAATATCTTGTATTTCTATGTTTTTGTTTAACCCCACAAACACGCGTATTGGGCCACCGTGCGAAACAATTAAAACCCTTTTGCCTGTATAGTTTTTTCTAAGTTCTTGATTAAAAGTTTTGATGCGGTGAATCATTTCCTGAAATGATTCGCCTCCCGGAGGCGCAACATTTATATAATCCTCAAAAAACAACTTTGCCTCAGCAGATGATTCAATATCTGACCACATCTTCATTTCCCACTCTCCAAAATTAAGTTCTTTCAATCTATCATCACACACAATTGGTTGTCTGTTTTTTGAAATAGCTTCTGCCAAAAGTTTGCAACGCTGCAAAGGGCTGGAAAATATCACATCAAATTTGGAATCCTTAAGCTTTTCAGCAATTCCGGCATGCACTTTTCCATAGCCGGGAGGAAGCCCTATGTCTGTTTGCCCATAGCACAAACCTTCCGGCGCAAAGGTTTTTATATGTCGGATGAGAGTGAGTTGCATGTTTTTTTAAGTTGAAAGTTGAGAGTTTTAGGTTTTAAGTTCAAGGTTTAATGTTGAGGGTTTGTGTGGATGTGGTTCCCCTTCAAGGGGATTGGGGGTAGCCATGGGGTTTGAGATTTAAAGTTTAAAGTTGAGGGGGATGGTTTAGTGCTACAATTACCAAATAAATAGCGACTTCACATAATTGTTGCAACGCGCCTAACACGTCGCCGCTATATCCCCCGGTGCGTTTCATGATGTATGAACGAAAAAGGACAATCACGATTGTGCACGCAACAATGATTCCTGCTGAATGTATCCAATTCAGGAAAAATATAGGGATAATTGCCATCAACATGGCTATAATTAATGAAGTAACGGATGTTTGATTCCCAATAGGCTTGGCTTTGCTCAACGCATCTTCCCGAATATACGGAGTGGTAAAAACCAAAACCACAGGCACGAAACGACTAAAGATATGTGCTGAAACCAAAACCATAAAAAGATATGGTATGGGAATCGACAATAAAGCGGTGTATTTAACTGCAAGCACACTCACCAGACCGATGGTTCCATAAGTTCCCAAACGACTGTCCTTCATAATTTGCAGAATTCGCTCCTTGCTCATGCCACCGCCGTAGCCATCGCAAAAATCGGCAAAGCCGTCTTCGTGAAATGCCCCTGTAATAAAAATGGTAGCGACAATAGAAAGTAACAGCGCCAATGGCAATGGAAAAACCAAAAGTGCCAGCCATAGAACACCAGCCCCCACACCACCAACAATGCCTCCCACCAAAGGGAAAAACCGGAGAGCCTTATTGAGTAACTCTTTAGAATATGGCAGATTCTTTGGCACCGGAATCCTGGTGAAAAACATGATGGCAGTGAGAAGTGTGTTCATATTGGTTTTAATTAAACTCAGAGGCGCAAAGATGCCTTGTTTTGCTCTTTTAAACGCAGAGACGCAAAAAGATAATGGTTTTTCGTAAAGTTAAAAAAATGATTTTTCGATGACTAACCAAAGTTGGCAAAAGTCATCGGATCAATCGTTTCTGATTTATTCCTTTGCTACCCCGGCATCATCAAAGCTGGCCATTTCGTTAATAAAGGCAAGCGCAGATTGGATTACCGGAAGCGCTACCGCTGCTCCGGTTCCTTCGCCCAAACGCATGCCTAAATCAAGAACAGGTTTCGCATTAAAATGTTCCAGAAGTATCCTGTGCCCTTTTTCGTTAGAGGTATGGCAAAAAACAGCATTCTTCTTCACATTTGGTTCAAATTGGCAGGCTGTTAGCAATGATGCGGTTGCTATAAAACCATCCACCAAAATGATCATTCCCTGTTGGTGTGCTTCCAAAAAAGCGCCGGTCATCATGGCGATTTCCAATCCACCAAATGTTGCCAAAATTTCCAATGGGGTTGATGGGTTGTGTTTCTCAGAAACCTTTTTAAGCACCGAAGTTTTATAGTCCAGTTTATCGCCAATCATTCCGGCTCCCGCTCCGGTGCATTCTTCAATGGGCAGATTTAAAAACCGATGCATCAAGAGGGAGGATGGCGAAGTATTGCCAATGCCCATCTCTCCAAAACCAATGGTGTTACAGCCATGTTGAACTTCCTTCATCACAAACTCACGCCCTTTATCCAAGGCTGTCTGGCATTCTTCCAGAGTCATAGCAGGTTGATGAAGCATATTTCGGGTTCCTCTGGCAATTTTCGCATTAACGATGGGCAATTCGGCAGGGAAATCGTAATCAACACCTGCGTCAATCACTTTAAGACTGATTCTGTTCTGTTTGCAGAAGACATTTATGGCAGCTCCTCCGGCAACAAAATTCATTACCATTTGCCAGGTGACTTCCTTGGGATAGGGACTCACCTTTTCATCGGCAATGCCGTGATCGGCTGCAAACACCAACATGATTGGGTTTTTAATTTCGGGCGACAGGGTGTTTTGAATCAATCCTATCTGAAGAGCAATCTCTTCTAACCTTCCCAACGAACCGGGAGGCTTGGTTTTGTTGTCAATTTTGTGTTGTAGTTGGGTTTTCATGTTTTTTTATTAAACGCAGAGACACAAAAACGCAGAGTTTTTTTTGTGTATCCAAATATGATATTGCTGCGTTGGGTAAATAATCATCTAACTTCTTCTTTCTAAACGCAGAGACGCAAAAACGCAGAGTTTTTTTTGTATCCAAATATGATTTTGCTGCGCTGGGTAAATATTTAAGTTGGTACCTAAAACATCTAGATATCAGGGCTACGCCCCTAATGTTCGGCCAATAGTAAATCTTCTACGAAGATTACAGGGCTAACGCCCCTTATTCAATACAAATAAATAGTCCTTTTTCGGGACTTCGTATTTCACCTTTATTCTTCTCAATACAATAAATAGGGGCGTAGCCCTAACATCTTCGTAGAAATAGAGATTTATATTAATTTTAGTGGCTTAGCCCTGGCATCTTTGAAATTCAAGAAGACCAGGCACACCTAAATTAAAACTAGTGTCTGGCAATCTTAATGGTATTCTGACTCCCTCTTACATCTATATTTCTATCTCACTAATTACTTTATTTTCATCGGTATTCCGGAAACCATAAGAATCACCTCATCAGCCTGTTCAGCTATATGCTGGTTCATCCACCCGTGGATATCTGTAAATTTACGTGAAATTTCAGCCCCTCCGTGAATCCCCATTCCTATTTCGTTTGAAACAACAAGGAGGTGGTTCTCATTCTGCACAAATTGATCCCATTCCTGCTTTGCAAGCTCAAGAGCTTTCTCGGGATTATAATTGGAGTCGTGAAACAAATTGGTAAGCCAAAGGGTAATGCAATCTAAAAGAACTGTTCTTCCGGTAATGTTTAGTTTTGACAAATAGGTGTCCTCCTCTACCGTTTCCCACTGCTCACCACGGTCGGACTGATGTCGTCGTATTCTCTCCGTAAAATCTTCATCCCAGTATCGGGCTGTTGCTAAATATACCGGTTTCTCACATGCCTCTTCTGCCAGCTTTTGTGCATAAGAGCTCTTTCCTGAACGTTGACCTCCCGTAATAAGCGTTATTTTTCTCATATATACTATTTAGTTGAACATACATCGTCACAATATCGCCACCTGACCTCATCTCCCGCATTAATCCGGTTGTGAATGGCAAGCTTTTTTGCCGGCTCTCCGTTTACCGTATAATACCATACTTTTCCACCCCGCTGATTATGAAATGTATCTATGGCAGAAACAAAAACATACTCATCAACCGGACGAGTAGTTACAGATACACAATGCTGAAGGGCTTCCATGGCTGTTAATCCATCATGCCAATAAACTATTGAAGAATCTACCCTGATACCTTCTCCATAATCAATGTAAACTTTCACCATTTTCTTGACTACTGGCGTTTTGCCTTCAGTAGCATTCGCCCCAAAACGAGCCATAAAAATAACAACCACAAACAATAACAAAGGTATTTTTTTCAGACTTAACATAGCATTACAAATTTTAACCCGTTGCAAAATCCCGTTGTGTTTTCGTTAAAACACAACGGAATAATTGACAACTTCGGCATTATAGACAGATAAAACAGTTAATTAGACTATAGAATTTTAGATCATTAGATAAAAGAGGCACGACATTATCCACACAAATTTATCACACACTATATTTCAGAGCATGCTAAATCTCTTTCAGTTGCTAATATACTCTCCTATTTCATAAAGAAAGCCCACGCTGGAGAACGTCCCACCTGGATATCTTTAATGAAAGTTCCATCTTCGTTATAAACATTCAATTTTCCGGATTCTGATGTACTGGATGATGTTAACAAATAAATTTCGTCGGTATCTGGATTGACCATCACACCGCCCATCCCGGAAAGATTGCTAATAAATGGGCTATAGCTTTTCGAAGCCACATCAAAACTAAAAACTCCTCCTTGTTGTTCCCATTTGCCTTCAACTTCAACCCATGAAGCTGCAATAACGTAAATGGTTGAAAAATCATTATTGGGCGATATTACTGAACCATAACTGGAACTTATGCCATCTAAAGAGTACACCTCCTCAAGTGTTTTGGTAGCAGTATTGATATAACCCATACCCGTATCTTCCACGTCCTGAGTAAATGAACTCAGTAATGTAACATACAAATTATTGCTAGCATCTTTTATGAAATAAGAGGTAACTCCCGGGGTTTCGATGTAGGTGATTGATTCATAATCATTCAAATCAATTACCGCCACCTGCTTCCGGAAATTTAACGCTGCATAGAGATGCCCGTTGGCAATTGCCAGCCCTTCAGGCCCACCGGGTAAATCAATTTTCTCAACAACCTCATTGGTGCGGGTATCAATTTTGGCAATGTAAGTATCGACCATATCCCCCCAGTCAGGGTTACTTCCCCAACATGAAACATAAATATAATCGCCATTACCCACAAAAAAACGAGGCTTGGCAATCCCCTCCGAAATCCCATTTTCGGTTTGCTGAAAAAGAAGGTTTGTTGTTATAACTTCATCTCTTTCATTGCCCATCATATAAATACTTCCATTATAAACATTGGCATACTGAATATTTGACAACAGTTCAAAACCGTTGTTCTGTCTTTCAAAATATCCATTGGTAACCGTATCTGCCTTATAATCATAACGAGTGATACTGGCTCCCAGATTTCCAAAACTACCATAATTCACTATGTAACAACCAAAGGTTGTTTCATCTCTCTCAAATTTATTATCATCATCACTTGTACAAGCACTGAAAAACAGACCCGCCGCAAGTAAAACCGTAAAAATGTTTGCTATTCTTTTCATAATCTATTTAATTATAATTGAGTAAAATTTAAATCGAAACTTATGGATATGTGATATGTTCTGCCGGGCATGGCGTAATATCTTTCATTTTGATAATCCTCGTTTAGTAAATTCTTAACCTGCGCCATAAGGATAAGGCTATGCTGATTAAATGGCAGGCGATAACTAAGTCCGGAATTTGCCATCACATGCGATGGCAATGTATTGCCATCGTTGTCATAATAACGCTCCCCGGTATAGCCTAAATCGGCAAAACAGGAAAACTCCCGCCATTTCATCTGCAAAAATGAATTGCCCATATGCAAAGGAGAATACATCAATTGTTGATCATTGACGTGACTGGCAGTGATGTCTTTTATCCGTTTCACAGGATTATAAGTATAATTCAAGCCTCCTTCCAAAGAAAAACTTTGCATTTCAATGCCGGCATGCAACTGTATCTCCATTCCTTTGCTTTGTACTTTCTGGATATTTCTGGCTTCCCACTGACCAAAGTTTCTCCACTCTATCCAGTTGTCCACATCCATGTAAAAAGCATTGACTCTGAGTCGGTAGTAATCAGCACCCGGCTGATACAGCATGGTAACGCCTCCTTCAATATTGATTCCCACTTCTGATTTCAGATTAGGATTACCCTGAGTTCCCCAAAAACGATCGTTTAATGTGGGAATGCGATAACTTCTGGACACCCCGGAGTTAAAGGTTGTTCGCAAAGCCTCACTGGTATTCATGGCATACTCCGCCATGAAAGAGGGTGCAAACGGAGCATTAAACCCTGTAACATATGGTTGGCGAAGATTAATGGTGGTTTTTAAGTTCTTTATTGGCTCATAAAACCAGGAAAGAAAAAGATGAGCCCGCTGCTCATAGCGAATGTTGTCGCGGGAATAAGCGTGCACATCTGGTACAATATACTTATAGCGTCCACCAAATCGCAATTCCTGATTGGGAGCATAACTGTAACTCACCAGGGCATCGGTGACCAATCTTTCTGTGGCCACAAGCTGATCATTAATATTGTTGTAAATCTGCCTGTCACGGACATAACCAGCCCCTGCTTTATATTGAATTTCGCTGCTGTTATTTTCATATTCCACCCAGCTTCTAAAATTCTTATTATCCAGTTCCGCCGTCGATTCGTATGTAATATTCGATGGCATATTGGGTTGTACCTGATGCCAGCTCTCTTCGTACCAAAATGAGGATTTCAGTGTTTCTCCGGGGGCAAGAAGATAATTAAACTGCTGCAGAACACCACGGTTGTGAACTTCTGCTCCGTTTTGCCGGTCTTTTATGGGAGTTGGGTCGGTAAAACGGTTGTTATGATAAGGGTTTTTAAACGAAAACCGGTTTCGGTTTTCGTAATTATAGAACTTTGTGACCGATTCCCAAACACCGTTGCCCAAATATAGTTTTTCACCATAAAAGTGTTCACCATAAGAGCCATTGGAATAGATTCGGTAATTTCTCACACCTTTTGTCCACGTATGGTTTTGCTCCAGATAAATGGCTCCTCCTATGGCTCCTGAACCATTAATGGCCGAAGAACTGCCATACTGAACATCAATCCGGTCGAAAAGGAAAACCGGAATTTTTGTCATGTTTGAATGCCCCAATGTATGACTGTTGATGTTGATGCCGCCAAAATTAATGGCAGTATGGTCGGGTGCTGTGCCCCGAAAACGAATGGTGGACAAACCCCCGGCATTCCCCTTAATGTAGACAGGGGTAAATCTTGAAAACACCTCCTCCAAATTGCCAGATTGGGCAATTTGCATTTGAGCGGCCGGAATTCGGTCTATCTTGGCTCCCGGTTGAAACCGACGGTAACTACTATAAGTTGTAACCTCCTCCAAAAAAACGGAATCGATGACAAAATCTGATTCACCGGCAATAAGTGGAAATGTGATAAACAAACAGAATAAGTAATACAAATGTCTCATGCTTAAACTCATAAATATGAGCTAAGGGCAAAATGATTTGTGAAATTTTCCAGGTTGATTTTATGCAATAGAATAATGCTTTTTTGCATAAACAACAGCCGTTTGCCAATGGTAACTTTGTCCGGACGAAAAAAATGGCATGTTTCACAAGCTTTAATCCCGAAGCTTTGTTAATAAATGGTGTTCATATGGCAGGTCTTCTGGCTCGTTCCGGTTTTTGAAGGCCTTCCCGGTTTCAGTGAGCAGTGAACAGTGAGCAGTGGACAGCGATAACTGAATACTGACAACTGAACACTGATAACTGATTTACCAGTGGCGAAGAATATCAAAAACCTATTAAAGAACTTACAGCTGCGGGTACAGCTCCGGAATTTTCCTTACGGAATCACCGGATTCCCTTTTCATTCCGTCTGCGAAACACAGATCGGAAAACCAAACTTGGATGCAAATTTAGAGTTTTATTTTGAATGTGGAAATAAAAAATGAATGCAAGTCAAAAAATCCTCTGTGCCACTACTGTGGCTTAATGGTTGGCACTGCTAATCATCCCAGCTATAACCATAATACCACTTCTGCCCGGGTAATGCGATAAACTCCCGGATAGAACAGATGAAAAGGCATCTGATGGCTACAAGACATCCCTTATCCCAAACAGCTTGTCGAAACGAGACGAAAGTATGGTAAAAAACACAGCCCTGAATATTACCGTAAAACCCAATAGAATAAGATGTTTATGCCATAGTTTCATTTTCATGGGTGATATACATCACCCATGAAAAATATGCAGATCCCTAAAAAATGTCGTATCTTAAGTAACGGATATATATTGGTTAGATAGACTCAAGCGAAAGATCGCTGTAAATCTATTGTTGCCAATAAAATGAACAGCCCCACTAAGACTGTATATACGTATTTAACAGCTCAAAACTATGACAATAAAACGAATTTGTTGCATTGCGGTTTTATTATCCATAATGGCAAACGCCATATCAGATGATCCCACACCTTTAGTAAGCAATATAGAACTTACCCCTTTGCCGGTAATTTCTTATTTTGGATTATACGAAGTGCGTGCCGATCTGAATCCTAACGGCACCACCATTGATGCCGTGAATGCAATCACCTCAATTGTTAATGGTGAAGGACCGGAAGCGCATTCGGAGTTTTATACTGATGGAGAGGAATTTAATGAGGATCCCTACAAAAAAGTGATGACAAACATTGGGGGGGACACCTACTCAAACAATACAATAAGACCGGATGATGTTTACCCGGAAATATTCTTTGCGCCCACCAATGTTACTACAACTAACGTACCAGTAGATATACAGATCAATCGATCTCAATATCACATAATGAAGTTTAATAATCCTTTTAAGATAGTCAATAACTCAAGCATTTTTATTGAATTTTATGCTGAGCCCCGTTCGGGATCGAGCATCGATTTACAGGTATATATTGTAGGTGGTGGTGAAAGCTTAAGCTTTTTTCAAGGCAGCGACTGGCGGAATGATTCGAATGCCGAATTGGTAGGCACAATAAACAGAGACGATGATTTTAACCACACCCACGGACCCAACTCAAAACACCACATAGTGAGATTGTTGACCAACGAGGATGGGACTATTGGCAACAATTCTATTGATATAAACGGTGATTTTTGGATAGTTCTAATGGCTCCAACACCTGCAGCCGTGCGCTCCTGGGATTTAAAATACCACACAAAAGACAAAAACGGTGGGCGCGATAATGACGGCTTGATTGATCAGCCACTTTCCGGCAATGCAACATGGTACAGGGGCAACGCAACAAATTGGACTACAGCTGCCCAATCAGGACTGCCCGATGTGCACATCCATCTGGCCAGAGCGGGTACAGATGGAGAAACAGAAATTATTGATAAAATAGGCATAGAAATAGAAGTTGAATACACCTACGAAGGTCTGGATTATACAACCACCAGCGACCTCAGCGAATTCCCATTTGAAGAAATCCCCAACCTGCCACCCAATGCAAGCGCCTTAATTAATCCTCAGCCTTGTGCTTACAGTGGGAATTTCGACATCTCATGGGTGCCTGCGACGGATCCCAACGGAGATGAACTTACCTACAATGTTTACCTCATAGATGCCGTTACAGGGGAGCAAGTAGGTGCTGCTATTGCCACAGATATTAGCGCAACCTCAATAACCCCATACGATATTAGTGGAGTCGCTGCCGGCTATTATGACATTAAAATAGAAGCTTGCGATGCCGAGTTTTGCACTCCGTTTTTTTGGTCCGGGCGATATGGAAATGCGGGTGAATACATATATATTGGTGCTGCGGGAAGCTTGTACAGATCCACAGCAACCGGGGATTGGGATGATAATTCGGTTTGGGAGAAGAACTCGGGCAATTGTGGCTGGGTAGCAGCCGGAGCCGATGAATATCCTGAAACTGCACAATACTCTTATATCTCTTCTTCGCATGAAATTACTTTGAATGTAGAAGATTACTCATCGAACATTTTCATTGAAGGAACGCTTTCCGCTGCATCCGGAATAAACACCACCAACATCATTTGCGATATGGCGGCGGTCATTAAATGTGGTGGCGATTGGGAGGCAACTAATTTTACGCCATCTACCTCGGAGGTGATATTTAACGGAACGTCTGAAATTAAAAGCAACAATTCATTCTACAACTTAACAATAAAAGACGAATCAGAAACAACTGTCCCAAATGGTATAACAACAGAGGTTTTAAGCGAATTAAAAATAGAGGCTGGCGGGACTTTAAAGCAGGAACCAGGTTCTATAATTGAAGTAAGCGGGCGCTTACTTCTGGAGTCTTCTCCCGGCATTAATGCAACGTATCTCCCCGGAGGAACTTTAACAATCGCACCTGGCAGTGTTGAAATACAACAGGTCATTAACAACGATGACCACACCTACTCCCTGGCAGTTCCAGTTTCGGGTGCATCAGCAAGTTCCATTGGGATTAACAACCGAATATACAGGTGGGACAATGCAACTGGTCAATGGGATGAAGTGGGATCGGAAGAAGTGCTGGTTCCCGGACAGGGCTATATTTGCAGAAGTACTGACAGTCCGTTGTCTATTTCGGGAGCAATCAACACCACCGAGGTAGGGGCATCCCTTTCCCGCTCAGAAAGCGGATTAGGATGGAATATGATTGGAAATCCTTTTACAGCATCATTAGACTGGAATGAGTTAGGCATCACAGCGGAAGACGACATAGAACATTCGTTCTGGATGTGGTTGATGCCCGATGATGTATATGGGGTTTACAACGGACTTACGGAGCTAGGCACAAACGGTGTCACCTCATTAATTCCCTCTAACCATTCATTTTTTGTAAAGGTAAAGGAAGGAGAGGAAAGTGCTTCACTGATGCTCACACCCGGTGCGCTAACTGCCAACACCACATCCTATCTTAAAAATTCATCTGCAAATCCGGTTCAAGACCTCATAAGAATTTCAGCATCTTCTGATCTTTCTACTGACGAAGCAATTATTGCCTTTATCGATGATGGTATTGCAAACATTAATGCCTACAGCTCTGAGAAGCGATTTGCCAACAGCCCTAACGCCATAGAGGTATTCAGTTTGAATGACACTAAAAGAAATGCGATTAATGCACTTTTCTATGAAAACAACCTGGCTGTGCCACTTGGTTTTAATGTTCAAAAGGCAGGTCACTATTCTATTGCAATTAACAGCCAATTAACAAACAGAAATGTGTCTCTGTTCGATTTGGATACCGATGAGTTGGTGCTTAATGGAAGTGATGGGTCATATGAGTTTTATGCAGACAAAAAAATGCTTAATGAGAACAGGTTTCTTCTTGTGTTTAAGAACGATGTCATTACGGCAGAAGAGAGCCCAATGAAGGAGAATGACCTTCAGGATGGCCTGGAGTATTTCGTTGAGAAACGACAATTGTTTTTAAAAATAAAGGAAGAGAAGCCTGTAAAATGGGTCACTGTTACGGATTTATCGGGACGATTGATATTTGTAAATGACAATTACAACACAGGCATTCGTTCTTTGGGAAATTACAATCCGGGCATATATATCATAAACATCACGAAAACAAATGGCAATCACTTTGTTGGAAAAGTTGTGATTCGCTAAAAGTTTATTCACCTATTTAGTAGATGGTATTTTAGTTTATGAAAAAACGCAAAAAATATAAAAAGCCGACCATTGAATTTATTTCAATAGACCACCAGATCTCAATCATGATGCTGTCGGAAGGAGGCCCTCCCGATCCCAACACGCCATGGGCGGCATCGCAATTTGAGGAGGATTACTCAGAAATTTTTAAAACCAATAGAAAAGAGGCATTCCCCGATTTCCCTAGTGCAAGAAGCCCTTTTGATTAGTCGAGGGTTTGAGTTTTTCACAGATTAGCACTAAATCATGATATTCATATATCTTAAACACGTACGGCCACCAAGCTATTAGTAATTATAAGAAAAGACAAGTTCAACATGACCCATAATCGTAGAAAATTTTGAAACCAGGCAGTCCCGATTTTTTCTTTTTGTTGGATGCCGAAAGAACCGAATGTTTATTGATAAACGATCTCTATTCAGGCAAACGTGCAGCCTGAACATGCATCCAATCGAAATTGCGTTTCCGACCTAAACTGATCCATCCTTCATCTTCCCAACATCTCCACCAATGATCATAATCGGGATGGGCAAAAGAGGCTTTGTCCCGACCCCATCTAAGTTGATTCCTATCGGGGTCAAAATCGAGGGCTATGGCCCAGGCATGCATTGACCAAAGAGAACCATTCCTTATTGGTCTGTTATTGAAACAACCTCCAAAATAATTAAGCTTTAAGCGTTGAATTTCCCTTTCGCCATAAATCTCCTTGACTTTTTGCAACACAGAAATCAAGCTATCAGCCACTTTTTCGTGACAAGTAGTTCGGCGCACTTTGGTTCTTAATTGCCAGGCCAGTTTCATTTCATAGGGCAAATCGATGGTTTTAAGGCTGGTTCCTCTTTCCCCAAAAAACTCCATAAATTCATTGGAATGCTGCACCGGCCATCTGTTTGGGTTTGGCACTACAATCTCGTCGGGTCGCCATGCTGGCTGTGGCTTCCCATTTTCGATCAGATAGATTAACTCGTCATAGGCAGCTTGGGTTCTGGGTCCCCATAAACCATCTATTGGCCCTGCGTCTATTCCGCATTCGGAAGCAGCAATTTGAATAAACCCTATTATTTGTCGGTTTTTTGGCCACCGCTGATTTAAACCTTCAACACCAGCCATTCCGGCCAATGTAATTGGGCCGGCAATACCGTCAATACTTCCATTGTATAAACCCCTCTCATTTAGTAGGGTTTGAGCGGTTCTTACAGTTTGCTTCATGGCCTGCTTTTTTATGGTTAAAAAATGTAATTTCGTTAATTTTTAACAGAAATGGAACTTTTTATCCAACCAACAATCATGATGACAATAATCCGGATACTCTTTAAAGATCAGTTGAATCATGAACTCTATAAAAATAATCAAGTTGCCAATTTTGAGTCCGTTCCGCTTGTTTATTTTCCGCTATAACCCAATCCGGAAAAAGCACCTGAGAAAACACCTCGCACAGCATACAATCAGTAATATTAAGACATTTGCTCGAAACTGTCCGGTTAAAGATAACTATGGGATACTAATTTCATTGGAACTATAAACTACAGCCTCAAAGATGTATAAAAAAAGAATTCCCTTTCGCAATAATATTAAGTTTTCGTGCAAATCAAATCTGCTGCAATAAACGCAACACAATCTATCGATGTTTCGGAAAACCTAACTTAGCCTGTATTATTCACGAATTATCTATAACGATGCTCAACTACCTGCTAAATCCATACGTCCTCAATAAAATTGACTTTAAAATAATCAATTATTACCTTCATCAATTTCCTTTGCGGTTGTCCATAGCTATTGGTATTTGATCATCTCATAGCGCCAATTCATGAAACGAAGTTCGACGTAAGTCAATAAAACAGGCTAGATGGAATTTTAGGATTATTTTTTGAGAACCTTGAATATTTCTGACTTGTTTTCTGATACAATGGTCACAAAATATATGCCAGGCAAGAAGCTGAAAATGTCAACCTCTGCCTGATTACTATTGCAATTCATTTTAAAGCAGACTCTTCCGTTAATGTCAGTTATAAATACCCTTTTGATCATTTCCCCCTGAACGGATTCAATAACAAAAGCATCCTCAACAGGATTGGGGTGAAGGAAAAAACTGCTCTGAATCCAATATTCTGTCAAAACCTCATTGATATAGGTATACACCTGAGTGTGTTTGTGGCTGAGGTTCCCTTCGACATCGTAACTGAAGGTGACTTTGTATTGGTTTTCGACTTCTTCGGTCACGACCCTGCCCTGCCGGTCATACTCGTAGGTGATCCTGGTTTGAGCCGTGATTGCTGACGAAATTAAAAATACCGCCAACCCAATATGTTTGATTATTTTTTTCATCTGTATTAAACTTTGGTTTATAAATCACAGGAGTAAGGAGTCATATTAGGTAATTGAGGAAATACACCCAAGCGTGACGTCCCGAATGGATTAACGGGTTTTACATTATTTTTAATTTGATTACCGATCCATTCAAGGGAGTTATTAAAAGGAACAAATTGCCATAAGGCTTTACCATATTCTCCATCCGAAATATTTTCAATGGCTTTGTAGGAGCCAACGGCTTCACCAACTCCCGGGGGTAAAAAATCGGAAATGGGGTGATCTGAAATACCTCTTAGGGTGTTACTGCCTGTTTCAAAAGCAATGTCCCATCCATTGATGCGATAGGGCAGGTTTTCGGCATAGGGATTAGCGGTTCCGCCAGCAACCCCGCCGAAATCGTTGTCGGATGGTAAATCAAAAGCCGTGGTGTTGATGGTGGCCTCCTGTGTGTCGAACCCCAAAGGGTCAATCCCGGCAATGGGATTATTGGAAGCATACAAATAGGGATTGGTTCCTGTGAGTATCCCCAGTGGATCCCGCTGGATAAACCTACCCTGCTGGTTGTTATATACTCTTGCTCCGGTTAAGGTATGGTGTTCATCAAGATGAATGGCTCCAAAAGCCCCCAGAAATTTGAATCTGTTGGGAACAGATTCTTCTTCACCAATCACATAACCGTGAGCCGAGTAGGCGTAGGAATTTACGATGCTTCCATTTTCATCTGTAATGGCCAGGGTATTTCCATGACGATTATAGTGGTAAAAATAGACATTGCCTTCACTATTCATTTTTGCAATGAGCCTTTTGCCCCTGTAAATATACATGGTTTCAACCTGACCATTTGCGTCTGTTTCAAATAACAATCGTCCTTTGTGGTCGTATAGAAGATAGGATTTTACCCCATTGGTGGTGATTTGCCGCGGATAATTCATTCCATCATAAATAAGATCGATGACCTTACCGGGGGTAATAAACCGGGTAATCCGGTTGTCATGTGAATATTCAGCCGTAAATTTTGAAATATCCTGATGCACAAATTCAACAAGATTGCCATCTTCATCATAAACAAATTCCATTTGATTGAACATGTTCCCCTCAAGCTGGTTCAATTCGTTGGATGATAAGCTGTACATATTCTCGGGTTGTCCTGTTATTTCAGGAATCAATAGCGCATCCACGGAAACAACAATGTTTTGTTCCAGAGTTACCGATTCACTGCAAAACAGGCCTTCTGTATTGGAGTGTTCAATACTGATAAGCCTGTTGTCGTTGTTGTAGCTGTATTCGGTAAATGTTCCGTTGCTCCTTTCTTCCTTTAACAGGTTGCCATTGTTATCGTAAATGAATGTGACCTGATGACCATTCCACTCTATTTTTGCGATCCTGTTTAACGGGTCAGGAGTATTCGCTACAGTTAATTCTTGCAGGTAATCCGTGCTTATGACATTTCCATTGGCATCATGATCAAAACCAACATTTAAGTTGTCGGGGGTAGAATAAAAAATATTTTTTACCATTCCCAGACTGTTGCGTTCCCAAACAGTCTCATCCCAATTGTCCTCTCCCAGTAAGTCTATGTATGCCGAAATATTCCCATTCAGGTAATAGTCATATCCAACATGCATCTTTCCGTTTAAAGCTTTGGTCCCTACACGAAGCCAATGGTCATAAGTATATTCGATTACCTGGCCCCGTGCATTGGTGAAGGAATTCAGTAATCCTTCCTGACTCCAGCTGAAAGATGATGCGTGTCCTTTGGCATCAGTAATGCTTTTTAATTGCCCGTTGTTGTTATAATCAAATCTGGTGCGGTTCCCTTTTTTATCAATAACAGATACCAGGTTCCCATCACGATTGTAGCTAAACCGTATGATCCCCTCTTCATCCAAAATGTTCTCCAGGAAATTTCTGTCGGTATATTGCAGTCTCTTTTTACTGCCATAATTGTTGCTGTATTCAGAAATTAAACCATTGTTGTTGTAGTGAATGTGTGAAGTATTGCCCTCCGGTGAAATGGTTTGCACAATCCGGTTGGTTTGATCCCTGAAGACCGAGAACACCTGTCCGTTTTCGTCGGTATAACCCGTCTGGGCACAACAATCGTAAAGGATTTCCTTTTGGCTGCCATCAGGCATTGTCATACTGATTAACCGGCCATTGCCATCATACTCCATGGCATAGGTGTTGCCATTAAAATCGGTTTTTGTTGTCGGTGAAAGGCCATAATCGTCATATGTTATGGACATTACGTCATTCAACGGATTTGTGTATTCGATGAGATTTCCAAAGCCATCATACCGCAATTGATGAGTCCATCCATGGTATTCCTTCATAGATGTAATCTGACCATGCTGGTTATATTCATATCTCAAATATGTTAAATCTTTATTTCCATTTTTAAATATTGAAATAGCCGACACCCTGTTTTGATTATTGTAATTATAGACAATTCCCTCATTTTTCTCATCAAGGACAGAAGTCAGATGCCGATTTTCGTTGTATTGGTAGTTGGTTACCACCCCATTACGGTCGCTCTTTCTTGCCACATTGCCATGCGGGTCATACTCAAAAGCCACCCGGCTGCCATCAGCCCATATTAATGATTCGATTTGCCCGTTTTCATTATACGTTACTTTTTTCTCATTTCCGGTGTCGTCAACAACCGATACCAGACGGTGGTAATTGTCGATGATGTATGATGTGGTTTTTCCATCAGGGCTGATCACGTTAGTCAGGAGGGCCTCTTCGTCTATCCGTGTAGAGAAATATCGGATTTCTCTGTTTTCAGGGTCGGTAACGGATTCAATCTGTCCCTTTTCATTGGTGCTATAACTGTATGAAAATTGTGTTGCTCTTCCACCCACATCAATTTGAGTGATGTTTCCATGCTGATCATATTCATAGGCCGACTCCAGAAGATTGAAGTCAATGGCTGAGATCAGTTTGTTATCTTCATATTCAAATAGAGCCATTCGTCCATCGGGTGATAAAATACTGCTGCAGAGGTCGTTTTGGTAATCTATCTGAAAAATGCGCCCAACGGCATCGGTGATGGTAACAATCCGGAAATTTTCATCATACCCGATTGTCAGTGAATTTCCCAGGTCATCTTCTATTGATTGTGCCACGTATGACCCATTGTCCCCTTCAACGAAGTTGATAAATTGATGGGCTATCCCTTTTTCAAGTTTCCATGCAGTTCCGGTCCAGTGCAATGTGACAGGTTCATTGTTCGAACATGGTATCAGGAATGGATCCGTTCCTTTATGAATGGGTTCATCTGAATTGAAAAAGTATCTGCCACCGGAACCCGTTGTAACAACCACCTGTTGTTCAAATTCTTCAAGGGAAATTTCATACTCAAAACGCCAGTGTTTTCCAAAAATCCCATTCATCCTGTCGTCGGGCAGGTAGTTAATTGCAATGGCTGTTGTGGGTCCGGGCCCTCCTTTTCGAAAAATTGCATCACGGACGAATAGTCTCAGGTCGCCTGGATTGACATACCAGCCCGGCATCCCTCTGTCGTTGCATGCAGATGGCTGACTGTTGATAAACAAGTCAGATGAAACCCCCTTGAGCTGATCTCTCAGGAATTTCTTTATTTCACTGCCTGTGAGTTCCCGGGAATCCATTCCGAATCGATTCAACAAATCTCTCATCCCTTCAGGACACAAATGTGCCAGCAGTTGATTAATTTCGGCAGGAGACATGGGCTCAAAAACCTCTTCCTCCTCCTTTTTTATTTTATGGTTGATGGCTTCTGACAAGCTTCTCTTTGCAAAACCGTTAACAAATCCGGCATGAACATAGTTCCCGTCGATCAGAATCGAACTTCCAAATACACTGGTGAAATCCGAATCGGAAAACCGGAACCATTTTTCCCCTTCGTTGAGAGAGTAATAAATGTTTCCCAGCGTGCCTCCGGTGGTTCCTCCGTTAGTGGCAAAGAGATATGGTGCACGGTATGCGTGGATAACCGGCCTAAAATTCCCTTCCCCTTCTTCTCTCCAACCATCTTCTTGAAATGGGGGATTTGCACTGGCATAATAATAGGAAACAAAATCCTGCTGAATCCACTCTCCCTCATTATACTTATACAACTCGTTTTTATACGACATAAACATGCCAAAGGGTAAACTGTGTAACGGCGCATGATCGGGGATTTCATCAACTTCGCTGTTGTCAGGATTAATGGGTAACCCATCATTCTGCTGAACCCAGGTATTGCCTCCATCTTGCGACCGATAAAACCCGACATTACCCACAAATACGCCAATATCTCCTTCATGTTCAACAAAAGCTTTCGGAAACATGAAGCCAATGTAGTGTGGACGATCTCCAAGATCGAAAGGCAATGGCTCCCAGGTATTGCCGCCATCCAAAGATCTGTAAACCGGACTGAGCGTGCTGCCACTTTTATGTGTATAGGCAAACATGGCGGTATCATTCATCAGGAAATCCCTGGGCGGATTGATGGCAGGATATAACAGCCTTTTCCAGGTAGTGGCCGTATCTGTCGATTCATAAAGGGCGAAAGTGTTATTGTACCTTCCTGTTAATACAATCTTCCCATCATGTTCGCACAGCACTCCAACATCTGTCATCCCGGGAACTGGATCCCAGGTATTACCCTGATCTCTGGATGATAATAAAATGGTACCACCCCCGGTGCCATGGTATTCCACCGCCAGCCAAACAGATCCAATGGTTGTTAAATGTACAAATCTTGCATCTTGAGAACTGAGCAGATCCCATCCTGATGCTGATGACAATTGAAAAATTGTTGCAAAAAGAAACAGTATTCCTGTAAATTTTAGTTTCATCTTTAATATTTATGTTAATTCATTGGCAGTATCAAACTTGCATGAGCTAAGATTTTCGCTTTCTGGTTGTGAATTTAGAATTCATACGCATTTTTATTTTGCACAAAATAGGTTTATGAATAAATAGGTGTTTCTAAAAATATGAAATCTTTTGCGATGAATTATAACAATAGAATAAATTACTTCTAAAAAAATGCCCCATTAATCAATTACCTTTCTGCCTGTACCGCTCCTGTACCTCTTTCAACACTTTTTCCGAAACCAAAAAAATGGCAGGCTTGCCTGATAAAGGATTGTTTTGAGTCACCACAACCGTATTATATACTTCTTCAATATTCTTGTAGTTTAACACATCAAGCGGTGCTCCCATGATATGAACATCGCCATTGTTCATCATGATAAGAAAATCACAATATTCAGCGGCAAGGTTGAGGTCATGAATAATCATCAAAACGGTGAGATTGGTTTCACGGTTGAGACGCTGAATCAGGTTCAGAATTTGAACCTGATGTGTAATATCCAGGTGAGAAGTGGGCTCGTCCATAAGCAAAAGCTCCGGTTCCTGAGTCAAAGCCTGTGCAATGGCTGCAAGTTGTTGCTCTCCGCCACTGAGTTGTGTCATCAGCTTTTTTGCGTGTGGAAAAACACCGGTCAGCTGCATATATTTTCTGGCAATTACCCTGTCGCGTGCCGACTCAAAAAACTGAAACGGCTGCCGGAAAGGCAGTCGCCCAAGCAAAACGTAGTCTTCAACAGTTATGTCAGCAGCATCGGGAAACTGTGAAACCACGGCGACCTTTCGAGCCTTTTCGCTCAATTTCAGATTCCCCAAATCCACATCATTAAGCAAAATATTTCCCGATTTTGCTTTTAAAACTCCCGAGATTCCTTTAAAAAGAGTTGTTTTTCCGCTGCCATTGGGGCCAATGATGCCTGCGAAAACGCCCTGCTTCAATGAAACTGAGACATCTTTGAGGTTGAAACTACGGCCATATCCGCAACTCAACTTATCTATTTTCAGGTAATCAGGCACCATATTGTTTGCGGTTTCTAAATTTGTTTAACACAATAATAAATAGTACACCTCCGGCCATACCGGTAATCACGCCAATTGGCAATTCATTGGGAGAAATGATGGTACGGGCAATTACATCGCTGAGAATTAAAAAGAAACTGCCGCCCAGGAAACTTCCTATGAGAAGAAAGCGGTAATCGGATCCGGCTATTAACCGAATCAGATGAGGAATGACCAATCCAACAAAACCTATTACACCAGCCACCGAAACGCAAATACCTGTTAAAAGTGATGCCACTAAAAATAGAATACGAATGGTGTGCCGGCTGTTGATGCCTAAATGCCCGGCTTTATCTTCTCCCAGTAACAGAGCGTTTAACGGCCGGGCAAACAGATAACTGATGACCAGTCCCGCCAGAGATGAGTAAAATGTAATTTTTATCAACAAACGGTTGGGTTCATCCAATGAACCCATAATCCAAAAAATGATGCCATGCAGATTTTCTGCCGTTGTAACCGACATGAGAAACATCATTGAAGAAGATGCTACAAAACTTATCATCACCCCAATCAGCAGCATTTTATTGATATCTGTGCCACCCCGAAGAAAGCCCAGTAAACTCACCAGTAAAATGGTGGACATGGCTCCCACAAACCCCGATAATGGCAACATAAACATGCCAATGGTGAAGTGTACACCTGTAACAATTGCCAATGCCACGCCAAAGGCAGCACCACCGGAAATCCCCAATGTATAGGGTTCCACCAGGGGGTTTCTGAAAATCCCTTGTAGAATAGCACCGGAAAGGCTCAGAGCCCCTCCCACCGCGAAAGCCAGAATAATACGCGGCATTCGGATTTCTGTGAGAATGAAATATTCCATTCCCTCCTTTTCCTTTAAAACCGGGATGATATCTCTCAAAGATATTGAAGCCTCTCCGGTGGTGAGAGAAAGCAAAGCTGCAGCTAACACCAGCAGCAGAATAACCAGGGTAAACCCCATCCAGAATATTGTCCGGTTTTGTAACATCTATTCAATCAGTTTTTGGCGAATGATTTGCATGGTTTTAGCAAAATCAGGCGGATTTGGCGTACACGCCATATCCGATTCAACAAAAAACACCCTGCCACTCTTTACCGCACTCAGCGTTGGATATTTTTCCCATATCTGCATCTCCTCTTCACCAACAATTCCCATGGTAGCAATAATAATAACATCGGGATTGTTAACCAAAACAAACTCTCTTGAAAGTGTGCCGGTATTTAAGCCCGAAGCAATGTTTCTTCCACCCGAGTAAGTTATATAATCGTCCATAAAAGTATTATCCAATACCGAAAAGAGCGGGCGTGCACCAATCTGGAAGAAAAACTTCAGAGATTCATGTCCCTTAAAGGCTTGACGAGTTTCTTCAACAATCTGTCGGGATTCAGAAATCACCTTTTCAGCCACATCACTTTTTCCAATCATTTCACCCAGTTGAGCAAACTGTTCGCAAATCTCATCAAAAGAGCTTGCCGTGGGAAAAATCTCGGTACGAATACCGGCTCGTTTTATAATCTCTATGGTTTCGGGATTTGTAATGGTGGTAGCCAAAACCAAATCAGGACGCAATGTCACCACCTTTTCAACATTTACCGAAACAGCCGACGCCACAATTTCCTTGTCATCATCCTTTGCAATATGGCAATAGGTGGTGTGTCCGATCACTAAATCGGCGGCCTCCAGATAGTAAAGGCTTTTCGTAAGCGATGGCGCCAGAGAAACTATCCGTTGCGGAGTTTGCGCTAACAAACCACTGAATATCAGCACGAATATTGATAGTATTGTTGTCTTCTTCATTTTTAACTTCTTTATATTCGCCGCATTTGTGCGGCGATTAATCAATTTATTTGTCGCAGAAACAGCTTAACCTCCCTGATTACAATCGTTCTGTGAGAGGAACACCTTTTCCGACTTACGCTGTAATAGCTTTTAACTCCAAATAGAGATGGCACTCATCCTCCCATTTTTCGTTTATATTGTATTCGACCGCTTTATTAAATAGCGGACCGTCCAAAACAAAAGTATGATATTCTCCCTGTTCAGCACAGGGGTCAATTTCTGTCAAAGATTTTATATCCTCCACAAATTTCTCATCAATGATTCGTCCAAGCCATTCTTCTCCCAGTTTTTCCTTTCGAACAGCTACCACCATCGATTTGTATCCATCGGCCACAAACAAATCCGGCAATTCCGATGTATCCATCCCCCAAAGTGGGAACACAGGTGTTACGCCAATTTCGGTGCATACTTCTTCTATCCACTCCCGATGCGCCTCCAGATATATATCCCCAAAAATCCCGGTAGTAACCCCTTCATTTTTTAATTTTGATATGGTTTCAATAAAATTGGCTCTGTATTGGGATTTTGATGTAGGTTTCTGCACCAGTTCAACATTTAGCTGCTCAGCCTGAGCCTTAATCAGAGCTGAATCGAGGCCATGAGAACCGGATTTCAATCCGGTTTCGTC
Source organism: Alkalitalea saponilacus (assembly GCF_900168165.1). GTDB lineage: Bacteria > Bacteroidota > Bacteroidia > Bacteroidales > Marinilabiliaceae > Natronoflexus > Natronoflexus saponilacus. The sequence goes on from NZ_FUYV01000002.1 coordinate 300,548, forward strand.
GCACATATTTACCAAATGGCTTACCGGAAGTTCAGATTGAAGTAGAAAGCGATGCATGGCATACATGCAATCTTTTCCTCCACTCCATGAAACAAATGCACTCATTTGAAAACAATTTTAGTCTTCAAGAGAAAAAGAATAGCGTAAATCAGCCTCTTAAACTTTTTTCCCGAAGTTCAGATTCATCATTCGATTTGCTTATGGCAGGTCTTCTGGCTTGTTCCTGTTTTTGATGCCTTCCCGGTATTTCAATGTTCAGTTAGCAGTTATCAGTTATCAGTTAAGAGTTAGCAATTGGCAGTTGGCAGTTGTTATAGAAAACTGAACACTGATCACTGATTTCCCAGTGGCAAAGAATCTCAAAAACCTTTTTACAGAACTTACAGCTGCGGGTACAGCTCCGGATTTTAACCGGATTCCCTTTTCATTCCGAATGCGAAAGCAATTCGGAAAACCAAATTCAATTGCAAAATTACACTTTTAACTTTAAGTAGCTGTTAAAAAGTTCTCATTTCTATATTATTTGCTATTTTTGAGCTCTGAACCAACACTTTCATTTTCCATGGATGACCCGTATCCCCCCTTTGGGGAACTCGATAATCTTTTGAAAGGAGAAGTGCTCACCGACACCTTGTCGCGCACTTTATACGCTACCGATGCATCGGTGTACAAAGAACTGCCAATGGCTGTGGTTCTGCCCCGTGATGCCACAGATGTATCCATGATTGTGCGTTGTGCAAGCAAACACAACATCCCTCTCATTCCGAGGGGAGCCGGCACCTCCTTGGCCGGTCAGGTGGTAGGTAATGGCATGGTGGTGGATATCTCCCACCACATGAACCGCATCATTGAAGTCAACGCCGATGAAAATTGGGTTACAGTAGAGCCGGGTGTTGTTCTGGATGATTTAAACAGAAAGGCAACAGAATACGGACTTTTTTTTGGCCCTGAAACCTCCACTTCCAACCGATGTACATTGGGTGGAATGGTTGCCAACAACTCCTGCGGCTCGCACTCCATGATTTATGGCAGCACCCGGGACCATATCATTGAAGTTACCGGATTCTTAGCCAATGGCGAAGAAGTCACTTTTCGTCCATTACAAAAATGGGAGTTTGATAAAAAGTGCCGCGAAGAGACCCTGGAAGGCGAAATTTATCGCCTGATGCGGGAAATTTATACCGACAATCCCGTTCGAAAACAAATTCGCAAAGAATTTCCCCATCCCGATGTAAAACGCCGCAACTCCGGTTATGCGCTGGATATGCTTTTGGATACTGTTCCATTTAATCAGGATGGAGAACCCTTTAATCTTTCGAAGTTGGTCGCCGGTTCTGAAGGAACTCTTATCTTTATTACATCTGTAAAATTATCTTTGGTTCCTTTACCTCCTCCACACAAACTACTTTTGTGCGCGCATTTTTACAACTTAAATGATGCACTGTTAGCAAACATAGAGCTGGTTCACAATCATGCACCTGATGCTGTTGAATTAATGGATAAAAACATTTTGGATCTGACTCTGGATAATCCATTACAGCGAAGCAATCGTTTTTTTGTCGAAGGAGACCCGGCTGCTTTGCTTTTAATAGAATTTTCAGGTCATTCGGAAGAAGAAATGTTACAAAAAGCTGAAAACACGTTACGTGTTTTCAGGCAAAAGAACATGGGCTATGCATGGCCAATGGTTACAGGAAAAGATATCAATCGTGTATGGGCATTACGAAAAGCAGGTTTAGGCGTTCTTTCAAATATGAAGGGAGACGCCAGACCAGTCACCCTCATTGAAGACACTGCGGTTCGGGTTGATGACTTACCCGCTTATGTTGAAGATATTGACAAAATGCTTGCCGGCTATGGAAAAAAATGCGTTTATCACGCTCATGTTGGTTCAGGCGAGCTGCACATTCGCCCGGTTCTTAACCTGAAAAACAGTGAAGACATAAAATTATTCAGGCAAATTGCAGAAGATACCGCCAAAATTGCAAAAAAATACCGTGGAGCTTTAAGCGGAGAACATGGCGATGGGCGTTTGCGAGGCGAGTTCATTCCTTTGATGGTAGGGGAAGAGAATTACGAACTCATGAAACGGGTGAAAAACCTTTTTGACCCGGAAGGAATTTTCAATCCGGGAAAAATCACCGGAACTCCACCCATGGATCAGGCTTTTCGATATCAGCAAGTGAATAACAAATTCGGGAAAACTCATTTTCATTGGGCGGAAGAAGCCGGACTTTTGGGTGCAGTTGAACGTTGTAGCGGTTCAGGCGACTGTGTAAAAAGCGCCACTGCCGGAGGAACCATGTGTCCCAGCTACATGGGAACCCGCGATGAGCAACACTCAACCCGAGGCAGAGCAAATATTCTCAGGTCTTTTCTTCAGGGACAGAATGGTTCGGAAACTCTCACATATCAAGACATAAAAGAGGTTTTAGACTTATGCCTCAGTTGCAAGGCCTGTAAAAGTGAGTGTCCATCGAGTGTGGATATGGCAAAATTGAAAGCCGAGTTTTTGCAACACATCGCCGATACGGAGGGTGTTTCCTTAACCTCCCGCGTTATGGCAAATCTACCAATGGTTAATCGCTTCTTATTTCCCTGGCGAAGATTCCTGAACCCTTTAATAAAATCTGAATGGTTAAAACCCCGCCTGAATCATTTTGCCGGAATTAGCCCACATCGCACACTTCCCTCTTTCAGTCAACAGAGATTCGATGTCTGGTTTAAGAAAAAAGGAGTAGTAACAGATGAACGGCCAAATGGGAAAGTCATGCTGCTGGCAGATGAATTCACCAATTTCTACGACAGTGAAATTGGTGTTAAAACGGTGCTTTTACTGCACCGTTTAGGTTATGACGTTGTTTTGGCTCCAATTAAAGAGACCGGACGTACACAAATAAGCAAAGGTTTTTTGCATAAAGCAAAAAGCATTGTGAATAATAATCTTTCCAAACTTTATGGCAAAATTTCTGACAAGATGCCTCTGGTTGGAATAGAGCCGGCAGCCATCCTCACCTTCAGGGATGAATATCCTGATTTGGCATCGTCCGAACAGCGTAATTTTGCCCGTGAGATTGCACAAAACACACTATCCATTGAAGAGTTTATTCTTCGTGAAATGCAAGCAGGAAGGATAAAAAATAGAAGTTTCACTAACGAGGAACGCCATATTCGTTTTCATGCCCATTGCCATCAAAAAGCACTGATGAACACCTCCGTTATACGCGATATCCTTTCGTTTCCTGAAAATTACCATGCCGAAGAGATTCCTTCAGGGTGTTGCGGTATGGCCGGGGGATTTGGCTATGAAGAGAAAAACCATCACTTATCACTAAAAATAGGCGAACTAACACTGTTTCCTGAGGTAAGAAAAACCCCGAAAACCACCTTATTGGCCGCATCCGGGCACTCATGCAGACATCAGATAAAAGATGGAACAGATAGAGATTCACTACATCCCGTGGAAATTTTGTTTGAGGCTTTAGTTTAACACTCCTATAATAATTTAAAAACACCTCCAGGCCGGCTCTTCACCAATCCTTTAAATTCCATATCCAGCAATGTAGCAGAAAGTCTTCCGATGGGCATTCCGAGTTGCAATCCCAATAAATTCAAATTCATCTCTTTCTCAGCCAAAAGCACCTCCATTATGGCCTTTTCGTCAGGCGTTTCGGCCGAAGCAAACAAAGACCCCTGAACAACGGACGAACCACCCGATTTACTTTCCCATCCAAGGGCATATTCCAGATCGTCGACATCCTCAATAAGCGCAGCAATGTTGGTCTTAATGAGTTTATTGCATCCACCCGAAGCTTCATCGTTCACCCGCCCCGGAAATGCCAGCACATCTCTGCTGTAACTATTTGCAATGCCTGCGGTAATCAACGCACCCCCTTTTCGGGCGGACTCAACTACAACAACTGCATCGCACAAACCAGCCACAATGCGATTGCGCTTTACAAAATTTGGTCTGTCGGGATTGGTTTCTGTCATAAATTCAGTGAGCAATCCCCCTCTTTCGGCTATTTCGCGCGCTGTGTGATGGTGAGTTCCCGGATAGATTCTGTCCAGTCCGTGAGCTAAAACAGCAATGGTTGGAAGGTTATTTCTCAACGCTGCACGGTGAGCACAAATGTCAATTCCATATGCCAGTCCGCTCACAATAACAGTTCCCGGATGACGAACAGCCAATTCCTGAATCAGTTTTTCGCAGTTGGTCATCCCATTATCCGATGGCCTTCTGGTACCAACCACACTGATCATACGAGTGGCATCCAACGAAGCATTGCCACGATAATAAAGCATCAGGGGAGCGTCTTCACAAAAACTCAATCGACGGGGATAGTCTTCATCGGTAAAAAAGAGTGTTTTTAGACCCTCTTTTTCCACAAAGGTCATCTCTTTTTCAGCCTGTTTCAGGATGGAAACAAAGTCGGTTTCACGAAGTTTTTGAGCCATAACGGTTCCAATTCCCGGGATTTTTTCAAATCGGCTTTTGGAATCTAAAATGGCTTCAATGGATCCAAGGTAAGCAATTAAATTGCGTGCCAATTTTGGCCCTATTCCTTTTATAAGGCTGATGGCTATTTGGTAGTGTATTTGGGAATTCACGGTTAAGGCTGATTATTTATCTGCTGATTTTATCTAAAAATTCTATAATAATAGATCGTTCGTCTTTTCGCAATGCAGTAAACCCAATAGCAGGATATTTAGCTAATCCACGCCCTGTCTCTTCAAAAAGGTAGAGATAATGGAACATACCCCAAAACTTTGATTTTACCTCATATTTATGAAACCGCCCTAAAGGAATCTCCATGGCATTAAATTCTCTGCCAACAGGCATCAAGTTAAAATACTTAATGCGGAAAACATCCTTCTCTGATTCTATTTCAATGTAGTAAAAACCTCCGCTCCCAAACACAACGGCAATACCAAGAATAGCAAAACCAAGTATATATTGGTATATAGGAAGCACATCCACTTTTAACACAAAGGAAAGCACGAATAAGGTGAGGGCAATTAACCAGGAACCTGCAAATAACTGAATATACCTGCTCGATGTTTTTTTGTTGTTCATTTTTGAAGGGAGATTTATCTTTCGTCGATTTATTAAAACGATATTTGCGATGGCAAATATCTGTAAAATTGTTTTTTGTTACCACAAAAAACAAAATATTTAACGAAATAACAACTACCCTTTTAATTTTACTGTTTTATTCCTGATGCGAAACGAATGAAACATCACAATAAATGAATTTAATGAAGGTGACTGTTGATTGAATATTTTTCATTATCCAAGAAACAGCAGGAGTACATACAAGGTTATGATTATTCGATTAGAGGAAAATGATGCTGTCAAAAAGTTGTAAAGATGAAACCACAGAGTACACAAAGCATCTCGCAGAGATCACAAAGAGCAAAACATCAACACAGCAAACTTTACAACCTGAGCATATCCCTTGTGAACCATGTGGTTAAATCTATTTTTTCAACAATTTCAGGGAATAGCGAGAACTATCTCATCAACCTGACATAGAAAATTCCGCCGGCGATAGAACCTTCATGTGCTCTGAACATAAGCAAATGCCTTCCATTTTGTTGTTTTTCAGCAATATGTGACGGAATTTGATAATCCACATCAAAAAAACTATCCCCCTGAGATCCATCCAGATTTACTGTGGCTATGACCTCCCCATTAAGTATGATATCAAAATCCCTGTCTCTGTCTAATCCATAGTAAGTTACTCTTAAAGTTTTAGCTTCTGCTTGCCTATCGTTCAAATAATAGGAAAACCATCCGGATGCATGTCTCCAATGTCGGTTTTGATGGACACCAGCCTCTGTCTGCTCTCCCTGAAAGCCTCTGTCCGATTCGGGTTGCTGTTGCCCCGTTTCAACATGGTCTATGGTTTGTGCTTCCAGAGCCATCAATACCCGCTCTCGCTCTTGCAATTCAACCCTAATCTTCTCAATCTCTTCAGATGTTGCTGTTTGCCAGTAAACCATGTATCGGGCATCGTGAAGCTTATAAAAAGGGATCAATTCCAGATCGGAAAACTCTCTGGGATATATCAGTTCAGGAGCTGTAAAAGTCAGTGGACTATCGGATGATTTAACTTTTTCTGTCCAGTTTTCATCATCCAATAATAACATTGGCGCGTTTTCTCGGGAATATAAAGCTCCGTGTGCTATATGTCCCATTCTGCTGTCATCTGCTACCAATCCATCTAAATCCCTCGTTCCTGTTGAAGCCGTCAAAACAATCGGCCCATGCAAAAGAGCCAAAAAGGGTGAGCCGTCCGGCATCTCTTCTCCATAAGTGAACATTGGCAGTTCAATCACTATTTCATCACCAGGGTTCCAGTTGCGGCTCACTGCAAAATAGTCTCCGGGCGAACTGTTTCCTCTAATTCTGCGCCCATTCACTTTAACGGTTAAGCTTCCTGGTTTAACCCATTGAGGATGACGTATAAAAACTCCAAACTCACCGGAATTGTTTTCATCAATTGTTATCGTGGTACTCTCCGATTCTGGGAAAGTTGTTTGCTGCGATAATTTAATCCCTTTTCCCTTCCAGTTTAGTTTAGATGGGATATACAAATTCACATATACATTTTTGTCATCATGTGCATAAATTAACTCTCCGTATTTCGCATGATTTTCTATTCCGGAACCTACACAGCACCAAAAAGTGTGCTCGGGGTTTGAATAAACCCGATAATGCATGGGGCGCATGGGGGTAAAATATACCAATCCACCATGCTCAGGATGTATCGAAGCAAGAATATGGTTATATAGAGATCTCTCGTAATAATCGATATATTTCAGATCGTTACGACTAAAATAGAGTTGCTGCGACAACTTCATCATGTTATACGTATTACAGGTCTCAGGACCTTCACGTGAGTCAATCATAGATGAAAAGTCATCTTTGGGATGAAAATGCTCGTAAGTTGAGTTGCCTCCCATGGCTACTGTTCGGTTGTTTACCACGGTTTCCCAGAAAAAAGCAGAGGCTTCCTCCCACTCTCTATCACCTGCAAGCTGGGCGGTGCGCATAAATCCAATCACTTTAGGTATCTGAGTATTTGCATGCATTCCTGTTAGTTGGTCTTCACCTGCAATTAAAGGATCGAGAAGCACACGATGTGCAAACCTGCGAGATAATTCCAGGTATTTTTCTTCACCGGTAATAGCATAGACATCTGCAAATACTTCATTCACTCCTCCATGCTCTGATATCAACATCTGTTGAACCTGTTCATCAGATAAACCACTAACCAAATCAACACACCAGTCTGTGAGGTCAATAAGCATGTCGAGTGCTTTCTCATTTTCGCCAAGAAGGTAAGCATCCCGAAGTCCGGCATATAGTTTATGGATATTGTACCATGGAACCCATTTCCCATTTAAAGAAAAATTACCAGCATTGATATGACCGGATTTGATCTCCTCCCACATGGCCATACCTCCTGGAATTCCACCAACATAGCCATTACCATTAGCTATTTGACAACGCTCCAATTCATCAACCATATAATCCAGCCGACGTTTTGCTTCTTCGTTTCCGGTAGAGGCATACATTAGTGCAAATGAGGTTAGAAAATGACCTCCGGTATGCCCGTCAAGACCATCGCTTTCCCAGTTGCCATAACGGGGTGCCCGGGGTTCAAGTCCGGCATCAATTAAAAATGGTGCCAGCAATCGATCAACATCATGCGCCATTACATAGCCTTCGTTCATAAAACTGGCATGCGTAAAAGGACTCTCGAGCAAACTGACAGCAGAAAGGTGAAAAGGCTGTAATTCTCCAGATGGAGATGGAGTTTTACTACAACTTAATAACATTACTACCAGCAAAAGAAGTAATGAATTAAACCTGATTAGATTTTTTCTCATAAGAAGTTGTTTTAGTTAAGTTGTGGCAAACATTTAATTGTAAACAAATAAAAAACAATCATAAAACTACCACAACAATCGTATTTACATAAAATATTAAAAGACAAATTTACTTTTAAAAATATTGTTAAAACAAATAACATCCAAAAAAAAATCCATTTTTTTAATGACTTACTATTGCAACATACAAAAAGCATTGGTCAACCGCCAAAACACAATAACTCTCATTTAAAAGTATTATTTTTGTTGCTGACTACATTTTATAAAAGTTTGCAAGGTCTTTTTAATATTGACCTACAGCTATTTTATCTTTTATGATGAAATACCAACTTACCGTTTTAGAGAAAGAGTTGAACGGACAAAACGGGACAAATTCAAACTTTATGTTAGTCACCCTTTTGAGAATATTAGAATTCATGTTTTACATAGCATTATGCAATCACTACATACACAAGAAACCGATGTTTACCTGGCCGACAATCTGCCTGACGATCTGGAGCAACTGATTGAGCCATATAAAAATGAAAAGATTTTTGTCCTTACCGACAAAAATACTCATCGACATTGTTTCCCTCAAATAAGCCGGATTGGGGGCATTTCTGAAGAACGTTGCATCATTACAGGCTCCGGCGACGAATATAAAAACACCGAAACACTGATTTCTGTATGGCAAAAACTGGTGGAAGGCGGCGCCAACCGCCATGCCTTGCTGATTAACCTTGGAGGCGGAATGCCTTGCGATTTGGGAGGTTTTGCCGCAGCCACCTTTAAAAGAGGCATTGCTTTCATCAATATTCCAACCACATTGTTGGCTCAGGTGGATGCTTCCGTTGGAGGTAAAACCGGTATCAACTTTATGGGGTATAAAAATGAAATTGGTTCATTTATGCAAGCCAAACATGTTTTGGTGGACACCACGCTGTTAAAAACCCTTGACCAACCCAACTTAATTTCCGGTTTTGCGGAGATGATAAAACACGCCTATTTGAAAAATGAGGCTTTACTGCAAAGAACCCTCGATTTTGATATCCTCAATCCCGATATGGAAGAGTTGTCAAATCTTGTTGCGGAGTCCATCAAAATTAAAGACGAGGTGGTAACTGCCGACCCATTTGAGAAAAACATCCGCAAGGCGCTGAATCTTGGACATACCATTGGTCATGCTTTTGAGAGTTTTGCTCTCAAAAACAATCGGCCTGTTTTACATGGGTATGCTGTGGCCTGGGGAATGGTGGCAGAATTGTACCTGGCTCACATCAAACTGGGTTTTTCAATAAAGTTGGTTGAAGAGCTGGCTTCATATACCCAAAAGATTTATGGCAGTTTTTCTTATTCAAAAACCGATTTTGACTATTTGTATGATACCATGACCCACGATAAAAAGAATCAGGCCGGACGCATTAATTTTACACTTTTAAGAGCTGTGGGCGACATCGCCATCAATACACATTGTGAGAAAGATGAAATAATTGAAGCTTTAAATTATTACCTGAGCCACCAGGAATAAACGCAGAGATGCGATGGCAAAGAGTCATATTCAGAGATTCAAGGATTTGCATGACAATAAAAGACAGATAGATTTGATAAATAAAAGAAAGCAACATGTCCATCACCATACAAGCACCAAAGCAGCTAAATAAATTTACCGTAGAACTCCCTGCTTCAAAAAGCATTAGTAACCGCTTGTTAATTTTAAATGCTTTGAGTTACAGTCCGCACCCTATAAAGAACCTGTCGGATAGTGACGACACTAAAGCCATGTTGCAGGTATTCAATTCCAACTCCAACCATTTTGACATTGGTGCAGCAGGCACCACCATGCGGTTTCTAACCGCATATCTTTCAAAAATTGTGGGCGAATGGACCATTACCGGCAGCACACGCATGAAACAACGCCCCATTGCTGTTTTGGTGGACGCCCTAAATCAGCTTGGCGGCAAAATTGAGTACATGGAAAAGGAGGGATATCCTCCTTTAAGGATATTTGGGAGTTCGCTGACCGGCGGTGAATTGGAACTACCCGGCGATATCAGCAGCCAGTATATTTCTGCTTTGTTAATGATTGGACCTGCCATGGAAAATGGCCTTAAACTCCGATTAACCGGAGAGATTACTTCACGCCCTTACATCCATCTTACCCTTAAGCTGATGGAGATGTATGGCGTAAAATGCCACTGGAAAGATAATATCATTACAGTGCCAGTTGCCAATTACAAACCCGTTGAAGCCAAAGTTGAATCAGACTGGAGCGCAGCCTCCTACTGGTTTGAAATCATTGCGCTGTCCAACCCCGGCGCTGCTGTCACGCTGAAAGGACTTGACAGGTACAGCTGGCAAGGAGACTCCGCGGTAGCGGAGTTGTTTAAAAAACTGGGGGTTCACAGTAAATTTTCGGCGAAAGGACTGACGCTGACAAATACAGGAGAATCTGCCGGTAAATTTTCTCACGACTTTACCAAGGAACCCGACCTGGCACAAACTTTTGCTGTAACCTGTGCGTTTTTAAACATCCCTTTTAATTTAACCGGACTGCATACGCTAAAGATAAAGGAGACCGACCGCATTCAGGCACTGGTAAACGAATTAGGAAAATTCGGATTTATATTGAATACCAACAACAAAGACAATCTGGTGTGGAAAGGTGATAAAAAAGAAGCAGATACAGATATTGAAGTTGCCACTTATAAAGACCATCGCATGGCGATGGCCTTTGCTCCGGCCGCATTAAAGCACAAATCGTTTAAAATTGCCGACCCGACAGTGGTTACAAAATCTTATCCGGCTTTTTGGGAAGACCTCAAAAAAATAGGATTTGAAATTACTGGTTGAAGTAATTCTCAAGTTCAACCGCCATCTGTTCGTCAGATTTCATGTCCCGGATTACCAGCCCTTTTTCCAGCAAAACAATACGGCTGCAAATTTCAGTTACATGGTTCAAATCGTGACTTGAAATCAGAAATGTGCGTCCGAACTCCTCCTGCTCCCTGCGAATGATTCGTTTCAGTCGCGCTTGGGAGGTTGGGTCGAGGTTCTCAAATGGTTCGTCAAGCAACACTAATTCCGGATTACCAAACAAAGCAGCTGCAAGCCCCGTCTTTTTGATGTTCCCTTTTGATAAATCTCTGATGTATTTCGAGGTGCCTATAATTTCACCGTTAAAAAAATCAGAAAACCTGTCCAAATGTATGCGAACATCTTCTTTAGACAGACGATAAAACTTTCTCAAAACCTCAAAGTACTCATCGGGAGTTAAATAACCCAACAACATATACTCATCCAGATAAGAGCCGGTTCTCTTCTTCCACTCTTCTCCTGAACTCACATTTTCACCATTGATTGTAACAGTGCCTTCTGAGGCTTTTATCATATCCAAAATCAGACGAAACAGAGTGGTTTTTCCAGCACCATTATTCCCTACCAGTCCGAAACACTCTCCTGGTTGTATTTGAAGCTTGTCAATATTCAATACCACTTCTGAGTGGTATTGCTTTTTTAAGTTGATAATTTCTATCATGACTCTTTTCTGAATGTAGAAGAAATACTATATCGGTTTTCAATAACTTTTTTTACAGCAAGACCTGAAAAATATGGAAACAGGATTAAACCTGCCAGACCTATTCCCCCAATTACGGAAAATGCAACTACCTGACTAAAAAAGAAAGATAATCCAGCGACAATAATCAAAGGAATTCCCATCACAGGAACTGCAAGTAGAAACTGTGCACATCCCATACCTTCCATATTCCAAGTACCACCAGCATTTAGGTTGACGGGTTTGGGTTGCCATAAGGCAAGCCAAACAGTGATATTCAGATTAACACCCACATTGTATAAAAAAGCGGCCAGATGAAGATATACTATTTGCCATCCGAAATAAGCATAAGGAAGTGACAGAATCAGCATAAATGATATGGCCAGCATATAAAGTAGGTATTTGCCCCTTATTAAATGGGAAATACCATCAGGTTTATTCATATAAAAGTCGAAATGGGAACTGTTCCAGCTTAAAAATAACTGACCAAAATTCATCCCAAACATACCCGTAATAAAAATGGCCGGTAAGATAAGGACAGCGCTTATGGAACCATCTTCATTAAAATATTGCGGGTTATTATAAAAGATAAAACCATACAGCAAAAACAAAACACTGGTAAACAGAAAGGTTCTACCCTTTTTATGTCTCAAAATCAATTGCCATTCAAGTATGGCAATATCACCCAGGAAACCAAATCGGGATAAGATTCCCGGAGTATAGTTATAAAAATTGTACCCGGCTTTCTTTACATCATCTTCAAGATGGGTGTGCAGTTTAAAACTTCTAAATACAAGAAGAAAGAAAAACAACATAACAAGCAACAGTCCGAAAAAGGGAATGATGCTACTTGCAGCAAACTCAAAAAATGGCTGCAATCGGGTCAGGAAAACGAGATAACCAAAGTGATCCAGAGCAAGCGTCAATGCAACCAACGCCATAAAAATTAAAAACCCTTTGAATCCCCTTTCAGTTTTGAGCTTTAGAAGAATTACCAGCCAATGCAGAGTGAAACTTATGGCCAGCAATGTGCCTAACCATAAAAAACCTGATGTGCTTCCGTAAAACGGAATCACTGCCTGGCGTGCAAATGGTAAAAACATGACCAAAACCAAAAGGCTCATTGGAGACATCAGAGACTTTAGAAGTAACCAAAAAGTAAGCAGGGACTTTGGAACAGGCAAGTGAATGAAAGGAGAAATATTGGCACCGGGAACTTTTTGAAAAAAGTAACGAAGCAACAACTCCATCAGGAAAAAGTGAACCACATAGGTGTTCACCACATAAAAAACATCATCACTTCCTGTAAGAGACTGAATTACGCTGGGCAGAGCTCCTCCTATAAGAAAAAGCCAAAATAAAACAAACATCATTGAAAAACCTGCAAAGATGTTGACAAGAATATTCTTTGCAAGATTGGAAGACCGAAATAACTGCTTAAACTCAAGCTTAATAAGTTCTAATATCATTTTTGGGCATGGTAAAGTGAATACACAAAAATAGAACTTTTGTTTACAGCATTCACCTTACCGGCACAAAAAATTAAAAATCAGAGAAACTCTCGCCAGTTGCTTTCATTATTATATACCTCAATTGCATTAACTTGTCCGGTATGGTGGTATCCAGACATCAGCATTTCGATTTCCTGCTCCAGAACCTTGACAGCATTTTCAATGAGCTGACCATTAAAACCTTTTGCTCCTAATTTAAGAACCTGTTCCATGCAAACAACTCGTCCCACAACCTGACCCAATTCTACCATTTTTCGCTGTGGTAAAGAGGTCTCAATCTTAAAATCCAGAATGGATTTTAAACGTTCTGAAGCATTTGATGTTAAAGAATTTGATTTCAAACTATTAAAGAGATTAAATTCTTTGGCCTTTTTCATCAGTTTAACCAATCCTTCTGAAATTTGCGCGTACAAAATATCATTTGAACCTTCAAAAATTTGAAATGGCCGGCTGTCGGTAATACCTCTACCGGCAATGTGATTTATTTTGTAAGCCTGTGCACCCACCAATTGAGTGGCCGATTGAGCCGCTTCCTGCATCATATCCGTAACCACACTTTTAACTGAATTGGCTTCAAGTCCGTTCAGACTTAAATCATTTTCTATTCCGGCTACTTTGCTGCTGTTGTGGCACATGGCCGAGGTGATGGTAAAATATGCCTGTAACCTGGCCAGACGTTGCTGCACCTGATCGTAGCTGAGAAGATTTCTGCCTCCTATTTGTCGATCCCTTGCATGTGCAATGGATTCATCCATTAACCGATGAATAAAACCCATGGCCATTCCCGGGAATTGCATCCGGCTTCGGTGAAGCAAATCCAACATCATCTTTACCCCGGTGGTTTCAGGAATCAACCGCCGTGATGAAGGTATCTGTACATCCAGTATGTTTCGTCCATAAGGAATCTGGTACAATCCAAGATTTTCGTATACCTCATCTACTTTTATTTGCTGATTGGGTTCATTCACATCACAAATAAAAAAATCAATATCCCGTTTAAGTTTTCCTTCGGGCGACATTTCTCTGGCGGTAAGTAGCCAAAAATCAGCCCAACCTGTTAATCCTGCCCAGTGTTTTGTTCCCTGTATATGATAATTTCCATCATTCTCTGAAAAAGAGGATTGCATGTTTAGTGCATCACTACCAAAGTCAGGTTCTGTAATCATTAAACCACCCATGTTTTGATTATTGATAAATCGATCAAAAACATGTTTTTTTGACTCTTCGTTGGCATATTTAGCTACAGGTTGAAGAAACAACGCTGAATTTATGCCAAAGGTCAACGAAAGTGCAAGTGATTCATAGGATGCAGCTGCCAGCAGGCTAATATTCTCTTCCATTTTACATCCACGACCGCCGTACTCGACAGGTATTCCGACTGAAAGCGGATTGACATTCATAATCTCCCGCATGACAAATGGTGGCATTCCTCTCTTCAAAGCCATTTGATCAATGTCGCCACGCACATGAAAAACATTTTTCATGGCCGCTTTTAACTCATTCAGAAATGCCTCAAATGGCATTTCCTGAAAATTACTCTTACTCATAAAATAACAGATATCAGATAAACATAATTTCGTCCGGCAAGATGACTCAATTTTAGAATCAATCATCTCAACCATAAGATAAGAACACCTAAACGTGATTAAAGTTCTTCAAATCAATAATCAATTACAGACCATTGCATGTTCCGCTTTTTATCTTAACTTTGTCCTCTAATATTAAAATTAATCATTATTTATGGCAAGATCACAGGAAACTTTTGGAAAAAAAGAAAGAGAAAAGAAGAAACAAAAAAAGAAACAGGACAAGGAAAAGAAAAAAGAGAACCGCCAAAAGCAGGGTCTTGATGATATGATTGCCTATGTTGATGAGAATGGAAACATCACCTCTACGCCTCCCGATCCGGGGAAAAAGAAAAAAGAAGTAAAGATTGAAGACATCGAAATAAGTGTATCCCGTCAAAAGGATCCTGATCCGGAAGATTTGATTCGTCATGGGATAGTAACCTACTTTAATGACTCCAAAGGATATGGTTTTATTAAAGACCTTGAAACCCAGGAAAGCGTTTTTGTTCATTTAAATGGGCTGCTTGACAGAGTTCGTGAACGCGACAAGGTGATTTTTGAAACGGAAAAAGGGCCTAAAGGACTAAATGCCATTAAAGTAAAATTTGAACCCAAGGTAGAAAAACCGGCACCTGCTCCGAAACCCACTGAAAAAGAGAATCCAACAAGCGAAGACAAACAGGATAACGGAGATAAAACTACTCCATCAGAATAAACAAACAAAGATTTTATAATATTGAATTTTCACCTTTTAGCCAATTTCAAATTAGCTAAAAGGTTTTTTTGCGCTTTCTTCTGGCAAAAAGCGCAAATAAATATCTCAATCCAAGGTTTAATGGTAACGGACAACAAGGTGGCCTGCCATTATGTCACAACAAGATCACACCTTGTGCCATATTGACATTTTTCGGTTCGTAAAAATGTCAATATGACCGGTTTATGCAACTGGCATTTGGTTTGCAATCCTTCTATCAGAATCAATAAAAAATAAATGTTTAACTAAAATATTTAGGAGGATTAAGCTATGACTATTGTAAGAAGATTCAACAACCAAATGCCTGACATTTCAAATATTTTTGATGATTTCTTTGGTGGTGATTTCTTTAACTCACCAGCATCTTCAGGCAGACGTTCAGTACCATCAGTAAATGTTCGCGAAACACAGGACGAATATGAAATTGAAGTAGCGGCTCCGGGTCTGAACAAAGACGACTTTAAAGTAGAGGTAAACAACAATGTGCTAACCATTTCGTGTGAGCGCGACGAAAACAAAGAAGAATCAGAAAGAGGATACACCCGCCGAGAATTCTGTTACACAGGCTTCCGTCGCTCATTCGCCATTCCGCGCAACGAAGTGGATGAATCAAAAATTGATGCCGCATATAAGGATGGAATCCTGCGAATCAAACTTCACAAACGCGAAGAGGTAAAACCAAAACCGGCAAGAATGATTGAAATCAAGTAAATTTTAAAACGCTCATTGACCATAGTCAATGAGCGTTTTTTATTACCTAAATAAACGCCTGTTGTTACGTCGGTATTTCTGAGCCTCATTAAACAATGGATTAGCACTTTCGCTGCAAGGAACCGCCGGACGACGACCTCCCAAACGCATCTGTTGATTAAACTCATAAATTAGCGATAACTCGTGAGCCCCGGCACTTTGAAGCCCCAAACCTGATATGGTAATATCGTAACTGTATCCAACTCTGAAAGGTCCATATTTATAGCTCATCAAAACGATTAGAGCGTCATGATTTATGCGATTGTCAACTTTCGAAAAAACTGGTAATCCACGATACCAAATCCCTAGTTCTATTGGGTTATTAAACCAGTAAACACCTGCATCAAGTTGATTAAACCCATGTTGATGCTGGTATCGGAAACTGGTTGCAAAAGCTCGTTCCTGATTTGTCCTTCGCCGCTGCTGAGTCCAGATATTGGCTCCTCCAAACAATACATATTTTCGATTTAAGCGTACCTCCTCACCCAGAAAGGATTCTGTTGGCTGCGTTAAATGGTCAATGGTTAAACCAACCCAGAGATATGGGTTATATACCAACCCTGAAGCTGCAAAATCCACAAAATCCATGCGCTCATTTGACAATCTTTCCCATGAACCCGACGCACCACTGCCTATCTGCTCATCACCAAACACAAGTTTACTAAAATCCAACGCCCGGCTGCCATAGGCAAACTGAAGCCCCGGAACAAAATGCCACTGATTGTTCAACTGCAAATTGTAGCTGTATTGCAAAGCCACGTGAGTAAACGTGAGGTTGGCACTACCTGCCCGATCCTGAATAATCTGAATTCCCACACCACTATTAAACTGGTTAAAGAAATTATCAAACGAAACGGCAGAAGTTGAAAAAGCTTTGGTGATTCCCGGCCACTGGTTGCGATAATTCATAACCAACCGTCCTCCATCCGTAGCTCCGGCCAACGATGGACTTAAATATAATGGAGCGGCGTAAAACTGAGAAAAATGCAAATCCTGAGCCTTCAGGCTCACTCCACAAGCCAAAACAGATACCAAAAACAGGTACTTTATTCTATTTATCCAACAAATCCTCATTCAAAAATCATTATCTTATCAGTGTAACATCGCCCGCTCTCACCCTCATCTTTCCATCAGCCGTTTTATAACGAACCCTATAAATATAGACTCCTTGAGGAGCCAACCTGTTTTGCTGATAACCATCCCAACCAATGTCTATATCATTACTTTCAAAAATAAGCTCACCCCAACGTGTATATATCTGTAACTGATACTCAATAATTCCCTTTTGTGTAGTTGGATAAAACACATGATTTCTCCTGTCTCCCAACTCATATCTCCCGCCAGATGGCCCCGATGGATTGGGAGTGAACGCATTTGGAAAAGCCAAATCGCCTCCCTGTTCCACCGTTAAGGCTTCTCTGAAAACATACTGATCCGTACAACCATCATTATTGGAAACCTGAAGCGTGACATCATAAACGCCTACTCCGCTGTACTGATGAGTGGGTGAAAAATCTGTAGAGGTTACCCCATCGCCAAAGTCCCACAAGTATGATGTTGCACCAATTGACCTGTTTATAAAAGCCGGAGAATCATCGGGAATATAAAGCAAACGGGGAACAACCTCGAACATAGCTACAGGGTTTTCAAACACGATAATTTGTAAATCTTCCGCTTCGCTGACTCCTCCAGGTCCGGTTGCAGTTAACCTGACATTATAAGCTCCAGGCGTTCGAAAAACATGAACCGGCTCAGCTTCTTGCGACATTCGGCCATCGCCAAACTCCCATAAAAAAGTATTGGCATCGACTGTATTGTTTCTGAATTCAACAGTAAGCGGAGGACATCCGCTTACTGGGTCGCCATAGTCAATCACGGGAAGCATAGGATGTATCAATAGATTCTGGGCAAACACATCGCTACACCATTCACTGTATGCAGTAAGAACAATCGTGTAATTTCCCGAAACACCATACTGATGCTGACCAGGATGAGCGCCATCAAAAACGTTTCCATCACCAAATTCCCAATGATAATCCCAATTGGCTCCTTCCGTAAGATTTTCAATTGAGACCTCTCTATCCGGCATTTGCATTTCAATAGGAGAAACTAAAAAATTTGCATTGGGAGAAGGGAAAACTGTTACTTCTGCAAAAGCTGTTGACTCGCAAGAAAACGCGTTAATACCGGTAACACGGGGAGTAAATACGACCGGTTCATCACCTTCATTAACATATGTATGGACAACTTCACGACCAGGACTACCGGTGTTGCCATCACCAAAATCCCAATCATAACTTACAGCTCCCGATGTCGCCGAAAATACAACTTCAAGAGGAGAACATCCTTCCAATGGGGTTGCACTGAGCGATAAAACCGGAACCGGATAGACCGTTATCGGGATTTCCACCGAATCGATGCAGCCAAAATTGTTCTCGGCAAACATCCAGACCGGATATAACCTGACAAAACTCTCCTCGTTTCCAAATAAGTATTCCGGAGTAGCTTCTTCGGAATTGGCAGCTTCCTCCTCAAAAACCCATTGGTAACTATCGGCCCCGATAGAAGTATTCGTAAACTGAACCTGCAAAGGAGCACATCCGGCATTAGGTAAAGCAGAAGCTCTTGCCCGCGGAGATGGAGCTACCTCGATGGGAAAAGTATAGCTATCGTTGCAATTGTAAACGTTTGTTGCAGTTAAAGTGATGGAATAAGTTCGAATGTCACCAGTAAGATTTTCATAAATAAAAGAAGGTTCCGTTTCGGTAGAAACAGCTCCCCCACCTAATTCCCAATGATATTCGTCGGCATCGGTGGATTGATTATAAAATGTAACTTGGTAAGGAGAACAACCCCTTTCCGGCAGAGGATCTACCAAAGCCACAGCCTGTGGCATAAATTCAATCTCCACTTCAGCAAAGCCTCCGCAATTTGCGGCAGTGGCTTCAGTCCATCTAAATATGTATACCCCGGCGTCAGAAACAACAGCTCTGGTTTCCGACATGTTCTCATCATCAAAGGCAACACTTCCCTCTCCCGATTGCAAAGACCAATAACCTGTTCCTTCATCAGGAAATGCTTCAAGAACTATTTCTGTTCCACAAACAGAAGCATCATCCATAATGCCAGGCGAAGGAACCTCCGAAAATATAATCGTTACAATATCGCTGGCAACACATCCATCCAAATCTACTAACCAACGAAACTCGTATGTCCCGGATTCCGTTACGGTTACGGATGTCTGTGCATCAGCAACATTGGTAAAAGTGACATCACCGGCTCCCGAAACCAATGACCATACCCCTGAAGCATTCGCAGGTTCCACAGAACCTCCCAATTCATAAACCAATTCACATACTTCATCATCAGAGCCGGCACTAACAACCGGCTGTTCATTTACAATAATTGTGATGGTTGCTTCGCTGCTGCAATCTCTGTCATCAGTTACCCTATACAGATATTCAAAAGTTCCTGTCTCGTTAGATAAAAACTCAGGATTTGGCACGTCTGTTCCTGAAAGCAGATCCAAATGGTCTCCTTCCCACTCGTGAAGGACATAAACTCTTGAACCGCCAGTAGTAATGGGATTCAAGCTCATCGGCACTCCCTGGCAGGCTTCCACAACTGGCGGGTTAAATTCTATCTCTACCGGCTCAATTTCTATAAGAATACTCTCAGTTGCTCCACAATTATATTCATCTGAGACAGTTACCGAAAGATTATAACTCCCAATATCTGTGGTAAAAAAAACAGGATCGGCAATTGTGGTATTGCTTAACGGATCGGTATCACCTGTCCAGTTAATATCTAATGGCGGCGTACCACCAGCTATTTCTACATCCAGATATTGTTCCAAACCGGGACAAAGGTAAAATGCATCACCGGCAATTAGATCGATAACAGGGGATTCTCGAACCTCTATCTGCACGTTCCCTGATGCTGAACACCCATTTACATCCGTCACAAAATACTCAATGGTATGTAAACCCGGCCCGGCTTCGGAGGGATAAAACCAGCGGGAGTTGGGATTAATCATTCCCGGCCCACTCCAGGTTCCGCCTGTTGTTGCCGGGTGAAGCAGTACCCGTGGATCATTATCACAAAATGGACCAATGGCGCCTACAGTACCATCGGGCAAATCAACAATTAAAGCGATGGCGGTGGTTTCAACCGGATCGAAACCTTGATCGTAAGGATTACACTGGTTCCAGTTGCGAATGGTCACCTCAAAAAAATCACCCACTTCGTAATAATCGGGGATGTATATTTCCAAACTTTGATTCATGGGAGGCATGGGAGCTTCAATGGGTTGTGTAGTTTCTTCTACCGGTCCTTCGAATGGATAAGTTCGAACAGTGCCATCCACCGTCGCAGTATAAATATCAGTGCCACCGGTTCCATAAACCCATTGAATCCATCGGCGGCGTTCGTTTTTTCTGTCTTCCTCAATGGGTGGTACACAATTCCACTGACTCACATCCATGAAGGTAACTGTTCCGTCATTCCCTATACAAATAGGGAAGACTTCGGGATTAATCTGAATCTCCCCTCCGTTTTCATCGTCGGTATCCCATACTGTAACAATTTGAGTTTGGATAGAACTGGTACAGAGTTGTCCGGCAACCATCAGCATTGTTCGGGGAGCATAGTTACACTCATCACCTCCTTTGGGATAAGTATGCACCGCAGTAATCCCCCATGAATTATCATGAGCGCTATAAATGGCATCAATTATTTGAGGTGGACTGCCATCATCCCAATCCACATAAATTTTAACATCTGTTCCGGTATAGTCAAGTCCTATGTAATGAATTTGCCAGGTGGCAACAACTGGCGCACAAGGCTTATCCTGCAAAATCAAATTACCTCTTGATCCAAAATCACACAATTGAGCTTCAACTCCCATTTTTGAGAGAAACAGAAAAACCCAAACCAAAAAACCGGCTAACCTTTTCACCACCATCTTCTAACCATCAACATTCATTGTTCAATTCATCAACCTAATCTCATCCGGAAAACACCGGTGAGCCACAACCAGATTCACACCAATGAAGGCATTATCACATCCCACGTATTACAATGCCATTGCGCAGCAATATGTAATATATTATAAGTTCGCACTTTAACCGTAAAATGTCAAACGCAAAAAACAAAAATGAGTTTCATCATTTTTTTATAACCAAATAAAATGGAATTTAACTGTAGAATTTTGGAGTAGAGAGTGATTAATACAACCACAAGGTGTTGACATAATTAATAACGTATGATTCAAAAACTAATTGCATCCATTTTGCCATTCTTGCCGAAAAAATTCATCTGGATGTTTTCCAAAAGATATATTGCAGGTGAAAACATTGAAGATGTGGTAAAAACAACTTATGATCTGGATGCCATAGGAATAGCGGTCACCATCGACTTTTTGGGTGAGTTTGTCACCACCTTGGAACAAGCCCGTGCCCAAAAAGAGACATACATGGCCATTATCGACCGGTTTGGCCGGCAGCAGGTCAATGTTTCTCTCTCTCTAAAACCAAGCAGTTTTGGATTACTCATTAATGAAGAGGCATGCTACGCCCTGGTAAGAGAGGTCGTAATAAGAGCAGCGGCCAATAGTCGAAGGGTACGCATAGATATGGAAGATTCAAAATGCGTGGATAGGGAAATAAAACTCTATAAAAGGATCCACGAAGAGTTTCCGCACAATGTAGGGATAGCTATCCAGGCATACATGAGAAGAACAGATGCAGACCTGAAGAATATGCTGATGTGGCATACCGAAGAAACCCCGGTTAACATCAGACTCTGCAAAGGTATTTACAATGAACCGGAAACCATTGCCTTTAAAAAACATGAACAAATCAATGCTCAATTCCTTAAAAATCTTGAATTCTTGCTCACCAGCAACATCTTTGTGGGAATTGCCACACACGATAAACATCTTATCACCGGTGCGTTAAACATCATCAATAAATACGGATTCAACGAAGACCTGTATGAGTTTCAGATGCTCTACGGCGTTACCCCTGAATTGGGCAAAGAAATTGTTGAGAAAGGCCATCCGCTGCGCGTTTATGTTCCGTTCGGGAAAGATTGGTTTGGATATTCTACCCGAAGATTAAAAGAGAATCCAAAAATGGTTGGACAAATTATAAAAGCACTTTTCGTGAGAGGTTAATGCCACCACGTGGCATCAACCAAAACGTTTTCTGATGGCTTTAGGATACAGAATAGTCAACATCACACTTCGGGATAACATGAATAAAACCATTCCCACCCATATGGCATGATTCTCCAAATAAGGGAACAGTAGGTAAAACGGTGCAAAGAAAAACAACAGAGCAGAAAGAAATACACTGTTTCGCATGGCTCTGGATGCGGTAATACCAATAAAAACGCCATCCCAAATAAAAGACCCGAAACTGACCAAAGGTATTATTACCACCCAAATTAGATAACTGGATCCGGCCTCAATCACCTCTGCCTGATCAGTAAATACCCCCAAAAGCATCTTCCCCATGACTGCATACAACAATGAAAAAAGGATGGCAAACCCAATTCCCCATCGGAACAGAAGGACAACAGTCCTCTGCAACCGGATTTTATCTCGTGCCCCAAAAAACTTCCCAATAAGAGCTTCGCCGGCATAGGCAAAACCATCCAGAAAATAGGCAAAAAGAAATAAATATTGCAATAAAGCACTGTTTACAGCCAACACAACATCTCCAATTCCTGCAGAACGCGATGTAAAAAAAGTAAATACTGCTATGATGCTTAGCATTCTGATAAAAATATCACCACTTACATTCAGGAAATGTTTAAGATTACGAATCAGTGGTATCAATTTAAGAGTAAAACAGGACGATAACGAACGATACTTTCTATAAAACAGAAAAATGGCAAGCAACAATCCGGAATACTGTCCCACCACCGAACCCAGTGCCACACCCTCGGCCTGCATGTTTAAATGATTCACAAAGATGAAACTCGAAACCACGTTCAACAGGTTAACTGTAACCGCAATCAGCATGGGATAAATGGCATTCTGCATCCCCAAAAACCAGCCATACAAAACCATCAGAGCGATGGCTGCAGGAGCAGCCCAAATTCTCACAAAATAATACCCTCTGGCAATCTCCTTAACCTCTTGACTTCCTTCAAGCAACCAAAAACTAAAATTGGCCAACGGAACCTGCAAAGTTAATAGCAAAAAGCTTCCTGCTATGGCAATCAGCATTCCCCTCTCAAGCACAAGCGCCATCTCTTCCCTATCATTACGGCCAAAGGTTTGTGCTGCCACCCCACTCATTCCCATTCTTAAAAATGCGAATCCCCAGTATACGAAATTAAAGATAACACTTCCCAGAGCTACTCCACCCATAAAATGAACCGATTCCTGATGTCCCATCAGATACATATCAACCATCCCTAGCAAAGGAACCGTTAAATTTGTAAATATATTTGGTATGGCTAGCCGGTAAATCTGTTTGTTCACGTTTCACAGTTTTCAGGCAAAAATAGTTATTTACATCGAATTCAAAATTCAAACAAATCACCTTGTCACCCATTACATCTGTTTACGAATTATAAGCAAATACTTGAATCTCATAATATGATTTTTATCAAACCACCTCAAATCATGCACTCTACCACCTATTATACAATGCATTACACTCATCATGCTAACCCTAAATTCCTCTTACAATTTAACAGCATTGTTCAAAAAAAATCTTATTTTTGAGTAAACCACATTTTAAAACTTACACCATGGACAGCAAGCTTAAGGAGTTTATGAACACTGTCAGGATGAATAATCCGGGAGAAGAAGAATTTCTTCAGGCAGTTCAGGAAGTCGTTGAAACCATATGGGAATTCTATCAGGAAAACCCCCGTTATAAAAAGGCCAGAATACTTGAAAGGATGATAGAACCGGAAAGAGTCATTATTTTCCGGGTTCCGTGGATGGACGACAACGGTGACGTCCATGTAAACAGGGGATTCAGAGTTGAATACAACTCTGCCATAGGTCCTTACAAAGGAGGTTTAAGATTTCACAGCAGTGTTTCGCTCAGCAGTCTGAAGTTTTTGGGTTTTGAGCAAACCTTTAAAAACAGTTTGACTTCTCTTCCTATGGGTGGAGGGAAGGGTGGTTCCGATTTTAACACAAGAGGTAAATCAGATGCTGAAATCATGCGGTTTTGTCAATCATTCATGAGCGAATTATATCGTCATATCGGTCCAAACACCGATGTACCAGCCGGCGACATCGGCGTTGGCAGCCGGGAAATAGGGTACTTATATGGCATGTATAAAAAACTGAAAAATGAATTTACAGGTGTTTTCACCGGCAAAGGAAGAGAATATGGAGGAAGCCTCATCCGACCGGAAGCTACCGGTTTTGGAGCCATCTACTTTGTTCGGGAAATGCTCGCATTGCAAAATGAAAGTCTAAAAAACAAAACCATCGCCCTCTCCGGTTTCGGGAATGTGGCATGGGGAGCAGCCACAAAAGCCGTGGAACTGGGTGCTAAAGTAGTAACCATTTCTGGCCCCGATGGATATATTTATGATAAAGACGGCATCAGTGGCGAAAAAATTGATTATCTGCTTTGGTTAAGGAACTCCAATATGGATGTGGTTAAACCCTACGCAGAGAAATATGGCGCCCAGTTTTTCGAGATGAAAAAACCATGGGAGCAAAAAGTTGATATTGCCATTCCATGCGCTATCCAAAACGAACTCAATGAAGAAGACGCAAAAACTCTTATAAGTAATGGTTGTCAACTCATTGCAGAAGCCTCCAACATGGGTTGCACCGCCGAAGCGGCCACTCTGGCTGCCAAAGAAATCCTGTTTGGCCCGGGGAAGGCAGTTAACGCTGGAGGCGTGGCCGTTTCCGGACTTGAAATGACCCAAAACAGCATGAGAATAGATTGGACTCGCGAAGAAGTAGATGAGAAATTAAACCAAATCATGACCAATATTCACAATACATGTGTTAAATTTGGCCAACAACACACAGGCAAAATCAACTATATAAAAGGAGCCAACATCGGTGGCTTCGTAAAAGTGGCCGAAGCCATGATGGCACAAGGATTGGTGTGATCTTAAAAACTGAGCTCTGGCTACTGAAAACTGATAATTGAACACTGAAATGATAGACACACATTCTCACATTTACGCGAAAGAGTTTGACCAGGACAGAGACGAAATCATACAAAGAGCAAAAGATGCCGGAGTATCCGGCATCTTTTTGCCAAACATAGATGTAGCCAGCATACAAAGAATGCATGAAACGGAAGAAAAATATTCGGGTTTTTGCAAAGCCATGATGGGACTGCATCCAACATCAGTAAAAGAAGATTATAAAGAACAATTAAAACAGATTGAAAAGCATCTTAACCAAAGGCCATATTCAGGTGTTGGTGAAATAGGGATGGATCTGTATTGGGACACCACATTCAGAAAGGAACAGGAAGATGCTCTGAACAGGCAAATCAATTGGTCTAGAGAGCTGAATTTACCGGTTGTTATTCACACGAGAGATGCATTTCCGGAAATATTTTCCGTTTTCGATAAAGCATATGACCCTCAACTTAAAGGCATTTTTCATAGTTTTTCAGGGTCACTCGAAGATGCCAAACACATCCTCTCCATGCCGGGATTTTATCTTGGGATAAACGGAGTCGTAACTTTCAAAAAATCAAATCTCCCTGAGATACTGGTTGAGATTGGGTACGAAAAACTGGTTCTTGAAACCGATGCGCCATATCTGGCTCCTGTACCATATAGAGGGAAAAGGAACGAACCGGCATATTTGACAAATGTAATCAATAAACTATCAGAAATTTTCAATGTTTCTATAGAAACATTGAAAGAGACAACAACAAAAAATGCAATAGATCTTTTCGGCAAAATCGATTGAAATCAAAACCTAATCATTTTAAAAGTGAGACAAAAACTCCTAATCATATACACCGGTGGAACAATTGGAATGGTTAAAGACACCACGACGAATTACCTGGTTCCCTTCGATTTTGATAACATCTATCAACGCGTTCCCGAGCTCAATAAATTCGATTTTTTAGTAGAAAGCACCTCCTTTAGTCCAGCTGTGGACAGCACCATGATGCGTCCGGAAATCTGGATTCAACTGGCCTCAATAATAGAAGAAAAATACCATGAATATGAAGGTTTTGTTGTACTTCATGGTACCGACACCATGGCCTATACGGCAAGCGCGCTCAGTTTTCTCCTGCACAACCTAAACAAGCCGGTGATACTTACCGGCAGCCAGCTCCCGTTGGGAGCCATTCGTACAGATGGCAAAGAAAATCTTCTAACGGCAATAGAGATTGCATCAGCTCAAAAAAACGGACGTGCAATGGTTCCCGAAGTGGCCATATATTTTCAGGATAAACTTTTTAGGGGGAATCGAACGACCAAATATAATGCAGAGCATTTTCATCCATTCAGATCAGATAATTATCCTGCTTTGGCAGAAGTTGGGGTTCATATAAAATATAACTATCCCTATATCCGATACGCCACAGAAGAAGGCCAATTCTATGCATCAAAAAAGATGAACACTTCTATTGCGCTAATAAAAATATTTCCGGGAATTACCCCCTGGGTTTTAAACGCTCTTCTTCAGGCGGAAGGAATAAAAGCTGTAATACTGGAAACATACGGCTCCGGGAATGCACCAACCCATAAATGGTTTCTTGATGCCTTAGAAAATGCTGTCCGTAAAGGGCTAATCATTCTTAACGTTACACAATGCCTTGCAGGCAGCGTGGAAATGTGGCGGTATGAAACAGGCATGCATCTTTCCGGGCTCGGTGTTATCAGTGGACACGATATGACCACCGAATCAGCTGTAACTAAGATGATGTATCTATTAGCCAACAGCAATTCACCCGAAGAGGTAAAAAAGAACCTGAATAAAAACCTTAAGGGTGAAATAACACTTTAATCAAGCGCTATTTTATATTTTTTTTGTAATTTGCACCCGGTTTGGCAATTCTAAAATCAACAAAAAAATTTAAGATTCCGAATTCATAATAAATAATAGTGAGTCAAAACAATAACAAAAGGGTTACAACGAGCGGCAAAAGAGCAAGTTGAACTCATTAACAATCAGCATATTTTAACGTTTGTTTACGTTATAGCGTGTTTAAAAACAGCTATTCGCCATTAAAGATAATATAAGCACCCTCTAGGCGTTAAATATTTTAAATTCTGATGGCAAATATTTGTTTTTCGTAACAGATACAATTATTTTTGTTTTCAATGTTTTAAAATAAATATGATCATTGAGTATTAACAAACCAATACAAATTTCAAATTAAGAACACATTATGAAAAAGCTAATTGCGTTTTTGGCAGTTGTTGGGATGCTTAACTTTTTAAGTTCATCAGCCATTTTTGCTCAGGAAGAAGAAACAGTAGGAACCGAAGTTGTAAACCAAGCAGCTCAGGCAGCTCCGGTAACAGTTGCAGAGGAAGGGTTGGAAGAGGCTGAGGATCGTGGCATCCACAAAGAAATTAAAGCTAAATTCATTGAAGGTGGTGCCATATTCATGAGTTTTGTGTTACTAGCTCTTATCTTCGGTTTGGCTATCTGTATCGAGCGTATCATTTATCTGAACCTGGCATCTACCAACACAAAGAAATTACTTCAGGATGTTGAGAATGCCCTTCAGGAAGGTGGCGTTGAGGCAGCAAAAGAAGTTTGCCGTAACACCAGAGGTCCTGTCGCTTCAATTTTTTATCAGGGACTTGATCGTTACGATGAAGGCATTGAAGTGATTGAAAAATCAGTTATTTCTTACGGATCAGTTCAAATGGGACTTTTGGAAAAAGGAATGACCTGGATTTCTCTGTTTATCGCCATTGCTCCTATGCTTGGGTTTATGGGAACAGTAATCGGTATGATCGATGCATTTGATAACATTCAGGCAATGGGTGACATTTCTGCATCTGCGGTTGCTGGAGGTATTAAGGTTGCTTTGATTACCACAGTATCTGGTTTGATTGTTGCGATTATTCTTCAGGTATTCTACAACTACATCGTTTCAAAAATTGATGGAATTGTAAACACCATGGAAGACGCTTCTATCTCTCTATTGGATATCCTGGTAAAATATAACACCAAAAAATAAGACCAAATTATGACTAAGCTTTCAAAGATATTAAACATTGTTTTATATGTATTGTTGGCTGTTACAATCGCATTGGCCGGGTTATTCTATTTCGGCGGAGAGATTGAAGGAGCAGCTTACAAAACACCTGTTTACACAGAAAGTATATTAAATTGGGCCATTGCTCTCGTAATATTTGCAGCAGCTATCTCTATCATTGCTGAAATCATAGCTTTGGTTCTGCGTCCTAAAAGTGCAATTCGCTCCTTGATTTCTATTGTAGGACTGGCCATCATCGTGCTGGTTGCATATAGTCTTGGAGACGCCACAGCTTTGGTTTTACCTGGCTATGACGGACCTGATAATGTACCTTCCATGCTAATGTTGGCAGATACATTTCTATACTCAATGTACTTTTTGTTTGGTATAGCAATTGCAGCCATTCTGTATACAGAAGTATCGAGGCTGTTTCGCTAACAATGGTAACAAACCTATACCATTACCAATGGTATAACAACAGAAAAAGAATTATTTTCTATGGCTAAAAGAGATATACAGGAAGTTAACGCAGGTTCAATGGCAGACATTGCTTTCCTGCTGCTGATCTTCTTCCTTATGACCACCACCATGGATACAGATACAGGGTTGACCAGAATGTTACCCCCACCGGTACTGGATGACCAGGAGCCCCCGCCACCAATCAGGGAGCGAAATGTATTTGAGGTGCTCATAAATGCTCAAAACCAGCTTTTGGTTGAAAGACAACCAATGGCTTTGAGCCAACTAAGAGATGCAGCAAAAGAGTTCATTGAAAACCCTTTGAACCTGGATCATTTGCCAGCTAAAGAAATGGTAGACGTACCTTTTTTTGGAACAGTTCCCGTAACAACCAATGCGGTAATCTCTCTCCAAAATGACCGGGGTACGCAATATCAAATGTATTTGGCGGTGCAAAATGAACTTCAGGCAGCTTATACTGAACTCCGTGATGAGATTAGCAGACGTCAGTTCAACAGACCCTACAGAGATCTGACTTCTGACGAGCAGTCCGCAGTACGACAGATATACCCACAAAGAATATCTGAAGCAGAACCACGTAATTTTGGAGGAAGAAACTAGATGGCAAAATTTAAAAAGAAAAAGAAAGGTGGATCAGGAGCGATTAACACAGCTTCGTTACCCGACATCGTTTTTATGTTGCTGTTCTTCTTCATGGTAAGTACTACTATGAAAGAGGTGGAAATGAAGGTGATTACAAGATTACCCGAAGCCACTGAATTAAGTAGACTTGAGAGAAAATCTCTGGTGACTTACATTTATGTTGGAGTACCTATGCGGCAGTATCAAAGGAGTCACGGAACTGAGCCACGCATTCAGTTAAATGATCAGTTTGCAACTCCTGAGGATATACAATCATTTATTGCGCAGGAAAGAGAAGCCATGAGAGAACACGAAAGACCTCTTATGACTGTTTCCATTAAAGCTGACTATGATTGTCCAATGGGTATCATTACCGACATTAAACAAGCATTAAGAAGAGCACAAGCCTTGAGGATTAATTACTCCGCAAGACAAGGTGATGATCTGGCCTATAATTTTTAAAATCATAGATTTTAAATAGGCACACTATATTAATAAACAAGAACGGTCAATTCGCATAGCGGATTGACCGTTCTTGTTTTAAATCAAAAAATCATCTATATTAAAACTCTGAACCCTGAACAGAATCCCCTTTTCACAATCATCTCCAATCAAATCAAAATCATGAGCATAGAACAAAAATACTATAACGTTCAGAACCAGTTTGAAGACACCGCCTTCGACCAGTTAATGCAAAAACGCATCCATCGAGTTTTGCTCATATGCAGTTCTTACGATGCTTTTATGCTTGAGGAAGATGGCCGGATTGACGAACAGATTTTCAATGAATATGTATCCCTTAGTTTAAGGCATCCGCCCCAATTCATACATGTAGCTTCAGCAGAGGAAGCTTTTGAGACACTTCAAACGACAAAGATTGATCTTGTTATTACCATGTTGAGTGTTGGTGGTATGGATCCATTTTCTCTCTCAAAAAAGATCAAAGACAGCTATTCAAACATCCCAATTGTTGTTCTTACACCCTTTTCAAGGGAGGTGTCTTTGTACCTCAGCAAAGAAGACACCAGTGCCATCGATTACGTTTTCTGCTGGTTGGGAAACACTGATCTGCTCTTAGCTATTATAAAGCTGATTGAGGATAATATGAATGCGCCTTATGACGTACCCGAAATAGGAGTGCAAACCATTCTGCTGGTAGAGGATTCCGTGCGATTTTACTCAAGTTATCTGCCGCTGATATACAAAATCCTCTTTAAGCAATCACGCAAATTTATGACAGAAGGGCTAAACGCCCATCAAAAGATGATGAGAATGCGAGGACGCCCAAAAATCCTTCTGGCACGAACTTTTGAAGAAGCCGCCTCTATTTATAAAAAGTATAACAAAAATATGCTCGGCATCATCTCCGATGTATCTTTTAAACACGATGGAGTGAAAGATTCAGAGGCAGGAGTTGCATTGGCAAAACTTGTAAAAAAAGAGAATCCATACATGCCGTTTCTGCTTCAGTCGTCTGATCAAAGCATCACACAAACGGCAAAGGAGGTTAAAGTCGGGTTCATTCATAAGCACTCAAAGTTTCTTTTACAGGAGCTTAAAGATTTCCTTAACAATTATCTGGCATTTGGTGATTTTATATTTATCAACCCTGCTACCGGTGAAGAAGTTAACAGGGTCAGTGATTTGCGTGAGTTGCAGGATAAATTGTTAAGCATTCCGAACGAATCCCTTCACTACCACTTCAAAAGGGATCATGTTTCTAAATGGCTGACTGCCCGTGCACTTTTTTCCATTGCCGATGTAGTTAAAGATCTTAAAGTTAATGATGACTCAGATATTGATCAAATCAAAAATGACCTGTTTCATATCATTGCGCATTTCAGAATGTATAAAGGAAGAGGCATCATTGCCTCTTTCGACAGCGATAGGTTTGATGAATACGTCAATTTTGCACGCATTGGTGAAGGTTCTTTGGGAGGTAAAGCCAGAGGGCTTGCCTTTTTGAGTACACTGATTAAAAAATACCCGGTTTTTAAAAGTTTTGAAGATGTCCTCATTTCAATACCCAGGACTGTAGTGTTGGGAGTAGATATTTTTGAAGCCTTTATGGAAAACAACAATCTCTACCCTATCGGGTTATCGGAAGTGCCTGATGAAGATATATTAAAAGAATTTGTGGCTGCCAAGCTGCCCGCTGGAGTAGAGAAAAGCCTGCTTAAACTTGCACAGGTGGTGCGAAAGCCCATAGCAGTTCGTTCATCAAGCATTTTGGAGGACAGCCATCACCAACCATTTGCAGGTATATACTCAACATACATGATTGCTCACAATCAGGATTGTGAGGAAATGGCAAAACAAATTGGTGATGCCATTAAATGTGTTTATGCATCGGTTTATTTTAAGTCGAGCAAGGCATACATGGCCAGTACGCTAAATCTCATAGATGAAGAGCGCATGGGAATTGTGCTTCAGGAGATCGTTGGACAGGAGCATGAAAACAGGTTCTACCCTACTTTCTCAGGTGTTGCCAGATCAGTCAATTTCTATCCCATCCCACCGGAAAAATCCGAAGAAGGAATTGTGAATGTAGCACTTGGTTTGGGAAAACATATTGTTGACGGAGGTACTTCTTTGCGATTTTCGCCAAAGTATCCACAAAAAGTCATCCAGCTTTCCTCTCCGGACATGACCATTCGGGAAACTCAAAAAACCTTCTATGCCCTGGATCTGGATGCAAGCACATTCTCTCCTGTTGTTGACGATGGTATCAACATACGCAAACATGATCTGAGTGCCGCCCTTAAAGATGGCTCAATGCGCTGGATTGGTTCTTTGCTGGACATGCAGAATTATGTGGTGCGGGATGGCACCATGGGCGAAGGATACCCTCTTGTTACATTTGCCAACATACTTAAATATGACGTGTTCCCTTTAGCTCAAATTGTAAAGGAAATTCTTGAAACAGGTCAAAAAGAGATGAACCAACCTGTTGAAATTGAGTTTGCCGTAGATTTACAAACACCTGACGATATGCCGTCGGTTTTCTACCTGCTTCAAATCAGACCTATTGTTGACAGCAGAACCTCGCTGGGTCCCGCCATTACAGTTGAAGATTCGGAAAATACATTTTTATATAGTGAATCAGCGCTTGGCAATGGTACCATAAATGAAATAAGAGACATTGTATATATTAAACCTGAAGTTTTTAAGCCGGCCAACAATTCTGCCATTGCCAGTGAAATTGAGTCTATAAATGATCTGCTTCAAAAAAGCAATCGACCCTACCTCCTTGTTGGCCCAGGTCGTTGGGGATCACAGGATCCGTGGCTTGGTGTTCCTGTAAAATGGCCACAAATATGCGGGGCAAGAGCCATTGTAGAAATGGGATTGGAGAATTACCATGTTGAACCCAGCCAGGGTACGCACTTCTTTCAAAACCTTACTTCATTGCGCGTTGCCTATATATATTTAAACACTCATTTGGGGCAAGGAAAAATGAATCTGGAATGGCTAAATGAGCAAAAAGCAGTAAAAGAGACATCACATATTCGACATGTGAGAACAAGCTCACCGCTTGTTCTCAATATTGATGGAAAAGAGGGTAAAGCAGCAATGCTTTACCCCAAATAAGTTATTGTCAAAATCCAAAAAGTCTGTATCCCAACGTGAACATCAATGTCCGACTCTTTCGGTCCAGTTCACTGCGGGATACATCATTCAATCCCCACTCATAACGTGCATCGAGACTAAATTTCCAAACCTGAGCACCCAAACCGGCCTGAAAATTCCAGTTGACATCATTCAAACGATCTCCAGACCACACAGAAGCAAGATCTCCTGAAACTGAAGATCGTTCACTTGCCTGAAAAGAGGCCACAGGACCAACGACTCCATATACATTGGCTACTTTTAAATCAAGAACTCTTAAGTGAGCAAGTATGGGTAAATCCCAACTGTAGTACGTTACTTTCTCGTTAAAAACACCATTAGATGCGCCAATAAATTCAGTTGAGCCACTTTTCCGAGCGTAATACAACTCGGGCTGGAGAGACAAATTGCCAAACAAACCTATTCTTGAATAAGCACCAATCATAAAACCACTCCTGAAATCATCCTTGGCATCCTGAAAGGTGTAATCGCCTAATCGATCAACCTTCCCGGTATTAAAAGAGGTTGAATTATATCCTGCCTTTAATCCCAACTCAAAACGGCTTTGTGCTTCGGCCACAGTGAATAATAAAAACACTGCAGGCAAAAATATCAATATTCGTTTCATTGTGAATTTTATTAAGTGAATAAATAAAAATATCAAAACATCTAACTAAAGCAAATGTATAAGTTTAATGCACATTTAACAAATATCGTGCAAATAGGAAAAACCCTTTGGTTTTCTAAGTATAATTTGCGCTAAACTTTGAATTTACTGATATTTGATAATAAATAACCATCATCAGATGTTTATTCATTGTGTGGATTTTTATCAACAACAGCCGGGTTAAAACAAGAACCACCTTAATGCTGAAGTTTCGTTTCATAATAATTCTGTTAGCCAACATGTTGTGCATAAATGCACAACATGATGCCAGGCATCCTGTAATCAGCGGTTATGTAAAAGATGTTTTAACA
This sequence comes from Alkalitalea saponilacus, assembly GCF_900168165.1. GTDB lineage: Bacteria > Bacteroidota > Bacteroidia > Bacteroidales > Marinilabiliaceae > Natronoflexus > Natronoflexus saponilacus. The sequence continues at coordinate 334,429 of NZ_FUYV01000002.1, forward strand.
GGTGAAGTCCTTCCCGGCGCAACCATCCTTATAAAAGAGATCTCTACAGGCACTTCAACCAATGCATACGGATACTTTTCGTTATCAGTTCCTGCTGGAAATCACAACATTCAAATTGCGTTTGTGGGTTACGAATCTCTGGAAAAGGAGATCGATATAATCAGGGATATAAGAATCAATCCGGCCTTGACACCGCGTACTGAGCAGATTGGAGAAATTGAAATACTTTCATCAACCCGTGATGACCTAAGACGAAATCCTATTATGGGAACTGAAACTCTGGATGCTTTAACCATCAACTCAACCCCCGTTATTTTTGGTGAGTCAGATCCATTGAAAACTCTCCAGCTATTGCCTGGCATATCAGCAACAAGCGAAGGTTCAACTTCCTTATCTGTGCGGGGCGGCGATCCGGATCAAAATCTGATATTACTTGATGAAGCGACTGTTTATAACGCGGGACACCTTCTGGGATTTTTCTCCATATTTAATAATGATGCAATAAAAGAAGTAACCACTTATAAGGGGGATCTTCCTGCCTATGCAGGAGGGAGAATAGCCTCACTGGTAGATGTTCGAAGCAGAGACGGGAACATGAACCAAATGGCCGGCATCGCCGGCATTGGTATCATTTCAAGCAGATTGATGCTGGAAGGCCCTGTCATTGAAAATAAAGCATCATTTCTTACAAGTGCGAGGAGAACATACCTTGACATGTTTCTACCCCTTGCCAACGATGAAGAGATCAAAGACAACAGCCTATACTTCTATGATCTGAACCTTAAACTCAACTATATTGCCGATGACAACAACCGCATCTTTTTGAGCACATACCTCGGAAGAGATGTTTTTTCAAATGATCTTGCGAAAATGAATTTTGGGAACAAAGCTGCCTCACTCCGATGGAGCAGAGTATTTAACCCTCGCTTGTTTGGAAACCTCTCGTTAATAACCAGTAGGTATGACTACTTCCTGGGAAGTTCGGGCGATGAATTCCAGAGGATTACATGGAAATCTAAATTAAATGATTATAGTTTAAAATACGATTTCACTTATTACGCATCTTCTGAAAGTCAGTGGAGTTTTGGAATACAATCAACCTTTCGGAATATTAAACCAGCCATTATTACCAGTCCCAATGAGGAGGCATTTATTACCGATCTTCGGGTTCCTGACTCAAATTCATTAGAAAATGCCTTATACATCAGTCATTCGCATCAAATCAGCGATTATATATCCCTAAGGTATGGTTTAAGATATTCATTATTTCAAAACATCGGAGGTGGGCAAACCTTTAGTTTGGATGACGAGTTTAGAGTTTTAGATACACTAATACACACAGGTGGAAAAATATTTAACTCATATTCAGGTCTGGAGCCCCGGTTAGGAATTTCGTATTTAATATCTCCAAATTTAACACTAAAAGGGAGCTACACAAACAGCCGCCAATACCTTCATCTTGCAACCAACTCCTCATCATCCACTCCTCTGGATGTATGGTTCACAAGTTCTCCCAATATTAAACCCCAAATAGGACATCAGTTCTCTACCGGATTTTTTTATTCAAATTTGTCGGGGATATGGAATCATTCGTTGGAGGTTTATATAAAACACAACAAAAATGCTATTGACTTTAAGGATCATCCTGATTTGCTTGTTAACGAAGCCCTTGAAGCCGAAGTGCGACCGGGGAAAGCACGCTCTCGTGGAATTGAGTGGATGAGTCGGTATTCAGGAACTCAAGTTTCAGGATGGTTATCATATACATTTTCCAGGGCGGAGAGGTATAGCCAGTGGATAAATAGTGGAAATTGGTATTTATCACCATATGACCGCACTCATGATTTTTCAATTGTTTTGATGTATAACCTAAATGAAAGACTTAACATATCAGGAAACTGGGTTTACTTTACTGGTGCTCCTGTAACCATGCCAGTTGGGCGATATAGTTTTCAGAGCGGGGTGGTGCCCATTTACTCTGACAGAAATGCTGAACGGATGCCTGATTATCATCGGATGGATATATCGGTTACTTTACGAAACAGAAAGCAACCAGACAGACCATGGCAAAGTGAATGGAACTTTTCAGTATATAACCTTTACGGCAGAAAAAATGCCTGGCTCATTAACTTTACAGGCGATGAATATGTGAAACCAGGTTATAGATATGCTGAAATGACCTATCTGTTCTCAATAATCCCATCCATTGCCTATACCATTAAATTCTAGTAACATGCAACATATCAACATCATTTTTATCACACTGTTCATATCATTCCTGTGGGGTTGTACCGAAGTTATAGATCTGGAACTCAAAACTGCTCCTGAACGTTTGGTGGTTGATGCAATCATTACAAATGAGGACGAGTTACAGATTGTATTCCTATCAAAATCAATGGCCTATTTCAACGAAAATGAGCCTGAGCCCGTAACTGGGGCCCAAGTTTCAATTGGCTATAAGGATTTAATGATTGAATTAAGGGAATCCATTGAGCATCCTGGATATTACTTTACTGAACCATATAACCTGAATCTGCAGCCGGGAACAACATATACGCTTCATATTACTACTAATGCAGAAAAAGGAGACCATCCTGAGTATTACACTGCTTCCAGCACCATGCCCAATAATATTAGTTTAGACTCCATACAGATGCAACTTCATGAAATTCTTGATGTTTGGCAAGTCCTAGCATGGTTTCAAGATTCTCCAAACCTTAGCAATTACTATATGTTTAGACTGAAAAAAAACGACTATTTATTTACCTCAAGGCCCAAAGACTGGACAGTTACAAATAACACATTCTTTCGTGGAAAATATGTTAATGGATTGTGGGTGCAATCAATCAGCGCCGATCCTGCAAGAAACATAATGAACGAAGGAGATAAGATAATCTTGGCTATGAACTCCATTACAGAAGAATTCTATAACTTTATAGTAGCACTACAGAGGGAAAATACTATAAGTAGCCCTTTATTTGGAGGGCCTCCTGCCAATACTCCTGGAAATATTAGCAATGGAGCTTTTGGTATTTTCACTACCATGATGGTGGATACATTAAGCCTTTATTACGACCCTCTTCTGCATGATTAATGCAATTTTGAACCAATTATATTGAAAAATTCTCCCCTGGTTGCCATATTTTTCAAAAATGCTCCGGTAAAATCACTGGTGGTAGTTACTGAGTGTTGTTTTTGTACACCACGCATCTGCATACACATGTGCTGCGCTTCAATCACCACTGCAACTCCAAGGGGGTTAAGCGTGCTATCAATGCACTCCTTTATTTGAGTGGTAAGCCGTTCCTGCACCTGCAACCTGCGGGCAAAGGCTTCTACTACCCGGGCCACTTTACTCAAACCGGTGATATGATGACGCGGGATGTATGCAACATGAGCTTTTCCAAAAAAAGGAAGAAGGTGATGCTCACATAAAGAGTAAAGCTCTATATCCTTTACAACCACCATCTGTTGATAATCTTCACGAAACATTGCCGAGCGAATAATATCTTCCGGCGACATATTATAACCCTGAGTTAAAAACTGCATGGCCTTTGCTACCCGTAGTGGAGTTTTCTCCAACCCTTCACGAGAAGTATCTTCTCCCAATAGTTCTAACGACTCCTTATATACTTCAGATAATCGTTGCGTGGTCTCATCGTCATACGACTCCTTCTTGATATATCCATTATCTCCATTCAAAGTAAATTCCATGACATTCCTTTTTAAAATGTTTACATCCCTACTGTCAAAATATCCTAAGTGGCAGTGCTTTAAGATGTGCCTTCTGAAAAACCATCACTAAGTGATATCAAGGTGCAAAAATATTCAATTAATTTGTTTTACAAACCAGCATATATCTTTAAACAAACATTAAAGCGTTTTGATCACAACAAAATGCTATATTTTTATTCATGCAGGCCAGAAAAAACACACAACAGATATTACACTAACAATCTTCACATTAAAAAGACAAATAATTAATTTAGCAACCAATTAAAATTAAAAAATCCGCAATATTGCGGATTTTTTATCTGAAAATATTGCAATGTTCTTAATCACAACTCTAATATGAGTTCATCCAACGGCCTTTTGGGGACATAATGAATTCCATTTTCATCTCGATAATATTTAATATCGCCATCTTTAGATGTTTCAATTACAACCTTCTCCTTCGGTTTACCCAAAGCGACAACCTGAATTATTTTAAAATGCTTTGGTATTTTTAAATCCTTTTGAAGTTTTAAACGCTCAATAGAACCTACAATACAGCCTGCAAGCCCTTTTTCTGTTGCCCCCAATAGAATGGACTGCGCTGCAATACCTTCATCGCAAAAATAGTTGTCAGAAATCCGGGTATCACTCAACATCATCAGGTAAGCGGGTGGACGTTCACCCTTTTCGGGGCCATCCCAATCCTTAAGATATCCTGCCCAGGCTAAATGTGGAAAAATTAGTTGATTTTTTTCCGGTGTGTTGGATATAATATATTTAATTGTTTGAGCATTGCGTGCAGATGGCGATAATCGCGCCAAATCAATCAACTCCATCAAAACCTCTCTGGATACAGGCTCATTCTCAAAAAACCGGCGACAACTGCGGCTTCGTAAAACAAGATCTTTTAAATTACTCATAACATAAATGATTTAGGAGTTTAACCTGTTGATACATTTTTGAAAATTAAAAGCGACTTTCGATCACTTTCCAATCTATTAAATCCCATAATTTCTCAATGTATTCCGGTCGTTTATTCTGATAATCGAGATAATAGGCATGTTCCCATACATCGCATGTCAAAAGAGGAGTTAATCCTTTACACATAGGATTTCCGGCATTGCTCTCCTGCACAATTTCAAGTTTCCCTTCCTTGTTTTTAACAAGCCAGGCCCAACCACTACCAAATAGTGTTGCTGCCGCATCGGCAAATTTTACTTTGAAGTGCTCGAAAGATCCAAAAGCACTATTAAGGGCACTCGCCAATTCTCCGGAAGGTTCTCCTCCACCTTTAGGTGAAAACGACGAAAAATAAAATGTGTGATTCCAAACTTGTGCAGCATTGTTAAAAATCCCTCCTTGTGATGACTTTACGATGGTTTCAATGTCTGCATTTTCAAATTCAGTACCTTTAATCAGGCCGTTTAGTTTGTCAACGTAAGTTTGATGATGCTTACCATAGTGAAATTCCAATGTCTTTTTTGAGATGACAGGTTCTAAAGCATCAAGCGTGTAAGGCAATTCGGGCAATTTAAATGTCATGGCTGATAGTTTTTGGTTATTTGTTACGTTTTGTAACAAATTTAACCAAAAACCGGAGAATTCAAAGAAATCGGACAAGAAATCGACATATGCTATTGTGCACAAAAAACTCCCTGAAAAGGGAGTTATTAGTTCTGCCTACACCATCAGCCATGATTCGGTAGTCATCTCAAGTCCACACATCTACAACACATGAACTAATTTCCTTTCCAGAGAGTCTCTTGTTTCTAATGTCTTAATTCTACTTGTATCAGCCTTTGAAACGGCTTGCCACCTCGTCCCAGTTCACCACGTTCCAGAATGCCTGGATATAGTCGGGACGACGGTTTTGATATTTAAGATAATAAGCATGTTCCCATACATCCATTCCTAAAATGGGCGTACCTTTTACTTCGGCAACATCCATTAAAGGGTTATCCTGATTTGGGGATGAAGTGACAACCAGTTTACCGGAAGCATCCTTCACAAGCCAGGCCCAACCTGATCCAAAGCGGGTTGCACCAGCCTTTGAGAACTCCTCTTTGAACTTGTCAAATGAGCCAAAATCTTTTTCAATGGCAGCCAACAAGTCGCCTGCAGGCTGTCCACCTCCATTGGCACCGATCACTTTCCAGAATAGAGAGTGATTGTAATGTCCTCCGCCATTGTTTCTAACGGCGGGGCTCAACTTGGATATGCCTTTAAATAGCTCTTCCAAAGTTTTTCCGGCTTCTGCTGTTCCGTCGATGGCCGCATTCAGGTTGTTTACGTACGCAGCATGGTGCTTGCTATGGTGTATCTCCATTGTAGCTGCATCAATGTGCGGTTCCAATGATTTGTAATCGTAGTCGAGTTTTGGTAATTCGAAAGCCATAATTCTATTTTTTTTATTGATTAAACAATCTTGTTTTTATTTAGTCTGTTTAATAATTAAACATAGCGAACACAAAAAAGTTCAATACTGGTATACTTTTTAACCACATAAGGCACATAAGTTTTTTTACCAAACACGGCTTATAAGGGAAGAATAAAACGAGAAAAATATTATAGACGCAGGAGGTGGCATATGTGGATAGCTGGGAAGCACCAAAGCCGCAAATGTGCAATTCGTATTACGTAGTATTTTTAACCACAAAGTGCAAAAAGAAGACACGAAGATTTTCTTTTTAAACCATATAAGGCATACAAGAATTAAATGCAGCTAATAAAATTGCCACTGGAGTTGTGGAATTAAACGCACGGCAGTTTACACAAAAAAGGGCGCAAAGAAAATCTTTGAGCCCTTTGAACTATCCTCTGAGATCTCTGTGGCTAAAACGAACCACACGATGCACCAAAAATCCTTTAATCAAGTTTTAAAACAGCCAGAAACGCTTTTTGCGGAACTTCCACGTTACCCACCTGCTTCATACGTTTTTTCCCTTTTTTCTGTTTCTCCAGAAGTTTACGTTTACGGGAGATATCACCTCCGTAACACTTTGCTGTAACGTCTTTACGCAAAGCCTTCACTGTTTCTCTTGAAATAATTTTAGAACCAATCGCGGCTTGTATTGCCACATCAAATTGTTGGCGAGGAATGAGCTCCTTCAATTTCTCACACATCCGTTTACCCATTCCATAGGCATTGTCGAAATGCGTAAGAGCCGAAAGGGCATCCACGTTTTCACCGTTAAGCAGAATATCCAGTTTTACCAGTTTCGATAATCGAAAACCTGTTGTATGATAATCAAAGGATGCGTACCCCTTGGATATACTTTTTAGCTTATCGTAAAAATCAAATACAATTTCGGCCAATGGCATGTCAAAAACCAGCTCCACGCGGTCGGTGGTGAGGTAGTGTTGCTTAACCAACTCCCCTCTTTTTCCAAGACAAAGACTCATTAGGTTTCCAATATAATCGGAGTGGCTAATGATTTGCGCACTAATGTAAGGCTCTTCCACATATTCTATGAGTCCGGGATCCGGAAGTCCGGATGGGTTATGTACCTCGATCTTTTCACCTTTTTTGGTATAGGCCAGGTATGGAACGTTTGGTACCGTGGTTATCACATCCATGTTAAACTCCCTGTCCAATCGTTCCTGAACAATTTCCATGTGGAGCAAGCCCAGGAAACCACAACGAAATCCGAAGCCCAAAGCAGCAGATGATTCGGGTTGAAAGGTCAATGAGGCATCGTTTAACTGAAGCTTTTCAATGGAAGCACGCAAGTCTTCATAATCTTCGGTATCGATGGGATAAACTCCGGCAAACACCATGGGTTTCACCTCTTCAAATCCGGCGATGGCTTTATCACATGGACGTTTTACGTGGGTGATGGTATCACCCACTTTTACCTCTTTACTGGTTTTTATTCCGGATATGATGTACCCAACATCACCAGTTTTTAACTCGCCGCGAGGAACCAGGTCTAAACCTAAAATTCCAACCTCATCGGCATAATATTCTTTTCCTGTATTAACAAATTTTACGAGATCTCCCTTTTTGATTGAACCATTTACCACCTTGAAATAAGCAATGATTCCTCTGAAGGAATTAAAAACCGAATCAAAAATCAGTCCCTGTAAAGGAGCCTCAGGTTCACCTTTAGGAGCCGGTACTGCATGCACAATGGTTTCGAGTATATTCTCAATCCCCATCCCTGTTTTACCGCTTGCATGAATGATTTCGCTTCTGTCGCAGCCAATGAGGTCAATAATCTGATCTTCCACCTCCTCTGGCATGGCGTTGGGCATATCCATTTTATTCAGAATGGGAATAATGGTCAAATCATGATCAACCGCCTGGTATAAATTACTGATGGTTTGAGCCTGAATACCCTGAGTTGCATCAACAATAAGCAAAGCTCCTTCGCATGCAGCGATAGCACGGGAAACTTCATAAGCAAAGTCAACGTGCCCCGGAGTATCGATTAAATTAAATGTATAGTTTTCATTGTTATGCTCGTACTTCATTTGTATGGCCTTACTTTTTATGGTAATACCACGCTCCCTTTCCAAATCCATGCTGTCAAGGGTTTGCTCTAGCAAATCCTTCCCTGAAACAGTCTTTGTAAATTCGAGCAGACGATCTGCCAAAGTACTCTTCCCATGATCAATATGGGCTATTATGCAAAAATTTCGAATGTTCTTCATCTGTAAAAAATGGTTTCTTCCTCGTATCAAATAACTTGATTATCAAACCTCCCCCTTTAAATTTTATAAAAATTTAAAGTGCTGCAAATATATTGATTTCCAACGAAATTTCAATAAAACTGATGAACCAAAAAAGGGACTGTCTAACGGACAGTCCCTTGAATATATATTGGAGAAATGTATGATGCGGTTTATTACATCATTCCTGGCATTCCACCTCCCATACCACCTGGCATTGCAGGTGCTGGGTTGTCTTCTTTCTTCTCTACCAAAACACACTCGGTAGTCAGGAACATACCTGCAATTGAAGCCGCATTTTCCAAAGCTACACGTGTTACTTTAGCAGGATCAATAACTCCTGTTTTATAGAAGTTCTGATACTCGTCCACTCGGGCATTGTATCCGAAATCATCTTTTCCTTCGCGAACTTTTTGTACTACTACTGCACCCTCTTTTCCAGCGTTGAAAACGATCTGACGCAATGGCTCTTCGATGGCACGTTTAATAATTTCGATACCAGTTGTTTCATCTTCGGTTTCACCTTTAAGGTTTTCCAAAGAAGCAATGGCACGGATATAAGCAACTCCACCACCAGGAACAATTCCTTCTTCCACAGCAGCGCGGGTTGCGCTTAATGCATCATCCACGCGGTCTTTTTTCTCTTTCATTTCAACCTCAGAGGCAGCACCAATGTAAAGAACGGCAACTCCACCTGCGATTTTCGCCAAACGCTCCTGTAGTTTCTCACGATCATAGTCAGAAGTAGTGTTAGCAATCTGAGCTTTGATTTGTGAAGCACGGGCGTCAATGGCATCTTTATCACCACTACCATTTACAATGGTTGTGTTTTCTTTATCGATGGTAATTTTTTCAGCGGTACCCAACATTTCAAGAGTGGTATTCTCTAGCTTCAATCCAACCTCTTCTGATATAACGGTTCCACCAGTAAGCACTGCAAGATCCTGCAACATCTCTTTGCGACGGTCGCCAAATCCTGGAGCTTTAACAGCTGCCACCTTTAATGATCCTCTCAAACGGTTAACTACCAAAGTAGCCAATGCTTCTCCATCAACATCTTCAGCAATAATTAACAAAGGACGACCAGACTGAGCAGTTTGCTCAAGTACAGGCAACATGTCCTTCATCGTACTAATTTTTTTGTCGTGAATCAGAATATATGGATTCTCTAATTCTGCTTCCATTTTCTCAGTATTGGTAACAAAATATGGAGAAATATAACCACGATCGAATTGCATACCTTCAACCACCTCAACGGTTGTTTCGGTTCCCTTGGCTTCCTCAACAGTAATAACACCTTCGCGTCCAACTTTTTCCATTGCTTCAGCAATCAGGCGGCCTATTTTCTCTTCATTATTGGCAGAAATTCTGGCTACCTGCTCAATTTTGCTATTGTCGTCGCCAATTTCGTGTGCCTGAGCTCTAATGCTCTCAACCACTTTTTCAACTGCGATATCAATTCCTCTTTTAAGCTCCATTGGATTGGCACCGGCAGTAACGTTTTTAAGACCAACGTTAATAATAGATTGAGCCAATACAGTAGCAGTGGTGGTTCCGTCTCCGGCATCGTCACCTGTTTTAGAAGCTACCTCTTTTACCATTTGAGCACCCATGTTGGCATAGATGTCATCCAAATCGATCTCTTTGGCAACCGTTACACCATCTTTGGTAATCATTGGTGAGCCAAATTTTTTGTCGATTACAACGTTACGACCTTTGGGTCCCAATGTCACTTTTACTGCATTCGCCAATGCGTCAACGCCTGTTTTTAGGAGTTCACGGGCTTCTATATCAAATTTAATTTCTTTAGCCATTTTTATTCGTCTTTAATGTTATTTGATTTAACTTAAGCAATGTATAAAATGTCACTTTGCGAAATCAAAAGAAAGTCTTCGCCATCGATGTTTAACTCAGTACCTGCATACTTTCCGTACAATACCTGATCACCCGCTTTAACTTCCATCGCTTCGTCTTTTTTTGCAGCGCCCACAAGCACCACTTCACCTTTTAACGGCTTCTCCTTTGCAGAGTCGGGAATGATAATACCACTTGAAGTTTTTTCTTCAGCTGCCTGAGGTTTTACTAAAACCTTACCGGCCAGAATTTTTCCTTTTAAAGTTGACATTTCTAATAATATTTAATCGTTAAACATTTTTATTGTATTTACGGCATCTCTTGTTTCACAAAACATGCCAAAGCAAAAACCGGCTCTCACGAGCCGGTTTCACTGTCATTATTGCACTTATGGGTTTTATATCTTTTAACACTCCCAGAAACTTTGCCCATCTGCTATCATCATAAAAACAAGGGCTTAAACACTAATTTTCTACACGTTACACAATCTTAGATGTATAAAAAAGGGGAGTCTGACAGCAAAAAAAAGAGTGTCAGTAAAACTGACACTCTGACACTTTCTTTCTATTATTAGATACTTATTCTTCAATATCCAGGTCAAAATCCTGAACATTATCAGCGTCCTCATCAGGAATAGGAAAAGCAGGTGTTCCTGTTGGAGTAGGCGGAACAAAATTTTGCATCTGCTCATCTATTACAGATTGGCGCCCCAACTGCTCTCTGGGTAATACCATTACCGAAACAAAAGTAAAAAAGAGCAGCGCTATAGCCAGCGTCCAGGTAGCCTTTTCCAGAAAATCGGTTGTTTTACGAACGCCCATTACCTGATTGGAGGCTTGAAAATTTGAGGCCAAACCGCCTCCTTTGGAATTCTGTACCAAAACAATTAAGATCAACAGAATACTGGCCAGAATCACCAAAACCGATACAAATGCATACATATCTTTAACTTATTACTGATTATTAATTTCTTCTTCCAACTCTTTGATTCGACGTGCAAAGTAAATGTTTTTTTCGGGATATTTCAAACTCAATTGCTTGAATATGTCAATTGCCTTCAAAAAATGTTTCTGACGAATATAGATATTTGCCAGTGTTTCCGTCATTAAATCATTGCTTTCCTGAAGACTTCTCAATGAAAAATCCTTTGGATTTTCTTTCTTTTGCTCCTCCTCCGAAATTTTTATCCGTCGCCTGTCACCTTGCTGCAAAAAACTGTCGATTAATGCCATTTTTTTATCTTTCTTCTCTTCCGGCATTTCTTCTTCCTGATACTGCTCTCCTTTTACAACCGGTTGATGACGCAAAACATTCAACCATTCGGAGAAAGACCGGGATTCATCCAGACTGACCTGCTCATTGCCACCGGGCAATTGATATTCCGACGCTACACCAGTTTCGAATCCTAGAAAATCTGCGCTTGGAAGAATGATGTTCTCAGGGTATGATTTGAACTCCTCCTCTTTTTTGTTGTTTAAACGTTCATCAGAGAAGTCAACCTGACTTCCTGATGATGTTTCATAAACATCATCTACGCTGAAATAGTCTTCCCCGATTGCAGCTGCCTGATCTTCATCTTTATCCGGGGATGGCGAAGCACTCTCCGGCTCAGCTTTCTGTAACACTTCCGTGGATACCAGCTCCTGAGATTCCTTTTCCGGCTCTACCAAATTGATAGGTTGAGAAATGTGGTTTATTAAACTGTATAACCGGGATCGGTCAGGAATATGAGCTGCAGCCAATTTCAATTCATTGTTGTAACGAATATGGTCGAGATTATGAAGATTCTTAACCCACAAGAGGCGACCAGCCTGGAAGAATGGATATTCTTCCAGCACTTCCCTAAGCTGCTCCAACGATTGTTCGTTGAGCACTGAAGGATTTTGCATAACATCTGTGAATTGTTGTCTGTTCATTATATTCTACCAATCAGAAAATGCTCGATTAAAAATATTTTCGGTTAATTGATCCACGATATCCCTTACCAGTTCTTCCTCAATGGAGTGGATGCTCCTTTCACTGGGGAAGTCCTGATGGGCGGAAAAGGTAGACTCCCAATTGGTCTGAGGACTTTTAAAGTTCCTGTATCGAACCCTAACGGTGACGGTAAGACGCGTTTCAGCCGAAACTGCATTGGCCTGAATGGCCATTGGTCTGATGTCGTACCCGGTTATTTCTCCTGAAAAATCCACATCTCCCATATCATCCCTGATAACCAACCGGGATTCACGGGTTATACGATCTTTCATGCCTTCGGTAAATGTTTGACTCAACAGCGGGTTAATGTTCATGGCTCTGTTCTCAAAAAATTGAACAGAAGCGGTTCTGACGTTATCCGGGACTGATGATCCCCGGAAAGTTACTCTGACTGAACAGCTCCCGGCAACCATCAACAGCAGAATGGCAAAGACCAATACAGGCCAGTTTAATCTTTTAACCCCTGATTCCATATTCCTTAATCTTTCTATATAATGTTCTTTCGGAGATACCCAACTCGTTGGCGGCATTCTTTCGTTTGCCTCCATGCTTCTCCAATGCTTTTTCTATCAACTCTATTTCCTTATCCTCCAATGAGAGGGATTCTTCAATGAACTCTTCGGTGTCTTCAATTTCATTTTCATCATGCTGATGCGGAGAAAATCCGGTGGGGGCTGCTGCCGGTGCAGCAGTTGGTTTTAACAACTCGCCCTCATTATCATACAAATTCCTGATTATTCTCGCATTATCTCCATGCAAACTCAGATCTCCGCCATGCTGGAGCATGTCCAAAACAAGCTTCTTAAGATCGTTCATATCCCGCCGCATATCAAACAACACCTTGTATAGAATCTCCCTCTCATTGCTGAAATCGTGATTTTTACCTTTCTCTGCTTCAACAATGGCTGGCAAATGCTCTCCTGCATGAGAAGGAAGGTACCTACGAAACACATCAGCTGTTAAGAGCCTTTGCTCCTCAATGACCGAAATCTGTTCAGTAATGTTTTTAAGTTGCCGGATATTTCCAGGCCAGCGATATTTTTCCAACAGCATGCGGGCTTCATCATCAAGGCGAATGGGCGGCATACGGTATCTGTCTGCAAAATCTGAAGAGAACTTCCTGAAAAGAAGATATACATCTTCAACCCTCTCACGTAAAGGAGGAATTTTAATCGGCACGCTGTTTAATCTGTAAAACAGATCCTCTCTGAATTTTCCGTCAGCAATGGCCTGCTCCAGATTTACATTTGTGGCAGCCACTACCCTCACATCGGTTTTAATGATTTTGGACGATCCAACACGGATAAATTCTCCTGTTTCGAGAACTCTTAACAACCGCACCTGTGTTGCCAGAGGCAATTCCCCTATTTCATCAAGAAAGATGGTCCCGCCATTGGACTCTTCAAAATATCCTTTACGATCGGACAAAGCACCCGTGAATGATCCTTTTTCATGACCAAACAGCTCTGAGTCAATAGTCCCTTCTGGAATTGCGCCGCAATTTACAGCGATATAAGCTCCATGCTTACGGGCACTGTGCTGATGGATGATTTGCGGAAAAACCTCTTTACCGGTTCCACTCTCTCCGGTTATAAGAACCGACAAATCAGTCGGGGCAACCTGAACGGCCACATCTATTGCACGGTTCAGCGCTTCCGAATTTCCGATAATTCCAAATCGTTGTTTAATTTGCTGTACATCTCTCATGATCTAACTGCAAAAATTTCAGGTTCGACTGACAAAGTTACAATTTCCCTGCTGATAATTAAATTCCCGAAGTTTTTTATTGCATTATTGTGCCAGAGAGAACCTGAAATTCACCCCAAAACTACTGGTTGTTATAGGATAACTGGTAGAAATATATGGCGAAGAGAGTTGACGGTCGTAAAATAACTGCATGTTAAACCGATCACTTAACACATAATCAGCTGTAAACTTCAAGGTTGTGATACGACTTCCTGCTGTCATCTGGTTTACGCCTTCTTCTATTCGGCGTATAATTGAGAAATTATCACGAATTGAAATATCCGCACGCAGATTTAAATCAGATGACATCTGACGTTGTCCTTCTCTTGAACCTAGAATGATATCCATTTTATCAAAACGATACCCCAAACCAATGACATACTCTTTCGAATAATTTTCGATGAGCTGATTGTTATTTAAGCTTAGGTTCAGAATCCTTCCATTTTTAATTTCAGCACGTGTGGACATGTTATTGAGCCATGTAATATTAAACTGAATAAGAGGGGTGAATTGCTCAGAGATTGACACTCCACTGATCTCATATTTGGGAATAAAATTTCCGGACTCATTACGAATAAAGCTAAACCCTTCTCTTAATGCCTCAATGCCATCATAGTCCATGTTTGTCATGAAGTTACCAACAGTATATGTTGAACGATAAGCATGACTAACATCAAATGACCGAATATACTTTTGAAACCATGGTATGCGCGACAAGCCGTCATACGTAACCCGCCAGTTAGGCCTCATAAATGCAATGGAGGGCATCGGATCAAGGAAAATATCTCCGGCTCTTTTTCCTGAATAGGCAGCTAAAAAGGCCGGGATCATCACTTGTTGGGAGGTCAGGCTATAACCATCTGCACCTGTGGAAACCTCATGGTCGGCATCTGGATATCCCGATGGATTATAAGGGCGCCCTTCCCATGGATTGTTTTGACCATCGACTGGATTAACAATCCCAACCCTCTTCTCACCCAAGCGATCAGCAATAATCTGACGATTCAATAAAAACTGCTCGAACACCTCAGATTCATAAACTCCTCTTTTGCCAACACTCTTAAATGATGTTCGATACACATTAAATGTCATAGAGAAGTTACCAGTCTCCCTGGTATTGAATGCACTAAATTGATTGTTTCTATGAAAATAATATTCCGACATGTTATTTGATTGCCTGTGATTGGCGTTCAAATCAATACGTAGACCTCTGATGGGCTCCAACATAGCTCTAATGGTCAAATCGTTGGTACTATTCATAGTATAAGGAGAATTCAGAGTTGAGTCAGTGGTCAACCATTCATTCTCTCCTGCCATCAATGCAAAATCACGATCTTGCCATCCCATCATAAAAGGAATGCCTGGTGCAGTAGAACCATAATAATTATGCGTTCCCATAAATCGTGACTCAGGCATATATCCTGGCAAAATTGTCCCATTGTTCTCTGTGTAAGTGATGGTTATGTTTCTCAGACTCGTCAATAATCTGAAAGAGTAATCCTTAAGTAGATCACCAAATGTTTTTTCATCAACTTTTTGCCCGGTAACCATTACTCTGGCGCTTGAAATATCCTGAGATGGTGTAAAAGTCATGTTATTAGCATCCAACACATTTTGTTCTCCCCTTACAGGGTGTCCATTTTCATTAAAAACTCGTACGGTAACATTGGAAGTCCCAAGTTGATGATTAATTGAGAATGGTTCTCCCTGTGTCATTTGCAAATTATGCTGCGTATACCTTACAGTTTCTCCTTGTTGCTGTTGTTGCTGTTGCTGTTGTCGCCCTGCCGGTCGGTTCAATTCCCGCAAATATGGAGACCTATTATAAAGTGTATTAAAATTAAGTTGAGTATTTGCCTGGATATTATTTGAATTCCTGATAATATTCCCCCATTCAAAATCATCACGGGGAATTGGACCCTGCTGCCAATTATACATGGCTCCGTAATTTAGTGTCGCCGAAGTCCAGTTCATATATGGTAGCTTATTGATGGGCAATGTGTAGCTAACATTAATGTTATGTTGATAATTGGTGGTACGACCCATGCTAAGAAGATTTGTCATCACTGAATCTCTCCACAGATCATATTCATCACGATACAGATCCTTATTTACGGGCCCATCCGGCTCATCAATTATGGCATTATTAGTTGTTCTGAAATCGACCGACAAAGCCCTGGTAAGATTATATCTCAGTTCAAAATACCGATTGAAATAAAAATCTTTATTCACACTAACCGGAATATGAAAGTTCGGATCAGAAATACTCCTAAGCTGCTCTTCCCTGTAACCTCGGGTAAGTTCCCAACGATAATTGACCTGCGTGGGAGCCAGATAAAAATTAAAATCCCTGATCAAACCTAATGCATCTCCGCTAACACTTGAAAAAGGTTCAATCGCTGATGGGCGGTTGACAAAGTTATAAGCCAAAATACCCCTGTAATTTCTGTCGTAAAAATATTGCGTATCAATATTTCTTCTGTAGGTTTCATTAAACGAATAGGTGGCACTCAGATTGGATGGACTATAAAAACTCACATCACTATCTTTAGGCTGGAGTCTTACATTTGTGAAGTTAAAACTTTTGCGGCGAACATAATCCTGAGAGACCTGCTTTATACTGTCTTTCTCAGCTCTCGTTTCGGCATTATTCAAAGCAACATCAAGCGGAATGTCAGGATCAAGCGGATAATACTCAGGTGTAGCCACCTGCTCACTGTAGCCCATATAAAAAGGTATGGTCATTCGGCTTTCAGGTCCAAGAAATTTACCTAACTCAAGAGATGTTGCAATATCGTATTGATAAAAATCTTCCTGACTGCGCTCTGTAACTCCCTGATCAATACTACCAAACCCAACAGTACTCATGGCCCCGGCAACCTGAACACTCCCCAGGTCAGCCAGACGAACATTCATCCGGCTGTTGGCAGCCCATCCTCCGCGATCATTAAATCCGGTCAATCGTAGCTCATTCATCCAGACTTCAGCAGTACGCTCTTCCAGGGCTCCATTTCGAACCCCAATCATCACAGTCCTCACATTCCCAAGGTTTGGATTTCCCTTTATTTTCAACCTGCTGTCAGGGTTCTCAGGATCAAACCATTCATAAATATCAGTAAGTCTCACCTCCGAACCTGCCATCCTCATCGCATCATTTCTCCGAAGTTTTATCTGCTGAAATAGATCAAGAGGAATGTTCATCCTGTTCTCTTCAGGCCATACAATGTAGCGGTGTGCTTCGGAACTGCTTCTGTAAAACCCGGGAGGAGTAAGTTTTAACGGAACTTCATATTCGTAATAGTTGTTTTGATAATCGGAACCAATGCGGATGAAAGCCCGCATTTCATTATCCTGCAAATGATATCCCTGTACCGCCTCGGCATGAATATCCATAACCAGATTGCGGTATTGCCGCATATCCATATTAATGGCTTTATAAACACCCCGTGCATCTCCACTAGCCAAATCTGTAACCCTCAGCGAGATAGACTGCTCGTTTAACTCTCTCACCGAGGGATTGGCCGGGTCAATGACCCGGCTGATTCCGGGTGGCAATATATAATTAACCGGCTCACGGTTTCCGTTTTCCTCAATATTAACCGCAGACACTTCAAATTGAGTACTGGGATTTGGAGTGACATTATCTGAAATTTCGAAAAGATCCCTGTCATATCTGCGCCATTCCGCACGAACCAGATCCAAGGTGGCAAAACGTAAAATAACCGTATCACTGAAATCATGAAGAAACATTCTCATAAACCGAACCGACCTTAAATCTCCGATTTCACCTATTCTGGCATCGGGAGAGTTAACAGGTACACGAAACTGGTACCACTTTATTGTTTCTGTGTTACCATTGCGCAATGTAACAGTTGATTCCACCACATCTGTGATATAATTCTCTCCTACATTCATGTCTTCGGGACGCAAACTAATCCTGTATTGAAAGTAATCTTCAGATTCGCTCAATGTATTATCACCATTGATATCTTCCGAATCAGGAATGGTCGTAGCTGCTGTACTGAACGACTCCCCTGAAAACTCTGTTGGACGGCTGTTCCCTTCAGGGTTATTGTAGTATTTATATCTTTCCAAAATACCGGCTTCATTCTCATCATGCTCACGTCCCCTGAAATATCTGAAATCATCAGAAGCAGGGTCGTTCATGATTCGGTTATATGCCTCTTCGGACAACTGTCCGGTATTGTACATATTCTCTATCTGATCCAAAAAGCCATTCCCTCCTCCGCGATAAAACTGACGTTCTCTTTCTGAACTCATCCCATTAAGACCCACATCCTGCATCATTCTGGTAGCTGGATCGTTGCTGAATGCATTGACCATGCTCTGCCTCCGTGGGACATACCCCCAGGCGGTAGAATCTACATCAAAAGGCTCGTCTCTTCCAGGAAGCCCCTGCTCAAAAAACTTCCGTCCATCCCGCAGAATATCCTCCGAAACATTTCCAAGGTTGATATAAAAATCTCCTCCCTCGTGGGTTCCATCATCATAAATAAAAGGATCCATCAACCAAAACTCAATGTGATCAATATTTGCGGCCTCAAAATCTGTATTCCCACTTATGGCGCGCATAATTCCACCCCATCGGCTGGCCGGATCATTCAAAAATCCGTCCCTGTCAATTCTGGTATCAAAATTATAAGGGCCTCGCTCCATTGGATAGTATGCCAGATTTAGAACTGAAATATTGGTTGGCTCGCCATAGGCAGTATTTCTGTTGGGAAAAATCTCTCTTTCAAACACCTCTCTTACGTAATGGTTCGACTGCGAATCGGGATCACGGCGTAAATGAGAGGGCGTCAGGTTGTTATTACGCAAAAAGAGGGGGTCGATTACGTACCAGGCAAGTCTGGCCCGATTATAGCCATAACTCAAATCATTCATTCGCTCTGCCTCAGGAAACAGATCTTGCCCCTGCGGAGTACTGGCCAGACGCCAGGCGTGCCAATGCTTCATGTCAATGGGTATCTTAGTTCCCTCAAAATCGTCAATATAGGATGTGCCCTGACGATCGATGACATTTGGGTGCCCGGGAATAAGGTGTGCAAATTCCGCCTCAAATGAGATAGATGATGGTGCTGTGGTTTGAATCATGGGTAATCTGTTAACCAATGAGGTTAACAGATTTGACTCCCGATAGAATGAAGTATTTAATCCCCAAATGGTGTTTGCTATGGGTTCATTTCCATAAGCCACTTTTTGTGTAAGAGGACGCTCCCTCAAGTGCATCACGGTAGCACCCACGTTAAAGTCTTCCGTAAACCGATAATCGAGATGTGTTCCGATCAAGGTTTTAGTCTGGAGATTAAATAGTGACTGACTCTCCAGGGAAACCTGTATGGGGGTTCCCGATTCCATTAACCCCTGGTTCAGAATCCGGATACGCCCAGATGTGTAATCAACAGAATAATCAACATTCTCTGTAAGTCTGCGACCTCCGGCAGTTACAACTACAGATCCGCGTGGAATATTAAAAGCATTGAGCGATATCTCAGCTCCAGCTGATGATTTAAAAGATCCCCGGATTCTGTACTTATTTTTCTCTGCTATCTGTGCGGCAACTGTTCGGGTTGAATCATATAGTTCCTGAAAAACATATCGGTTACGAACATCCTGAGGTGCTCCGGCAAGTTTTTCATCCATATGTGAACCAAATGGTTCCAGCACAGGAAATATAACTCGCCCCTGCGCAGGAATGATCGTATAACCCGGAACAAAGTCAAATGTTCCGTCTGGAGTAGGTTCCAAACGGGAGTTCAAATTATCCAGCTCCATGATTGAGATAAAAAGCCTTCCATTTAGTGGATCTTCAGGAAAATAGTTCAGATAACTCCCAATGGAGTCATTCATATGAACAACATTCAGACGGAAATCATCCGGACTCACCTGAAAAGCTCCAATGGAGTAAACGTTTTTCATCATTAAATCCCAATATTTAAATCTGGGCGATAAGTTGGTTCCTTTAATCAGCTTTGCTATCAAAGAATTAGGAGCCTCTACTCCGGAGTTACTGAATTCTCCTACCCTGAAAACTTCTCCATTGTAAGTATATTCAAAGGCAACAGCCAGAATTTCATCTGCATTAAGCGCAGAATTGAGTGAAATGTATCCCAGACGACTGTTAAGAGAATATTCTGCCTCTGTCAACAGCCTTGCGTTTTCTATACGCTCAAAATCCCGTGTAGTGCGAAGCTCTTGAATATTGGATAAGGTGGTAGAGGCATTGTTGAAGTTGCGAATATCCCCTTCGGCTCCTGTACTCATTACTTCATAGAGGTTGTTAGCTCTGTTTGATGGCGGAACGTTAACATTTCCCTGCCACTTACTATTCGAGATGTTGGCCGCATTTTCTCCCAAATCGGTAAAGGCTACTACATTTCTTGATTGTTCAAAATTGCTGGTTCTGTTTGTGACCCAAACCTCTACTTTAGTGATATTAACCGGAGAGTTTACAACCGGAAGATTTTGCAAAGCCCTGTCATAATTATCTCTAAAAAAATGAGAAAGAAAGAAGTGTCTGTTTCGATCGTACTCATCGGCGCCAATATCAAACTCCTGAGTCTGTGCTCCCCCCTGGATATTCATTACCGAAGTTTCGCCTTTTTGCTGTGAAAAAACAGACGTAATGGTCAACTTTCCAAATTGCATCTCCGTTTTTACCCCAAACAGACTCTGACTTCCTGTTATCAGAGTACCGGGAAGAGGCATGGATACATTACCAGCTTCAATTGATTTTATGATGTCATCTTCGCCACCTTCGTATTCAAGATTGATCTGGTTTTCAAAGTCAAAAGTAGCTTCTGTATTGTAGTTTATTCCCAGCCTGAGCCTTTCGCCGATGTTCCCGCGGATGTTCATCTGAATTTTTTGCTGGAAATCGAAGGTGGTGGTTTGTCTCATTCTTTCCTGAAGGGTGGGGTTATCAATTTTCGTGCGGTTAACCCCCAACTGAAGTTCAGCAGTTCCTTGTGGCCGAATATTTATTACATTGCTCCCGAAAATACTTTCAAAAGCCTCCCCTCCGACCCTGATGTGTCCAAATCCGCGGTCGGCATCTCGATCCTGATCAATATTATTGCGCTCCCAATACTCCTGCATGGAACGACGCTTCTGATGGTTCTGATAATCTTCAAGTGACATGGTGTATGGCAGGCGCACAGGTACATTTCCTATTTTCCGGTACATGGTCACCATGCCGGTTGCGGGGTCATACTCGGCTGTATAATCAAGGTTGTCCGGATCCTGCAACCTGATTCTGTTTTGTCTTTCTGATCTGTGATCCTGTCTTACAGGCAAAGGAGTTATCCCGATCGGTTCCACAGGGTCATCGTCATAAGAAGCCGGGGTTTGCGGAGCCTCTAAAATGGGCTCATCGGGCTCTTCATCAACGGGAGGTTGCTCTTCGGTTTCGGGTACTTGAAAATAATCCCTGTCTGTTAAAGCTTCTACCAGATAATCATTGGCTCCGGCGAGCAAAAACAGAGAGGTTAAAAACGGCACAAGCAAACTATATGCAATCTTCTTTCTCAAATGAATTAAGGATTTTCACAGGTCTTTACTGAAATTTAAACAGTTACAACATTTTCAATGCCTGCTTTATTATTTGTTCCACCCGGCAGTCCGGTTGCGAAGATAAAATTTTATCAACCGCTTTTTGGGATGCAGCTTTTGCAAACCCTAACATTACTAATGCAGATAACGCTTCTTCACGAACCGTATTGTCCGAATCAGTAAATAATTTTTCATCGATGCTCTCTTTACCCAGTTTATCTTTTAAATCAACAATGACTCGCTGTGCGGTTTTAAGCCCAATGCCCTTTATGCCTTTCAGTTGGTTGGCATTTCCTGATAAAATAGAGACCTTTAGTTCATCGGGAGGAAGCGATGAAAGCATCATTCGGGCTGTGTTGGCTCCAATTCCTGAGACAGAAATAAGATGTCGGAAAAGTTCGCGTTCATCAATTGAATGGAAACCATATAGCGTATAGGCGTCCTCACGAATATTCTCATGAATATAAAGAGACGTTTCTTTCAGTTCCTTTAAGCAGGTATAAGTGGTCAGGGAAATATTGACAAAATATCCAAGTCCGTTGTTCTCGAGAACAACGTGTGCAGGACCACTTTCCACCACTTTTCCTGAAATAAATTCAAACATGGAGTTTCACTTTTTATAATTGCAGTTTTTTATCCTATAACCATCCTACCCTAAACCATACCACCCCTTTAACTTTTCTTCCCGGTTGTCCCCCACCCTTGAGCAGTTAAATCAATCTCTTCATCAGAGGAAGTAATCAGACGTCTCCCTTTTTCAGCATCTGCAACATATCCAATTGCGGTAATGCCCTCAGGGAATTGATTACCGATTTTTTCAAAATCGGAAAAGGAGATGGTAAAGAGCAGCTCATAATCTTCACCTCCGTTGAGTGCGGCCACCAGAGGATTAAAGTTCAGCTCATTGGCAGCCTTTAAGGTATTTTGATTTAAAGGAATCTTATTCTCATAAATATGGCAACCCACTTTTGCCGCCTCGCACATCAGCAAAGCTGATGTTGCCAAGCCCTCTTTTACAGACACCATGGAGGTGGGTGATATTTGATTTTTTCTGAAAAAATCAAATACCGTGAGAGGAACTTCAGGCTTCAACTGTCGTTTCAATACATAATCATTGTTACCAAAATCAGGCTCAGTCTCCGCCTTCCCCTTTAGAACCCGTTTTTCTCTTTCGAGCAGATGCAGCCCCATCAGAGCTCCTCCTAAATCACCTGACACACAAATCAAGTCGGTTGGGTTTGCTGTTTTGCGCAAAACGGTGTCTGATGGCTCAGCTGTGCCCGAAGAGGTCACTGAAATGGTCAATCCGGTTAACGATGCTGTTGGTCTGAATCCGGCCAAATCAATCCCATAAGTCTGACATGCCGATAACACTCCGTCAATTAGTTGATCGACCCGTTGAAAATCCATCTTATTACTGAGGCCAACACTCACATAAACCTGTTCAGGTTTTCCATTCATTGCATAAATATCCAAAATGGAGGCCACAACCGATTTATAACCCAAATGCTGAAGTGGATGATAAACCAGGTCGAAATGAATTCCCTCTAATAATAAAGTGTTGGTCATAATCTGCCGAGACGGCAGATCCAAAACAGAAGCATCATCTCCAATTCCCTGCAATGTTGAACCATTGATATGACGGACTTTCTCATTCACATAATTCACAAGTCCATAAATACCTAACTCCGATAAAGATTGCTCTTTTTTGGTCATCCTAAAAAAATAATATCTAATTAATCAACAGCTCCATTCTCATTTTAAGCAGAATGGAGCTGTAAATATACTGATGTTTTGCAAGGTAAATATTCAATTTGCGATTAAATTCTTTTTAATACTATATTCTCATTGCCTTTTTTTACGATTTCAGAATAGTAGGCTTTTAATCTTCCATAATCTCTCGCAGAATAAATGGCATGTTTAAACCAATATGAAAAAGAAACAACTAAGTCATCACCATTTTTATTTATATTATAGCTTATCTCAAAAAGATCATTGCTAAAATTCAAGTTGTCCGGCAATACTTCTATCTCATAACCTTCAGGAATCTTTAATGTTGACTTAAAAGTGCGCTTAGCAGTGTATACCATATCAATTGGATACGTCCTCTGATCCTGTTTTAAAGGGTTATCATTCATGACATAGCCAACAAAAGGTGAAATCATAACTCTGTCCTGTAAATCATCTGTTACAGCAAGAAATGAAAACCTGAGTTTCCAAGGCTGATCAATCGCCCACTGATTTTCTACTTCTATTGACGATTCATCAATTTCAAATTGGGAATTTTTCAATTGGCTCAATAAGTTGTTCTTGTCATCGCCATAATTAACCCGGTAATAAACCGCGTCAAACTCCGTCGCTGTTTTAGATGCATCGACGCTTAATCCAGACTCACTCAGAGACATATTGAAGACCAATGCTTTTTCCGAAGGCTTTTCAAATATCAGATCCACCCACTCTTCCTTGTCGGTATTTATTTTCAACCCTTTAAAATTGATACATTTTAAAGGGATGCGGTTATTTGGAACCATTCGGGAAGTTGCATCAGAAAGAATTGTTTCGCCATCAACGTTTGCAGAAATGATCACATAATTAAAGAAATGACTAAATGGATAATCATAATAGACCAATCCATGATCCCGTGTGCTGATTATTACAGGGTCTGCCTCAATCCCAACAGCTCTTAAAGCGCCGACTGCAAACAAATTAATATCTGCGCAGGATCCATGTCCGTCTCTAATTAAGTTCCGGGGAGTTTTTGTTGCAAACTTTCCATGAAAATTATTCCACCTAAAATGCTGTTTAACCTGATTCATTACATATTCAAAACGATCCTTCTCTGGCTTTTCAGAAACCGATTTTACATCCAAAATGCGCGAAGCGTCGCGCCTTGATCGATTTACATAGCGACCAAAATCAGGATGTTTCGACAAATCACTAATCATATCTGGCCATGTTGTTACTATCTGTTCTATTCGACCCGTTGGATAAATGATTTTTGATAGCTGAAAATTAATTTTTATAATATAATCATTGATGGACGAGATGAATTCTTCATCATTAAATGGAGGGAGATCTTTCATGACAAAATTATGAACCATGTCATTGTACTCTATTCCGGATAACTTTCTCTTGAATCTTCTGTCGACTCTTGATCTTGAGCTATGGAAGCTTCTGGCTCCCTGAAGAATGTACTGATACTCATAAAAAGGAACCGCTCTTAGTTCATATTCGCTGTACCTGACAGGTATCCTCCACTGAAATTCCCAATCCTTTAATCTGAATACATTTGGAGTCCGAACAATATATTTGTATTCAATTATTGACCCCACCCTAACATCCTGCAAAGCAAATTTTCTCTGACCCCAGTATTCATTTATTTCTTCATCAAAAATATTGGAGTCATCGATGGAAGACCGATTTATTAGATTATTGGTCAGATTGTATGTATTTCCAGAGATCTCAGAAACCCTCTCATTTGCAGAGCCCCCCTGATAATAGGGGATTTGAACATTTGCCCATTTAACTCCAGCTTCTGAGAGTATTTGAATACGGGTAACACGCTCAAATTCCACTTCAAAACCGGTTGAAGTCTGTACAAAAATTGATTTCCCAATATCGAAAAGCACCACTGCATCGGCATCTTCATCTTCACTTACAGTGTTAAAATCAGCAATGGTAATTGATCCGTAAGTTCCTGGTGATCCAACTGAGAGTAAATCAGATGCAAAACATGAATAAAAGAAAAGAACCAGAAGAAATAGTTTCATAATAGATTTAGTTTAGAGATTATTAAGGGTTTATTTTTTTAAAAACTATCTGACGATCAAAACACAATTCACTTCAATACCTTAAATGGATGTTTAAAATATAAGGGACTCCAGTATTTAAAAGCCCCTGATCAGTATAGCCTGACAATGACTTAAAGCTGTTTGAGATCTATATATCTTTTGATTGATGAATGATCATAGATCCATTAGACTCCATGCTTCGCACCTGCTGTGTGAATTCATACAAACCTATATAGTCTTCGGAAGTATACTCACCCTGATTAAGAAAAAACTCTTTTTCTACAGTAATTTTACCTTGATCATAGCTTGAAGCCCTTCTATAAAATCCAGCTTTATCCCTGATTACATACTCAGTATCTTCTTCGATAAAAATGTAACCTTCAGGCAGGTTGTATTCAAGAACATCTGAGTAATATATGGGAATATCCAATTTAACAGGCAATTTCCGTTCTTCAGAACTCACAAAAGCAGGAATATTTAGAGGTAATATTCTAATCAACATTTTATCTTCACCAACTTTGACAAACGTATTTCTCGAAGAAGCCACCTGCTCAAAAGCAACCTCGTGATTAAAAAAGTCTGGCTCTTTTAATTCAAAACCAATAACATCAAATCCCTTGATTAAAAACTCATTCCGCAAAAACTGATCTCTGGTATTGCGCTGCATGAATCTTTCAACCATGTATAATGTTTCAAACTCAGCTCCTCTATATACTGTAGTAATGCGAACACTTGAGTTAGAATTGGACGGTGAAGAGAAACTGAATAATCGCTCTCTTTTTACATCAGTTTTTTTAAATGCAGGAACATCGACAAAACGGCTATTGTTATTGTCTATCAATAAAGCTTCTCTATTCTGGTTAAAAGTACCGGGATAATTAAACGGCCCTTTACTTGTACAATCCAACCATATGGTATCACCGTCTAAAAAAACACCTAATATAGCATGATTAAACTGTGTTGCCGGGAACTCCTTGTTTATAGGTCGTACCCTCCTATCTCCTGCCCATATTAAAGTGTAATAAGAAGAAACTCCAACATGCTCCAAAACTGCTTTAAAATAGTTGGTTAATGCTTTACAATCACCATATCTGTTTCGCGCAACATAAGATGCAGGGTAAGGATTTAACCCGCCAGTTTCAATCGAAACGTTTACATATCTCGTAGTGTTTTGAAGATACTGATATAGAATCTTAGTTTTTTCCCTTTGGCAAATAACTTCCGAAACCAATGAATTAATTTTCAACTTTTCTGCAAGAGGCAAATCTGACTTACCTTCTAATAGAGAGTATTGCCAATTCCCAAATTCGACCCAACTTGTTTGAGATCCGCTTTTAGCATATCTAAAGTGCAACGGAACAACATCCACAGAAGGCAGAAACTGATGAAGCGATGGAGAAAAATTTTCAGGAACAATAAGATCGTCATAAGAGGTCTCCCAGCGATGGGACACCCTGGCCTCTGATTCTTCGAAAGAATACTGATCAATAAATTGCTTATGAATATTTATTTCGAATGATGCGGGAATATCCACTTCAAGAGTTGCATGCCGGGTAGGTACATCTAGATTTAAAACTGGCGTCCAACTGGCTAAATATACAAACTCGCGCTGCCGCATTTGAAAGCTGTAAACTAACGTGTAAGGATATTCATTATGACTTAGGGTGAAGTACTTTTCCTTACGATCCCGATAAAATGACATTCCAGAGATTGTGCTTCTCTCTTTGATGTCACGTCTGCTAAGTTTTTTCACCTTATTTCCGTTGGCATCCAAAATAAAAGCCTCAATATTTGAGACTCTGTTCATAGTCGAAAAAGGAATGACCACATCAGAATGCCTCTCTCCTCCTCTATTGTTGATTTTAATCTCAAACTGATTCTTCGTAAATAACCTCCCGCTGTTAATCGAAACTGAAGTATTTAATGACATCAACTCTGCATCATGCGATTGCCCCTTTAAAATAGCTGGAAATAAAAAAAGAAGATAGGATAGAATTAGTATATTTTTCATAAATATGACCAAAAACAGTGTTAATCAAAAGGAAATATTCATTACACAAAAGAGAGTCTATAATGGTTATACAATTATAAATAAAATATTTTAAACAAATACATATTTGTTTAATATCCAATCGATAATTGAATTTAATCCAAACAAACGAAATATTTAGATTCATCTGATGTCCGAAAAAGAAGAATTATCAAAAAACTTGAGTTTAGAATCCTCTCTTCGTTCGGAATATCAAATACTTAAATTTTAATTGAATGGGGTTAGTAACGACAAAGCCGTTGCGACCCCCATTCAAAGCAAAAAACCACGAAAGCCTTGTCATTTCGACCAAAGGGAGAAATCTCGAAAATTATACCGGACAACAATAATCTGGTTTATCAAAAAAGCTGAGATTGAATTAATTTATCAAACTACCATGCTTATTGGAGATTCTTTCAATTATAAATAGCATAGCTATTTAAACCATAAGCTACAATGATATAAAAATCAATACAGAGCTGCTGACAATTAGTAATATATTTGGAAAATTAACTATTCATCATTACATTTGTGCCGAATTTAGGACTGAAAGGAACTAGGGGACTTATCGTCCCCTATTTTATTACTATAATAAATTATGATTTCAAACGAAAAAATAACAGAAATAATCCGGGAAAAAGTAGAAGCCGATGGCTTTTACATCGTGGATGTTGTTGTTAAATCCGGGAACCGGATTCAAATTGAAATCGACAGTGAACAGGGAGTGCCCATTGAATATTGTGTGTCATTATCGCGTTTGATTGAGCAATCTCTGGATCGGGAATCAGAAGATTTTGAACTGGAGGTTTCATCCCCCGGAATTGGACAACCATTGAAAATCCTTCGCCAGTACCTGAAAATTATTGGCAAGGAGATAGAAGTGCTGACCACCGATGGTCTTAAGATCGCAGGAGTTTTGAGTCAGGCAGACGAAAACGGTTTTCAATTAAAAGAAGAAAAAATGGTTAAACCTGAAGGAAAAAAGCGTAAAGAGTTGCAGGTTATAGATCATGCTTTTAATTTTGAAGACGTTAAATCAGTGAAAGAGGTAATAAAGTTTAAATAAGAATATAGATAGCTGGCAATGGAAAATATCAATCTCATCGATACTTTTTCGGAATTTAAGGAACTTAAGAGCATAGACCGTGTTACACTGATCCGTGTTCTGGAAGATTCCTTCCGCAGTGTTTTAATAAAACTGTTTGGAACCGACGAAAACTTTGACGTAATTATCAATACCGACAAGGGAGATTTCGAAATATGGCGGAATCGTGAGGTTGTTGCTGATGATGAACTGACTGACAGCAATCTCCAGATCTCTCTGACAGAGGCAAAAAAGATTGATGAAGACTATGAAGTAGGTGAAGAAGTTACCGATGAAGTTAAGTTCATTGATTTTGGTCGCAGAGCCATCTTAACGCTCAGACAAAACCTCTCCACCAGAATCATGGAGCTGCAGAAAGATGCCATCTATAATAAATACAAGGAAAAGATCGGGGAAATCATAACAGGGGAAGTTTACCAAATTTGGAAACGTGAAATTCTGGTTCTGGACGACGAAGGAAATGAACTCATTTTACCTAAATTAGAACAGATCCCATCAGACTTCTACCGTAAGGGAGATTCCATCAGAGCTGTAGTTGTGAGAGTTGAAATACGCAACAACAATCCGCTCATCATCATATCCCGAACGGCAGAAGCATTCCTTGAAAGATTGTTTGAACTTGAAGTACCCGAAATACACGACGGACTAATAACCATCAAGAAAATTGTGCGTCAGCCGGGAGAAAGAGCAAAAGTGGCCGTTGAATCCTACGATGATCGCATCGACCCTGTTGGAGCATGTGTGGGAATGAAAGGTTCAAGAATTCATGGAATCGTTCGTGAGTTGCGAAACGAGAACATTGACGTAATAAATTATACAACCAATACACAGCTGTTTATACAGCGTGCTCTGAATCCCGCAAAGATTTCGAGCATCAAATTATTTGAAGACACCAAACGAGCACAGGTTTATCTTAAGCCTGAAGAAGTTTCTCTGGCCATTGGAAAAGGTGGCCTCAACATCCGTCTGGCCAGCCAGTTATGCGGCTACGAACTGGATGTGTATCGTGAAACAGAAGGCGAAGAAGAAGAGGAAGATGTATCATTGGATGAATTCGCCGATGAAATTGAAGACTGGATTCTGGAAGCACTCAAATCCATTGGGTGCGACACAGCAAAATCTGTTCTTGATTTGACAGTTGAAGATTTAGCTAAACGAACCGACCTGGAGGAAGAAACCATCAGGGATGTTGTAAGCATATTAAAATCTGAATTTGAATAATTCACTTATCTTTGTCAAAAATAACAGATTAACCAAAATCCTTTTATCACCAGAAATTTAACTGAAAGTTCCTTTTATGGCAGTTGGACAAAGACTCAGCAAAGTAGCAAAAGAATTGAACGTTGGTACAAGTACCATCGTTGACTTCCTTCAAAAGAAGGGGGTTGAAATTGATGTGAATCCAAACACCAAAGTTTCACCAGAAATATTTGAACTTCTTAAAAACGAGTTCAAGCAGGATTTGAGCGTAAAAAAAGCTTCAGAAGAGTTAATCGAACGCAAACTGAAAGAGAAAAAAGAGACCATCTCTATTGATAAGGTAAAGAAAGACGAAGAGATTTCTGATGAGGAGGATGACGATATAGAAGAAGTGCTTAAGCCACAGGTGAGAAAAAATGTGGATGTGAAGGTTGTCGGGAAGATAGATCTTGAAAAGAAACCCGCACCGAAACCACAGGAAAAACCAGTTCCGCCAAAAGAAGAGCCCAAACCTGTTGCAGAAAAGCCAACTCCAAAGAAAGAAGAGGCTCCGAAGCCAAAAGAAACTTCAAAACCGGAACCTGAACACATACCTGTTTCAGTTAAAAAACCAGTTGAAGAACCCCGGGTTGTTGGAAAAATCGATCTTGATAAAAAACCTAAAGCCAAAGAAGCTGAGCGTAAAAAAGAGGAGAAGCCAAAAGAGCAGGCACAACCGGTAAAAGAAGAGAGACCGGCCACAGATATTAAAAAAGAGGTTCCTGTAAAAGCCGAACAACCGGCAAAAGAAATCAAAGTGGAAACTCCTGCACCGAAACAAGAAGAACCAAAAGCAAAAGCTACATCACAAGAGAGCAAAGATTCAGACTTTGTTCCAACCAAAATAAAAAAGCTGACAGGGCCTACCGTTGTTGGAAAAATTGAACTTCCTAAAGACACTCGTAACGGAGATAATCGTGACGATAAGAAAGGCCGCAAAAAGAAAAGGAAGCGAATTAAGAAGGAGAAAGAACGCGTAAACATCAACGCAGCCGGCGAAAAAACGACAGGGGGACAAGGTCCAAAAACAGGCACCCCACAACAACAGGGGGATAAATCAGCCGAACGAAAAGCGGCAGCCCGCAAAAAGGCACCAAAAGTTAAAAAACGCCCTGCTCGTCCTGAAGTGAGTGAAGAGGATGTTGCAAAACAGATTAAAGATACCCTTGCGAGGTTAACCTCCAAAGGAAAATCTAAAGCTTCAAGACACAGACGTGATAAAAGAGACATGGCATCTCAACGTCATATGGCCGAACAGGAGCGAATGGACGAGGAAAAGAAAATTCTGAAAGTAACAGAATTTGTAACTGCCAACGAACTGGCCAACATGATGGATGTGCAGGTTAACCAAATCATTGCATCATGTATGAGTCTTGGGTTGTTTGTATCCATCAACCAGAGATTGGATGCAGAAACCATTGCACTGGTGGCCGAAGAGTTTGGCTATAAAGTTGAGTTTGTCAGCGTAGATTTGGCAGAAAGCATCTCAGAATATGAGGATACTCCGGAAGATCTGCAGGACAGGCCCGCTATTGTCACCGTAATGGGACACGTTGACCACGGTAAAACATCGCTTCTGGACTACATCCGCAAATCGGATGTCACAGCAGGTGAAGCCGGAGGTATTACTCAGCACATTGGAGCATACGGTGTAAAGCTGGATAGTGGCAAAAAAATCACATTTCTGGATACACCGGGTCACGAGGCTTTTACCGCCATGCGTGCACGTGGAGCACAGGTTACAGATATCGCCATCATCATCATTGCCGCTAACGATAACGTGATGCCTCAAACCATTGAGGCCATCAACCACGCCTCAGCGGCAGGCGTACCCATCGTTTTTGCCATCAGTAAAATCGATGTTCCAGGTGCAAACCCCGACAAAGTGAGGGAATCACTCGCCAATATGAACTACCTGGTTGAGGACTGGGGTGGAAAATATCAGTGTCAGGAGGTTTCAGCCAAACACGGAACCAACGTAAAACAGTTATTGGAGAAAGTTCTTTTAGAAGCTGAGATGCTGGAACTTAAAGCCAATCCGGTTAAACCGGCCGTTGGATCGGTAATTGAATCAACACTAGATAAAGGACGTGGGTTTGTTGCAACACTTCTGGTTCAGGCAGGTACATTAAAAGTTGGAGACCTCATTCTTGCAGGAAGCTATTACGGTCACGTTAAAGCAATGTTCAACGAGCGAAATCAAAAAATTGAAGAGGCCGGTCCATCAGATCCGGTACTGATACTCGGTTTGAACGGAGCACCACAGGCAGGTGAGAAATTCAACGTAATGGAGAGCGAAAAAGAGACCAAAGACATTGCCACTAAACGTTTGCAACTGCAACGCGAGCAGGGAATGAGGGCTCAAAAGCACATCACACTCGACGAAATTGGACGACGCATTGCCATTGGTAACTTCCAGGAACTTAATCTGATTGTGAAAGGTGACGTGGATGGATCCATTGAGGCTTTATCTGATTCGCTTATCAAACTCTCAACCGAAGAGATTCAGGTGAATGTGATTCACAAGGCTGTGGGAGGAATTGCGGAATCAGACATCATGCTTGCCGCAGCATCCAATGCCATTGTCATCGGCTTCCAGGTACGCCCATCACTTGCAGCCAGAAAAGTTGCCGAAAAGGAGCAAATCGACATACGTCTCTACTCCATCATATACGATGCCATTGAAGAGATTAAATCGGCCATGGAAGGAATGCTTTCACCCGAAATTAAGGAGCAGATTACCTCCACCGTGGAAGTACGTGAAACTTTCAAAATCACAAAAGTGGGAACCGTTGCCGGTTGCATGGTGAAAGAGGGCAAAATAAGACGAAACTCAAAAATCCGGATTATTCGCGACGGTATTGTAATATACACCGGCGAACTGGGATCTCTCAAACGCTTTAAGGAAGATGCCAAAGAGGTGGCTTCAGGATTTGAGTGCGGATTAAATGTTCATAACTACAATGACATAAAAGTTGGAGACTTGATTGAATCTTACGAAGAGGTGGAGGTTTCAAGAAAACTGTAAGCCACATACCATTTCAGGACAAAAACACCAAAGGCTGTTCGTACGAACAGCCTTTGGTGTTTTTTATGTCTTTAGTCCAAAAAATATCAACGCCAAAAAACCCACTATTTACGTAAACTGTCATTTTAATTTGAACTTTCCTGTTTTCCGGATAGGACACCCATTTTCAAAAACTATTATTTACCACTTCCATTATTAGTTCTTGAGTCGAGTTATTTTTCAAAAGGATCCTCTGATTATTGCCGTTTGAATACTGAAAATACACCTCGTGCATTTTATTAATTTGTTTTACTGCCTGGTTAACGGAAATATTGGTATTGCTGTCTTTTAGAGCTCGTTCGAATTCTTTAAATATTAAGTACGAAACAAAGGAGATACAAATGTGAGCTTCAATTCTCTCTCTTAATCTGTGGTATATTGGTCTGATTTTTAGATCCGTTTTGGAAATTCTAAAAGCTTTTTCAATCATCCAT
>NZ_FUYV01000006.1 GCF_900168165.1 Alkalitalea saponilacus
CATGTGAGAAGGTTTTTTTGTTGTGCACCTCAAAGATAATTTGAGATACTTAAATTCCTTCTCACTTTTTTAATCGTTTAGGACGCTATTGGTTTAAAAAGAATTCTGCAATTCTCCAAAGCTCAAATAAAAACCACAAAAATCATTAAGAATTTCACCAAGTTCATAAAGAAATATTTGACAATGATTTCAAATTGTGAACTTTGTGCTGTCTTTGTGACTTTTGTGGTTTAAACTCCTATTAAAGTGTCTGATTCTATTTGTGTTGTTATTTATCAGCCATGTTAAACGAACCGATATTGGTTATTTCATAATCAGCCATGTTGAATGTGACGTTGGCGCGGTCATTAATTTCGGTTACTTTCATAACATTTCTTTCTCCGCTTTCATGTTCGGTATATTCGCTTTCCATGATAAAGCCCGAAGGTTGTCCATGGGCAACAGCCGAAACGGTAAATACTGAACCGAATAAGTGCCTGGAATCGCCCTGAAAGTTTGGAGCTATCCAAAATGTTCCTTTTCCTTCGTCATCTGAAAACTCCCATTCTTCGCAACGATGGCCATGTATGGTCTTGGTACGGCCGGTTTTTCGAAATTTTGGATTGGTTTCAGTTTCAAAATCATCATCCTCGTCATACAGGGAGTCGTCCATGCCTGTAAAATGATTCATGGCATCTGAACCATAAGCGATGCCGGTTTTTTTCCCACGTTCCTGCGTGAGAACAATCGTGGCTTTGTTTTTTGTGTCAACAATGATGGTTCCGCCTTCTTCTACAGTACCAATGGCCTGGGTATTGCCGGAAATAAACTCATAAGCCAGGTATTCACTGTTGCTGGATACATAGGTGATAAAATCACCATCGTTTTGAAGAGTTCCATCGCCGTCGTACATCTGCATATTCATGCGTAGCGTAGAATGAAACCGGTATTGATCCTCAATGGGAACAGGCTCGCCTGATACGCCCATATTGCTCATCATGGACTGAAACCTTCTCTGTGAACGTTCTTCACGTTCCTCTGCTCTTCTTTCACTTGTTGAAGACCTTTGGTCTCTGTCTGGCTCGTCACGCTCCACTGAAGATTCAACATTATCTAAACTCCGGTCAATGGCATCGTCAACTTTGCGATCGATTCTCTCCTCAGTTTTTTGTTCAAGTCGTTCTGCAGCTCTTCGGGTGGCACGTTCCAGTAATCCTTGTCCAAATATAGGTGAGGATACAAACGAAAATAAGAGGATGATTAGTAGAATGGATTGATGATTGCGATTCATAACAATAATGTTTTGGTTTGAAAATTTTGTGTTACCAAAATTATAATCGCATTCTCCCAATGTCAATCTTATATTTGCAAACAGATAAAGTTTGTTGATGAATGTATGGTTTTTGAGTTTAAGCGTTGAGCTTTGGGTGGATTTTTTTTGCCATTTCCCACAAAACAACTCCTGCCGATACCGAAACATTCAAAGAATGTTTCGTCCCAAATTGAGGTATTTCAATACAATCGTTGCACATATTTATAACCGCTTGCTGAACCCCTTTAACTTCATTGCCAAAAATTATGGCATATTTTTCAGATGCATTAAATGAGAAATGATTCAGTTGAATGCTGTTTTCAACCTGTTCAATTCCAATTATGCGGTAATCATGGTTGATTAATTCGTTTACTGCATCTTCCGTTTTTTCAAAATATTTCCATGAAACAGTATCCTCGGCACCTAGCGCAGTTTTGTGGATTTCATTGTGTGGTGGTGTGGCAGTAATGCCACACAAACAGATGCTTTTAATGCAAAACGCATCTGCAGTGCGAAAAACGCTTCCTACATTGTGCAAACTTCTTACATTGTCCAGAATAATAACCACTTCAATTTTTCCGGTTACTTTAAACTCTTCCGGGGTTAATCTGTTTAATTCAGTAATACGGAGTTTTCGCATTAAATTTTGATTTCAGTTTACAACGGAGTTTTATCATTACAAAAGTAGAAATTATAAAAGCCATTTTGCAGGTTTAAACGGCAAAATGTTAAATGCTAAAATTTGCAGATTTTTTAAAAATATTTAAATTGAACCATAATTAATCCATCAGGAGTGCTCAAAACGAGAAAAACTGCACTTCATTAAATCTTAGATTATGAATATTCATGAATATCAGGCTAAATCCATTTTAAAACAGAATGGTGTTACCATTCAGGAAGGCATAGTTGTATCAAGTCCCAATGAGGCGGTAAGTGCTGCAAAGGAATTGCAAAAACTCACAGGCACTTCGTGGTGGGTAATTAAAGCTCAGATTCATGCCGGAGGTCGTGGAAAAGGGGGAGGGGTAAAGCTGGCAAAAAGTCTTGATGAGGTTAAAGAAATTGCAGGTCAGATTATCGGCATGCAACTGGTAACACCACAAACCGGCCCGAGCGGTAAGCAAGTGCATAAAGTGCTAGTTGCTCAGGATGTTTACTATCCTGGGCCTGTTGAAAAGGAGGAGTTTTACATGAGTATTCTGCTGGATAGACGTACGGAGAAAAACGTGGTGATGTATTCTCCCGATGGAGGTGTGGATATTGAAGAGGTTGCCGCAACACGACCTGACAGAATTTTCCGCGAGCCAATTGACCCTGCATTAGGAATTTTGCCATTTCAAACCAGGCGAATTGCCTATAATTTGGGATTGTCTGGGAAAGCAGCATCTGAAATGACTCGTTTTGTAAAAAGTTTATATCAATCTTATCTTTCTTGTGATGCTTCTCTTTTTGAAATCAATCCGGTACTGAAAACAACCGATGAAAAAATTCTGGCTGTGGATGCCAAGGTCAACATAGATGACAATGCATTATATCGCCATCCTGAAATTGCTGCTATGCGAGACATCTCTGAAGAAGATGCTGCTGAAGTAGAAGCTGGCAAAAATGACCTTAATTTTGTCAAACTTGACGGCAATGTAGGGTGTATGGTGAATGGAGCCGGTTTGGCTATGGCAACCATGGATATCATCAAATTATCGGGTGGTGATCCGGCTAACTTTCTTGATGTTGGTGGAGGTGCCAATGCACAAACTGTTGAGGCCGGATTGAAAATTATTCTTTCCGATGAGAATGTGAAAGCTGTTCTGATAAATATTTTTGGAGGTATTGTTCGTTGCGACCGGGTTGCCAACGGAGTAGTTGAGGCATATAAGAAACTAGGAAACATCAATGTGCCGGTAATTGTCCGCCTTCAGGGAACAAATGCTCAGGAAGGAAAAAATGTGATTGACAATTCCGGCCTGAAGGTTTATTCTGCCATAACGCTTGAGGAAGCTGCCGTATTGGTAAAATCTTTGGTAAACTAGTGTCAAGTCAATCATAAGATTTCGGATTAACTTGGTTTGTTTGGCGGTTCCCCCTTGTGATCTAGGGGTGCGCGAGGAGGTAATTCACGTTTGACTTGATAATTGCTTCCCAGTCAGAATTTAGAGCAATTTAGTAACCAGAATAAATTCAAAAACATCAACAGATTTTTTAGTATGAGTAAACCCAGATATATTGGCGCCCATGTAAGTGCTGCAGGTGGAGTTGAAAACGCTCCTCTCAATGCAGCTGCAATTGGTGCAAATGCATTTGCTTTATTTACCAAAAACCAACGTCAATGGGTGGCAAAACCCTTGTCTTCCGGCAGCATTGATTTGTTTAAACAACACTGCGAGGAGAATCAACTCGATCCAGCCTTTATTTTACCGCATGACAGTTATCTGATTAATTTGGGACATCCTAAACGTGAAGGAATTGAAAAATCAAGAAAAGCATTTTTGGATGAAATGCAAAGATGTGAACAATTAGGTTTGCAGTTGCTCAACTTTCATCCGGGAAGTCATCTTAACGAAATCACAGAGGACGAATGTTTGAAACGAATTGCTGAATCAATCAATTTTGTGTTGGATAAAACAAAGGGAGTTACGGCAGTTATTGAGAATACCTCCGGACAGGGAACCAACATGGGGTATAAGTTTGAACATCTTGCTCAAATCATTAACGGGGTTGAAGACAAAAGCCGTGTTGGAGTTTGTATTGACACCTGCCATGCCTACACTGCCGGTTATGATATTGTGGATGCTGATGGTTATTCAGAAACCTGGAAGAAGTTTGATGAAATCATTGGAGCAGAATATTTAAAAGGAATTCATTTAAATGATAGTAAAAAACCTCTAGCTAGTCGGGTTGACAGGCATGATAGTCTGGGACAGGGTTTGATGGGGAAAGACTTTTTTAAACGTTTTATTCGTGATGATCGGTTTTCAGCAATCCCGATTGTTTTGGAAACCCCTGATGAAAGCTTGTGGGAAAAAGAAATTGAATGGCTGCGGAGCAAATTATAAAAGAAGTTTGCTTTTTCCCACTTCTCATGTCATGTTAATTAAGGCCTGATTTTTGCAAATCTATTTATGTAGTATTAATTTTATTTGGCCTTAAATCATCTTTGCAGGGTTTATGACAAAGCTAAGTCTCATTATATTATCAACAGCTCTGGCTCTGATTTCAATGAGCGCATCCGGACAACGAGTGCACCCAATTCTGGAGACCGATTCTCTCTTGATCAACCTGCACTATCTGCGTTCTGAAATTAGGGATGGAGACACCATTGCTCATGTTTTGTTGGATGAGGTTAGAATTATCCCGCCATGGAACTTTCAGAATCGCCGTGAAGAGAGACGTTATGGGCGTTTGGCACATAATGTAAAAGTGACTCTTCCATACGCTAGACTTGCAGCTGAAAAAATGCTGGAAATCAATAATGAGATGGCGAAAATTAAGGACGACAGGGAGAGGCGTCGCTATTTAAGAAGTGCAGAGCGTGAGTTGTTTGCTGAGTTTGAAGATCCTTTGAGAAGACTGACTTTCACCCAGGGACGATTATTGATTAAACTAATAGACAGGGAGACCGGAGATACCAGTTATAATCTCATTCGGGAGTATAAAGGGGGAGTGCCTGCCTTTTTTTGGCAGGGAATTGCACGCTTGTTTGGTGCAAATCTAAAAGATGAATACGATCCCGATCAGGATGATAAAATGGTTGAGCACATCATCCAGTTAATCGATATGGGACTACTCTGATTGATTTTTAGCAAGATGATTAAAAAATGCAGATATGCTAAATCGCATATCTGCTATATTAAATCTTACATTAGATCATTTTCAACACAGTTTTGACAATATTACCGGCTCCTTCGGCAATCTGTGTGATGGTTGCATCCAACATATAGCAAGGAGTTGTGGCTATCTTGTTTTTTTTGTCAATTATAACTTCACCATGAGTAGTATTTACATGAGTCCCACCCATTTTATTAATGGCAGCGGCTGTGCCTTCATCGCTTCCAATGGTTACTTCTGCTGCTCCTAAAACCTTTGTGATTAAAGCAGGAGAGATACATAATGCTCCAATGGGTTTTCCGGCTTTATGGAAGGATTTTACCACCAGTTCAGCTTCCGGATTGACTTTGCAATCGGGGCCATCAACAGCAAAA
The DNA here is from genome assembly GCF_900168165.1 of Alkalitalea saponilacus. Taxonomy (GTDB): domain Bacteria; phylum Bacteroidota; class Bacteroidia; order Bacteroidales; family Marinilabiliaceae; genus Natronoflexus; species Natronoflexus saponilacus. Next base: position 5,488 of record NZ_FUYV01000006.1, read on the forward strand.
GAGCAAAGGTTTTTGGCTACCCCGAAACCACCGGGAATCATGAGTGCATCTGCATTCTCTACTTTAAGTTCTGATAACGGTTTAATATTTCCTCGGGCAATTCTGGCCGCTTCAATCAGCACATTTCGTTTTTCATTCATCTCTTCGCCAGATATGTGATTCACTACATGATGTTGCTCAATATCAGGCGCAAACAATTCATATTCGGCGCCGGCCTGCTGAATTGCCAACATAGTAAGAACCGATTCGTGAATTTCTGCTCCATCATATACACCACATCCTGCTAATATGACTGCAATTTTCTTTTTTGTCATGATTGTGTAATTTTATTAGGTTTTACATCCAATGACTAAATTAAAATAATCCTGAAACAATTGCAAACAGTGGATTTATGAAAAGGACTTTTATAGCTGTCCCAATTCAGCCAGTTGAGCCCCTTCTGGATGAAATAGAATTTTTTAAGGAAAATTTGTGTGGGGTAAATGTAAAATGGGTTGATGTTAATCAAATGCATATTACAATTGCGTTTATAGGTGAAACCAGTTCTAAATTGGAACAACAAATCACAGATTTGTTGTTCCAATTTACTGGTCAATTTTCAACCAGTATTATTGATCTGTCCGGGTTTGGTGTTTTTAGTTCCCTTAGAAGTCCCCGGGTTTTATGGCTTGGAATAAAAGATAACTCAGTACTGAACGATTTACATCAATACTTCAGTAGTCAATTACAAAATGCAGGTATTAAAGTTGAACAAAGAGACTTTGTTGCACACATAACCATTGGCCGAATAAAGCAGTTGATAGACGAAAAGAAGTTCAGAGATAGTTTTGATGGGAAATTCACATTAGCGAATCATGCTGTTTCATTATCAAAAGTTGTTTATTATGAAAGCGTACTCCGACCAGAGGGTGCTAAATACGTGGAGCTTGCGTCGGTTTGTATCTGCTGACTTATGAATGTGTTATTGGTTTTTTACCAGCTCAAGCATCAGGATGCTTTTCGGATTGAGAATGATGTTGCCAAATCCAGAAGAGACTTCACCTGTGGCAATGTTTGTAACTTGACCGATATTGCCTATTGATGCAGAGAATCTACCGGGTTCAATTCTTTTTGGAGATGAAATATGGTTATTGATAATAACCAGTAACAATTTGTGCTCCGATTCTCTAATGTAGGCATAAATGTTATCCCTTGGCTCAAAATGGATGGTGTTACCGGTCATCAGGTCCGGATTGTTTTTTCTCCAGTTAAGTAGAGCAGTGAAATATCTTAAAGCTTCACGTTGTTGGTTCGAGAGTGTGTTTGGGTTGAAAGCGCTCACCTGATCTCCGGGCCATCCTCCGGGGAAGTCCCCTCTTAAAAAACCGGTTCCTTGTGCAGCCAGCCCTTCCATCATGACCTCCGATCCGTATAGGAAGGATGGGATGCCTCTGGTAGTGAATAAAAAACCAGCATACATTTTGAATATGCTTAAATCTTTTTCTGCAAGAGTAAAGAGTCTGGTGAGGTCATGGTTATCGCCGGCAAAAATAAGCTGCGATGCAGCATCAGAATATGCACGGTCTCTAGCTTTGGTTTTGTAAATGTTGAATAGCATGTCATTCGGACGGCTGTATTCGGCAAATACATCCATCCAATTTCTGTATAGAGGCTGATCGGTTATATGTGTAAATGAGAATTCGCCATTGGCACCGGTTTTCCAGTATTTGTTATGAACAACCGATGAGGTTTCAGCTGAAGCTATGAGGTTTAATGATGGAAAATCCAGCGTAATTGCTTGTGATAGTTCTTGCAGTAATAGGGGATGCAAGAGGTGTGTTTTTTCAATTTTAATACCATCCGGTTGTGTTTTCTGTATCCACCAAAGAACATTTTGAATCAGATATCTTCGAACCTCAGGATTATTATGGTTGAGAGATGGTGAGTCGAATGATTCCCATCTGTTGGTTTGCCGGCCGATATCTTCTCTGCTGGCGTATGGATCCGCAAAGACAATGGGGTTATCGCTGCCGGAATGAATGTTATCTCTTTGATAAATCCAATCTGATGCCGGAAGGTTTTGTATGAGAGAGCTTTGGTTTCCGGCTTTATGCAGAACCTTGGTTAGAATTACTTTGATGTTTCTTGTTCTATAATGAGAAACTAGATTAGTTAGGTCATTAATGCTACCTAATCGTGAATCAACTTTGTAGTGGTTCGTAGGTGAAAATCTTTCGTAGGATAGTACAAGTTGGTTCGTTTCATACACTGGAGTCAGTTCAATAGTGGTAACTCCGAGTTGCCTCAAATAATTTGAGGAGTTAATAATCCCCTGTAGATCTCCGCCATGAATACCAGCAGGATTCATTCGGTCTGCCCGTTCGAAATACCCGTTTATGTTATCATTTGCCGGAACAGCATTGACAAAACGATCAGGGACAATTTGATATATGGCGTCAGCTCCGGTTAATCTGGCCGGATTAAAATTTGTGACTCTGTTATTGAGGGTAAAGTTGACAACTCCTACAGCCTGGTTTCTGTTTGAAAGCCGTATTGGGTAGATTCCGGGCGATGCGTTATTTGATATTTCTATTTCCAGAAACAGGTGAGTTCGGTTTTGTGCGGGATATTGATTCCTGATGATTATGCCTGGCTGGTTGATCTCGGCCTGACTTTGTGCCACATTATTCCCTTGAATAACCAAAAGCAGTCTGTTATTCTGCATACCTATCCACCATTCCGAAGGCCAGCATTCAATTTGGTTTCTTCCTGTTTGTCCCGACAACAAGGATGAAAATGAAAAAAGTAGTATGATAGAGGTGATAACAGCCTGGTTCATAGCATTGCATTTTGCTGTTAAAAACGGTGTATTGATGCGTTTATTACAAATATACAGAATAAATTATGAGGATAGGAAGAGAGTTTGTTAATTTTTAAACAATATACAACTTGATACTTCTTTTTAGAAAAGTAAAAAACTTGTATGCAGATTGAACAGGGTATGGTTAATCCTGTCTTAGTTTACAATTTCCAAATTGGGGATATGTCTGGAGCTGTTAGGGTGGCTTGAGACTGTTTATTATGAAAAAAGGGATGGTCAGTGACCATCCCTTTTTTATATGATTCAATATTGAGTTTATTGTACAATTGATCTGAAGGTAGCATCTGCAAAGAATCTCGCGAATTCCATGTCAGTAGCAGCATATTGCTTGTATTTAGCATCCAGATCAGTTGCTTTACGAAGACTGTCAAACATCATATCCGTATCGTTGGTGCGAACAGCAACGATCGCTTTTAGATAATACTTAAGACCAACTTCTTCTGTGTTTGCGTTAAGTGTAGAAAGAGCAGCGTCATAGTTGCCTGCAAGAATTTTTGCAAGGGCAGCGTTGTTGCTTACACTGTTTCCAAAGTAACGAACAGCTTCGTCGTAAAGACCTTTTTTAAGAGCTACAACACCAAGGTTGTTGTCAAGAGCACTTCCTGCACCGGCAGCAGCACCAAAGTATTCTTCAGCTTTTGCAATGTCACCTTCACGAAGAGCAACTGCACCAAGGTTGTTCATTACCTCAGGTTGGTTTGCCTGAGTAGAGTTAGCTCTTTCAAAGGCAACTTTAGCACCAGAAAGGTCATCTTTTTTGTAAAGGGCATAACCTACATTGTTATGAGTTCTCCAGTCGTTTGCAAATTGAGAGGCAGCAGCCTGATAAATGGCAAGTTGCTCATCAACATTATCAGTTAAAGTTGCAGCGTAAAGAATTTCTTCAACGTTAAGGGCAGATGGATTGCTTGAAGCAAGATCTGAAATCTCTTCGTCAGATTTTCCAATTTCTTCAACGTTAACACTTAGTCTTGAACGACGTAGTTGTGGTAAAATTTCGTCAGCTAAAACTTCAAAAGTGCTGGACATGTTTTTGATTTCACGCTCACGTACTTCAGGGTCGGTGTGCATAGAAAGAACACGTAGGATTAATTCTTTATCCTGTATGTTGCTTCTTTCAACTAATTGCTTGAAACCTTCCCAGTCTTCAGGAGTTGTTCTCAGGTCAAAGAAGTCAGCATCATTTGCTTCAGCAATTCTTGCTCTTGTAAACTGACGAGAAAGGTGGCTTTTCGCTGAGTTTTCACGCTGAGATGCCAAACGGGTATTTAAGTCGATTGGCCCGTCAGGAGAAGCGTAAGACGAGATGTCAACTCCTCTGAATTCTTTGTTCTCGGTATCACGAACTTGTACAATAAAGTCGTTGATTGCTTTTACTTCATCCTTAGTCAACTCAGTGTTACGAATGTTCGCCTGATGAATCAAATAAAGAATTTCGGCAGTTTTTGTAATTGGGATGATTCTTTGGAATTGGTCTGCACCAACAGTGCTTTTAATTCCTTTTGCTTCAACCATAGCAGAAGTAGAAATAACACCTTCAGCAATTTTGTAGGGTTCAAATACTACTTCATTGTTACCTCTGGTGGCACGAATGCGTACAACAAGGTCAGAAACTCTCATGTTCTCATTGTAAGGAACAGATTGTTCGTAGCTAACCTGGCCGCCATTGGCTCTTGAAATAACCTGATGGTTACCTTCAGCACGGTCGCCTTGAATAGTATAGCTTGGGAAAGCGGTTTCACCACCTTCGTATACCAATACAGGTGTAGCTTCCAGAGTAGCTCTGCGGTCAAAATATCCAGCAGGGATTCTTACTCTGATATTTGCATTTACCTGGCCCCCATGAGCCTCCAAAACTTCAGGTGTAACGGTATAGCTAATATCTCCAGCATTTCGTCTCATCTTCTCGAGACTGGAGCATCCGGCAAAAACTACAGCAGTTAGTGCCAGAAAAGCAAAAAGTTTGATTGTCGTTCTTTTCATAATGTTTGCTTAATTATTTGTTCTTGAACTAATTCTAAATCTCACACACAAATATAATAATGTTTTCAAAAAATAAAAGTTTCAAACCCTATTTATTGTTAATATTAGCTGTTAAGGCATTTTATCGGGTACGAACTTTATATTAGATCCAACATAAAAAATATTTAGTATCTTTTTTTATTGCCTCTCAAATAGATTCTAAGGCGAATCAAATTCTAAATTAACAATAATTTCTTAGATTCCGCATTTTTATTGAGTTTTCGAAGTAGTTAAATCTTATTGTATTTCTTTATGTGGCTGAAGTACAGTGTTTTATTTGTTTTTCCGAAAATTCCAATAATCTGCCTTGATCCAATAATTGTTAATGCTTTTACTTAGATGCAAATATTCATTACTTTTTTTATATCTGCAAGTAACTTTAGCTTATTTTCGGTTGAATTACTTATTTTTTTCTGAATTCCATGTTTCATTCATGCTAAATAATGTAAAAGCTAGTCTGTCTGCCACTTCTTCAATTTGCATTGAAAGAGGTTTTCCTGCTCCATGCCCTGCCAATGTTTCTATTCTGATGAGTACCGGATTCGGGCCACTATACCTATCCTGCAGAGTGGCTATGTATTTGAATGAATGAGCTGGTACAACTCGGTCGTCGTGATCGGCAGTCGTTACCAGAGTAGCTGGGAACAGTTTTCCTTTTGGGATATTGTGGATAGGAGAATAAGCATATAGATATTTGAACATCTCTTCACTATCATCGCTTCTTCCATAATCTCCAGCCCAAGCCCATCCAATTGTAAAATATTGATACCTGAGCATGTCCATTACGCCTACAGCCGGTAGCGCAACTGCAAACAGATCCGGGCGTTGATTAGCCACTGCTCCAACGAGCAAACCGCCATTACTGCCTCCCATTATGGCTAGTTTTTCGGGGGATGTATAACCTGATTCTACTAAAAATTCGGCAGCCAGAATGAAGTCATCAAAAACGCGTTGTTTATTTTTTTTGATCCCTGCACGATACCATCCTTCTCCATATTCACCACCTCCGCGGATGTGTGCGTGAATGTATATACCACCGTTTTCAAGCCAGGGTACAATGCGTGCATCAAATCTAGGAGATTGCACCACATTAAAGCCTCCATAACCGTAAAGCAATGCCGGGTTGCTGCCATCCAACTCGATATCTTTTTTATGGACAATAAACAGTGGAATTTCTGCTCCATCTTCTGCTTCAACAAAGACTTGGTTTACAGTATACTCTTCACTTTTGAAGTCTACGTTGGGAACGAAGTGAGCAACCGGTGGGTTCGTTGATTTCAAATCCTTTCTGTATACACTCTCCGGTGTTGTAAAGGATGCAAAGGTGAAATAGAGAACGTCTTCTTCACTAAAAGTTGAGAGTCCCGAGGCTGATCCAGACCCGGGCAGTTTGATGTCACGAATGTATCTGCCGGCTTTTGAATAAAGGCTTAATCTGGATTGAACATCCACCATGTAATGGGCGATGATGTAATTGTCTGATGTCGTTACAGATCTTAAAACATTCCCGGATTCCGGTATAATTTCTCTCCAGTTTTCCACATTGGGTCTGTTGGGATGTATGGCCATCAGCCGATATCGGGGTGCATCGTAATTTGTAAGGACAAGTATTTCATTTCCTATGGTTCCAACATAACTACTCTGGGTTTCGAAGTCTGTGTCTGCTACAATCCAATTACCTCCCCTGTTAAGGTCTCGGATGAACAGATTGTTACCCTGTGTAGAAATTCTTGAGTAGAGCATAAGATATTTGTTGTCATCATCAACCTGTGCTGAAAAGTTCATTTGGGGGTTGTCATTGTCTTGATGAATCAACAGATCCTGATCCTGGGAAGTCCCTAGTTTGTGGTAAAATACTTTCTGAAATTCATTGCTTGCCGAAAGTTCATCTCCCGGAGCAGGCTCGTCGTATCTACTATAGTAAAAGCCGTTTTCATCCCACGACAGCCCAGAAAACTTTATCCATTTAAGGTGTGTGTCCAAGTCCTTGCCGGTGGCAACTTCTCTTACAAAAACCTCTCTCCAGTCTGAGCCTCCTTTACTGATACCATATGCAACATATTTTCCGTCTTTTGATACCGACGCCATGGCCAAACTGGTGGTGCCGTCTTCAGAAAAAAGGTTTGGATCAATCAGGACTTTTTCTTCACCATTTTTCTCTTTTACATATAGAACGGCGTGGTTTCTGATGCCATCATGACGGTAATAAAAGATGTTTTCGCCACGTTTCCAGGGTGAAAACTGCCTTGTGTATGACCATACTTCGGTCAGCCTGTTTTTTATATCTTCTCTGAATGGTATTTGTTGCAACCATGCGTTGGTTACTTTGTTTTGTGCTTTTACCCACTCTTTGGTTTCTGGTGCATGGTCATCTTCGAGCCAACGAAATGGATCGGGGACTTCATGGCCAAAATAGGTGTCTACAACATCCCCTTTTTGGGTTACAGGATAAGTTAGACCGGGAGATGATTTTTGTCGGCATGAAGTGCCAGCAATTGTTAGAGCCAGTAAAGTAACGCAAATGACTAGTTTTCGTTTCATCGTATTAATTGATTAAAATATTTTTCCTTGTTTTTTTAGTATTCTTTCATAGGATTTACCTGTTACCCAACCCAGTGTCATACCGCCTGCGATAAATAACATGAGGAGTTCATGAATCTCAATCTGACTTCCACCAAGATTAAAGAGAAGTGCCGTGATAATTCCTGAAACGATTCCATAAAGGGTGTATCTTGATAGCAAAAGCCCTTTGGGTGTCATGTTGTGTTTCTTTTTCAGATGAACTGCTGAGTTTTGCAGCTGTTTCTGGAATTGTTTGAGTTCAGGTGTTTCGTCTTTTACCCAAATTGCCGCATGTTCCAGCATCTTGTATAAAATTATATAGCTCTCCCTGCACTCTTCACATTGATCTTTTTTATGATCGAGCGTACACATTAGCCTTGGAATGGTTTCTATGTTATAATGGCGAACCGATTCGCGTGGTACGTCACGGAATATGTCGCTTATGTTTTCATACCATTGAGGCAGTTTTAGCGGTTCGTGTTCCACTAGGTTGATTTTAAAATGGAAAAAATGGATAGATGATACCAAAACACGAATTTAATCTATTTGTTTTAGAAATTCTAATGAAATGTGGATGAGTTAAAAATCCAACCTATAGTTTTAAGGATTTTTGTTCCTGTTTGTAAAAAAATGGAGGAAAAAAGCAAAAAAAAACGCTGCCCATGGGGGCAGCGTTTGATCTGTATAAGAGGATTACTCTATTTCGATTTATCATTTTCCCTGGGAAGAAGAACTTTTCTTGAAAGTTTTAGTTTCCCTGATCTGGAATCAATTTCGATTAATTTTACTTCAATTTCTTCGCCTTCTTTTAACACATCTTCTGTTTTTTCGATGCGTTTCCAGTCGATTTCTGAAATGTGAAGTAATCCGTCTTTGCCAGGAAGAATTTCAACAAAAGCTCCGAAAGGCACGATTGACTTCACTTTTCCTTTGTAAACCTTGCCCATTTCAGGTATGGCTACAATGGCGTTGATTCTGTCAAGCGCTTTGTCAATGGCTTCTTTGTTATCAGCCGCAATGTCCACCTGTCCAAACATTCCTTCTTCGGTAATGGTCAAAATGGTTCCGGTAGAAGCTTGGATTTCCTGAATGATTTTACCTCCGGGGCCAATTACTGCACCAATCATCTCTTTTGGAATCTTAATTGAAACGATTCTTGGAGCATGAGGCTTGTAGTCGGCACGTGTTTCAGGCATGGTCTCAATAAGTTTTTCAAGAATATGCAAACGACCAGCTTTTGCCTGCTCAAGAGCTTTTTCAAGGATTTCATACGAAAGCCCTGCCACTTTTATGTCCATTTGCGTGGCGGTGATCCCTTTTTGTGTACCGGTAACTTTAAAGTCCATATCACCCAAGTGATCCTCGTCGCCAAGAATGTCAGACAATACTACATATTTATCTGATTTTGTGTCGGTGATAAGTCCCATGGCAATGCCGGAAACGGGGGCTTTAATTTTGATCCCTGCATCCATTAATGCAAGTGTTCCTGCACACACAGTTGCCATTGATGAAGAACCGTTTGATTCAAGTATGTCAGACATAACTCTGATAACATACGGATTATCAGCAGGAATCATTCCTTTAAGAGCTCTCATGGCGAGGTTTCCGTGACCAATTTCGCGTCGGCCAACGCCGCGGTATGGTCTGGCTTCTCCGGTTGAGAAAGGAGGGAAGTTGTAGTGGAGCAAAAATCTGTCGATGCTTCTGTTAAGAACATCGTCCACGATTTTTTCATCCATTTTAGTTCCAAGTGTAACAGTTGTTAAAGACTGAGTTTCACCTCTTGTGAAAATGGATGCTCCATGAGGGCCCGGCAAACAATCAACTTCACACCAGATGGGGCGAATTTCGTCCATTTTTCGTCCGTCTATACGAACGTTTTCATCGAGCATGAATCTGCGTACAGCCTCTTTTTCAACATCGTGGTAGTACTTTTTGATCAAATCCATCGGGATTTCGCTCTCTTCCACATCGGCATAATTGGCCTCAATGAAGTCTTTCACTACCTGGCTGAAATCGTTTAGTCTTTCAAGTTTATTTGGATTGGCCTTTTTTGCAACAGCATAGGCTTTGTCATAGGTCTCTTTCCAAACTTTTTCACGTAGCTCTTCATCGTTTTCCTCATGGTTGTATTCGCGTGTTGGCTTTTTGCCAAGCATTTCAACCAGTTCCATTTGAGCTTTACACTGTACTTTGATAGCGTCGTGAGCCACTTTCATAGCCTCAAGTAGTTCTGCTTCTGAAACTTCGTCCATTTCGCCTTCTACCATCATTATGTTGTCGTAAGAAGCACCTACGATGATGTCCAAATCAGCTTTCTGCATTTGAGAAACAGTGGGATTGACTACCAACTGTCCATCTATGCGCGCAACACGCACTTCAGAAATTGGCCCGTTGAAAGGAATGTCTGAAACAGCTAAAGCAGCTGATGCTGCTAGTCCTGCCAAAGCATCGGGAGTACTCTCTTTATCAGCCGAAATTAATGAGACATTCACGAAAGTATCTGCATGATAATCTTCCGGGAACAAAGGACGTAATGCTCTGTCCACAAGCCTTGAGACAAGAATTTCATAGTCTGAAGGACGAGATTCTCTTTTTTGGAAACCTCCTGGGAAACGCCCTATGGCTGAAAATTTTTCTCTGTATTCAACAGACAACGGCATAAAATCAGTGCCGGGTTTTGCTTCCTGTGCAGATACCACAGTTGCAAGTAGGTATGTGTTACCCATGCGTACAATGACAGAGCCGTCAGCCTGTTTGGCTAACTTTCCGGTCTCTATCACGATTGATCTTCCATCGCCAAGATCAATCACTTTTTCAATTGACTTAATCATAACTTTTCTAAAATTTTTCGTCCCAAAGATAGAATAATATCTATGGACAATTAACTTTTTATCGATAAATATTCGTTAAACAGTTTCTGCAATAGATCATTATGCTTTTCGATTAGCAGAGGTTTAATTTGTGTAATGTGCTGTTTTTGAGGGTTGTAATAAGAAGGTGTTGTGTTTTTATTTTATTGATATTCTGCACGATATGCAAAATTGAATTTTTATTGAGTAACAATGTTTTATTGGAAACGATAAGCAAAAACGAACGTTTTCTGGTTAGATAGTGAAATTATTTATTGTAATTTTTTGTTCTAAACAGAGATTTGAACAAAAGAAACGTTGGCTGAATGGATCGGCTGGAAATTAAAAAAGGCAACTCTTTAGTTTGAGTTGCCTTTTTATTAGTTTCGGATTACTTACGTATTCCCAGTTCTTTAATAATAGCCCTGTAGCGGTTAATGTCTTTGGCTTTTAGATAATCGAGCAATCTACGTCGCTTACCTACCATTTTTACCAACGCGTGTTCTGTGCTATAATCTTTTTTGTTTGACTTGAGATGCTCAGTCAAATGCGAAATACGGTGAGAAAATAATGCAATCTGGCTCTCTGGGGAACCAGTATCAGTATTAGACTTTCCGTACTTTGCGAAGATTTCCTTTTTTACTTCTTGATTCAAATACATAACAATATGATTGTAAAATTATTTTGAGCCGCAAATATAATTCTTTTTTTATGAATTGTATTGAATTCGAGAGTGGTTTTTTGTTTTATATCATTTTTTTATTCGAAGTAAGGGTTATTTTTATTTTTTCTGTCTTTTAATTGAGAGGAATGATTTTTACGTAAAAAATTTCTATTAGTTTATATGGTTTAGTTCAATGAATTAGAAATAATAAATTCTAAAGATATGAAACGATTTTATTTTATCGGATTACTTTTCTTCCTTGTATTAGGTGGAATGCATGCCCAACGTGTTGTACAAGGTTATGTACTAACATTGGATGATTTCACAGTATCGAATATTGAGATACGTGCAAAAAATTCCGGAGCCGCTGTTCAGTCTGATTCAGCCGGTCATTTTGTGATAGTCACAGAAGAGCGCGACGTACTAACCTTTTCAGGAAAAGTCTTTGATAGGGAACGTGTTCGAATTAATCGACGTACTCCTGATACTTTGGAGGTAAATATTAAGTTTAAGAATACTCCTGAGAACCGGCAGTTGGCTGTAGGATATGGTTATATGAACGAGCGAGATATTACTTTTGCAGCATCTCAGATTGACCATAAGCGAGAAGATTTCTGTATGTATAGTGACGTATTTGAATTGATAAAAGGGCGGTTTCCTGGTGTTCAGGTTCTATCAGGTGGGCGCGAACCTGAAGTTATTATTCGGGGGATGAGTTCTGTGGTTACTTCCAATTGTGCGCTTTACGTGGTTGATGGAGTGGTTGTGAACTCAATTGGGCATATTTCTCCATGCCAGATTTCCAAAATTAGTGTATTGCGTGATTCTTCAGCCTCTATTTACGGAAGTAGAGGAGCCAATGGGGTGGTTTTGATTGAGACAAAGAGAGCGCATTAAATAACAAAGGGGACAAATGTCCCCTTTACTAATTTAAGTTTTCAATCAAGTCTATCTAATAGTGATAGCATTATCAGAGGCATTGTTTACTCTCCTTATTTGTTGATCCGGACGATTGAAATCGTCCTTGCTTATCTTGATACTACCTGAAGAAGCGCCGGAAACAACTAATCCGGCGTCCCCTGTTTTTTTATTATAGTTGAAATCAGAGATTTCAATATTATTGCTATTGAAGATGATCAGAGCAGGGCCTTCTTCCTGAATAATTGTTACGTTTTTCAGTTCAATTCCATCAGCATCAACTATGGAAAAACCTTTAGGTGCTTTTAGTATTGCATTTTCCAGAACAATGTTTTTTAGCTTTAATTCCGGCAGTCCCATAAAGAGTGCAGCATTACCGAATCCACTTGCAACAATGTTCTTAACATAGATGTTTCGGAATAAGGGGGTTTCTTCGTTTATTGGCATGGCTTCAGCGTGATTGCTTACATCATCGTCCAAAACAGGAGCACGTCCACCATAAAACATATTGAACCGGATGGGCTCGGTTGGAATATCAATCATATTGATATTTGATATGTATATGTTTTCTACCACTCCTCCGCGCCCGCGAGTGCTTTTAAAACGAATTCCAATGTTGGTTCCCATAAATGTACAATCCGAAACATGAACGTTACGCACTCCTCCCGACATTTCGCTACCAACTACAAAGCCTCCGTGCCCGTGATATACGATGTTATTCTTAACAATGACATTTTCGGTTGGCATACCCCTGTCACGCCCTTCCTTGTCCCGACCTGACTTGAAGCATATTGCATCATCACCAACATCAAAGTTGTTGTTGTATATCACTACGTTTTTGCAGGATTCAAGATCCAATCCGTCACCGTTCTGAGAATACCAGGGATTTCGAACTGTTAAATTTCTAATGGTAACATCCTCACACATAAGGGGGTGGATGTTCCAGGCCGGAGAGTTCTGGAAAGTAAGTCCGTCTAAAAGAACTTTTTTACAATTGATCAGGCTCACCATTACAGGTCTGAGGAAGTCTTTTATTTCCACAAACTCTTCGTACGTTTCCAGTTGAGGCAGATTTCCCCTGTTGCTTATAACATAACCTCTTGCAGCCTGTTCCGTTGGAAACCAGTATGATTCATTATCCTCCAGTACTCCCCCTGAATTGATGAGATTGCGCCATTGGTTGTTGGTCATTTTAAATCGCTTAACCGGACGCCAGGCCTGTCCGTTTCCATCAAAAACACCAGATCCGGTAAAGGCGATGTTCTCCAAATCGCGTCCGCTGATGGGCGACTGGCAGCGATATGTCATGATGCCTTCAAAAGCACTCTCAACCACAGGGTAAAGATCAAAGTTGTCGCTGAAGCGAACCAAAGCCCCTTCTTTCAGGTGGATATTGATGTTGCTTTTCATTACGATGGGGCCTGTAATCCAGATTCCTGCAGGAACAATAACTTTCCCTCCCCCTTTGGAAGCCATCATATTGATGGCTTTCTCAAAAATGTGGGTGTTTAGGGTGATTCCATCAGCGATGGCGCCCAAATCTGCAATGTTTACGCTATTGTTGGGTATTACCGGTTCCTGAACAATGGGCATGTCAAACTCAATATTGTCATATACCCATGAATAATCAGGGCTTTTGATTGTTCCGGAATTGCATGCCCCCAGTGCGAAAACAAGAGGGAGTGCATAAATCCCGATCTTTTTTATAACATTCATCATTTTTGTATATTAAAATTTTCTTTTGCTGATTTTTTTTATTTGCTGAACCGGAAATAGTCAAAATCTGCAAAGCCAGAATCGTTTGTAGTTTGCTGACGGGTACAGAATACTCCAACTTTTGCACCAATCCAGTGCCCTCGGGTTGCTCTGAATTTTGTGTCCATGCTTCTGTATCGGCGACCATTGGTGCTGTAGCTGAATTCAGTCATGAAATCGGCTCCAACTTTAATTCGCAGATAGACGGTATTGGTGTCAATTTTTTGAGCGAATACTTCCTTCTCTTTTTCTCCGTGTTGTGCACCGTTGTTAATGTTATAGACAAGGTAAATTCCATCTTCACGATCTTCCAGAGCAAAAGATGCATAGTTTCTGCCCATTACAATTACTCCGGCGCGCTCTCCCAGTTTGTTCTCGTTTGGACGGAAAGTCATTTTGGTATCCACAGTAAATGATTCTCCGGGGAATTTTTGAAGCAAAAGATTTGGTACCTGATAATAACTTACTGCGTCTTCGGGTATGAGATCTGAAAATAGTCTTAACTGTTGAGTTCCCGGATTTATGAATGCCCAGGTGTTTTTGGGATTTGCATGCCATTGCCATTGCATGCCGAGTTCTACGTTGTCAAACTCGTCGCTGTCGGGAGGAGTGACGATTGGGAATGTTCCTCCAACATTAGGTTTGCGATGATGTGAAACAGGCTCGCCAATTCCATCTCCATTGTTGTCGATGCCAATGATTGGCCATCCGTCGGTCCATGTCATTGGGTTCAGGTGGGTAATTCGTCCGTATGCGTCTTTACACTGAAAATGAATAAACCAGTGTTCACCTGAATCCAGTTGAACCCAACCACCCTGGTGAGGACCATTGATGTTGGTATTTCCCTGATGCATCACGGTTCTTGACTCATATGGACCATAGACGTTTTTAGAGCGTAAAACTTCCTGCCAGCCCGGAGTAACGCCTCCTGCCGGAGCAAATATGTAGTAATATCCGTTCCATTTATAGAATTTAGGCCCCTCAATGGTTTCATGTGCATCATGTCCATCGAAAACAATTTTACCTTCATTTAGTAAATGAGTTCCGCAGGGACTCATTTCAGATACTACCAGGATGCTCTTGATTCCGGCACGGCTGCCAGCGTAGGCATATACAAGATAGGCACGTCCGTCATCGTCCCAAAGTGGTGAAGGATCTATCAGACCTTTTCCTCCCTGAACCAGGTGTGGTTTACTCCATGGACCTGCCGGATCATCAGCTTTTAGCATGTAAATTCCAAAATCGGGATCACCATAATAGATGTAAAATTTGTTGTTGTGATAGCGCATACTTGGAGCCCAGACTCCGTTTCCATGTTGTGGTTTTGAATAGTGGTCATAAGGCATTTGACGATCCAGAGCATGCCCGATTAATTCCCAGTTAACCAGATCTTTTGAATGAAGAATTGGAAGCCCCGGAATGGCATTAAAACTTGATGCTGTCATATAAAAATCATCACCAACACGAATTACATCAGGATCGGAGTAGTCGGCGTAAAGTATAGGGTTTTTATATGTCCCATCACCTTGATCTGATACCCAGACATCAGATACGAAGGGGGTTTGGGCGGTTAGTCCGGTGATTAATATCAGCAAAGCTGATAAAAGTGAAATTTTTCTCATTTTAAACTGATTTATATGTTAATTATAATTTAATGCGATTATTATTGATTTGTATTCGTGATTCTATCCAGAGGATTCCAGTTATCGTCTCCTCCAAGAACGTTTTCGATGGTGTATTTGGCTACTTGCTCACTGGTGAGTTGGTGCGACCATGATACCCTGTTTTCCGCAGATGCTCCGGGACCAAAGGAATTATATTCAGCATAAAAAGCAGTTTCTTCCGCGTGAGGTTTATTCCAGTTGTGCCATCCTGCCGGATGCACAACTTCACTCATGTAGCAGTTAATAAACACTGTTTGAGCATGATCTCGCCACGGACGTCCAAGATAGAATGAGTGCTCAGGAGCACTGCCTGTAATGGAGCAATTGTTGAATACAAATCCATGACTTGTATCTTCATTGGTTGAAGCAGCAGTAATATATCCCCGTTTTTTGGGAAATATTATGCAGTTTTCAAACCAGGCAGTTGACCATCCGAAAATAAAATCCACGGTTCCTTCTATGTAGCAATTTTTATAAAATTGCCTGCTGCCCGATGTGTGCGGGTAGAGTGTGTCCTGATGTCCCAGAAAGTTACAATTTTCGAATACAATTCTGTCGCCACTGACTCTCACTGCTACTGCTTGTCCAACAGGGCCGGCAGAGTTTTCAAATGTGATGTTTCTGGCAGTAAAATTATTGCCAAATATGAAAAATCCTGAAGATCCTGTAGTGCCCATCTCTTCGCCAAAGCGGTTTAGTTTTGAAGCATAATCATCGTAGATGATGATGGTTGAGTCTTTGGATTCGCCTATGAATGTTACGTTGTTTTTGGATGCTGGTAATATTAACTTCTCCTTATAAACACCATTTTTTAAAAAGATTACTGTTTCATTATTGCGAAAGTCCGGCACATTATTTATGGCCTCCTGCACGGTGATAAAATCACCGGTGCCATCACTGGCCACAACAAAGGCATATTCTCCACTGTCGGCCAATGCTGTATATTTCACCAGGGAAATCAGTATTATTAATATAATCAGTGTCCGGTTCATTATTTTTGGTTAATGTAAGTCATCTCAATTGAAGCCAGAATAAACGGACCAACCCCTTTTGGGTCATTGTCACGTATGGGTTCTGAAATATAGTATTCAAACGAACCGTCTCTGAATGGATTTCCTCCCAGTCCTGCTACTTCGCAGCATGACTCCAGACTGATTGTACCGTCTTCGTCTTCACGAATAAGATTGTCCAGAATGCCCTGGTAACCTCTTTTTGCATATTCCAGATAGTGTGAGTCCAGATATCCCAATCGTACACTTTTTAGTAAGAAGTATGTAAGCATTGCTGATGCTGTTGCCTCTTCGTAGTTGCCTTCCCGGTCAGGTTGATTAGGTACCTGAGACCATAGACCGGTTTCGGGATTTTGATATTGTACAACGCCTTCAGCGAGTCTGTTTACAAGGCGGATTAAGTTTTGTCTGCCTGTGTGATCTTTAGGAAACCATGCTGTGGCATCCACTATTCCCATAGCATACCAGCCTAATGCACGTCCCCAGAAACCGGGGGACAGCCCTGTTTCAGGATCAGCCCATCGTTGTTCACGACGCTCGTCCCATGCATGGTAATAAAGTCCTACAGCAGGGTCGTACATGTTTTTATCCACCAGATAGAACTGATGAGCTACATCAGCAAAAAGTTCCGGCTCGTTAAAAGTATGTGCATATTGAGCGAGGAAAGGTGCGCCCATATACAATCCATCCAGCCACATTTGATGTGGATACACTTTTTTGTGCCAAAAGCCACCTTCCGAAGTTCTTGGGTGATGACGCATCTGTTCCCTTAATAATTCTATGGCATCGAGGAGTTTTTGATCACCGGTTAACTGATAAAGTTCAATCATGAACTTCCCGGGATTAATGCGGTCAATGTTGTAATCAGTTAATTTATAGGTAAGGATTTCGCCTCCCGGGGAGATGAATTTGTCTGCAAAACCCTGTATATATTCCAGATATTGTTCATCTCCGGTTTCTTTGTAGAGTTCCATCAGAGCTGTCATCATAAGCCCGTGTGTATATTCCCACTTCGGGGTTTGTCTGAAATCAATCATCCAGCCTTCCGGATTGCGCTTCATATCGGATTGCGCCATTTTTTCGGCCCAATACAATTCATTAGTGCTGGAATTGCTGCAGGATGTTCCCAGCATGAAAACCAAAATTGCCGAAATTATTAAAGATGTTTTTTTCATAAAGTATTTAATTTATTATTCGCTATTTCTTTATTAACATTCGATTACGTGACATTAGAGCAAAACTGATACCTTTTGTTTTTTTATAATTTAATGTAATTGCAAGTTAATTTTAAAAAATAGTTTTAATAGGTTAAAAATCAACCGAAATTGTATTCTGAATTGTTGTTAAAGCAATTATCCGTGTCAACAGAAGCCAATATAGAATCTCTGATCTCTCTGGGAAGCGAATATCCTGGTTTTTAAATTTGCAGATGTGTAAAATTTAACAATTATTCCGTAATGGGTGTAAAAATCTAAAAATTGCTGCTTCTGGCTTGAAATATGTATATGAAATTCTGATTCCGTGGTGAATACCTATCAGATGCTGTTTTTAGATGCTCAGCAGTTAGTGCGTTTTGTGTAAATACCGGTTTTTTAGGGGTGAAAAATTGGTTTTTGGTGCGTACAGATGGATTAATAACTAATTTTATCCGTTAGATGTTAATGTAGGTATAGTTGGTTATTTTTAGCTATTTAGGCAAGTTGAATACGTTAATGATTTTGAAATGCTGATGATCAGAAAAATATTAATGCTGATTGCTGTAATGCCTGTGGTGCTGTTTTCGCAAGTGTCTGAAAATTATACATGGACACGGTATACCACTGAAGATGGTTTGTCGCAAAATACTGTGATGAGTATTCATCAGGATAAGAAGGGATACATGTGGTATGCAACATGGGACGGATTGAGCCGGTTTGATGGTTACAATTTCACCACTTATAAAGTGCGGCCAGGTGATAATGTTTTCCTTACAAGCAGTAGAATTGATCGTTTGCTGGAAGATAAGTACGGCTATATCTGGCTTTGGGCCTACGGGAAAAATGTAAGTTGGTTTGATCCCTCAACAGAGGAGTTTCAAAATGTTCCTGACTACTTCCGGGATGTTACCCAGGTGAGGGAAATAGTCACCTTGCACAATGGAGTTACCTGGTTAATTACAGAAGAAGAAGGAGGTGCAAGAATTATTACTGATCCCGTTACCAAAGAGTTTCGATCGAACGAATACTCAAAAAACTCAGGTTTGCTCCAAAGCAATAAGATAAGAAAAGTCTTTGCTGACTCAAATGGAAATGAATGGATTCTCACGGATAATGGGATATCAGTAATAAACAATGGTGGTGAAGATCTTTCAAGCTATTTTCATCATTCAGTCTATACAGGAAGCAATAATTTTAATATTTTTTATACGGCCAGTGAATTTGATGATGAGATCTGGTTTGGGGCAAATAGTGGTAAGGTCTGGAGATATGTGAAAAATGGCAGCAGGTTTATTTCCCTGCAGGTTCCCTCCGTTTCAGGTATTGTATCAATACATACAATAAGCGATCATGAATATTTTTTGGCTACTGCAAGTGATGGGCTTTTTATCCACAATACATTAACCGGCAATTTTGCACATTATAACGGGCATTTAATTTCAGGAAATCAGGAAGAGATAATTTTCGACACATATCAGGATTCTTTTGGCGATATATGGATTCAACAGAGCAGTAATAGTGTAATTCAATACAATGTTGAAAATTCAGAAGTCGTAAGCCATACAGTAGGCAGTGTTACCAGAGATGGAATCGGAGGACCTGATTTTATGATTCATGAAGACGTTAATGGAACGTTGTGGATTCATCCTCAAGGAGGAGGCGTTTATTATTATGACCGGATTCAAAACAAGTTGCAACCCTTCTTTTCACAAGAGTCGTCTATGCTGACATTTTCAGATCGTTTACATTCCATGTACTCAGATCGTCAGGGAAATTTATGGATGAGCACAAGAGCCAGAGGATTGGAGAAGTTTGTATTTCATTCAAGTCAGTTTCAAATACTTGAAGTCAATACAAAACCGCAGTTTATTAGTGATAACGATGTACGTGCAATTCTCGAAGATTCAAGAGGTTATATGTGGGTGTCTACAAAAGCTGGCAAAGTTGCATTGTTCAATTCTGAAAGTGATTTAATCGGTTATTTGGGGCCGGATGGAAAATTGCATGCTGACATAGTTTTTTCTAATGCCAACGTATATACTATCCTGGAGGATCGACATGGCAATATTTGGTTAGGAACTAAGGGTAAAGGACTTGTAAAAGCCCATGTTAGCCAGCAGGGAGCAGGAATTTCATATGATCTTGTTCATTTCAGGAATGATCCGGGCAACATTAATAGTTTAAGTCATGACGATATATATCATATCCATGAAGATGAAAAAGGGCGTATATGGCTGGCAACTTATGGGGGAGGTATTAATTTATTGAACTATACTGGAGATGGAGGTTATGAATTCATAAATTCAAACAACTCATTCAACAATTATCCGATTACCAAATGCTATAGTGTACGTTACATAACAACCTGTAATAACGCAAAAGTATGGGTGGGAACGACGAACGGACTGGTAGTGTTTGATAATCCTGATAATGCAATGGATGATATTAATTTCCGGCATTTCACCTATATGCCGGGAGACTCTTTATGTTTAAGTAATAACGATGTTCATAATATTTTAATAACTTCTAAAGGAGAGGTCTTTCTTGCGACATTTGGAGGTGGCCTTAACGAATTGATTGATCCCGTAAATCGATCGGACTTTCGCTTTAAGTCTTATACCAAAGAGTCCGGTCTTCAGACAGATGTTCTGTTGTCTGCTGTTGAGGATCCTAACGGTCGGATTTGGATTGCCACGGAAAATGGTATCAGTCAGTTTGATCGCGAAACCAAGGATTTTCGAAATTTTAATAAAACTGATTTTTCACGAGCACTAAGTTTTTCTGAAGGGTCAGCACAATTAGCGTCAAACGGACAAATATGGTTTGGAACAAATAATGGGGTGCTGAGGTTTCATCCTGATTCAATTTCGCGCAGCAATTTTGTCCCGCCAATAGTGCTTACCGAATTCCGCGTATTAAACAAACGGATTAGTCCAGGCAAAGGTGAGGTATTAAAAAAACACATAGATGCAACTCATGAGATTAAGTTGCGGCACAATCAGAATATCATATCTTTTGGTTTTGCAGCACTTGATATGAAATATCCTGAAGCTGTAAAATATGCAGCTATGCTTGAAGGATTCGAGAATGAATGGGTCTTTTTGGATAAACAAAGGCTGGTAAATTATACCAATTTGCCATCTGGAGATTACAAGTTGCGGGTGCGATCCACCAATAGTGACGGCATTTGGGTTGACAATGAAAAATCTGTGTCAATTTTTATATCGCCATCCTTTTGGGTTACGACATGGGCCTATTTAACATATTTTACCCTGTTTTTTATTATCGCCGGGCTGTCCGTTTACGTGTTGTTTACGATATACAGATTGCGCCATCGAATTACGATGGAGCAGCAAGTGTCTGAAATGAAACTTGATTTTTTTACTAATATTTCTCATGAGCTTCGGACACCATTAACATTGATTTCTGGTCCGCTTGAGCAAATTTTGAATGATCCATCTGTAAAGGATAAACACAAGGAATCCTTACAGGTTGTTGAACGCAATAGTTCTCGTATGTTGCGGCTAATCAATCAGATTCTTGATTTCGTTAAAATCAGTCATAATAAAATGAAAATGACTGTAGAGATGATTCCTGCAGGAGAATTTGTCAACCGCGTAATGGACAATTTCCGCCTAATGGCCATAGATCATCAAATTGAGTTTACATTGAACGATCAATCCGGAGGTGATTATATATGGGCTGATGCCGATAAATTTGAGAAGATAATCTTTAATCTTTTATCCAATGCTTTCAAATATATTTCCGGAGGGAAATATATTAAAGTGAGAATTGAAAGTGATGTGGAACGTATGAGGATTTACGTCATTGATAATGGTGCCGGAATCGTCGAAAACAAAAAAAGCTCACTTTTCAACCGCTTTGAAAGCTCACTTGTAAAAGGCTTTAGCCGTGTGCCCAGCACAGGCATAGGGTTGTCTATCGTGAAGGAGTTGGTGGAACTGCATAAAGGGCAAATTCAGGTTGAGAATACAGAAAGTCGTGGTACAACCTTTATTCTTAGTTTGAAAAAGGGATTATCACATTTTGGCGAAGATGTTGAAATATTAGATGAAACCGATGGAACCGAAACGGCCTTAGAGCAAGGTTTATACTCAGAGAAGGAGGCAACTGAAGGGATGACGTTGGACGAAAATAATGCCCTTCCTTATTTATTGCTGGTTGAGGATAATATTGAAGTACGCAAATTTATCCTCAGTATTTTGAAGCATGATTATAATGTGATAGAAGCAGGTGACGGCGAAGAGGGCTTTGAAAAGGCTCAGAAATACCAGCCGGATATAATTATAAGTGATTTAATGATGCCTGTCAAGGATGGCATGGAGCTGTTACGCGATATACGTGATAATATTAATACATCTCACATTCCATTTATCATGTTAACAGCAAAAACAAACGAAGAGAGCCAATTGGAAGGTTTAAGTAGGGGTGCAGATGATTATATAACAAAACCTTTTAGTCCTGCATATCTTCAGTCACGTGTAATAAATCTACTGGATCAAAGACGAAAATTGCAATTGCTTTATCAGGGGAAATCTACAGTAGCTAAATCAGATCTTGAGCCTGATATGCCAGAGGTTACTTCTCTGGATGAAAAATTTCTTTCAGGCTTAAAGGCACTTATGGAGGAAAATATGGAGAATAGCGATCTGGTGGTGGAGGATTTGGTAGGAGAAATGGCCCTAAGTCGTTCTGTGTTTTTTAAAAAACTAAAGGCGCTTACCGGATTGGCTCCAATTGAGTACATTAAAGAGATGCGATTAAAGCGGGCAGCACAATTGATATCCATTGGGCAACATAATATGACTCAGATTGCTTTTATGGTTGGAATGAATGATTCCCGGTATTTTAGCAAGTGCTTTAAACAAAAATATGGTATGACTCCTTCGGAGTACAAGGTGCGCATGTCAAATCAATAAATAGATTCTTAGTCAGTAGTGTCCGAAACAAAAAGAATTGGCATGGAAATCTGAGCAGAGATTGACCGGTTTTAAGTTCAAAGTTGGGTTTTAGGTTGATGGTTGATGGTTTTTTCCGCTCTCCTGCTCCGCTTTGCGGAATTCAACTCATTGCGTTCGTTTCATCCCGTTTTACGGTATTACGTTTCTCTCCGCTCTCCTCTCTCCGGATACTCCCCCTAAACGCATGTCATTTCGACCAGCGGGAGAAGTCTCAAAATTTTATCCGGACGATAATGTTGTCTGGATTTTTGATATTTATAGAAAATTATGCTTTCGGACCTATAAAAACCTTGCTGGTTAAAAAATGTCAAATATTTCAACCAATTATTAAACATTCCTGAGGTAACTCTATCGTAATTTAGTTCTGTCAATAAATATTTTATTAATCAAATTCTTTGATGAATTTATATCAAAGAGTTTTAAACTTAATTATTATGAGAACTAAATTTACCGCATTATTTACCTTTTTGTTTTTGGGTTATGTTGTAAACGCCCAAATGACTACCATTGATCTTACAGGATCAGACGATCCGGAAATTCTTCAAACCACATTAGATGGCTTAACAGAACCGAGTCACATTATTCTTCAGGCCGGTTCGTATCATGAAATATCCAGCGTATCGTTGTCCTTTTCATTAAAAATTGAAGGTGCTGAAGGTGAGCCTGCTGAAATTAAGATTGCAGGATGGTTTAATATTGCAGCGCCGGAAGATGAGGTAGAGAAGCACCTTGAATTAATTGCCTTTAAGAACCTCATATTGCTGGGAGGAAACCCAACAGGTGATTATGTAATGAATATCAGCAATTCAGGAAAAATCGATGAAATCGTTTTTGAAGATTGTATTGTTCATTCCTTTCGTGGAGTTGCCCGCTTAAGACCTGTGGAAGTAGGTTTGTTCCGCGTAGATAATTGTATTGTGAGAAATATTGCTGGTTATGGTTTAGTGAATCTGGATGATGACAATGGTTCCCTTACAGATGTTGAAATAACCAATTCCACTATTGCAATTGTGGAACGTATCGTTGTAAGTAAAACGCCTGTCAATTCAGTAAAAATTCATGATTGTACTTTTTATCAGACTCCCAGAAACGGACGTGCTTTCATCGATATGGCAGATGCTTCTTCTGTTATTGAAGGAGGAGTTGAAGTTATCAACAGTATCCTGACTTCAGGATTAAACGGAGATCCCAATAACGGTGTAAGAGCTGGTGAAGCAACTCCTGTAACCATTACCAATAGTTATTATACCAATGACTTTGACTGGAATGCATTGCAATGGAGAACTGAAAGCGAGAATCCATTAATATATTATGATGGAACGGCTGCCACTCTTTTTGCTAATGCAGCAGAATTTGATTTTACAATAATTGATGGAAGCTTTGCCGGCATAACAAGTGCAGGAGATCCCAGATTCTATGGTGTAGCTTCCAGTATAGGTAAAAGCGCTGTGTCATCTGTGAAATCTTTTGTTACCGGAGGACAATTAGTAATTAGCGAAACGGTTGCAGTTGTAGAGATTTTTTCAATTTCCGGTCAGTTGGTTAAAACTGCGAAGAATGTGAGTGTAGTGGATTTAAGTGCGGCAGCCTCTGGTTTTTACATTGCTAAAATTATTGATCGGGACGGAATGGTAAGCACCTTGAAATTTAGTAAATAGTACCTATGAATAAGCAATGTTGCATACAGGAAACACCCTGAATTCAAATATTTCTAAGTTAGATTTTCGAAGATCTGGTCTTTCTGTTATAGATTAAATCATTATTAAAAGGGAGATGATGGCTTGGCTGTCTCTCCCTTTTACGTTTTCGCAATATTGAGGATTTGTAAATGTTAGTTATGTTTTTCAGGATTTTGGCTCGGGTTCGTACTCAAATAATCTGCATCGTGTTTGCTACATCGCTTTAAAAATATACGTTTATTTGTAAGAAGATGTTTTTCAAAGTCCTTTTGTATGTGGATTTATGAGTCTTTAACTAATGGGGACTGCTCCCGGTGATTGATTTAATGATCGGTTCATTGTTTTGTATATTATAAACTGTGATTTTAGTCATTATGTTTTTACTATATGCTCACATATAGGTATTAACTCCATAGTATCGTATCCTTAATTTTCTATAAAACGCTCTGGTTTTATAACTGGGTAAAATTTGGTTTTTTTAACATAAACCAATTAGTACCTACTATCTGTCAATATTTCCACAACCGCCATCTATCATACATGTACTTTAGCTGAATGTTTATTTCTGTTAAAAGATGCTTAATGGCGCATCTGAAAAACAGGATTTATTAATCAAAAAATAAAGTATGCACTTATGAACACAGATCGTATGATGTACAAATTTAGATTTTCAGAAAGGTTGCAAAAATTCATTTTGCTCTCCTTTTTGTTGATATTTACTGTATCTCTGACAGGGCAAACCAATATTGTCAGAGGTACTGTAACGGATGGGGAAAACGGAGAGCCGATACCAGGCACAAATGTTATTGTATTTGGTACTTCTCAGGGGGTGATAACCGACATTGATGGCCAATATCAAATAACGGTAAGTCCGGGTTCAGAATTGTTGTTTTCATTTATTGGCTATTCGAATAAAAGGGTTGCAGTAACGGGTCAGACTATATTAAATGTTGCATTGGATCCGGAATTTACCTTTTTGGATGAAGTGGTAGCCATTGGTTACGGAACAGCTTCCCGCAGAGATTTAACCGGAGCTGTTTCGTCAGTGGGTGAATCTGTTTTGCGCAATGCACCGGTTTCGTCGGCAGCAGAAGCCATTACAGGACGTATGGCTGGGGTTTTGGTAACGACTACGGAAGGATCACCCGATGCGGAAATAAAGATTCGCGTACGTGGGGGAGGTTCCATAACGCAGGATAACTCCCCTCTTTTTATTGTAGATGGGTTTCCTGTGAATTCAATCTCGGACATTCCTCCCGGAGATATACAGTCCATTGATGTTTTAAAAGATGCTTCTTCAACGGCTATTTATGGTGCGCGTGGTGCAAATGGGGTGGTTATAGTAACAACTCGCAGTGGACAGGAAGGACGAATAACAGTAAATGTAAATGCTTACACCGGAATACGCAAAGTGAATGATTTGCTGGATGTTCTTTCGCCATACGAGTATGTAATGTATCAGTATGAACTGGGTGGAACGGAGTCGTTTCACCGGTACTATGGTGTTTATGATGATTTAGAAATATATAAATCTGTTCCCGGAACCAATTGGCAAAATGAGGTTTTTGGACGCACTGCCATGGTTCAGAATTATAATGCCAGTGTTAGCGGAGGAAATGAAACAACAAGATTTAATTTGAGTTTATCGCGTGCTGATGAGGAAAGCGTTATGATTGGTTCAGCTTTCGAGAGAAACAATATAAACCTGAAAATGAATACAAAAATCAACGATCGGTTGAATTTTGATTTTAACACCAGGATGTCGCACACCCTGATTGATGGTGCCGGAGTGAATCAGGGTTCTGGCTCTACTTCCCGGTTAAGAAACTCTGTTAAATATGCCCCTACTTCAGGGTTGCGTGAGTTTGATTTAATGATTGACGATGATTTTGGGTTAAGTCCCGAGTCTGAAAGTCTTCTTTTCGATCCAATTCAGTCAACATTAGATGACTACAGACAACAAAAGCGTTTTAGCAACAATTATAATGCAGCACTTAATTGGGAGATTGTAGATAATTTGACTTTCCGAACCGAGTGGGGATATGATTTTCGTCAGGACAGAACCGATCGGGTTTGGGGGCCATCCACTTCTCAGTCAAAAAATCGTGGAGGGCAGCCCGTAGCAGAGATTTTTACACGGGATGGTTACAGTTGGCGCACTGCTAACACCTTAACATATTCGGTTAGAGATTTGTTTCCCGGACATCAAATGACCGCGTTGTTGGGACAGGAGATCACTTCCTCCGAAAATAAAACCATAACAGCTTATTCTGAGTATTTCCCATCGGATATGACCCCGAAAGATGTTCTGGCCATGTTTAATCTGGGCGTGCCTCAACCAACCGAAACACGCATAAGCGAGCAAAACAACCTGGCCTCTTTCTTTGGTCGGTTGAACTATAATATGTATGAGCGTTACATGTTTAACTTTACATTCCGTACCGATGGTTCCAGTAAGTTTGCCGAAGGCAACCAGTGGGGCTATTTTCCATCGGCTGCCTTTGCATGGCGTTTAACCGAAGAGGCTTTTCTTGAGGATCAAACATATTGGTTATCCAATCTTCGTATGCGCATCAGCTATGGTTCAGCAGGTAACAATCGTATAAGGGACGGATTGTGGAAAATGTCTTATCGTACCACAGGTGGGAAGGCTTACTATTCAAATGAAACTCCTGATTCCTACCTGATTCCGGGTTCATCTCTTCATAATCCTGACTTGAGATGGGAGACAACCTATACGCGAAATGCTGGTTTGGATTTTGGGTTTTTTAATAACCGAATTTCCGGTGTGGTTGATGTTTATTGGAATACAACAAAAGATTTATTGGTTGAAGCACCACTACCAGGAGCATCCGGTTACAACACTCAATTTCAGAATGTTGGTCAAACATCAAATAAAGGAATTGAACTAAGCCTGAATGGTCAAATCGTTCAGCGCAGAGATTTTACGCTTTCGGCCAACTTTAATATTGGTTTCAACCGTAACAATGTGGATGAATTCCGAAATGGCGATGAGAATTTTAAATTATACAGCTCCGGCTGGAATGGAACTGCACAGCCACGGGAAGATTTTATCATTCAGGAAGGCCGGCCTGTTGGACAAATGTATGGATATGTTACCGACGGAATGTACTCATTTGATGATTTCAATTTCGTTTGGGTTTATGACGCAATGGGTAATCCAACAAATCAATCAGGCTGGGTGCTGAAAGAAGGTATTCCGGATAACTCAGCTTTAACTTCCAACAGAGCATTTGGACCGGGATCTTTGCGATTTAAAGATGTTAGTGGTCCCGATGGCGAACCTGATGGTGTTGTGAATGCTTATGACCGTCAGATTATTGGCGATGCCAATCCTTTACATACCGGCGGCTTCAATATCAATGCCACTTATAAAGGCTTTGATTTGTCGGTATTCATGAACTGGTCATACGGAAACGATGTTTACAATGCCAATATAATAGATAATTCATCATATTTGCTTACCCGTAGATATCAGAATTTAGAAAGTTTTATGAGTATGGATAATCGTTTTCTGACTTTTGATCCAGTCACAGGGAATAATATTTTTCAGGGGCAACATGCAAATCCTGAAAGATTACAGGAGCTGAATCAGAATGCTTCAATCTGGCATCCGTTAATGACAACAATGCCGTTGCACTCATGGGCAATTGAAGATGGTTCGTTCTTGAGAATAAACACTGTTACGTTTGGTTATACCCTGCCTGGAAGTCTTACCTCTAGAGTAAACATTCAAAATATGAGGGTGTATGTAAGCGGTTATAACCTTTATACGTTTACTAATTATAGTGGTTTCGATCCTGAAGTGGACACACGAAGAGCCACTCCCATGACTCCGGGAGTTGATTATTCTGCTTATCCAAGAAGCCTGTCTATATTGGGAGGAGTTAATATTACTTTTTAAATTGAAGATTGTTATGAGAAAAATAGGATATATTTTATTGATATTAGCTGGCTTTGCATGGGTTTCCTGTGAAGATTTCCTGGATACTTCATCGCCATCGGAATTTACACATAATGTGGTGTTTTCTAGTGTAGCATATACAGAATATGCCATTGTTGGTATATATAATATCATGACAGAGGATCATGTTTATTCAGCAAGATTGCCTTTGAATTTCTCCACCAATTCGGACATCGAATTTGTAGGGGCTGATGCAAACAGTTACAATGATGCAGGTAACCGTGGTTATTCAAATTATTATGGGATACCGGAGAATAACCATTTTAATAACACCTGGATTTGGCTTTATCGGATGATTGAACGTTCAAATCTGGCCATTGAAGGCATTCAGGAAAGTCCACTGATGGAGAGTAATGATCGGGACATAAGAAATCGTATGCAGGCATATTTGGGGGAGGCTTTAGCCTTAAGAGCCTTGGCTTATTTCGAATTGATTAAGCATTTTGGAGATGTCCCTTTTAAAAGAGAGTCCACAAAAGCCGATGGTTCAAATATTTACCTGCCTGTAACCGACAGGGATGAAATCTATGATTACATAATAAGTGATTTGTTTGAAGCAGAACAAATCCTGCCCTGGGTTAATCAAATGGGATACACATCTGAACGTATAACCAAGGGGTTTGTAAAAGGCTTAATCGCACGAATGGCCTTATACAGGGGGGGGTATTCTATTCGTAATAAAGCCGGATTTCCTACCGAAAGAGGAGATAACTGGGAGTATTACTATGAAATTGCCAACCAACAGTGCCGTGAAATAATGGAATCTGGCGTTCATGGTCTAAATCCTTCGTATATCAATATTTGGAAAACACTAAATTCATTGGAGGTAGATGCTAACTTTAATGAAAACTTATTTGAAGTGGCCCATGGTCTCGGACAGCATGGTGAAATGGGATATTCGATAGGTGTTCGCTTCTATCCCAACAATAAATATGGATACGGAAATAATACCAATGTGGTTAATACAAGTGCATATTATTTCTATTTGTTTGACTCTACAGATGTTCGAAGAGACGCCACAATAGCATATTACACTTATGGTAATAATGAAACATTAGAGGAGCGTTTTCAGGGCAACCCAATGTCATTCAATTTTCAAAAATGGGATCAACGATGGATGAACGATGCGTGGTTAATTGGAAACCTTGCAGCCAGCAATAAGCGTGGGTATGGTATCAATTGGGTTATGATGCGCTATTCTGATGTGTTATTAATGTTTGCCGAGACTGAAAATGCGTTAAATAATGGTCCTACCGGCGAAGCCAAAGAGGCATTAAAAGATGTGCGTCGCCGGGCATTTGCGCCTGAATTTCATGGTGATAAAGTGGATTCTTATGTAGAGTCGTTAAACAATGAAGAGGCTTTTTTCAATGCCATAGTGGATGAGCGTGCATGGGAGTTTGGTGGCGAGGCCATACGAAAGTTTGACCTTATTCGTTGGAATCTTTTGGTAGATAAAATTGCAGAACAACGTCAGGTATTGGCCCAAATGATTACTTCACGACAGCATCCTGTACATGGAGAACTCCCTCAGCGTATTTTCTTCAGGTATGAAGAAAATGACGAAATCATTGATCGATCTTCCATTAACTTCTATCAAAACAGGGGTGAAGAACTGGTTGAGGAACTTTGGGATATCTATTCCTCCGTCAACTGGTTTGATGCTTCTTCTGGCAATCAGGAGGGATGGCTGGAAAGATTGTTCCTGTTTAGCTCTGGTCTTACCCAAAACAGAGCTGGGGTCTATAATCGGCACCTTTATCCATTGCCATTAAATGTGATTAGCGAATCACAAGGTTTGATTGAACAGCATTTAGGATTCTAAATACAAAATATTGACAGATATGAATTTAAATAATTTAATAAAATCTATCACAGTAATATTCTTTGCCGGACTACTTTTATTAGGAGTACCTTCCTGCAATGATTATGATTTTTCTGTAGATGAAAGTTTTAATAGAACTTTCCGTCCTCCCCTTTTTAGTGCAGAAGGAATTAGAGCATCCTCAGTTCGATTGGAGTGGGAGAAAGTACGAGGAGCTAAAAGTTATTTACTGGAGGTTTCCCGCGATAGTCTTGAGTTTATCGACCCGGTACAGTATGAGCTGCCTTATCATCAGGATAGTATTACGCTTACCGGTTTGATGACAGAATCACGTTATTCTGCTAGAATTAAAGCCTTTAGTGCAACCGGAGCTCCCGAGTCGGAGTTTCATGAAATCACTTTTGTTACCCTGGGTGAGCAGATCTTTGAAGAGGTAATCCGAGGGTTTGATGATCTATCTAACTCGAATTATCTTGAATTAAGATGGATGCCTGGTAGCGAAGTAACTCATATCAGGATTGAAATGCTTGAGGGAGAACCTGAGATTATTAATTTAACAGAAGAGGAAATTGAGCAAGGCTATAAGTTGATTGAATCCCTAAAGCCTGCTACGAATTACTTGGTTCGAATTTTGAACGGGGAAAGTCGAAGAGGGTGGTACTCTTATACCACTTTCGAAGCATACCCTGAAGGGTACCGCGTAGTTAATTCTGAGGAGGATCTGAAATCAATTTTAGATATTTCAGGAGAAGAACATTTGATCTTAGTGCTTGAGTCCGGTGCATTTTTCGATATTCGC
The DNA here is from genome assembly GCF_900168165.1 of Alkalitalea saponilacus. Taxonomy (GTDB): domain Bacteria; phylum Bacteroidota; class Bacteroidia; order Bacteroidales; family Marinilabiliaceae; genus Natronoflexus; species Natronoflexus saponilacus. The sequence goes on from NZ_FUYV01000006.1 coordinate 36,261, forward strand.
AGGCCGCAACTCAGTGCAGATATTCGCCACCTCGAATTACTTGCAAATCCGGTTAAAGAGCGCCCTGTCGTAAATCTTACCACCCTCACTTTACATCAAAACACCGAGAGTGTTACCATTCGTAACCTGGAGCTGTTTGGCGACAGTCATACTTCAGATTATATTATTAATGAAAATAAAACCACCAATATCAATTCAATTGTTTTTGATAATTGTTATTTACATACATTCCGAGGGGTAGTCAGGATGCAAAACAGTGCAAATACGACACAGCTTGAATTGCTAAAAGTAAATAACTGTGTGGTGGATAATATTGGAGGGTTTGGTTTTGTAAATGGCTCAGCCGATGGTGGTTATCGCTTTGAGAATATAGAAATTACCAATAGTACCTTTTCGTTAATTATTGCTCATTTTATGGATATTAGAAAGCCGGGTGGTTCATATATCATTGAAAACTGTACGTTTTATGATGTGATTGGACATGGTCGAGGATTTTTAAATACGGCAGGTGTGGATAATTTTCCTGAAATTTTGGAAATCAGAAACTCTATTTTCGGGAAGTTTTATTATGTGGGAGAATATCGTGAAGATGAAAGTGTTCGATCGGTTAATCCATATTTCCCAAATCTATTTGTAGATGGAAGCTACGCATTATCTGATTTTGTAATTAACCCCGATTATCCATTTGTCGGAATTGGTGAGTATGCAAAGACATCTGAAGAAGTCTTTGCAAATCCAAAAGAACGCGATTTTACCATTATTGATAGTGCATTCCCGGGGCGCGCTGCTTCTGGGGATCCGCGATGGAGATAGATGAAAAGTCTTTGTGAAACCGTAAAGCATTGCAGGAATGAAATTGTTTAAGATTGGTAAGGAGTGTGATTCTTATTCGAAATTATGGAGGATGATATAGGTTGTGTGTGTTAAGTAGTTGTTGATTAAAGTCCTGCAGGTTTTACGGTTTTGTTATTAAGTCCTTTGAATAACTAAAAAGAGGATTTCTACGACCTCTGTAGAAAAAATATCGAACTGTTAGTTAGAAGGAGTAATTTTAAATTATTAAATATTGTGCTTTATGAGTAAAAAGATTTTTATAATTTCACTTTTATCATTCTTTGCTTTTTTTGTTTTATCAGCATGTTCGGATGGTAACGATTCCGAACTTGAAGAGATAAAAAGCCCAAAGGAAGAGAATGATGAAAACAATCAGCGACCGGATCCTGTTGAAGAGGAGGCATTTGCATTTCCGGGTGCTGAAGGATTTGGAAAGCATGCCACAGGGGGACGTGGAGGCAGGGTTATTAAAGTAACTTCTTTGGAGGACTTTGGCCCCGGGAGTTTTCGTGAAGCTGTGATGGCATCTGGTCCTCGGATTGTTGTATTTGAAGTTTCTGGCACCATAGAATTAAAAACCAGATTGACCATTCGTAACGGCGATTTGACCATTGCTGGTCAAACGGCACCCGGCGACGGAATTGCCATAGCGAACCATGAAGTGTATGTGGATGCAGACAATGTCATTATCAGGTTCATGCGTTTTAGAGTGGGAGATACAGCCGATGCCGAATATGATGCTCTTGGAGGAAGGTTCAGAAAAAACATTATCATTGATCATTGCTCAATGAGTTGGTCAACAGATGAATGCGTCTCATTTTATGGTAACGATGAATTTACGCTTCAGTGGTGCGTAATTTCTGAAAGCTTGCGCATGTCGGCTCATGAAAAGGGAGCACATGGATATGGTGCTATTTGGGGAGGAAAAAACGCTTCATTTCATCATAATCTTTTGGCTCACCACGACAGTCGCAATCCTCGCTTTGGCGAGTTTGAGGGGAGTGCTTATGCGCTCACCAATCTGGTCGATTTCCGAAACAACATTATTTATAATTGGGGAAACAATAGCGCTTATGGTGCTGAAGGTGGTAATGTTAATATCGTTAATAACTATTATAAGCCTGGCCCAGCATCGCGTCATAGAGAGCGCATAATGTCAATAGACAAGTATTTGCGAGATCCTGAAAGAGCTACATACGATATATGGGGGAGGTTTTTCATTGATGGCAATTTTGTAGAGGGAAGTACCAGAGCCACCAACGATAATTGGACTTATGGCGTATATAATCAGTTTCACAGTAAATATGGTACCGTATCAGATGAAGATAAGGCCGCTATGCGCCTCGACTCTGAGCATCCAATCAACGGGAATGTAACAACACACACAGCAGAAGAAGCTTTTGATATTGTACTGGAGTTTGCAGGTGCTTCATTGGTTCGAGATGCTGTAGATGCTCGCGTTATTGAAGAGACTCGAAATGGAACATTTACTTATAGCGGATCGAGAGGCAGTACCAATGGGATTATTGACTCGCAAGAAGATGTGGGTGGATGGCCTGAATTAGACTCTTTACCTGTACCAGTTGATACTTCCGGCGATGGAATGCCTGATGAGTGGAAAATTGCTCATGGACTTGATCCGGAGAAAAATGAAGCAAATGGCCGGGACTTAAGCACGGCTTATGATAATGTTGAGGTTTACATTAATAGCCTTGTGCAACATATCATGGATGCAAAAGCAGTTTTTTTTGATTAATTGAAGTATTGGTTAGGTTTGTTTTAATGTAAAAACCGAAAAGCGTATGCTTTTCGGTTTTTTGCTTTATTTATTTGGAAATAAATTGTTTAATTTATTGATACCCGATGAATTGGGGAGAAGTTTCTTGAATTGTATTTTTACTCTCTTTTTGTGAGTTTGACCTCGTCGATCTTCGATTCACTCTCACGCACATTTCATTTGTGTTTTATTTCTCCTTTGGATATGGCCAGGCGGCAACACCACCCTCTAGCACTTTTACATTTTTGTATCCCAATCCTTGCAAAAACATGGCTGCTTCGTATCCTCTCAAAGAAATCTGACAGTAGGTGATGATTTCCGTGTTTTTATCTTGTGGCAGGTCTTCCACTCTTTTTCTGAGCATGCCAACAGGTATCAGAGTTTCTCCAATTCCCAAACGCATGTTTTCGTATTCATCGGGTCCACGTGTGTCAAGAATAAACATGGCATCACCATTATCAAGTTTCTCTTTCAGTTGTGGTCCGTTTATGCCTTTAAAGAACCGCCGCATTTTGTTTTCCATTACATGCGAGGTGGCAATGCTATGATCCACCGCCATGGAGAATGGAGGAGCGTATGGCAGATCTGAACACACAATGTCTTCCACGGTTTGTTTTGCTTTAATGGCTGTTGCCCATATGGCAAGTTGCTTGCTCACTTCTCCGGGGCCAAGACATTGTGCACCCAATAGTTGTCCTGTATTTTTTTCTGCAATCAGTTTTGTAATAAGAAGCTGCCCGCCCATGAATTTTGGTTTGTCAAAGCTGGCATTGACAGCCACTTCAAAATCGAATCCGGCCTCTTTGGCTTTTATTTCTGAGAGGCCTGTGATGCCTGCTCCGTAATCAAAAAGTTTACAAATCCCGGTTTGAATGGTTCCCGGGAATTTGGCCGTGTTGCCCATTATCATGTTTTCTCCGGCCACTCTTCCTTCCAGATTGGCTAGGTCTCCATAAGGTGCCAGAACATTTTTTCCGGTAATCAAATTGGGGATTTCGCAACAATCGCCTGCTGCGTATATATCCGGATCATTGGTTTGCATGTGTTGATTTACCAATATACCTCCCAGTTGGCCAATTTCAATGCCGGCTTCCCTTGCTAATTTGATATTGGGTTTTACACCAATTGCAACAACTGCCAGTTCGCAAGGTATTTGTGTGCCGTTTTGAAGTTTTACTGCCTCAAGTTTTCCATTGGTTCCAATAAACTCTGCAACGCCGTTTTGTGTAATGACATTGGCTTTTGTTTTAAGGTAATTCTCTATCAATTTGGCCATGTCCCAATCCAGAAAAGAGAGCAGTTGCGGGAAAAGCTCCACCAGTGTTAACTCTATTCCTGCCAGGTGAAGAGCTTCAAGAGTTTCTATGCCAATGAGTCCACCTCCAATAACTACAGCCTTTTTAATCTTTCCTTCATCGCGGATGTTACGCAAATAGTCAGCATCTTGCATTGATTGGAGGGTGGTTATGCCTTCCAGATTAATTCCCGGAACCGGAGGCATATTGGGTGTTGCCCCTGTGGCAATGATTAATTTATCGTACTCCTGTTGTCCGGACTCTCCAGTTTGGTGATTGATATACTCAACTCTTTTGTTTTCCCTGTCGATGCGGGTTATTTCCGTATTTATAACGGCCTTAATACCTTTTGCATTCCAGTAAAACTTTGGGTCGCGCACCACTCCTGTCGGAGTGTTCAGGAGTTTGTTCCTTTCGTCAAAAACACCTCCCACATAGTAAGGGAATCCACATGATGCCATGGAAAGGTCAGGACCTTTCTGAAACATGGTGATTTCTGCATTTTGGTCAAGTCTCCTTGCTCTTGCCGCTGCTTTTGGGCCTGCTGATGACCCACCTATTACAATTATCTTTTTATTTGCCATGATGATTTTTTGTTTGCTGTTTTTCCGATGCAAAGATAACAAAAATGCAATAATGTAAAAATATAGATATATAAATAAAGTTCTATTTTTGTGGAATGATTCGTTAATTTGGGTTAATGATTGTAAATAAAAAATAACTATATTTATCTCCGAATAATAATCCTAAATTATCAAAACTATGAGAAAGCTTTTTTTATTTGTCATTGTAATTTGTCTATCAATGAGTATGATGTCTCAACGGATATCGCGGGACACCAAGAGTATTCAATTTGTTAACTACCCATCTTTGTTAATGCCTGAGGTAGAGACCTATTCAACAAACATTGATCTCACTGCAATTGAAGGTTTACTGGAAGAAGGAAGTACGTATGTTTGGACTTACAAAACACTAAACTCCATACTTGGGCCTCAAGGATATACCCATAAAGAGATTGATAGTGATATCGAAATTACACTTGTAGCAAAGAATTACCTGGTTTTTCCCAGCGTTACAGATGCATCACCGGATTATGAATCTGCTTACTATCTACCGAAATATACCATTCCCATGGACTGGGAAATAGTAATTGAAGGAGCAGTATCTCAAAGAATTTTATTGTCGGACTACAAAGATAGCCTCCATATAGTGGTTCCACTAAGAGACGTTGGTGGAAGTTTGCATAAAATAACAGATCCTGAGAAGATTAAAGAGGTGATGGAGAGTGAAAGTGAGCAAATTTTAAAGGCTGCAGAAAGACAGTTTCTCTCTGAGGTTATGTTGTTTGCCAGAGAGGTTGTTAACAGGTCACTAAGCTATGATGTTGAGGTATTAGAAGTCCCATTCTTTTCTTTAAGATCAAACAGACAAGTTGATGTTTCCGATTGGGAGGAGCCTCATAAAAATGCAGAAAAGCTATTTGAAGAATTAAAAAATGGGGCATCACCAAGCGAATTGTATAATAAGTATGCAGATGTGTTTGAATTTTATGAGCTTAAGATAAATGAGTATAAGGATGATGTAAGAAAAAACAGGAATTTATTGGAAGCAGCTTCAACTAATCTTGTAAATATGCTTTTAATTTTAAAACCGGATGCCATAACTGTTGATCACGTGGATATCTTTGTTGTGACCAACAACGAGTCCGGTTCAAGAGATGAAAAACGAAATAAATTGAAGTCTAGAATTTCTCAGGCTATTGCCGTCTATGAGTCAAGAAATGAATGTGGGCGAGATTATGCTGAATTGTTTACTATGCCACCTTTATCTAATAATGCATATGAGGTAACCTACACTTTGTCGTCAGGTGAGGTTAAACAAGGTGTCGTTACATATTCAACATTTTATGGGTTGCGACCTTCTGATGCATGTGTGGGCTTTTCTTTGTATGATATAGATGTTTTTAATAGTTCTGACGGGAAAGTTTCCTCTCGCCAAGCCTTGGATGTTAAAGATATTGATTCGTATGAAATTTTTGGAGATAAGTACGTAAAAGTAAGATTTAGTGATCCTACTGTAGTTTCTTTAAGGGGCGAGGAGAGTTTTATGTGGGAACTTATGGATGGAGATGTTTCAATCTATTGGCTTACTGATTTAGGTAGATCTGGTGCAGTTATAAAGAAAGGGAATAGAGGGCAGTTTGTATTTAATTATGCCCGATTGGCTGAGATGCTTGATGACAAGCCAACTATAGCGGAAAATATTCGAAATGGACACTACGGAAACCCTGAAATTAGAGAGCGATCCTCGAGACTTGGAAATATGATGCAACAGGGAGTTGTTAATGATATTTGTCCTAGAATACTCTTAAATATCGTGGCAGATTATAATCAAATCAATTGATTCTATTATTTTTTTTTAAGGGACTGTCCAAAAAGTAAATTTAAACATTCCTTATCTTTCAAATCGTAAATTAAACGTAAATAATTCACCCCTAAATCCCCCATAGGGGGAATTTAAGCCTCCCATTTGGGGGAGGTTTGGAGGTGTGAAAGCAAAGTTGTTTTACAAATTGTAAGTATTGAATATTATTAACAGACTTTTTAGACAGTTCCTTTTTTCTAACCTATAAGTGAGGTGCTGCATAAATTAACTGTGAGGCATGATGATGCTATCAACAGATTATAGTTATGCACCAAGCGCCTTCAGCGCATGGTAAACCAAAAATGCAGGCCACACAAAAGATTTTAAAACTCCCAGCACGCCACCCCAAAAAGTTGTAGCTACAGATATGTAGTAGATGACCGCTCCAATCCATCCAAAAATATAGATGAGACCGGTTGGCGCTTCTTTCTCAATTCTTTTGGCTTTGCTTTGGGTGCATTCTGAGTTGGTTTCCATGCTGTTTTGAATTTAATTGTTGTTGCGTTTTTCAATCCTGATGGATTTTCTTCTGCCAATGGTTCTGTAATAAACATAGAGAAGAAGTACTGCAAAAAGTGAGGGAACCATTATAAAAGCCGGAAGTTCATCTTCGGTAATTCGTTTTAAAATGAAGTTAATACCAATGATGGTTACACCAATTGGTAATATCCACCTACCGGTTCTATTCATGCTAACATGCAGTGAGACAGGTTTGTCGTTGCTAATTGAAAGAGGAATAATGGCACTGGATTCTGTACTGGATTTAATTTGGAAGGAATGACTTCCTTCCTTCAACTGAATTTCAGTTCGTCCTGCGTTGGATATTATACCTTCGTTTTTTCCATCAATCCAGATTGAATAGTCCACTGTCCTGTTTGTGACTTCGTTAGAACGGGTAATAATAAGTTGAGCCATTTTTGAAAATGAGGGGTAAAAAGTCTTAGAGAATTAGACAGATAGAATAGATTCATTAGAATCTATTCTATCTATCAGGAATATGCAAAATAACCTATATTTATGGTTCGTTAAACCTATTTATTTACAGGTATATGCGAAATAGTTCGGTAGATGTGCAATATGTTTATAAACAATGAATCCACATTGTCTAATATCTAATATTCTAATATCTAACAATCTATTGTTATTTTAATTCCTTCTTAAATGTGCCTTTGCATCACGAGCCGCTCTGAACTCGTTATCAGGAGCCCAGTTTGGAAAGTGGTCGGTGTTAGCAAGGTCTTTTCCAATATTGTAAAACAGCCATAAATCCTGGTGAATTCCATCATAATTCCACAAGTCGTGAACCACATCAGTGGGAGCATGGTAGCGCGATGCAGCATCCTGCTGTACCATGCGGGTGTATTCTTCGTCGCGACCAATGTAATCGTTTCCGCCATTGGCGTAAATCATGGGAACACCCTGACGCGCCATATTAAAATGGTCGCTGCGGTAGTAATATCCTCTTTCGGGGAAGGGGTTTGGTTTAACCACCCGGTTTTGTGCTCCTGCCTGTCTGTCCAGATAATCATCCAGTTCAGATAAGCCGAATCCAATGGATACCACATCGTTTGTTGGCCCGTAAACGTTTAAAGCGTCCATGTTAATTCCTGCAACCGTAGTGGCAATGGGGAAAAGCGGGTTTTCTGCATAAAATCTGGATCCAAGTAACCCCGATTCTTCAGCAGTAACAGCCAGAAAAGCCACCGAGCGTTCCGGTGCCCCCTCTTTCATAAATCTTTCGGCAATGGCCATGATGCCTGCAACTCCTGTGGCATTGTCAACAGCGCCATTGTAAATGTCAACACCCTGTTCGGTCACAACCATACCAAGGTGGTCCCAGTGAGCCATGTAAACTACAGTTTCTTCCGGGTATTTGGTTCCCTCAATGTAGCCTATTACGTTGTGGCATTCTGAATGATTAAAAGTGTTGTTGAATGATACCGAAGCTGTTAAGCCAAGTGGTTGTGCCACAAAATCACGATGCGCTGCCGATGCGATGGTTTCTAGAATGTTGATACCTGCTGCATCAAATATTTTAGTGGCTGCATCCAGATGTATCCAACCTTCAACCGGAAGCCTGTCGCGGTTCCCGTTGGTCACGACGCCGTATTGTGTGCCCGACCAGGAATTTCTTACCACTTCCCAACCATAACTGGCCGGTTCTGTCTGGTGAATAATCAAAGCGCCGGCAGCTCCCTGACGAGCAGCTTCTTCAAATTTGTATGTCCAGCGGCCATAGTATGTCATGGCATTTCCGGTAAACATGGTTTCGTCACCTGTGGCAAATCCGGGGTCATTTACTAAAATTACCACTGTTTTTCCTTCTACATCAAGACCTTCGTAGTCGTTCCAGCCATATTCGGGTGCAACCACTCCATAGCCGACAAATACCAACTCGCTTTTGTCGAGTTGGAGAGATTCTTCAAGGCGATAGCTGCCCACTACCATGTCGTCAAGGTAGTTGAATGATAGTTCGGCTCCATTTCCTTTAATGTTTAAAGTGGTAAAATCGGAACCGGTGACCTCCACCAAAGGAACTGCCTGAAGATACGAGTCTCCGTTGGCAGGTTTAAGTCCAATTTCCTGAAAACGCGACTTGATAAAGTCGCGTGCTTTAATTCCACCCGGCGATGCCGGTGCGCGCCCTTCAAATTCGTCAGAGGCCAGTATGTTAATATCAGTCTCAATATTCTCCCCAAAAGGTTCAATTGTGTATTCGGGTGTGGCACAAGCCATGAGAGCCATCAAAATGACTCCGGGTAAATACTTGATGAATTGAAATTTGTTTTTTCGTTGCATGGAATCTTCTTTTATTGTTTATTTTTATTGGTCGATAGTCATTTTGATATTTCTTGATTGGCCTAAACAGCCTTATTTTTTGAAATTTTCACATATCCTAAATCTAATTTTTCTAAAATCTAAGCATCTGTCCTATGACGACTTGTAAAGATAAAGATAAAACATTAATAAATAAATGAGATTTCTACATACATCAGACTGGCATTTGGGAAAACGACTGGAAAGATTCAGCAGAATTGAAGAGCAGCGCGAGGTTTTGGAGGAGATTTGTGAAATTGCCGAAAGGGAGAATGTTGATGTAGTGCTGATTGCGGGCGATTTGTTCGATGCATTTAACCCATCCTCCGAGGCGGTGGAGTTGTTTTACCGGATGTTGAAAAAAATGACTGATAACGGTAAAAGAGCCGTGATTGCCATTGCCGGCAATCACGATTCGCCCGAGAGAATTGAAGCTCCCGACCCTTTGGCACGGGAGTGTGGGATAATTTTTGCCGGAATGCCCGATTCGCAGATAACTCCTTTCTCTTTGGAATCCGGCTTGAAAATATTGAGCAGTGAACCGGGGTTTATTGAATTGAATCTTCCCGATTATGAATACCCGCTAAGGTTACTGTTGACGCCTTATGCCAATGAGCTTCGATTGAAAACCATGTTGGCCGTTAACGATAAAGAGTCTGATTTGCGAGAGATTCTAAAGAGCAGGTGGGAGAATTTTATTCTAAAAAACTCGTGTAAAACAGGGGTAAACGTGTTGATGACTCACCTTTTCGTGATGAATAAAGGGGAGGAAAAACCCGAAGAGCCCGATGACGAAAAACCAATTCTATATGTCGGCGGAGCACAGCCGGTGTTCAGCAGCGACTTCCCCGAAGGTTTGCATTACGTCGCGTTGGGACACTTGCACCGTCCACATCAAACGGGAGGCGGGAATTGTCCGGTGGTTTATTCCGGAAGTCCATTAGCCTATAGTTTCGCCGAAACCAATCAGCAAAAAATGGTTTATATCATTGATGCGGAGCCGGGAAGGGCAGCAGAAGTCAGAACTGTAGAACTGAAATCAGGCTATAAGCTGATTTCAGCGCGGTTTGATGATGAAGATGCTGCATTGGAGTGGCTTCGGGATAATCAGGAAGTTTACGTAGAACTTACCATTGTATCTGAAAACTATATTACAGCCGAATCGCGCCGCAAATTATTTGCGGCACATCCACGCATAGTCACCCTCATCCCCGAAGTTAAAGCGGGGAGTGAATCAGGCTCTGAAAACCATTCAAAAAGCATTGATTTAACAAAAAGCACCGAAGAGCTTTTTGTGGATTTCTTTAAAGAGAAAAAAGGTCAGTTACCCAACAAAAGAGTTGTGGAGATTTTCAAAGAACTATTGGCTCAACAAAACAGAAACTGATTTAAACTTATTCCAAATATTATAAAAGTTTTATACCAACAATACAAAGATAGAAGTTTGTGTGTGATTCGTTTTTGGTGTAAATTTACATCAAAAACATAAAATTATGCCAAGGCAAAGTATATCTTTCTCGAAACCAAATGATGAATGGTTAAAAGCTCAAATAGACAGCGAGGAGTATTCCAGTAAAAGTGAACTTGTCAACGATTTGATTAGACAGGCTCGAAAACAGCAAGTTCATATTGACTGGCTTAGAGTAAAATTGGAAAATTCCGAAAGAAGTGGGTTTACAAATGATTCCAAAGAAGAGATTTTAAAGCAGTCAAAATCTCTTCTTGATGGCTGAATACAGATTAAGTAATGCAGCCAAAGAGGACTTGATTCGCATTCATCATTTTGGAGTCAAAATGTTTGGTGTTGCTCAAGCTGATAAATACTTTGATGCTTTTTTTGGTTACTTTGAAATTATTGCAGAAAATCCATTTGCATTTGAATCTGTGAATTATATAAAAGCAGGATATAGAAAATGTCCTTGTGGCTCTGACACCATATATTATAGAATCAATGGTAATATGGTTGAGATAATGGCAATTGTTGGAATGCAGGATTTGAAAAATATACTTTAAACCCTTAGGACTATAAATTTGAACAGTCGATAGGTTTTTATTAGTCTGGTAATCAGAGGTGTTTGACTTTGTCGCCGTGTTGTTAATTTTACTGATAATAAGGAGTTTTATTTATTAGTCTACAATCTACTATAAATGATACCACATAAATTAACCCTGCAGGGATTATACAGTTACATAAGCAAACAGACCATTGATTTTGATAATCTGACGCGCGATGGTCTGTTTGGGATTTTCGGGAGTGTTGGCAGTGGGAAGTCTTCGGTGCTTGAAGCCATTTCGTTTGCGTTGTATGGTGACACAGAGCGATTGAACAGGAAGGATAACCGGGCGTATAATATGATGAATCTTCGTTCGGATAAGCTGTTTCTTGAGTTTGAGTTCAGTAACGGCGAAAACCGCCGTTTCCTATGCCGGGTGGAGGGTAAAAGAAACTCCAAAAAGTTTGAAGATGTAGGGAAACTCAATCGCATATGCTACGAGAAGGCAGAGAATGGTGAGTGGATTCCCATCGATACACCGGTTGAGGAAATTACCGGTTTGAGTTACGATAATTTTCGCCGCACAGTTATTATTCCACAAGGGAAATTTCAGGAGTTTCTGCAATTGGGGCCAAAGGAACGAACAGCCATGATGCAGGAACTATTTCACCTCCACCGGTACGATTTGTATGCCGGAGTGGCTGAGCTGCATAACAAGTCGGTGAAGGTTTTGGATGGTCTTGACGGACAATTAAAAACTTTAGGAGAGATAAAGCCTGAACAGATTGAAGAACTTACTCTTCAGTTGGAAAAAATGAAAGTTGAGTTGGCCAATCTGGAAAATGAGCAAAAAGGGGTTCAGGATAAAATAGCTGCTTTAAAGCGAATACAGGAGTTAAAAGCAAAGTTGGAGAGTGCGCAGGAGCTGCTTGTTCAATTGGTTGATAAAGAAAAGGAAATCAATGAGCAGGAAAAAGAGCTGAACCTGTACGAAAAAAGTGTTCGGTTGTTCAAGTCACTGATGGATGATTCACATCGTTTGAAAAACGATGTGGCGGGCAATGAGAAATCCCTTAAGGAATCACTGTTAGAGCAAGAAAAACTTAAAAAGTATTTTGATGAAGCATCCGTTCAATTCCAAAAAACAAAGAAGGAGTATGAGAAGCGGGATGTAATGAAACGTGAAGCCGATGAGTTAAAGAAGTTTTCGGAGGTTTTAACACTAAAACAGGCCATTGGCGAACTAACAAAACGTCGGCAAAAGGGAGAGCAGATGCTGGCTGAAAAGAAGTCTGTACAAACAGATTTACGTGGTAAAATTCAGGTCGCATCAGAACAATTAATTAAAGATAAGGAGCAGTTGCCGGATTACGCAATGTTGATGGATATTAAAGAATGGTACCGGCATCGGGAGCAGTTGAATAAAGACGCTGCAAACCTGGTGAAACAACAGCAGGAACTAAATGAGCAGAGTGAAGATTTTAAAAGTAAGTTGCAAAACCATGGCAGGGAACTGAGCCTTCCCATGCCTGATGGTATGGAAGCTTTGGCGTTTTGCAAGGAATTATTAAAGGAGACGGAGCTGCAAGCCGTCAGATTGGAGGAGCAGCTAAAAGAGATGGACCAAAACCGCATTCGCCTGAAGGTGCAAAGTGAATTGCAAGGATTTGCTGTTGATTTAAAAGAGGGAGATGCTTGTCCCTTGTGCGGGTCGGAGCATCATCCGGACTTGTTAAAACCCCATAATGTTCATGAAGAACTGGCTGCCTTAAATCATAAATCTGACGACATTCAAAAGAAGCGACAAAAAACATTAGCTCTGGAGAAGGAAATTCTTAAGATAGAGGCAGAATTGTTATCCTTCCGCAAGGAGAAAGCAAGAAACGAGAAGGAAGTTGATGAAATTAAAAAGGAGACAGAGACGCATTTGAAAAAGTTCTGTTGGGAGGGGCATCATCCTGAATCGCCGGATAAATTAACTCAGGAACTTCAAAAGCACAAAACGCTGACAGAAGTGATTAAGAATGGCGAAAAATTGCTGGAAGAATTGCGGACAAAGCTCGATGAAGCCGATAAGGATTTAAAAAAATATGAAGAGCTTCTAACTGCATTAGGACATGAGCTTACTGCGAAGGAGAGCAGAGTGGAGACGCTTCTTTCTGATATTAAACATATAAATACGGACGATTTTCGGGAGGTTTCAGCAGAGGCGTTGAACAATAAATCCGCAGAACTGATAAAGAGAGCAGACGCCATAGAAAACCGGTTTAAAAAAGAGGAGGAGCAGATAAACGAGCTATCCCGGAAGCGCAATGAGCTTATCGGGAAAGTCTCAGAACTTCAGAAAGCGGAGGTGCATCTAAAGGATTCTCTTGCCAAAAATGAATGGAAAATTGAAGAGTTACTAAAGCAAAACAATGATTTAAATCGCGAGAAGCTGGCAGTGATTCTGGCTTCGGAACCTAATGTAAATAAAATCAGAAAAGATATTGAAGAGTACCGCAGCCTTTTAGCTACAAAGCGTGCGGAGGTGAAGCAACTCGAAGCGGATTTGCAGGGTCAACAATTCGACCCAATTGAGTGGGAGAAGTTAATTAATAGGAATGAAACTCTTTCTGAAAAATTCAAGAAGCTTATTGATGAATCAGGACAGCTAAAATCAGACAAGAAACGTCTGGAAGCAGATTTTCTAAAGTTCAAGGAGTTAACCAAAGCACGCGAGGAAGCTGAACTGAGAACTGCCGATTTGTCCGACATGCGGAATCTGTTTAAAGGCAGTGGGTTTGTTAATTACATCTCAACCGTCTATTTGCAGGAATTGTGTAAAGCGGCCAACGACCGATTTTACAAACTCACACGGCAGCAGTTGTCACTGGAATTGGGCGATGACAATATGTTTTACATCAGGGATTTTCTCAACGATGGGCGAGTCAGGAGCGTTAAAACCCTGTCGGGAGGGCAAACTTTTCAGGCGGCCTTATCTCTCGCGTTGGCTTTGGCTGATAGCATTCAGAAGCACACCAGCGAACACGGCAATTTTTTCTTTTTGGATGAAGGGTTCGGGACACTGGATAAGGATTCCCTCCGGGTTGTGTTTGATACACTGAAATCATTGCGACACGAAAACCGCATTGTTGGAGTCATCTCACATGTGGAAGAGATGCAGCAGGAAATCACCACTTTCTTAAAAGTGGTGAATGATGAGAAAACCGGCAGTCAGGTAACTGCCAGTTGGGAAATGTCTTAATTTTGATCAAGCATGCGGTTGATTTCTTCAGCTTTCTCAGGTTCATTTAATCGTTGATAGGAATTTCTAAGAAGCAGCAAATACCTGCGGTCTCTTGGATTCATTTCGCGCAATTCAAGAGCCATGTCTCTTACCTGTCTAAAGTCTTCGGAAAGATTTCTCAACTCACGTCTTAATAAGGCATATGTCGTTGCGTTTTCATTTTGGTGATATTTTCTCATTTCTGCCTGATATCTGTTTTCAGCACGGGTGTATTTATGGCGTGCACGATGAAACAGAGCGCCTTCATAGAATGGTTTATGGTCGGGCCATTTTTTCAATCTCTCTTCGTATTTTTCCAGAATCCCTTCGTGCTGTCCGGTTCTTTCCAGAGCTCGCATGTAAGCACTCTGAAGATCTAAAACATCTTTATATTCAATTTCATCATAGATGCTTAGAGCCCATTCGAAATTTCCTTGTCGAACATTGCTGACAAAAAGTTCTATGAGTCTTTCGTCGGCAAAACTTAGTTCAACAGCCGTTGTATCATTTGCCGGTTCCTGTGGAGGAGATGTTGCAAAAGAGTGATGCATAAAACCATGAAAAAGAGCGGCTGTGAATAGTAAAGCAGTAATGTTTTTAAGTTTCTTCATATCTTCAACGTTTAGTACCTGGATTCAAAAATAGTATTTTTCTCTTTTATTTTGGAAATCTTTGATCGATATTTGTAATTACAAGTCAGGCTGACTACGAAGCAATTTGTTTATAATAATTTTAAAACAGCCACTTAGTACCAATATAAAACTTATGCTTTATTTTTAATTCATTCCAATTGTTAACACAAATTTAATACCGTTTTTACTAACTAAATATTTATAACATGATTAAAGCAGTTTTTATTTCGGCCTTTTTTTTAATTGTAAATTTAACAGTTAATTCTCAGGTTACAGAAGATCCAATTTTAAATCGTATCTCTAGGTACGTTGGCGTGGAAACCCATAAAGACACGACCATGACTCACGATCCGGTAATGATTCGAGAAGATGGTGTCTATTATATGTTTGCTACAGGATGGGGGATAACCATGTTTAGTTCTCCGGACATGATTCATTGGAAGCATGAATATCCTATTTTTACTGAGGTTCCGGAGTGGATTATGGAAATCGTTCCGGATTTCAGGGGGCACTTTTGGGCGCCTGATGTTGCCTATTTTAATGACCAGTATTATGTCTATTATTCCGTATCATCCTTTGGGCGGAATACATCAGCCATTGGAGTTGTTACAAATAAAACTTTAAATCCGGATAGTCCGGATTATGAATGGGTTGATCATGGCGAGGTAATTCGCTCTATTCCAGGTGTAACTAACTGGAATGCCATTGATGCCAATATTATTTTGGGTGAAGATGGAACTCCTTTTATGTCCTTCGGGTCATTTTGGGGTGGATTAATGTTGGCTGAACTTAAACCTGATGGATTGTCGCTTGCGCATCCCATTGAAGATTTAACACTTTTGGCTACCCGGACCACAGGTGAGAATCCCATTGAAGCCCCTTTTATCTTTAAAAAAGATGATTATTATTATCTATTTGTTTCATTTGATTTTTGCTGTCGTGGAGAAGAGAGTACATATAAGGTTGTAGTGGGGCGTTCAGAAAAAGTCGAAGGTGAATATTTTGATAAGGACGGGCTTTCAATGTTAAAAGGAGGGGGTACTATAGTTGTTGAAGGTGGAGATGGCTATGCCGGAGTTGGACATAATGCAGTAGTTGCTTTCGATGGCGTTGATTATTTGGTGTTCCATGCTTATGATATGAGCCGTGGAGGAGGAAGCTATTTGAGAATACTCCCTATTAGATGGGAAGATGGTTGGCCGGAAGTTGATTTTTAATTTTGATCAAAAAATAAAACAACTTAACTTGTATTTACAAGTTGAGTTGTTTACATTTGCAGAAAAAAATATTGCAAATGGCTACAGTAATCATTATGCCCAAACAGGGGCAGTCCGTCGAAAGTTGCATCATAACTGAGTTTCATAAGAAAAAGGGAGACAAAGTTAATAAGGGAGAAGTTTTATTTGCCTACGAAACCGATAAAGCTTCATTTGAAGAAGAATCACCGGTTGACGGCATTTTGTTAGATCTATTCTTTGAAGAGGGCGACGAAGTTCCTGTTCTTACAAATGTTTGTGTAATTGGAGAAGACGGAGAGTCTGTTGAAGATTTTCGTCCTCAGGGAGGTGAAAATGTTTCAGACAAAAAAGAGGCTTCTGCTCAAGAAATAACAGGTTCATCCTCAAAGAAAGGAGAATCAGAGACTGCTCAACCTTCTAAATCTACAAATTTAGCTGGCGAAAGCAACGGGGTTTCACCGAGGGCTCGCAACCTTGCTGAAACGAAAGGTGTAGATCTGCAGAACATTGCCGGGACTGGTCCCGGAGGACGGGTTATTGAGCGTGATGTTTCTTCTGCATCACTACAGCAGGGAAAAGTTACACCACTTGCAAAACAATTGATTGCTGAGCAAAATCTTCAAGCAGGAGTCGGTTCGGGTTTGGGAGGAATGATAACTTCCAACGATCTGCAATCTGGAAATCCGGTTTATGGTGAAGATTTTGAAATAAAACCACTTACCAATATGCGTAAGCTCATTGCAAAAGCAATGCACGCATCACTACAAAACTCTGCACAATTAACACATCATCTGGGTGCCGATGCCCGAAGAATTCTTGAACTGCGTAAAAAAGCGAAAGCCGCATTGGATAAAGGGTATCCCGTTAATATCACGTTGAACGATATGATCTGCTTTGCTGTAATTAAGGCATTAAAGCAATTTCCACAAGTAAATGCTCATTTTATGGGTGATGGAATGAAGTTGTTTAAGAAGGTGCATTTTGGCTTGGCGGTTGATACCGATCGAGGACTAATGGTTCCGGTGGTTAAAAATGCAGATGATTTATCTATACAAGGTTTGGCTAGCCAATTTAAAGAGATTGCCAATGCTTGCCGCAAGGGAGGTGTTTCACCTGAGTTGTTGGCTTCAGATGCAGCATCTTTTACGGTTTCCAATCTCGGAAATTACGGAGTTGAAATGTTTACACCAGTAATAAATTTACCCCAGGTTGCCATTTTGGGAGTTAACACCATCGTTCCACGGCCAAAAGATTTAGGTGATGGAGTTTATGGCTTTGTGCCATATCTTGGGCTGAGTCTTACATACGATCACCGAGCTCTTGATGGAGGCGAAGCTACGCGCTTCGTAAAGCAGGTGGCTATTGAAATTGAAAATCTGGAAATTGACTTATAGTATTGAACGCAAAGACGCAATGACACAGAGAATATTTGGTCATGATATTTGATATGTATGATTTGCCAAGAATGACTATTAATAAAAGTTTTTGCGATTTCGCGTCTCTGCGTTAAAACCAAACAAGTATGTACAATTTAGCAATAATAGGAGGTGGCCCGGCCGGTTATGTGGCTGCTGAAAGAGCAGGAGCAAAAGGTCTAAAGGTGGTGCTTTTTGAGAAAAAAGATCTGGGTGGTGTATGCCTGAATGAAGGTTGTATTCCTACCAAAACTCTGCTATATAGCGCCAAACTTTTAGATAATGCCAAAACCGGTGAAAAATATGGTATTACGACTGATAATGTTTCTTTCGATTTTTCAAAAATGATGGCTCGTAAGAACAAAGTGGTAAAGAAGTTGGTAGGGGGTGTAGGAATGAAAATGAAACACCACAAGGTTGAAACAGTTAAATCTGCTGCTGTAATTAAGAGCAGAACGGCTTCAGGTGTTGAAATAGTGGCTGACGGTCGGTTGTTTTTAGCTGAAAATGTTCTTGTTTCTACCGGTTCTGAAGCTGCGGTTCCTCCAATTTCAGGACTTAAAGAGGCAGGTGACGTGATTGTAACTAATCGCGAGATACTGCAATTGAGCAAATTGCCTGAATCACTGGTGGTAATTGGTGGAGGTGTAATCGGTACTGAATTCGCCAGCTTTTTCAGTAGCCTTGGAACCAAAGTAACGGTCATTGAAATGTTGGATGAAATTTTAACCGGCATGGATCGTCAAATGAGTACCATGCTTCGTAAAATGCTTGAGAAAAAAGGGGTTGAGTTTCATCTTTCTTCTAAGGTCACTGAGGTTAAAGGAAATGTTGTGGTATTTGAAAAGGATGGGAAATCTGATTCAGTGCAGGGTGAAAAAATATTGCTCAGCGTTGGTCGTCGACCGAATATAGAAGGCGTTGGACTTGAAAATATCGGGGTCGAATTATTCCGTGGAGGAATTAAGGTAGATCAACAAATGCGCACAAACATTCCAAATGTTTATGCTGCAGGAGATGTTACCGGATTCTCCTTATTGGCGCATACAGCAAGCCGCGAGGGTGAAGTTGTGGTTAATAATCTTACCGGGCGAAGAGATGTGATGCGTTACAATGCCATTCCCGGTGTTGTATATACCAATCCTGAATTTTCCGGAGTAGGACTTACTGAAGACGTCGCAAAGGCGAAAAAGATTCCATATAAAGTTGCCACTTTACCAATGGCGTATGCCGGACGGTTTATCGCCGAAAATGAAGGGGGAGAAGGGTTGTGTAAAGTTTTGGTAGGAGAAAAATATGGTGAAATTCTGGGCGTTCACATGCTTGGAAATCCCTCCAGTGAAATGATTTATGGCGCTGTAATGGCCATTGAAAATGAAATGACTTTAAAAGAGATGGAAGAGGTTGTTTTTCCTCATCCCACAGTTTCTGAAATATTCAAGGAAAACGTTTTTGCCTTTTAAAAGGCAAAAACATCAATCATAGATGAATGGGAAATAAAAAATCTTCCACATCAAATATCAAAAAAATATATTAAACAAAATAGACTATGCCTAAAGTACAGTTTCTTGATCCCAACGAATCCCGAAAGGGCGGGAGTATTGAGTTTAAACCCATTCCGGTTAATCAGTACAACAAAACGGTTAAGGATGAATTAAAGAATTTTTCCAAAGATGAGCTGATTCGCATTTATCATGACATGGTGGTAATTCGTGAATTTGAAACCATGCTGAACTTAATTAAAACCACCGGAGAATACAATGGGGTATCATACAACCATCCCGGACCTGCTCACTTGTCAATCGGGCAGGAGGCTGCTGCGGTGGGTATGGCTTTTACCTTAACTGTAGAAGATTTTATTTTTGGATCTCACCGGAGCCACGGAGAAATTTTGGCGAAAGGGTTAAGTGCTATTGCAAAATTGAGCGATGATCAGTTATCGGAAATCATGGAGAAGTTTTTTGATGGATCAACGCTAGGTGTCGTCAAGAAGGGATTTAATGGTTCGATAAAGGAATTGGGGCGTAGATTTTTGATTTATGGCACACTTGCGGAGGTTTTTGCGCGGGAAACAGGATTCAATAAGGGATTGGGAGGTAGTATGCATGCCTTTTTTACTCCGTTTGGAGTTTACCCCAACAATGCCATTGTTGGAGGAAGTGGGGATATTGCCGTAGGAGCAGCCTTATTCAAAAAAGTAAACCGGAAACCCGGTTTGGTGGTCGCGAACATTGGCGATGCATCTATGGCTTGCGGCCCGGTTTGGGAAGGAATTACTTTTGCCGCTATGGACCAATTCGCTAAACTGTGGGAAGGCGACATGAAAGGTGGATTGCCCGTTATTTTTAATGTTATGAATAACCAATACGGAATGGGTGGTCAAACCTGTGGTGAAACTATGGGATATGGAATGGCTGCTCGTATTGGAGCCGGAGTTAATGAAGATCAGATGCACGCCGAACGTGTGGATGGTTATAATCCGTTGGCGGTTATTGATGCCTATAAGCGTAAACGAAAAGTTATTGAGGAGAAACGTGGACCTGTTTTGCTTGAGGTGCTTACCTACCGTTATTCCGGACACTCTCCGTCAGATGCTTCGTCGTATAGAAGTAAAGAGGAGGTAGAAGCATGGCAATCACACGACAGCATCATAGGATTTGGAAAACAATTGGTTGAAGCTGGTGTAGCTACCGAAAAAGATTTGGCTACTGTTACTGAAGATGTGAAAAGTATCATTTTTGATATGTTTAAGTTATCCATTGACCCCGATGTTTCTCCATACATGGATATGGAAAAGCATCCTGAACTGATTGGAGATATGATGTTTTCCAATGAATCAGTGGATGCCATGTTGCCTGGTAAAGCAGAGGTAAATCATGAAATGGCCGAGAATGCACGTGTAAAACAGCTGGAGAAAAAAGAGCGTTTTGCCTTCGATAAAGATGGAAAGCCATTCTCTAAAATGAAACAATACCAGTTGCGCGATGGGATTTTTGAGGCCATTATTGATCGTTTTTATAAAGACCCTTCGTTGATAGCTTATGGAGAAGAGAACCGTGACTGGGGTGGTGCATTTGCCGTTTACAGAGGTTTGACAGAAGCGTTGCCATATCACCGGCTTTTTAACTCACCCATTGCCGAAGCTGCAATTGCAGGAACTGCTATTGGTTATGCCATGTGCGGTGGAAGGGTAATACCTGAAATCATGTACTGTGACTTTTTAGGACGCAGTGGCGATGAGGTCTTTAATCAGCTGCCTAAATGGCAGGCTATGAGCGGTAATGTTTTGAAAATGCCTGTGGTTATGCGTGTTTCTGTAGGGTCAAAATATGGAGCACAACACAGTCAGGACTGGACTTCTCTGGTGGCTCACATTCCCGGACTAAAAGTCGTTTTCCCTGCAACACCCTACGATGCAAAAGGGTTGATGAATACTGCACTACAGGGGACTGACCCTGTTATATATTTTGAAAGCCAGCGGCTATACGACATAGGAGAGCAGTTTCACGAAGAAGGGGTTCCTGCCGGATATTATGAAATTCCATTTGGAGAACCTGATGTTAAAAGAGAAGGAAAGGATGTTACCATTTTAACAATTGGTGCAACACTATATCGAGCTCTTGATGCCGCCAAAATACTTGAGGAAAAGCATGGAATGTCCGCAGAAATTATTGATGCGCGTTCTTTGGTACCTTTTAACTATGAAAAAGTAATAGAATCGGTTAAGAAAACCGGACGCATCATCATTTCCGGAGATGCCACTGCACGTGGTTCATTCCTGAATGATTTGGCACGAAACATTGCAGAATTGGCGTTTGATTATCTTGATGCACCTCCGGTTGTGGTTGGATCGCGAAACTGGATTACTCCTGCTTTTGAGCTGGAAGACAGTTTCTTCCCGCAGCCTGACTGGTTCATTGATGCCATACATGAGAAAATGATTCCGTTGAAAGGACATGTGTGTAAAAGCAATTTTACAGATTCAGAGCAAATCAGAAGATCCAGATTGGGAGTGTAGTTTGAAATGCTTTTGATAGATTAGAAAATGGAGTTCCAGCCATACCGTGATCTCAATATTTTTCTCTGTCTGTAATTCTGCCTTCTAAAATTCGATAAGTTTTGTTCGTAAATATTTTTCAAATATGAGTTATTATTTAAAATTTCCTGATAAAACCACTCTTTTGCAGAAGGCAGAAGATATCCAGAATTGGACGTCTGTAAAGGTAAATGCTCACTTGCACACGCCATATTCCTTTAGTGCTTTTGATTCTGTGCCTCAGGCGCTTGATTTGGCTCTGAAGCAAGGGGTGCGTGTGGTTGGAATTAACGATTTTTACAGCGCTGATGGTTATCCTGAATGGGCTTCGGAATGCAACAAGCGTGGTTTGTTTCCGCTTTTCAATATCGAATTCATCAGTTTGAATAAAGATGATCAGGCAAATGGAGTCAGAGTAAATGATCCAAATAATCCCGGACGTACGTATCTGAGCGGAAAGGGGCTTTCTTACCCGTTTAGACTTGATGATCCATGGATGCAACAACTTTTGGATGTGCGAAGTGAGTCTAATCGACATGTGGAGTCCATGTGCGAAAAACTAAATGGCATATTAAATCAAATTCAAGCTCCATTCAAACTCACCTTTGGCGAGATTGAAAAAGAGATGGCCAGTGGAAGTGTACGCGAGCGTCATCTTGCAAAGGCCTTAAGACTAAAGGTGGAGTCCTTGTTTTCTTCTGACAATGAAAAACTATCTTTTTATGAAGAGTTATTTGGAGGAAAGCCTTTAAAATCGTCTATTGACGATTTTGCTGCGGTTGAGAATGAGATTCGTGGGAATCTGCTTAAAGCAGGAGGAGGAGCTTTTGTTCCTGAAGATCCAAAAGCTTTTTTGGAAATGGAAATGGTTCGGCAAATCATTCTTCAAGCCGGGGGTATTCCAACTTATCCTTTTCTTGCCGATGATGCCAATGGTAATTTTACAGATTTTGAAGTTGATCTTGAAAAAGTAGCAAACATTTTAAAATCGAGAGGGATTGCCTCAGTTGAGTTCATAACAACACGCAACAGTGTTGAAGTGTTGGAAATATATGCAGGGTATTTATATGATAGTGGGTTTGTCGTAACCTTCGGATCTGAGCATAACTCTCCTGCCATGGAACCTATTGAACTGTTTGCGAGGAATAACACCCCTTTATCCGATCGGTTAAAGGAGATAAATCTTCGGGGAGCAGCTTTGGTAGCTGCGCATCAGTTTTTGGTTTCAAAGGGCGAACAGGGATATGTAAACAATGATGGTGTGGCTGATATCTCAAAACGCGAAGAGTTTGAGAAAATTGGCAGAGCTTTAATCGATCTGGCTTAAAGTTCTGATTAATCAAATCGAAAACCAAATATGAACATGAACGAGGGTTTAAAGAAAATAGCAGAAATATCTAGGTTTTATGGTTGTCAGAAGGAGTTTGTGATAGCCGGAGGAGGCAATACCTCTTATAAAACGGATGATCGCTTATGGGTTAAGGCGAGTGGTTTTGCTCTCTCAACCATTACCGAGGAGGGTTTTGCCATGCTCGACAGGGTAAAACTTGCTGAAATTGCGTCTAAAACCTATAGCAATAATGCATCAGAACGTGAGAATCAGGTGAAAAATGATTTGGCTGCTGCTAATCTAACACCCGAGAAACGTCCTTCTGTTGAAACATCCATGCATGATGTCATTGCTTACAGTTACGTGGTGCATCTGCATCCGACTTTGGTGAATGGTGTAATGTGTGCAAAAGATGTGGAAAAATATTTAGAGCCGGTTTTTGGTGCCGAAGCTCTTTATATTCCATATATCGATCCGGGATATATTCTGTTTAAGGAAGTTGAGAAGCGAATATTGGCATATAGAAAGGATAACGGTTTCGATCCAAAGGTGATTCTGTTGCAAAATCACGGAATTTTTGTTTCTGCCAATGAGGTGGATGAAATTAAGGTGATTTACAACAAGGTGATTGAGTCGATAAAAAGCCATGTTAAAAAGGATATTCCTGAATCGGATATTGAAATATCCGATTTGGTTGCATCTGTGGTGCCAGCTATTCGGATGATTGCCAGCGAATCGGAGTTAAAAACAGTTCAGGTACGAAACAATGAGCTTATTGGGCATTTTTCCGGTTCTGTAGAAGCTTTCTCAAAAATCGAGAAACCATTTACGCCTGATATAATTGTTTATTGCAAGTCAAAATACATTTTCATCGATGAGGTTTCATCAGCCGAAAATATCATTTCTGAATTTCAGCTAAAATTTAACCAGTTTGTATCAGAAAATGGTTATCCACCCAAAGTGGTTGTGGTAAAGAATCTTGGCTTGTTGTCCATTGGAGATAATAGCGCACAAACAGATATTATTTTGGATGTGTTTGAAGACCTGTTGAAGATCTCGTGGCTGTCTGAATCCTTTGGAGGACAGCATTTCATGACCGATGATCAGATTAGCTTTATTGATAACTGGGAGGTTGAAAACTATCGCCGCAGCATTGCTGCTGTTGATTCTAAAGGGCGTGTGGAAAACCGTACGATTATTGTTACCGGTGCTGCACAAGGCTTTGGTGAAGGAATTGCACGTGAATTAAAGGAGCAGGGAGCCAACATAGTAGTGGCTGATTTAAATGAAGAGAAAGGAAATGAAACTGTAGCAAGGTTTAATTCCATAAAAGGAGGTAACAAAGCCATTTTCATTCAAACCGATGTCTCCGACATCGATCAGATAAAAAAGCTGGTAAAAGCCACTGTTACCCGTTTTGGTGCAATTGATGTGTTTATTAGCAATGCCGGTATATTAAGAGCCGGAGGATTGGATGAAATGACACCCGAATCCTTCGATTTGGTTACAAAAATCAATTATAACGCCTATTTCTATTGTACAAAAGTTGTTTCAGAAGTAATGAAACTTCAAACCAGCCACAAGTCTGGTTATTATGCTGATATAATTCAAATTAATAGCAAAAGTGGTTTAAGCGGCAGTAAAAAGAATTTTGCTTATGCCGGCGGTAAGTTTGGCGGAATAGGTTTAACCCAGTCATTTGCATTGGAATTGGCACCCGATCGCATAAAGGTAAACAGCGTTTGTCCCGGTAATTTTTATGACGGGCCGCTCTGGAGCGATCCTGAGAATGGTCTTTTTATTCAATACCTAAAAGCCGGCAAGGTACCGGGTGCTAAATCCATTGAAGAGGTGAAGAATTTTTATCTGAGCCAAACACCAATTCAGCGTGGGTGCACTGTTAAAGATGTGGTTAAGGGTGTCATATATCTGATTGATCAGGAGTTTGAAACAGGACAGGCTTTACCTGTTACAGGTGGTCAAATTATGTTGAAATAATCCCGGGAGACCGGATTAAAAATTTGATAATGAAAACAGAAGCAGTACGATTATACGGAAAAAAAGATCTTCGCTTGGAAGAATTTGAACTTCCTCCCATTAAAGAAGATGAGATATTGGCAAAAGTGATATGCGACAGCATTTGTATGTCGTCATATAAAGCTGCCACACAGGGAACCGATCACAAAAGAATTCCTGATGATGTTGCTGAGAATCCCATTATTATAGGCCACGAATTTGCCGGTGAACTGGTTGAAGTTGGTGCTAAATGGGCCGGCGAGTTTAAAGTTGGGGATAAATTCTCCATACAACCGGCATTGAATTATGCAGATGGTCCTGTAGGTATTTTAAGTGCTCCCGGGTATTCCTACCAATACATAGGGGGCGATGCAACTTATGTAATCATCCCGAAAGAGGTTATGGAGTTAGGATGTTTGCTGCCTTATAAAGGTGAAGGATTTTATCCTGCCTCATTATCGGAACCATTGTCGTGTGTAATTGGTGCTATGCACGCCAATTATCATACCACACCCGGATCTTATGTGCACAAAATGGAGATTGTGGATGGCGGTAAAATGGCCATATTGGCCGGAGTAGGTCCAATGGGGTTGGCTGCCATTAATTACGCGTTAAACAGAGAGGATCGCAAACCTTCACTTCTGGTTGTTACAGATATAGATCAGGGACGGTTGGACAGGGCGGCATCACTTTATTCTGTAGATTTTGCAAAATCCAAAGGGATTGATTTACGTTATGTAAATACCGGTGCAATGGATAATGTGGCCGCCGATTTAAAGGCTATTACCGATGGATACGGATACGATGATGTGTTTGTATTTGCTCCGGTAGTTCCAATCATTGAGCAGGCTGATGAGATTCTGGCCTTTGATGGTTGCCTGAATTTCTTTGCCGGTCCCGGTGACTCAAATTTTAAAGCTCCGTTGAATTTTTATAAAGTCCATTATGAATTTACCCATTTGGTTGGAACCAGTGGCGGTAACATGGACGATATGAAAGAGGCTTTGGAAATGATGAGTAAAGGTTTGGATCCGGCTGGGCTGGTGACGCACATTGGTGGTTTGGATGCAGTGATAGACACAACTTTAAGACTGCCTGAAATCCCTGGCGGTAAGAAATTAATTTATAATCATATTAGAATGCCATTGACTCCTATCTCGGAATTTGAAGAGAAAGGGAAAACAAACCCATTATTTACCGAACTTCATGAAATATGTCAACTTCACAATGGCTTATGGAATCTTGAGGCGGAAAATCTTATTCTCGAAAAATGGAATAAGCTTACGTAAAAGGTAGATATTGAATAGAAAAAGGGCTGTCTTAATTTGTTAAGGCAGCCTTTTTCACTTATCTCATTAATCAATCTTCAGGCTACTGAAATTTCAATGCGTCTTTATTTTGGATAGTCTTCACATAAATGAGTTTGCAGAAGTTTAATGACCATCCAATTATTGTTCAAAATTAACACTCTCATTAAAAATGAATCAAGTTTGCAATTTGTAAATAAATCAAAATAATGAAAAGTCAGTCTGTGTTGCCGAATGAAAATGGTTTAAAACATTCTGCCATGAAGTCTATATGTCGCTGTCAGGTATGTTGTTAGCGATTTTTTTTGTGCTTGTTCGGTTTAACATCTTTTCGCTTTTATTGAAGTTATTATAAATAATGTCAAAAAATATAAACAATGTGTCACTTTGTGTATTGTTAAAAATTGTAGATGCCTATAAATTTGGTTCATAAAAATTATGTCATTTTTTAATTGTGATTTTAATCTCGTTTTCATAATCTAATTGTAAATATTATGCAAGCATTGTTAGGAATTCTGTTCCATTCTATTGGAGGTTTTGCTTCCGGAAGTTTCTATATGCCTTATAACAAGGTAAAGAAATGGTCGTGGGAGACATATTGGTTACTTGGTGGATTGTTTTCATGGTTGATCGTACCTTTTTTGGCAGCCTATTTAACGGTTCCCGGTTTTTTTGAGATTTTACGACACACTTCTGGCCAACTTCTATGGATTATCTATTTTCTTGGTTTGATGTGGGGTATAGGAGGTTTAACTTATGGTTTGGGAGTTCGTTATTTAGGAATGTCCTTAGGAAATTCTGTTATTTTGGGTGTTACTGCTGCTTTTGGGGCAATGGTTCCTCCCATCTACTACGATATAATGGGCACCGTTGACAAAGTGTCATTTTCTGATATGTTGAACTCCTCTGGAGGTCTTGTTGTCCTTTTCGGTGTAGCGGTATGTTTAACCGGCATTGCACTCACAGGAAGAGCCGGGCTATTAAAAGAAAAGGAACTTTCTTCGGAACAAAAATCTGCCAGTGTAAAAGAGTTTGCGTTGGTTAAAGGTTTAATCGTTGCAATTATTTCCGGAGTATTAAGTGCATTCTTTAACTATGGTATAGAAGCAGGAAAGCCTCTTACCGATTATGCAATATACGAACTGGGACATAACCCTCTTTTTGTAAATAATGTTACGTTTCTGGTTATTTTATGGGGAGGCTTAACTACCAATTTAATTTGGTGTGTTTATTTAAGTATAAAAAACAACAGTTACCCTGAATATGTAAGCAAAAAAACTCCTCTCTTGAGGAATTACATGTTTGCTGCTCTTGCAGGTACCACATGGTTTCTACAGTTTTTCTTTTATGGAATGGGCGAGAGCAAAATTGGAAGTGGCGCCAGCTCTTGGATTCTTCATATGTCAACCATCATTCTTACAGCAAATATGTGGGGTATCTACAATAAAGAATGGAAGGGTACTTCCCGTAAAACCATTTTAACCATTTCCATGGGCATCGGAATTATTCTGTTATCAGTAATTATCGTGGGCATTGGTAATTCTATGGGGATAAAATAGATATGTTGGAAAGACAGTAAAAGGGTATTTGAGTTGATTTAACTCCAATCAAACATAGATAAAATTTTAAAATACATGTCATTATGGATAAAAGAGAACTTATAGAAAAGGCTTATGAACTGGCCAGAGAACAATATAAAGCATTTGGTGTGGACACCGATGCGGTTGTTGATAAAATGAATGATGTTCAAATCAGCTTGCATTGCTGGCAAACTGATGATGTTGGTGGTTTTGAAAGACCCGATGCCGAGTTAGGAGGCGGAGGAATTCAAGTTACAGGAAATTTCCCGGGAAAAGCTCAGAATATAGATCAAATGCGTCAGGATTTAGATAAGGTCATGTCGCTTCTTCCAGGCAAACAACGCTTGAATCTTCATGCAATATACGGTGAGTTTGGTGGTCAACTGGTAGATCGTGATCAGATTGAGGTTAAGCACTTTCAAGGTTGGATCGATTGGGCCAAACAGCGAGGCATGGGACTTGATTTTAATGCAACTTGTTTCTCACACCCCAAAGCCGATGATGGATATACTTTGTCAAGTAAGAATGAAGATGTTCGCCGTTTTTGGGTCGAGCATGTGAAGAGATGCAGAGCCATCACTGCTGAAATGGGAAAACAATTGGGTTCGCCGTCTGTGCACAATACCTGGATTCCTGATGGTTCAAAGGATGAATTGGTAGATCGTAACGGCCATCGGGCTTTGCTGAAGAAGTCCTTGGATGAAGCGTTTGCACATGATTATCCACGAGAGTTCATGCTTGATGCTGTTGAAAGTAAGTTGTTTGGTATTGGTGCAGAGTTCATGACAGTGGGGTCTCACGATTTCTATCTTGGGTACGCCATTAAAAACAACAAATTGATTTGTTTGGACAATGGACACTTTCATCCCACCGAGCAGGTTGGTGATAAGGTATCTGCTTGTCTTCAGTTTGTTGACGATGTGTTATTACATATTACCCGTGGAGTAAGGTGGGATTCGGATCATGTGGTTGTATTGAATGATGAGATTCAGTTAATAGCATCAGAAATTATTCGCAATGACTTTTTAAATAGAGTTAAAATTGGATTAGACTTTTTTGATGCCAGTATAAATAGAGTAGGAGCATATGTTGTGGGCACGCGCGCAACTCAACAAGCATTCATGAGAGCAATGCTTGAGCCATATGCCATTTTGAAGGATTTTGAAGAAAATGGCAAATATTTCGAGAGACTAGCCTTGTTGGAAGTAATGAAATCACGCAATTTTGGAGCTGTATGGGATTATTACTGTCTCAAGAACAGTGTTCCTGCCAGTGATGATTTCATTGCAGAGATTCAAAAGTACGAAAAGGATGTTTTGTTAAATAGATAGTTGATTTGTTTTCGGAGGCTGTCTAAAAAGTCTGTTAATAATATTCAATACTTACAATTTGTAAAACAACCTTGCTTTCACCCCTCCAAACCTCCCCCCATGTGGGAGGCTTAAAGTCCCCCTTGGGGGATTTAGGGGTGAATTATTAACGTGTAATTTACGATTTGAAAGTTAAGGAAAATTTAAAATTACTTTTTGGACAGCCTCTTTTTGTGTTTAAAAAGCATATCATGTTAAAAGTTATAGCTGTTTTTGATATTGGAAAAACAAACAAAAAGCTTCTTTTGTTTGATCAGAATTTGGATGTTGTTCATCAGCTTGAAGAGCCTTTTTCCACCATCACGGATGAAGATGGAGAAGAGTGTGATGACATAGAAAGAATAGAGAAGTGGCTCTTCTCTTCTGTTGAATCTTTGATTATGGAGGGGAAATATCAAATTTGTGGTATTAACTTTTCTACTTATGGTGCTTCATTGTGCTGGCTAGATGAGAAAGGATCGAGATTAACCCAGGTATATAACTACTTAAAACAAGTCAGTACTAAATTTCAAAATGAGTTGTTTTCTGCTTTTGGTGGTGAAGAGGAATTTTGCAGGAGGACTGCCAGTCCGGCTCTCGGAATGCTGCTGAATTCGGGTGTTCAGATGTTATGGATGAAGTCGGAACAGCCCGAGGTATTTAATAAATCGAAATACATACTGCATTTCCCACAATACTTGTCATCCCTGTTTACCAAAAGGTTTGTGTCGGAGCATACATCCATAGGATGTCATACTTTTCTGTGGGATTTTGATCATAACGAATATCATCACTGGTTATCAAATGAAGGCATCTCTTTACCAGAGCCAATTAGTAACGACAAGATTTATACTGTAAAAATAAATGATCAAGAGATTGCCTGTGGTAT
The DNA here is from genome assembly GCF_900168165.1 of Alkalitalea saponilacus. Taxonomy (GTDB): domain Bacteria; phylum Bacteroidota; class Bacteroidia; order Bacteroidales; family Marinilabiliaceae; genus Natronoflexus; species Natronoflexus saponilacus. The sequence continues at coordinate 66,462 of NZ_FUYV01000006.1, forward strand.
TGGAATTCATGATAGCTCTTCTTCGCTGGTGCCTTATTTTAAAGGATCAAAGGAACCATTTTTACTTATCAGTACCGGAACCTGGTGCATCAATATGAATCCTTTTAACCATTCTCCTTTAACTTTGGATGAACTCAGACATGATTGCCTTTGCTATATGAGTATTCAACAAAACCCGGTAAAATCTTCGAGGTTTTTTATGGGGCATATCCATGATGTAAATGTGGAACGCATCACAAAGCATTTCAACGTTCTTGCGGATGCTTATAAAAAAGTTGAGATTGATGAAGTTTTATTATCACATTATATAGTTAATGAAACCTCCGAAGTGAAATTCTTTGTAGAAGGTGTACCTGCAGATTATATTGATAAATCCATAGATCTTAATCAATTTAAAAGTTTTTCTGAAGCGTATCACCGTTTCATGTATGATCTTACAATAAAAGCATATAAGTCAATTCTACTTATTTCAGAGTCAGGAAGCTCAGCAAATAGTGTGTTTGTTTCCGGAGGATTTGCTCGAAATGAGATTTTTGTAAGGCTGCTCGCCGAATTCATGCCAGAGAAAAAAGTGTTTACTACCCAAGTCGATAATTCCAGCGCATTGGGTGCCGCACTGGTTATTTATCATAAAGTATTTAAGGGAGCTGTTCCTGAAGTAAGCCTTGGTTTGGTTGAATGGAATGGGGTTTCTGTGTTAAAAGATTAGGACCTGTTTTAAATTTTTAGTAAACCTGTTTTAGAGGTGTTTAGGTGCTGAGGTTGCTAAAGTATACAAAGAATACTAATTGTATTTCTTAAATATGCCAGCTGTCTAAAATCCAACCCTGGTTTTGTTGGGGTTCACCTATAACAGATTTGAAAAACCAAATTTAGAAAGATCCTAAGGATTTAGGGCCTTTTTAGAAGTTGTTCCACTTTCAAAACTTGATTTATTTTCATTCATATCCATTTAAATATTCGGAAAGATGAAATTGCTTAACACCAAGTTTATGCATCCCCGTGACCAGATTGTTATGGTGATTGACAGGATTTACAAACGTGGTTTAACGACCACCTCCGGAGGGAATATTTCTGTTATTGATGATTGCGGCAATATTTGGATAACTCCTTCCGGGGTTGATAAAGGCTCGTTGAAGCCTTCAGACATAATGTGTGTAAAGGCAGATGGGATTATTGCAGGATCTCATAAACCATCTTCTGAATATCCTTTCCACAAAGCCATTTTTAAATATCGTCCGGATATTAAAGCTATTATTCATGCACACCCACCGGCTTTGGTCTCTTTCAGCATTGCCAGAACCATCCCGGATACCAACGTCATTCCACAGGCAAAAAAGGTCTGTGGTCCAATTGGATATGCGCCATATGAATTGCCTGGAAGTGAAGAGTTGGGAGAGGTAATTGCACAGGAGTTTGTAAAAGGTTTTAATGCTGTAATTATGGAGAACCATGGAACTGTTGTCGCTGGTTTTGATTTAAGTGATGCTTTTCAGCGGTTTGAAACTTTTGAGTTTTGCGCCAGAACCATAATTAATGGAAGTACTATAGCTAAAGTTCAAAAATTGACCGATGGTCAAATTTCCGATTTTGAAGCACAAATTCCCCTTTTACAATTAGAATTTGAACCCAAAAACTTTCCAAGCGATGAAAGGGAGATAAGAAAGGAAATCACTTCAATTGTCCGAAGAGCTTGCCGTCAGGGGATGATGATCAGCTCATATGGTACAGTCTCCAGACGTTGGCGAGGCGATGATTTTTTAATAACTCCAACAAATCTATCTCGATGGGATATAACACCGGAAGATGTTGTAAGAATTCAGGATGGAAAAAGAGAGAAAGGGAAATTGCCAAGCCGTGCCACCTGGTTGCATCAGGAATTATATAAAAAGTATCCTTTTATCAATTCAATTATTCTCACGCAGTCTCCTTATTTGATGGCCTATGCCGTTTCAAATCAAAAGTTTGATGTAAGAACAATTCCTGAGAGCTGGATATTTTTGCAAGATGTTCCCAATATGCCTTTTGGATCACAATTTAAGAATAGTGAAGCCATACTAAATACCATTGATAAAAATACCCCGGCAGTAATCATTGAAAACGACTCGGTTGTTGTTACTGGGGATAAATTATTACAGACCTTTGACCGACTGGAAGTTGCCGAGTTTTCGGCAATGTCTTTGGTTATGGGGCAATCGGTAGGAAAGCTCATCCCAATCGGTGAAAATGAAATAGAGGACTTAAGACGTAAGTTTTTGACTTAATCCTATCACTTATTAATAACTCATTGTTCTTTTAAATCCGTTTTAGCTATGAATCTAAAAAGTCTTTTTTTGAATATTCTAATATTTATCATGACACTGATAGTTGTCAGTTGTCAATCCTCAACAGAACATTGTGGAGAACCTGCGCCTAAACCTTTGTTTAGGGATCCGGTATATGATGGCGCTGCAGATCCTGTTATTGTTTGGAATCACGATGAAGAGAAGTGGTTTATGTTTTACACCAACCGCCGGGCAAAAGATATTTCCTTAGATGGGTTTGAATGGGTTCACGGAACCAGGATTGGAATTGCCGAGTCATACGATGGAGCCAATTGGTCATACAGAGACACAGCAAACATTAATTATCGCATGCCTGATTATACTCATTGGGCTCCGGAGGTAATAGAACATGATGGTTTATATCATATGTACCTTACTTATGTCCCGGGAATCTTCAGGGATTGGCGGCATCCTCGTGACATTGTTCACCTTACTAGCAAAAATCTTTTAGACTGGGATTTTGAGTCTGTTTTGGAATTGGCTTCAGACAGGGTCATTGATGCTTGTGTTTTTCAATTGCCTGATGGTACCTGGCGCATGTGGTATAATAACGAGCGCGCCGGAAAAGCAATGTATTACGCAGATAGTCCCGATTTATATAACTGGACAGACAAAGGCCGCGTGCAAATTGACCGTGCCCGTGGCGGAGAAGGCCCAAAAGTTTTTGAATGGAAAGGCCAATATTGGATGATAACAGATGTGTGGAGTGGTCTCGCACTTTACAAATCAGATGATTTATTAAATTGGACAAATATTCCCGGAAATCTGGTTGAGGAACCTGGTATTGGAGAAGATGATAAAGTAATGGGAGGACATGCAGATATTTTAATCAGCAACGACCGCGCATATTTATACTATTTTACTCACCCTGGTCGCAGGGATGGTGTTGATCCCAATGATTTATTTGAGCAGCGAAGAAGTTCTATACAGGTTACGGAATTATTCTATGAGAACGAAAGACTTGTGGCATACCGGGATTCGGTCACCTATGTTTGTTTGGTTCCACCTGTAAGGTTTTAAATTTTATAGATTACTATACAGTCTTTGATGAAGCCAGTGCTTTTCATTTGGTTTTTATAAAAACCAATGAATGAAGGGGGATGTGTTAACAGTATTCATGTCAGCAACATAAAGTCAGACAAAACACGGGAAGGCATCCATGGGATTGAAACCGTCGTGTTGTATCAATGTCGGCACATAGTAGGGGCTTATATTAATTGTTGTTTATTTCAAATTTAATTATAGATCTGAGCGTTCGATTCAAGTCTTTGTTTCCAAGTTTCTATAATTTGATTTAGGGTAACCACATGGAACTCGCACCAAAGCCTCGGGACTCTTATCATACTTTTTTAAGCTGGGTTAATTTATTCTTTTGGATTGATCATATGCAATTGAGGTGTTTGAGGTTTGTTATATTTTAATGTGTAAAAAGATCAAAAAGTGCCAAAAAATTTAAATAATAGATCATTTTGTGTATTGTCACATGTTAATATAAGTTATAATTTTAGTTATTAATTAAAGAGTTTGAATTAGTTCTATTTTAGATTGTTTAAATACAGAAAATCAGGCTTTAATCTTTCCCAGGTGGTGATCGTGTATTCGGGTTGGGGGTGTGTTTGAAATTGCAAAACGAATTTTAGCTTTAATAATGTGTTGATTTATGCGAAAAAAGTGTATAAATTTATTAATAGCGGGTTGTTAAGATGATAAATTAAGGTAATTATAATTAAAGAAATATGATGAGAGTTTTGTTTTTTTTAAGAATGGTGGTTGTTTTGGCTGTTCTGGTTTTAATTAGCTCAGGATGTGAGGATGAAGATTACTTTGAGAGACCAGGCTGGCTTGAAAAACCCATCTATAAATATTTAGAAGAACAGGGAAATTTTAATTACTATCTGGCCTGTGTGGATAAATCGGGGTTTACCAGAAATTTAAAATCTTCAGGATTCTATACTGTATTTGCTCCTAATGATGCTGCTTTTACTGAGTTCATGACTGAGCATGGAATCAATTCAATTGATGATATATCAAATGAATTGGCACATCAAATTGTCAGTTATTCTTTGGTTGCCGTTGGATCATTATCTGAGCAAATCGACGATTACCAAAGAGAAGTTCTTCCAGAGGAAAGAGAAAGAAATCAGAATATTGCATTCAAACGTACTACGTTTAACTATAAAGGGGTTTATACATATACTGACCACAATGGTGTAGAGCGAAATGTGATAGATGTAAATGCCGTTTTAGAAAATCCAAACCTCGGTGGAACTTTCGTTATGAATGATTTTAACATGAAAAGCATTCCTTTTTTTACCGAGCGTTATCTTAATTCAAATGGTTTATCTGTATTTGATTACAATTTCTTTTTTCCTGAAGCTGAGTTTTCAGGCTTTAATGTTGTGGATGCAAAGGTTCTTGATCATGATATTGTAACCGAGAACGGAGTTATTCATGTTGTTGATAAAGTGATTCTTCCTCTCCCTAACTTAGAAGAACTTTTAATGGCCACAGATGAATGTTCCGATTTTTTTAATATGCTTGAAAATTATAAAGTAAGTTACTTTCGTGCACCACGAGATTTTGAAATTCAGCAGGAGCAAGCAACTGGTCAATATAGAGAAATATATGTTAAGTCTTATGGTTCACTACATTTTCCACCAACTGTAGAGAATTTTCTCAGATATGGTGGTGGATATAGAACGGATAATCAGATTGATGGCTGGACAATGTTTGCTCCAACTAACCAGGCTTTACAAAATTACTTAAATACTGAGTTTTTGGGTCGAGGTTATAATTCGTTGGATGAGATGCCTCAGTTTGTAATTGATGAGTTCTTAAATGCACATTTTTTCAGAACAACTGTATGGCCATCCAGATTTGATAATGTTCAGAACCATTTTGGTGAACCAGCCAGATTTGATGTTAACACCAATGTTGTTGGCCAGGCCATGGGCAGTAATGGCTTGTTTTATGTCGTGAATAAAGTTCAGGAGACCAATGCGTTTTCAACTGTTCTTGGAGATATTCTGTTAAGTCCTTCTTATACTACGATGTATCAGGCCTTGGTGTCAACGGAGAATAATTTTATTCTCCGTAACCCCATACTCCACTTGGATGTATTCTTAATTAGCAATCAACATTTTGATAACATCAATTTGAATTTTAATGTCGGGTTAAATCAATGGGAACATAATAACCCGGATTGGGGAAATATGGCAGCCTTCACCATTCTTGACCGATTGGTGAGCCTTCACATTATTTTTAATCAGGATATTGATTTAAGTGAAGGTTTTGGTTTGATACAAACCAACGCAGGTGAGTATATTCGTTATCTGGCAACACCCGCTGGCACAAGGGTTTGGGGGCCTGGGCAATCTCTTTCAACTGCTGCTCGACTGGTTTTACAGGATGGTGAAATAGCTAATGAAACAAGAAATGGACGAACCATGACCCTGGATCGACCACTGATGTTTTCAACCAGAAACATTGGATATTACTTAGATGGAAATGCAAGTTATCGGGCTTTCTTTAGATATCTTGAAAAGTCAGCTAACTCTCTTGTAGAAGGAGCCGAAAGTCCAGACGAATTCAATAGGATGGTGTATAATCCTGATAATAGACAGATTGCAGGTATCGCATCTACTACAAATCAAACTTATTTAATTCCAAACGATCAAGCAATCCAGAGAGCCGTAGCTGATGGATTATTACCCCCAATTGGCCCTGCTGATTTTACTCAGGCGGAGCAAGAAATGGTGTTGAGGTTTGTTCGATATCATATATTAAATGATAAAATCATTTATAGTAATGCTGATTATAATTATGAAGAAGTGTTTACTCATTATCGTGATTCTGATGGAGAAACACAGGTTTATGTATTCAGCAATTCCAATGATAGAATTGAGTTCACTGATAGGCGAGGCCGATTTGCAACCGCAACCGCAACAGCTACCAGCACCAATACAAACGTTTTAGCTAATCGGGCAGTGATACATTTGATTGATGATTATCTAGATTATCGACCTGTTGCAAACGATTAGTAAAACCACGGGTAGAAAATTATTTTGAATAAAATGATAGAATCTATGTTTAAAATATTAAGATCAGTATTGTTAATTCAGGCATTGCTATTGATTACCATTGCTTCAACAGCACAGCAGCGTGCCATTGTCAGAGGAAAAGTTACCAGTGCCTTTGAGCCTCAAGGAGTCATTGGGGTAACTGTGGCAGAGTTGGATGCCAACAATAGGCTTGTGAGTGGTACGGTTACCAATCTGGACGGTAATTACCTGTTGGAAGTTAGAAATATAGAAAATCGATTACAGTTTACCAGCATCGGTTATCTGGATCAAATAGTTGAAATTCAGGGAAGAACTACGATTAATGTTGTGATGAATGAGGCTGTTACAGAATTGGCAGGAGCAGAGATTGTTGCTCACCGTCGTACTCAGACCGGAAGTCTAAATGTACCGGACAGAAACTTGGCGATACCTATTGCAAAGATTTCTGCTGATGTGTTCGAAGGTGTACATGCATCATCCATTGATGAAGCACTTCAGGGAAGATTGGCCGGAGTTGATATTACTGCCAATACTGGAGATCCGGGAGCAGGTATGAACATCAGAATTCGTGGAGTAAACACACTTACAGGTGATGCTTCTCCGTTAATTGTTGTTGATAATATTCCTTATGAGATAAATGTTTCCTCAGATTTTAACTTTGCAACAGCCAATGAAGAGGGTTATTCTCAAATGTTGAATATTCCTGTTGATGATATTGCCGAAATAGCTGTTTTAAAAGATGCAGCCGCTACCGCTATGTGGGGTACGAGAGCTGCAAATGGTGTATTGCTTATTACAACACGCAGAGGTTCGAGGTCAACAAAACCTCTAATCAATTATACTTTTAGGGGTACATATACTTTCGATCCACCTACAATTCCTCTGTTGAATGGAAATCAGTACAACACATTAATACAGGAAGCATGGTTTAACAGCTATGGAACTCCACTTCCTTTTGAGACTTACCGTGAATTTCTGCAAATTCCAGATGATCCATATTTCTATCATAACTATGGACAGAATACAAACTGGTTAAAAGCAGTTTCTCAGAATGGTTTTATTCAAAACCATGATTTCTCTATCTCTGGTGGAGGAAACAGAGCTGTTTATCGATTTTCTGTTAACTATCAGGGACAGGAAGGTACCACCATTGGTACCGGACTGGATCGATTGTCCACGCGTTTAAATCTCGATTATACGATCTCTGACCGCTTGAGGTTGAGAGCTGACTTTGCCTATAACCATGCAGACACACGAGGAAACTATCGGGATAATACATTTAGGGACGGCAGAGAGTTGCGATCTGTGGCTTACAGGAAAATGCCTAATATGTCAATTTATGAATACGACGCTTTTGGAAATTTAACCGGGAATTTCTTTTCGCCAGAGTTTAATGCACAAGGAACTGCTCCAAATACTTATAACCCAGTCGCGATGGGTAACGATGGATTTACACGGACAATCAATGACAGGATTACCAACCGACTTTCTTTGTACTATGAAATTCTGGAAGGATTAAGATATACAATGGATCTCTCTTTTGATGTTAATACCAATAAAGTAAGACGTTTCTTGCCGCAGACAGCTACTGGAAGAACCTGGACTGACTCTTGGGTAAACAGAGCTTTTGATAAAGATGATGATTCATATACCATTTATACAAACAACCAACTCTATTTTAACCGGATGTTTAACGCCATCCATGATTTTACAGCTTCTGTAAATTTTCAAACCAATGAACGCATAGGAAGTCTTTACGAACTTGAAACCGCCAACTCGGCTTCTTCGTTGTTGCAGGATCCTTCATTAGATAATAAATACAGGGAAGCGGGTCTTGGTTTTAATTCAGGGCCATGGAGAGGTCGTGATGTAGGAGCAACTGCCACTGTTCATTATGTCTTGTTAGACAGATATATTGCTTCGGGTAGTATCAGGTATGAAGGTAACTCTAAATTTGATGAGAAGAATCGATTTGGAATGTTTCCTGGAGTTTCTGCAGCATGGCGTATTTCTGGAGAACCATTCATGGAGGATTTTACCTCACTGAATGATTTAAGGCTGAGATTTAGTTATGGAGAAAACGGTAGAGTTCCTAGGCGAGAGGGAATGTTCTTTAATAATTATGGAACATTTGCTTGGTCATACTTAGGTTATAATGCAGTTTACCCTATTAATATGCAATTGGAAAACCTTAAATGGGAATCTTTTAACAGTACCAATTATGGAGTGTCAATTGAGATGTTTAATGGAAGACTGATGGTGGATGCTGATTACTATCTGAATACAACCAAAGACATGCTTGTCTATGACACTCCAATTCCATCAACAACAGGCTTTTCCAGAATCAATGTTATGAATCTGGGAACTTTAGATAATATTGGGTATGACTTATCGGTACGAACCGTTCCTATTCGTCAAAGCGATTTGAGAGTAACTTTTGATTTTAATATAGCAAGAAATTACAATATACTCAGAGAAGTTGCAGATAACTACCCATTAGAGAGAAGCCTGACTCTTTATAATGGCCAATATAGACACATTGTTCAGGTTGATAACCCCATTGGTTCTTTTTATGGTTATCGTTATAAAGGAGTATATACCGAACCCGATCAGCTAATTGCAAGGGATGCAGCAGGTAATCAAATTCTAGACCCAAATGGAAATCCTGTATATATGGTGTTTGATTATAGAAACGTGAGGTATCCATTCCAGTTGGGTGATGCAATGTATGAGGATATTAACCATGACGGAAATATTGATGCACAGGATGTGGTATACATTGGTGATGCAAATCCTGATTTTTATGGTGGGTTTGGGTCTCTTATTGATTATAAAAATTTCTCCTTTAACTATTATTTCTATTTCCGTGTTGGGAATGATATTATAAACAAGACCAAGATGGACGGAGAAAATATGTATTACTTCGACAACCAGCTTGCTTCGACCCTGCGTAGATGGAGAGCACCAGGTGATGAGACAGATATTCCAAGAGCGATGATGGGGCAGGGTTATAATTGGTTGGGCTCCGACAGGTTTGTTGAAGATGGATCATTCCTGAGATTAAAGTATATCACCTTAACATATAGAGTACCCAACTCTTTTTCTCAGAGGTTTGGCATGCAAAACATGCGTTTGTCGGCCACAATGAACAATCTGTTAACATTTACAAGATACACCGGGCAGGATCCTGAGATAAATATTAATCAAAGATATGGGGATATATTTACAGTAGGCGAAGACCATTCGCGCACACCGGTGGCCAAACAATTTACGTTTAACCTGTCTGTAACATTTTAATAACCTGGAGATGATAGCCTGAATGAAGGAACATTAAAATATGAAAATGATGAAAAAGTATAAATTATATATTTCAATTCTATTTATAGCCTCTCTTGCTTTTAGCTCCTGCTCTGATTGGCTGTATATAGAACCTGAGGATGGAGTTACTGTAGATCAGTTTTGGCAAACAGAAAGAGATGTACATGCAGCTGTTATGGGCTGTTATGCTTCTATGTTAGGTGGAACCACTCATCCCGTGGCCGAAGCAATGTTTAATTGGGGAGAATTAAGGGCGGATATGATTCGTTCCTTTCGATCAATAAATAATGATTTTGAGCAGATTAATCAGGGAGAAATATTACCAACCAATAATTTTGCAAGATGGAATGGGTTTTATACCACGATTAATTTGTGCAACACCGTTTTGGAATTTGGTCCAAAGGTGGTTGAACGAGATGGGGCTTTTACTCAGGCCAGAATGAATGAGTATAAAGGCGAAGTTTTGGGGTTAAGAGCACTACTCTATTTTTATCTGGCAAGGGTATTTAATGAAGTTCCATTGGTATTGGAGGCAACAACTACTGATAGCCGAATTCAGGCTCGCACAAAGGCTAGTAATGCTGATATTTTTGCACAAATAATCAGTGATCTTGAAGAGGCTGAACGTCTCATCCCAAGAGATCATGGACGATTAGAGGAAAACAAAGGCAGAATCAATTACTATACAATAAAAGCCATTCAGGCCGATGTTTATTTATGGCTTGATGAGTTTGATAAAGTCATAGAAGCTTGTGATGAGATCATTCAGTCTGGTCAGTTTGCATTGGTGCCTGGAAATGAAAACTGGTTTACTACTTTATTTGTGGAGGGAAACAGCATTGAAAGTATTTTTGAATTACAATTTTCATCTGAGATCCTAAATCCATATTACAACTGGGTGGCCAATGTTCAATGGTACAGAGCTAATACATTAACTGTAGAGTACTTATGGCCCGTAAATATTCTGGCACTACCCGAAGATGCTGATATTCGAAGCGATGGTGCTGCTTATCGTTCTGCCGACGGATATAGTATTTGGAAATATATCGGGGCTAACAGAGAACAGAGAAAACCATTTAATGAAGCGACATCAAATTGGATTGTTTACAGATATGCCGACATCCTGTTAATGAAAGCCGAGGCCTTAGCTAACACCAATCAAGGAGCACAGGCTCTAACATATATTGATGTGATCAGAGACAGAGCTAATGCTCCAGACGACACCTATCAGAGCCCGACCGGGCAATTTGGACTCACATCTTATATTCTTGATGAACGAGGAAGGGAGTTTGCCTACGAAGGCAAACGTTGGTTTGACATTTTGCGTAACGCAAAACGCAACAATTACCAAAGATTGGACTTGCTTACTGATATGGCCATAAGATCTACGCGTCCGGAAAAGATTGAATCATTGATTAATAAATTAAGGGATACTGATTTTCACTATTTGCCAATACATCAAAGCGAAATCAATGCTGGCTACCCACATCTAAAGCAGAATCCTTTTTATGATCAAACCCAAAGGTGATATGTTAGAATTATTATAAAATAGTGAAATATAAAACGATTGAATGCTTGTAGAATAGCATGTTGAAAAAGAAAGAAGTTGAGGTTTGTGCGAGTGTTTCAAACGACGAATAAAAAAATAAATTATTAACAGATGAAAAGGAAGATATATAGCAGTTTTTTGACAGTGATAATCCTTTTATCAATTGGGTTTGTGAGCTGTTTGGATCCGGCTTTTGAGGAGAGAACCAATTATCAGGAGCTTATTGGTGAGTTTTTGGAAAATAATCCGGATGAGTTTTCTATGTTGGTAGAGTTGCTTGAAAAGTCAGAAAGTATGTCCTTTTTAAAAGCTTACGGAGCATTAACCTTGCTGGCTCCTACCAATAGTGCTTTTGAAAAATTCTTTGCAGAATCTGAGTTCTCATCATTGTCAGACATGGATAGAGAGGAACTCCGGAATATTGTAAGATATCATGTAATTACTGATACCATACCTTCTACCGAGTTTGTGGATGGACGAATGAACACGACCAACATGTTTGGCCATTATATCACAACCGGAACCTTTTTTAGAGACAATCAAGCTGTCTTGATGTTTAATAAATACGCTGAGGTTAGGCAAAGGGATATTCGTATGGCCAATGGAATCATTCACTCCATTAATGACGTAATCAGGCCAGAGCTTCAAACTGCAGCCCAAGTAATTGAGGCCGATAGTCGCTTTACTATCTTTACTGAAGCGCTTAAAAGAACAAGTTGGTTTGATACGCTTCATATTGGGAAAGGTCCTCACACAGTTTTTGCTATACCTGATGCTGTATACAAAGCAGAAGGTTTTGATTCTTTTGACGACTTATGGGCAGATGTTGATCCTGATGAAGGAAATCTACTTGATATAAATAACCCAATGAATATGTACGTTGCTTATCATATTCTTGATAAAAATCTGCGCTACGTTTCTGATCTTGTTTTTGATCGAGTGGGACTAACACGTGTTAGAAATGAGGTTGTGACCATTAGACCTGTTGGGGTAAATGTATTAGTGAATGATGATGTTTTTGCCGGGGTTCATGAGCCTGGTTTCGAAATAAATCGCGACGAGTCTGATAGAACTGTACTAAATGGCGTCCTTCATGTCATGAAAGAAGATTTCAGAATTAAAGAGCGACATCCTTTTGCTGTTTACTGGTCTGTTACTGAACAGTTGGAAATTATGCGTATGCCCGGTGTATTTCGTCGTCCTGGTGATGCGGTAGTTTTACAGCCCGGCGACCTTGAAAACATTACCTGGACCGGCGGCAATATTTTTTACGAAGGACGAGGTGGCGGAGCTGCAAACCCATGGGTTGTACATGGTGATTTGTTTAACATCATGCTGAGACCGGAAGTTATTCCATGGGTTGAGCTTAAAACCCCTGTGTTGGCTGCTGGTGATTATAAAATTTGGATCTGTTTCAGGGGTTCAAGTGCAGAAAGACACCCTGTATTTTTCGTCCATTTTAATGATATTCCGTTGCCAAATGTTATCCGCACCTCACCATATAACCCAACAAACAGAACCGAACGACCTGGTTATTCTGAAAGGGAACTTGAAAGTCGTGGCTATAAGTTCTATCAATGGAATCCTGATGACATTGCATACACACGTAGTGACGACAATGATCCGGATATTACACGGAATATTTTAGAATCGAACTATATCGCTGATTCCAGGGTGTTTGGTATGTTAGCCGGAACTATTACAGTCCCAACAACTGGTTCACATGCACTTAGATTCGTTGGTATTTCTGGAACTAAAGAATTTTGGCTCGATATGGTACATTTTATACCAGTAGACGAAGATCAGCTATGGCCAAGAGTCAACACCAAAAATGGACGTCTTGTTACAAAAGAAGAAATCCATGCAGCATATGAAGTTTATCAAAGTCAGAATTAATTATTTGGAAAAATGATATAGGTATCTGTCAATCAATAGCACTCATTTAGTTCATAAAAAAAATGATGTCAGTGGGGATAGATTTCTGTCAAACAAATTAAAGAGATGATAATTATGCAAATCAGGAGAATATTAACACTTCTTTTCACAGCTACAGCATTATTTAGTTGTAGTGACGCATGGGATGAACACTCGTCACGAAATAAAGATGTGTCTAATCAAACAATTTACACATATTTGCAGGCTGATCCTCAATTTTCTCAGTTTGTTGCATTAATAGATGAAGTAGGCTATAAAGAAGAATTGACTTCATCAAAACAAATTACTGTTTTTGCACTTACAAATGGTGCGATGGAAATGGTGCCATCAACCTTTCTTGCTGATCAATCATCGAAAAAGACTTTTGTGGGCCACCATATAACATATGGAAGAAATAATCTTTCAAATGATGCCAACGCAGGTCGAATTCAAATGCTGAGTTCGAAATGGTTAGAAGTCGAACAAGGATTGATAGATGGTTTGGCAGTATTGTCTTCAAGTCAGGCTTTGCTTAATGGCTTTGTTAATGTTATGGCTGAACCTGTGCTTCCACGACTTACCATTTGGGAATATGTTGAAAATATGGCTCCGCAAAATAAGCACGTTGACTATTTGAACTCTCTTACCAGATTGACATTTTCTCCTGATTTATCAACCCAAGTCGGAGTAAATGATTTAGGCCAGCCTGTTTATGATTCAGTTTTTATTTTCCGCAACTCATTTAATGATAATATTGCAGATTTATCTTCTGAAGACTCCACTCTGACTCTCTTTATTGTTGAAGATCAGGTTTTAAATCAGGAGTATCAGAAATTCTGGAGATATTACCGGGTTATTAACGGTACAACTGCAAGGGATACTGCTGAAACCAAAATGCGAATAACAAGAGATTATGTTTTTAATGAGTCTTATTCGCCGGGAAATGTACCTGCTATGCCTGTTTCAGCAAATGGAATTCCCGTGGCATTTAGCGATGACGCTGTTGTTGAATCTTTCAAGGCCAGTAACGGATATGTGTATGTTGTTTCTTCTGCGCCCGTTGAGGTTGCAGATCGAATCCGACCAATTATTGTTGAAGGAGAATCACCAGAGGCCTATTACGGTCTTAATACTGAGCGAGCTGATGCGCAAGGTTATCTTCGAATCAGAGAGCACGCTTCAGGAGGGCATGATTTTGTTTTGGACAATCACATTGCTGGTTCAAGTCAAAGGTTAACCGATGGATTGATTTTGCCAGCTGGCTTTTTACCATCTATCCAGTATCGGGTATATTGGAGAGCCATAAATGATTTTCGCACTTCTTATCGTTATCCAAGTGATAATGAATTAAGACAACGGTTAGGTACAAGTGCAGTGATGACAAGAGATCCTGTCACAGGACGCGTCACAAGATTTGCACCTCCGGTTTACTTTACAGACTTTATTCCAGTAACTGCTACAGAGTATTCTCCAAATTCGGAAGAAGATGAGGTTTTTGTTGGTACCGTGAACTTTGGTTCTATGCGAAATGTCTATTTGCAATTGGTTCCGGAAGGAGTGAGTACACATCATATGGCCGTGACGGTAGATTATATAAAATTGGTACCTGTGTTGAATTAATATAGAGTAAATCCCGATTACTATGAATTATATAAAACGAATTTTTATTTCCTTGGTAGTAAGTTGCACTGCAGTAATAGGATGGGGGCAGCATCAAAGCGCTGGTGAAGACATCATTGTTACAGGCGTTGTGTATAGTGCAACAACTCTCCAGCCTATTGCTTTTGCCGATGTTTCATGCGGAAATTTTTCTTCTGATTTTTCCGGAATTGAGGGTGAGTTTTCAATTCGGGTAAGATCTTTGGAGGATGTTTTAACTTTTGAGTCATTAGGATATCACACTACTGACGTCGTGCTTGCCGGTCGTGATAATGTTGATGTTTATATGCAGGAGGTCTCCAACAAATCATTTCAACAGGCCACAAATGTCGGGTATTATAATATAAAAGAGGCCTATACTCCCCGATCATCTGCCTCAACAAACAGATTAAGCGAACGTTCAAAATCAGGAAACACTTCTCCCGAAAAAGAGTTTGGGACATTTGCAGCCGGATTACAGATCAAAGAACGCACAGGGATAACCGGTATCGGGTCTGATCTGTTTTTACGTGGGTTTAATTCATTAAACGCTACAAACCAACCACTGATCATTGTGGATGGAATGATATATGACATCACTAATTATGGAAATCCTTTGATTGATGGATATCGAACCAATCCCCTTGGAGGAATTGATCTTGGCGATATTGAAAATGTTACTGTTATCAGAGATGCTGTTCCAATTTATGGTGCAAAGGCTGCCAACGGTGTGATATTAATCACTACATCGCGAGCAAACCGACAGGCTACTAGTATTGATTTTCAAATGCATGGTGGAATCCATATGAAACCGGAGGTTTATCCGCTAATGAGTGCTGAGCAATATAAACCTTATCTCAGCGAAATGTTCCTTTCAGCCGGGTATACTCCGGGTGAAGTGTCTCAAATGCCATATTTTACAACCTCTCCTCAACAAACCGGGTTTTATCGAATGAATAATGATATCAATTGGCAAAGAGAGGTTTTCAACCAGAGTTATTCATCAAATTATTCTCTTCGGATTAAAGGTGGTGACGATGTTGCTCTATATTCGCTGGGAGTTGGTTATATGCATCAGGGAGGAATGGTTGAAGATTCAGATTTTTCAAGGTTTAATCTGAGGTTTAATTCAGATATTAATTTCTCACCACGTTTAACACTAAATTCCAACATTAGCTTTGTTTATAATGATAATGAAATAGGAGCTACAGGATACAATTCCCCTGATGATGTGGTTGCTCAGGCAAGATTGAAAGCGCCATTTATGCATCCATACATTATAAGTGAAGAAGGACGGGTAAGTGCTTTATTTGAAGACTATGATGGACTTGGGATAAGCAATCCGTTGGCAATTCTTGATAATCATACTTTAAGAGGACAGAATTACAGATTTTTTGGCTCTTTTGATTTTAATTATCAGGTTAATGATAATTTGACAATAAGCAATCTGATCGGGTTATCTTTTGATAAAGACAGGGAAACCTTGTTTATTCCCTCCCATGGGATAGAGCCGATTACAACTCCTCTGGGAACTATTACCAATAAAATGGGAGCAAGAGTAATGCGACACATGGCTGTTAATAATGATTTTAGAGCTCTCTATAATAATAGATTTGGTTATGCGCATGGAATAATGGCCGTGGCTGGAGTCAGAATGAATATAAATAACATTGAGGAAGATTGGGGCCGAGGGTACTCTTCTGCAAATGATAATTTGAGGACTTTATCTCATAGTTTAGGTGTATTAAGACAAAAGGGAGGATTTTCCGGAGCTTGGAACAGCTTAACAATGTATTTGTCCGGAGATTATGATTATAAGCATAAATACTTTTTAAATTTAAGTATGGCCATTGATGGATCATCTCGTTTCGGTAGTGAAGCGGACGGTCTGGGTTTAATGGGATCTGTGTTTGGTTTCTTTCCATCCGTTGCAGGAGCCTGGTTGTTAACTTCTGAGCCATTCCTAAATGATGCCAATTCGCTTGATCTGCTTAAAGTAAGAGCCAGCTATGGAATGACAGGGAATGATGATATAGGTAATTACGCTGCCAAGCGTTATTATACAGCCTATAGCTTTTTGAGCTACCAAGGTATTGTGTTGGGTAATCTTTACAATCCAGAATTAAAATGGGAAACCAATACGAAAATGAATGTTGGGATTGATTTTGCTGTATTTAGAGAGCGGTTTTCAGGTTCTGTCGACTTCTATCACAACAGAACACAGGATATGATTGACTTTGTGCCTGCGTCCATATATAGTGGGTTCGATTATAAGATCATTAATGATGGGGAAATGACTACACAGGGGATGGATGTGTCTCTTAATGCTCGAATACTGAACGGAGCCTTCAGATGGGATGCCGGCGTGACAATTGGAAAATACACCACAAATATTGAAAAGATTAATGGTGACAGAAAGATTACTGAGCTCTATGGAGCAAACATTTTAACGGAAGTTGGACAACCTCTTGGTGTTTTTTACGGATTTAGAACAAGTGGTGTTTATTCTTCTCAGGCAGATGCTGATAATGCCGGCCTTCAGGCATTGCTCCCAAACACACAGTTAATGCCTTTTCAGGCAGGTGATGTTATATTTCAGGATGTTGATAATAATGGGATTATTGATAATAATGATATGCAAATTATTGGAGATCCTACCCCCGATTTTTTTGGTGAGTTTAATTCACGGATGAGATGGAAAGATTTCACTCTTAATGCAGCTGTGTCATTTTCAGTTGGAGGAGATGTATATAACTATCAGCGTCGACAACTGGAGAGCATGAGTGGTTATGGAAACCAAACTAAAGCTGTAGTTAATCGCTGGCAATATGAAGGACAGCAAACTAATATTCCACGCGCAAATTATAATGATGATATTGGTAACAGCAGATTCTCTGACAGATGGATCGAAGATGGCTCATTTGTTAGATTGCGAAATGTTACGCTTAGTTACAATGTGCCGTTCCGTCCATTTGGATTTCAAAGTGTTGAAGTTTATGCCTCAGGTAATAATCTGATAACTTTTACTGACTACAAAGGACTCGATCCGGTTTTTAGTGCAGGGGCTTCTCCCTTGCTACAGGGAATTGACCTTGGTATGTTGCCACATGCAACGTCATTTTTATTTGGTATTAAGATTGGTTTGTAACGAAACGATGATCAGTATATAGAAATGCAAATGCAATAGTTTGAGTTTTGACTGAAATATTGCAAAGAGTGCATTAAACATATAAAAAATAACAGGGATGAAGAGAATAAAAATAATATTTGGAGCAGTTCTTACATCAATATTTATTTTAGGGCTATCTGGTTGTAAAGATTTGCTTGAGGTAGAGCCAGATGATGTACTCACCGATGGTCAGTTTTATAGAGACATATATGATGCAGATGCAGCCATCAGAGGATTGTATGGCAAATTGATTGATTTGGCTCCTCAGTACGTGATTCTAAATGAATTGCGTGCAGACTTAATGGATGTGACTTTTAATTCCGATCACTATTTAAGAGAAATAGCAAATCATGAGGATGTCTCTAATGACAACCCTTGGGTTAATCCGGCTCCATTTTTTTCGCTAATCAATGATTGCAATAGTGTCATCAGCAATTTTAAAACCATGTTGGAGAAAAACCGAATTAGCCGTGAAGCATACGAACCTCGAGTTTCTGATGCCATAGCTTTGCGCTCCTGGTTATATATGCAGTTGGCAATTCATTATGGTGAAGTGCCTTATATAACTCAATCCATTGAGAAAGTTGATGATTTAAGTAAAATTGAAAGAGGAGAATTTCCTGTATTGGGAATTGAGGAAATGATGGCTGTTTTGTTAACAGAAATGGAGTCTGTTCCTTATAAAGGAATTTATACAGATGAATCTCTCTTTCGCGTTATAGATGGCTTCCATACCCGCACTATGTTCATAGATAAGGAATATCTTCTGGGAGAATTGCATTTATGGAATGGAAACTATGTTGCTGCAGCGTCATATTTTAAAAGTATTATGGAGCGATCTGCAGGATACAACCCCTTCGATCAATATAAATTACCATACAGGGACAATGCACAGCCCGCAAATCCAGGTACAAGTAGGTACACCAGCGGATATTTGCGTTTTTTTGATGAGGACTTGAACAGTGTTGTTAATTTTTGGCCAATGATGTTTCAAGACTATGGTACCGCTAACTATTTCGGTGAATGGTTGTGGGTGATGTATTTTCACCAAGACTACAAGCCTAGTCCTTTCTTTGATCTTTTTTCGTATCAAAATGGCGAGTATCTTTTGCAGCCTTCTCAGAAAATAATAGATGATTGGAACAGTCAGATACAGGGGAATCAATTTACAGGCGATTTCAGAGGATCAATTGAAGATATTTTTGAAAATAAAGGCTCATATGATATGATAGGCGGGAATCCGGTTATAACAAAATATATAGCCGAATATGATGATTTGAACTCTCTTTCACGTCCGGGAAAATGGTTCTTATGGCGGGCTGGAAGTTTGCATTTGCGATATGTAGAAGCAGCTAATCGCGCCGGCCAACATTTTTTGGCCTGGACGCTACTTAATAACGGAGTGCGGGCTAATTATCCGGGATCCGACAGGCTTCCCGGACATGACTTTACCCATAGAAATGTGTCATATCTTACCGATGCTTTTGGAAACATCATTTATGATTTGGAAATCAATGGAAATGATACTACCTTTTATATGACCAACTTATCACATCCATTCGATTTTGATGCACGTCAAACAACAGCCGCTCAAATTCCACCTTTGTACCGCGGCGATTGGCACAGAGGTATAGGAGTGAGGGGACGTGTAAGCCTTTCCAATTTGGTTATTGGAGAAGATGATCCGGTGCTCGAAAGGCTCGAAGATTATATAATCGATGAAAGTGCCAGAGAGCTTGCATTTGAAGGACAGAGATGGGCCGACTTGGTTCGTATTGCCATTAGAAGAGGCGATAATGGTTTCTTGGCCAATAAAATTGCTGAACGTTTTGAAGCAGTTGGTGACTATGGAAGTGCCAGCAGGGTTCGCGAAAAATTAATGGTTAGAGAAAACTGGTTTTTGCCAATAGTTGATTGACTTATAGTGGATATTGATGTATCTTAATATAATGCAAAATGTGATCCTCCGGAATTGTTTTTCGGTCTCTTAAAACATAGATCCCCGAATCTCTAAATTGATTCAGCTGATTAATAAATTGTTAAATTTCAAAATCGTTGTTATGAAAAATCTTTATTCTAAAAGTGCCAAAGTGTTAGCTTTGGTCACATTTATGTGTTTTACCGGATTGCAGGTTAATGCACAAGAAAATCTTAATACTTATTGGCGAGGAACTGTAAGTACAGATGCTACAGATGTTCAGAATTGGGATCCCCAAACATGGATTGAAGGAAGACATGTAAATGTTGGCCATGTTGGAACATATGCTGATCCGGCAAACCCCAATTTTCCTGTAATTACAGGAAATGAGAACATTACCATTCTTAATCTTGCAATTGGAGAGCCTTTCCATTTTATCGAAGAAGACGAAGACGGGGAGCCTACCGGAGTTGAGGATGGCCCGCATGATGGTGGAAAGTTAACTTTGTCGCTTGATGATGGTTTCGTTTTTTATCAAGATGGAGGGGGGCATACAGAAGCTGGAGGAACTCTTATAATTTCTTCTGGTGAATTCAACCATCGTCGAAACTATATGCTTAATAAATCTAATGAAGCAACCCTGATTGTTAATGGTACCGGGAGAGCTTTTTTTAGAGACCACCTGGGAATGGGAAATGAGACAACAATTGGTGGTAAAGTTTATATTCAAGATGATGGAGAAGTGGAAGTGCGTGATGCAAATAAACTAATAAGATTTACTCCTCCTCACAGTTTAATGACAATTACCGATAATGGACGATTAATTTTAGCAGGAAATTCACTTGGTTATGGAAGTCAGGTAGATGCTGGAAGTATAACCGGTGGCGATGATTTTTTTATCCATTATTATTATGAGCCGGTAGCTAATAAAACATATTTTGTAGCAAAACCAGAAAGTACTGTTTTGGCCTACTTTACCGATCGTTTGCCTGAAAGAGCAGAATCGTTGGTTGCAGGAGAGGCTGGTCCAGAAATTGCTGTTGAAATGAGTGATTTTGTTGCTACAGCAACAAATTTTGAGTGGAAATATGGAACTACCTCCGGTGGTCCTTATGACAATGTTTTAGGAAGTTCATCAGAATCAAGTGTAGTAACTCCAGTTTTTTCAGGTAGTGGAACATTTTATCTTGTTTGTGAAGTGACTACCCCTTCGGGGACTATAGTTTCAAATGAGTTGTTATTTATAGTAGGTTCTGATAAGTTAAGCTTTTCACCAGATTTAACGCAATATATTCGTGGTAGTCAAACGGGAATTCCTATTACTGTATCATCATCCGCAGGAGAAATTACATCAGGTGAATGGAAGTGGAGCCAAACTCCAGGTATGGGACATCAATCATTTGATCCTGCGCAGACAAGTGTAGAGTTTGCTCCAGATTTTGAGAGTGTTGGAGAATATTTTATTTTGTTTGAAGGTGTGGTTGATGGTGTAACCGAAGTAAGTCAGGAGATTCGCATTGTTAAGCAAGCTTGGAATGCAGGTGCATTGAATATTACCTGGACTGGTGCTATTGATGAGGATTATCACAAAATGGCAAACTGGTCACCTTTGGCATATCCCCACAGAAATAATGTTATTGTTCCTGTTGATGTTCCTCATTGGCCAGTGTTCTCTCACGGTGTGGATACCATCTTTGGTGGTAGTGCCATACATTATAGAGAACCTGTAATGGATGGTGAAACTGTAGTGGAAGAGGCAATATGGGCTAAGTTGATCGTTAGGGGCAGCGAAACAGATTCCTTAAAGTGGAGAGGAAATACTTGGGGCTTAAGAGGTGAATTACTTATTGAATCTGGAGTATTTGTAAAAGATCAGGATTTATTACGTATGGACGCTAATAGTTCCAGATTAACTGTTACTGGTAACGGTGTAGCTATTTTTAATCAATGGGGTAGTTTTGACAATAACACTCTTAACATGGGTGAATCAGATAATCCAACTAGAGGTGGACAGGTAACTGTTTCTGGAAATGGAAAAATTTATTTTCATCCAGCACAAATACACCGACTTACTACTAATCCAGATGCTGAGTATTCAAGATTTCATTTAAGCGATAATGCACAAATGATGTTTCAGGGAGAATACTTAACGGGCGTCGCAAATTATATTGCCTATAATCGGATTATTATTCCTGAAGAACACGAATTTATTAATTTGTATGATCAAATAACCGATTATACTTATTTAATGGCTCGTAATCTTAACGATTTTGCCATTGAGCAAACAGGTATGTTTATTATGCCTATCCTTACCGATTCTGAGGTGTTAACTTTAGTGAATACCGATGGTTTAAGTGAGTTCACATGGAAACATAGTCATAGCCCATTTGGTCCTTGGGAACCATTTGCTCCTGCAGTTGCTGGCGATGCAGTTACCGTTCAATTCGAGAACATTGGTGAATATTACGTAGTTGCTGAAGCTGGTGATGGAACACTTTCATCTAACACATTGATGTTCCGCATTATTGATTTTGCAGTGGAAATTGATGAAGACGGTGGAGCTTACACGTTATCTGTTGAATTACCTGAAGGAATGACTGGTTTAGGATGGCAGTACAAGTTGGTTGAAAGTTCTGAATATGAGGTGTTTGGGCAGGCTGGAACTGAGGTGACATACTTGGTTGACCCATTTGACTTTATGGTAAGCGACGGAGTATTCCACGTAACTTATTTAGGAGTTATGACGGATGATGCCGGACAAGATGTACAATTGTTAGCAGTACCAGTTACTGTAACCATCGCCGATGGAGATCTTGTTTCTGTAGTACTCGGACAACATTCAACTTCATTAGGTAAAGTGAAATCCTTGAATTTGGGAGTATATCCGAATCCAAACAATGGAACTTTCACTTTAAATGCTGGAGCGGATTCATACCTTGTTGAAGTAATTGATATGAATGGAGTAGTTGTTGTCTCCAGAAAAGTTTCTGGTGATGGACAATCAATTACCATTAATCAAAAAGGTATATTCATGGTAAAAGTAACTTCAGCCAATGGCGTAGGAGTTTCTCGTGTAATCGTTAAATAAATTCAATCATTGAATTTATGAGCATTAATTAAGTTCATATAAGCAAATAGCATCTTTCACGGAGTACCGTGAAAGATGCTATTCTTTTTTAAAAGGTTATTAGTTTATTTATCGTTTGTTTTACAATTCTTTTTTAAGTTTCATTTAACTCATGTCTTATTAGACGAATCAGAAGGATTGATTTCTACCCAATTTTTTATCCCTTCAACGTTTTCACATTAAAAGCCTTACTTAATTGCCCAATTGTTTAGATGGAGAAGTAGTGTCGTGCTGAAATATTTTAAACACCAACTGTTATGAGGCTTTATATTATTTTTATTTTAATTCTGGTATCAACATCATCTCTATGTTCCCAGATGCGTGTTGAAAATCTTAATCGTGGATTGGTTGCTGTCAGACAACATGATGGGTATTATTTAAAATGGCGACTACTGGGCAATGAACCTTATAATACTTCTTTTGACATTTATCGTAATAATAAAAAAATTAACGATCGGCCAATCGCCGACGTAACTTCTTATTTTGACTCCATTGCAGCGCTTAACAGCGATTATAAAGTTAAAGCAATAATTGACGATTTGGAAACTGAAATGTCTTCTTCTTCATTTATTATCAATAACACCCAAGGAGAAAATGCCGGTTTTTTTGATATTCCATTAAGACAACCTTCAGAGGGAATTCATGGTGGAAAGTATTTTGCCAATGATGCAAGTGTTGGCGATTTAACCGGAGATGGAAATTATGAAATTGTTGTGAGTTGGAGTCCAAATAATGCGAGGGACAATTCGCATCGCGGAATATCAGATAATGTGTTGTTGGATGCATATACGCTTAATGGTGAGTTTTTATGGAGGATTGATTTGGGTCCAAACATTCGTGCAGGAGCTCATTATACCCAGTTTTTAGTTTTTGATTTGGATGGTAATGGCCGTTCAGAAATCATGGTAAAAACTGCGCCCGGAAGCCGGGATGGAAAGGGGAATTTTTTAAGTAAAGGATCGGCCGCAGATGCTGATCATTCAATTGAATACAGAAATCGTTCAGGATATATACTTGAAGGGCCAGAATATATTACAGTTTTTGATGGACTTACAGGAGTTGAATTGGCAACAGCTGATTATTGGCCACTTCGTGGAAATGTTTCCGACTGGGGAGACAGCTATGGAAACAGAGTGGATCGATTCAATGCCACCATTGCTTATTTGGATGGAGAGCGGCCAAGTGCAGTTTTTCAAAGAGGTTATTACACCAGAATGACACTGGCTGCATGGGATTGGCGCGATGGAAAATTAAGTTTGAGATGGACTTTCGATTCTGATGATGCCGGTCATGAGCAATATGCCGGACAAGGAAATCATTCAATACATGTGATAGATGCTAATAATGATGGTCGCCATGATATAGTAACTGGTTCGGCCGTCATAGGATCAGACGGAACAGGTATGCATACCACCGGTATGGGACATGGAGATGCCACACATGTTACTTACATGATAAAAGATCACCCTTACCCACAGATTTTTATGCCACATGAGTCGGGTGGTCATGGGGTTTCTTTAAGGCATGCCAATAGTGGCGAAATTATTTTTAATCATCGCAACCCCAATGATGTAGGTCGCGGTGTGGGTGCTGAAATTGATCCGGAAATTCCGGGATTTCATTTTTGGGGTACTCACCGACTTGGACTATTTGATATAAATGGAGATGTAGTAGGGGATGTGCCAAATTCAATGAACTTTATAATTTGGTGGGATGGTGACTTAAGTCGGGAATTAATGAACCGAAATAGAATTGATAAATGGAGTATAAGAAATAATAGTTCGACACGACTATTAACGGCAGAGGGTGCCAGATCAATAAATGGCACCAAAGCAACGCCCGTTTTGCAGGCTGATTTGTTTGGTGACTGGCGTGAAGAGGTTGTTCTGCTTAGGGAAGACGGTCAGGCTTTGAGGGTTTACACGACAACAATACCTACTATTCATAAGCTATACACCTTTATGCACGATCCTGTTTACCGTGTTGCAATATCATGGCAAAACTCATCATATAATCAACCTCCACATCCCGGGTTTTATGTTGCTACGGATATGGACTTTCCTCCACCGATACCAAATGTTGTGATTATTGATCAAAGGTAGGTCTTATTGTTAATCAGCTTTAAATCCCAAACTATTAATCATGAAGCCCCAATCCTAAAGAAGATTTATTGTAAAATTGGTTTAATTTAAGTTTCTAGAAATGAGAACGTACAAACAGTTATTTGGTTTGATTTTTTTCGGTATATTTATTCTTTTGACCGAAAATGTGATGTCGCAGAAACAGATGGAGCACCTTAACAGAGGGTTGGTGGCCATTCGTGAGGGAGATGGATATTTTTTAAAATGGCGTTTATTAGGAAACGAACCATACAACACTAAATTCAATATATACAGAGGGGGTGAAAGAATAAATGAAGAACCGGTAAGCACTGTTACCTCCTTTTTGGATGAAACTGCACCACTTAATTCTGTGTATCGTGTACGTGCTGTTATTGACGAAAGAGAAATGGTAGGCAGCAGGCCTGCACGAATAATTAATAACAGGGAAGGCTCTGCCGGATATTTTGATATCCCCTTAAACCGTCCTCCTGCAGGAGTGAGAGGTGGTGTATATACTCCCAATGATGCCAGTGTTGCAGATTTAACTGGAGATGGAGAGTATGAGATTATTCTAAAATGGGATCCGTCCAATTCAAAAGATAACTCTCAAGGTGGACATACTGATAATGTTCTATTGGATGCTTATACCATGGATGGAGTTTTTATGTGGAGGATAGATCTGGGACAAAACATCAGAGCCGGAGCTCATTATACTCAGTTTCTTGTGTATGACTTTGATGGTAATGGTCGAGCCGAGATCATGGTTAAAACGGCTCCCGGAACTAAAGATGGATTGGGCAATTATATCAATAAAGGACCTGCTGTTAACGCACAACACGAAATTGATTATAGTAACGACTGGGGTTGGATTCTTAGCGGACCGGAGTATATCACTGTTTTTGATGGTTTAACAGGAGAAGAGTTGGCTACTGACAACTATTGGCCTTTACGAGGAAGTGTAGCATCTTGGGGAGATAATTATGGTAATCGTGTCGATCGTTTTAATGCTGCGGTGGCATACGTGGACGGGGAGAGACCCTCAGGAGTATTTCAACGCGGTTATTATACCCGGATGACTTTTGCTGCGTGGGATTGGCGAAATGGACGTTTAACCCGCAAATGGACATTTGACTCAAATACAGCCGGCAATAGCGCATATTTTGGACAAGGAAATCATTCAATTCATATCATTGATGCAAATGGCGATGGACGTCATGATATCGTGACGGGGGCCGCTACGATTGCTTCAGATGGAACAGGCATGCACGCCACAGGGCGTGGTCATGGTGATGCCACACATGTAACTTACATGATTAAAGATGATCCACGACCACTTATTTTTATGCCATATGAGAGTGGAGGACACGGCGTATCTCTGCGTTACGCAGATGATGGAGAGTTAATTTTTAATCACAGACAGGCCGGCGATATTGGTCGCGGAGTGGGAGCAGAAATTGACCCTCAGCGTCCCGGGTTTCATTTCTGGGCTTCCGGTGGTCTGGGGCTTTATGACACCAGAGGGGTTAAAGTGGGGAATGTACCTAATTCTATTAATCATATCATTTGGTGGGATGGAGAGCTTAGTAGGGAGCTTCTTAACTCGAATAGAATTGACCGATGGAGCATTGCAAACAATTCATCAACCCGGTTGCTAACTGCCAATGGAGCAAGTTCAATAAATGGGACAAAAGCCAATCCTGTTTTACAGGCTGATTTGTTTGGAGACTGGCGCGAAGAAGTTATTTTCAGACGCGATGACAACAATGCTCTCAGGGTTTACACCACAACAATTCCAACAACGCATAAATTATACACATTTATGCACGATCCCATATACCGGGTAGCAATTTCATGGCAGAATTCGTCCTATAATCAACCTCCTCATCCCGGATTTTATGTTGCAACAGATATGGACTTTCCTCCACCAACGCCGGACATAGCTCTTGTAAGTGGAGTTAATAGAGGAAGTGGAAAAGTAATTAAAAATCTCATTGTACAAGATATTCCAAATGCTGAAATCTGGGAGTTAATGGAGGGTTTGTCTGAGAGTGATGCCATTTATGGCGATTTTAATTTTTATGTTAATCCGCTACCAGAATTTCTTGCAGGGGCTGAGTGGATTCGCACGGCCAATGCATCCCGAAGACTGTCAACTAGAGATGTTATTGCTCAATTTGAAGTTGAGCACGATGCCATTGTTCATGTTTTACACACACAGAGAGTATCCAATAAACCAGATTGGTTGTCAGAATATGATAAAGCTGGTGAAATTGCTGTCGTAAATATTTCTGGTGCATCAACTTTAATGGACTTGTACAGTAAGGAGGTGCAAGCAGGAGAGTCTGTATCTCTTGGAATAAATTCTATCGATGGTGCTGCAAATGCATTTATGTATATGGTGGCGGTAGAATCTGATGTAATTTCCAATATTAATTACATCAAACCTGAAAGAGCCTCATTGAGCGTTTATCCCAATCCTTTTAATAATTCAGCTACAATTGAGTTTAAACAGGAAGTTCAGGCTCCAGTAAGACTGGAACTGTATGATATTAATGGGCGTTTGGTAAGAGTGCTGATGCAAGGCTCTCATTTCAGCGGGTCTCGCACCATAACGTTTGAGAGGGATGGTCTTGCAGCAGGAGTATATATTCTTCAGTTAGTTTCAGACAATCAAATGTTTCAGGAAAAGATTATTATTATGAATTAGGGATGTTGGATTTTAGATTGTTTAAATGGATGAATTGAAATCAATTAAATATATAAATATGGTAAGAAAAATTCTATTTTTAGTGATGACTCTTATACCGGTGATGCTTTTTTCCGGAGAGTATAACAAAGATAAAACTGTTGATCTTTTCCCGGATGGAACTCCAATTCCAGAATGGTTTCGCATTATTGAACCAACAGATATCAATAAACTTGGGAAACATTATAGAGTTACTGATTATGGTGTAAAAAATGATAGTACTATTTTGCAAACAGAGCAAATTCAGGCAGTCATTGATAAAGCTTATGAAGCAGGTGGCGGGGTTGTTATAATTCCTCCAGGCACTTTTTTAAGTAGTTCTATCTTTTTTAAGCAGGGAACTCATTTGCACCTGGAAGAAGGTGCAATGCTCAAAGGCAGCGATGATATTAGTGATTTTCCAATTATGATGACACGTATTGAAGGAGAATGGCGGAAATATTTTCCTGCGCTGGTTAATGCTGATGGGCTTGATGGCTTTACCATATCCGGTAAAGGAACTATTGATGGAAACGGAATGCGCTATTGGAAGGCCTTTTGGTTGCGTAGGGCGTTTAACCCGGATTGCACCAACCTGGACGAAATGCGCCCGCGATTATTGTTTGTTTCAAATAGTCGAAATGTCCAGATTTCCGGAATTACTCTTCAAAACTCTCCGTTTTGGACCACCCATTTTTACAAATGTGAGTATGTGAAGTTGTTGGATTTGTACATATACTCACCTTACGAGCCCGTGAAAGCTCCAAGTACAGATGCCATTGATCTGGATGTTGTCAGAAATGTATTGATTAAAAACTGTTACATGTCGGTTAATGATGATGCGGTGGCATTAAAAGGAGGTAAAGGCCCCAATGCCGATCAGATGGAGGAGAACGGAGGCAATTACAACATCATCATTGAGGACTGTACGTTTGGATTTTGTCATGGTGCTTTAACTTTCGGAAGTGAATCAATTCACAATAGAAATATTATTATGCGCCGGATTCAGGTGAATCATGCTCAGCGCTTGTTGTGGTTAAAGATGCGTCCTGATACACCTCAAAATTATGAATACGTTCTGGTGGAAGACATCGAAGGTAGTCATGTTGGGAATTTCCTTTATGTGCGTCCCTGGACACAGTTTTATAATCTTCAGGGAGAGCAAGAGATGAGAATGTCCTATGCCAGCAACATCACCATGCGAAACATCAATATGGATTGTGATGTTTTATTTATGGTTGAGATAGAAGACCCGTGGGGGACGGTCGAAAGATTTGATTTTGAACTGAGCGATTTTACATTTGAAAACCTTGACATTGAAGCTCGTAAAGACGCCCGAAT
The DNA here is from genome assembly GCF_900168165.1 of Alkalitalea saponilacus. Taxonomy (GTDB): domain Bacteria; phylum Bacteroidota; class Bacteroidia; order Bacteroidales; family Marinilabiliaceae; genus Natronoflexus; species Natronoflexus saponilacus. The sequence continues at coordinate 95,648 of NZ_FUYV01000006.1, forward strand.
TAATAAAGATCTTGTAGATAATCTGCGCCTTATTAATGTTGTTGTTAATGGTGAAAAAGTAGAGTAAACCATAGATTCAGAGGCGGCGAAGCCGCCTCTGAATCTCAACCCCACTCCCAATAATAATAGTTGTCATTCCAAACGGAGTGAGGAATCTTTGTTCGTGTTCTTTAGAATGCAACTATTGTTAAATTAGTGCAGTCTGTAAAATATTATTTTACAAACTATTTACTACGATGGTCAACTACCCACAATAGACTCTGTTCTCAATTTTTTTATCTCAAAAATAGTTCAGGACTTCTTTTAACAAAATGAATTTCAATAAAATGAAATCCATTACCCAAGGTAATAAATCCCATCACCTGACTTATGGAACCAACCAACAGCGCATCAAAGGCACGTTTGCAACCTCAGGTAATACCACCCTCACCAAATATTACCTTGGCAATTACGAAGAAGAAGTTTCTCCCGATGGTTCTGTCCGAAAACTTCACTATATTTACGGAGGCAACGGCCTGGCTGCCATCATGGATTACTCCAATGGTCAGGAAAAACTTTACTATACCTATTCCGATTACCAGGGCAACCTGTTGGCAGTGGCCAACGAAGCCGGGCAGGTAGTAGAGCGCTACGCTTACGACCCGTGGGGCGCACGCCGCAACCCGAGCGACTGGTCACAACCCGATACTCGCGCCAACCTGCTGTTCTCACGTGGCTACACCATGCACGAGCACCTGGACGATTTCGGCCTCATTAACATGAACGGGAGAATGTACGATCCCCTCATGGCTCAATTCCTAAGTCCCGATCCGTTTATTCAGGCTCCGGGGAATTGGTTTAATTATAATCGGTATGGGTATTGTTTGAATAATCCGTTGATATATAATGACCCAAGTGGTTATATTTTTAAGAAATTTGGCAGGTGGGTAAAAAAACAGTGGTATGATGCATGGGACGGGCTAGATCAGTTTGCCAGGTGGGCTGATAAAAAAGGTATTCCTTCCGGGGGAGTTGGAATTGGAGTTCAAGGTGGTAGCGGATATGGGTATGCTCATGTTGGAGGAGCAACTGTTTATGACTCTCGAAATAATAACCAGTTTGACGCAGGAGTTAATGCAGTAAAAGCTGTTGATGATGTAAGATATTTGCAGGGATTTGCCGCAAACGGAGGGGGTGCAATAGAATCATCAAGTAGGGGATTAGAATTTGGGAGCAAAATTTTTGAATTTTGGGCTTTAAATGCATATGCTCGACAGTCTGACAACTGGCTTTATGCTGAAAAATTCTATGGCTCTGTTGAAACTGGTGGGAGCTCCGGCAACCCCAAATTACTCAAATTATCAAAAGTTGGTGCCAGAGTTAATACAGGTGCGAGCATAGTTACAACGGGTTTCGCATATGGGGAGATGGTTTTTGGTGAGCCGCAACCTATAACTTATGTTGATGCTAGCGTTGGAACAGTTGGATTGGTATCTGTTGTGACCTCTAAACTTAGTGGAGTTAGTATCCCCGGTGTTGGTATGGGGGTGACTTATTATGGTACTGCCAGATTGGGTTGGGATGTTGGAGCTTCATTTGCCCCAAAATATGGTTTGATAAATGGCTACTATTGGGAGCGGAACAGGCATCTAAGACCTCGCAGATCAATTTTGCAAGACATCAACTTTTAACTCAGTAAAAAGTAAGATTTATTTCTAAAGTGTTAATTATGCAAAATTTATACTTTTTAATTTGGTCAGAAGCAATTCAACGTTTTTGGAAGCACTCTTCCCATACAGAATGGAAATGGTCAGTTTTTACATTTGTAACATGGATGAATGCATTAAATTTATATATTATCGTCTTGTGGTTAGAATATTTTGATATCTATACCATACCAAAATTACACGTAAACATTTTTCCTGGAGAATTATTGGATCGATTTACTCGTTTTGCTATTACTTTTGCTGGTCCCTTTGCAGTGATTAATTACTTCTTGATTTTTTTCAGGAATCGATACGAAAAGATCGTTGAACGGTACAAAGTGATAAAAAAAAACTATTTCATAATATACTCAGTATCCATGATTGTTGGCGCCCTACTGAGCACATATTTGTATGGAATATTAACCTATTATGGAAGTTAGTATTGCATAGAGGGTATTTGACCAAGCAAAGCGACAGAGCCGAGCGGTAACTCGTCCCTTTATATTCACTGCTAACAAAGCTTTCACTTGTGGCATAGAAAGAAATCTTACAATAAAACAGAATGCTCCCCGTTGGAGCGAGTTTGTAACTCGTTCTGCCGTTGGTACATTGCCCATAGTAGGGACGGGATTGACCGCTGGTTGGGAAAGCGGAAGATTAATCTGTAGCACACGAGGATACCAAAGTTTTAAATACAATTTTTGGAGGAGTTTCTATGAGTGGAGAATGGGAGTTTCTATCGAGTCTCATCCTATTTATTGGGATCACTTTCACCGTCTTTATAAACCATAAATGATTTCTGTGATGTTTAGTTTTTATCGTTACATTTTTTGTAAGTCTTATCATTTTTGTATAAACGTATTTCAAGAAGATGAGTTTCCGTTTTATTGGGCTACAACAAGTGTTGTGTTTCTTGTCTTTGCTAATATTGTAAGTGTTATTGGTTTTGCTCAATATTACTTATTACAAGATGGTTACAATAGCTTTTCTTACATTTATAAATATGCGTTTATCTTATTAATGATACTAGCTAATATTTATATGTACTTCAAAAAAAGATATTTACACCATATCAATTATTGCAATGAAATATCACCCAAACGCTCAAAATTTTACCGCATTCTTAGTATTATATATTATGTGGTTACTTTTTATGCGTTCTTCAAAAGTGCCGACATGTTAAGGGGTTTAAATATTCCGTAACTTGTATAAATTAAGATCCCCCGCTCGGCGAAGTTTCTTTACAAGCAAAGCGACAGAGCCGAGCGGTAGCTCGTTCCTTTATATTCACTGCTAACAAAGCTTCCAATCGTGGCATGGAAAGTAATCTTACAGTAATACAGAATGCGCTGCAAGTGCAAATTTTAATTCGTGCTATTAGGCTTGAGGTCAAAAGTTTAGCCAAATAGAGGTTCCTAAGTTCCACTTTAACCGGATTAAAATCCGGCTTTATAAAATCAGACGTTCCTGCGGAACTTAATAAAAATACATAATTGTAATTTACTTATAATTAAGAATTTGCTATATTTTAATCCCGCCGTGCAGGACTTCGCTGCGCTCAGCATCGAGCGATCTAAAATCTATCAATCTATTCTTAGTGTATCAAAAAGTTAAAGAGAATTCCCAGTTTGTGTATTGATGTTAATTTGATTGCGTAATATCTTTGATTTTGTAAATTGTGTTAAATAGGGACATGAGAAGAATTTCTGAATGTTTCTTTTTTGTATTGATTTTTAATAAATTAGTTGATATTATGGTTAAGAGATTTGCTTTTAAGATGTTCCTTAAGCCAGGGTTCAGGGATGAATATAAAAAACGTCATGATGAAATATGGCCGGAACTGGAAGAGCTCATTCGATCAACAGGAGTATATGATTACTCTATTTTTTTAGATGAAGAGACCAATATCCTTTTTGCTGTTCAGAAACAAAAAGGTGAAGCATCGTCTCAGGATTTGGGGACAAATCCAATAGTTCAGAAGTGGTGGGCTTATATGGCAGACATTATGGAAACGAATCCTGATAACTCGCCCATCACCATACCTTTGGATGAGGTGTTTTACTTGGACTAGTGCCAAGTCAACCAAAAGATTTCGGGTTTATCTGGTGCGTTTGGTGGTTCCCCTCGGCTTCGACTTGCGACTTCGGTGTGAGTTCAGTCGAACGCTCATCCGAACGGGGTTAGGGGTGAGTGAGGGAGATAATTCATATTTGGCTTAACGCTAGCCTATTATCGTGGAATAATTCCGATTTCCATACAATGATATAAAGATTTTTATTATAAAAATATACTGTTATGAGTTTTTTTTCTGGTTTTAAAAAGCACAGCAATACAAAAGGTTACATGTTGGTTTTTATGGCCTTTTGGTTTTTGTTTTCTTCTTGTGAGGAAGATCCTGCTCAAAAGGTACAAGTTTGGCCGGAAGTAACAAACGAAATGAAACCATGGACTCGTTGGTGGTGGATGGGGAGCGCAGTGAACGAGTCGGATCTTACTTATGTTCTTGAAGATTTTGCTGCCAGAGGCATTGGTGGTGTCGAGATTGCTCCCATATATGGAGCAAAAGGATACGAAGACCAATACATCGATTTCCTTTCGCCCCGTTGGATGGAAATTCTTCAGTTTGTAGTGCAAAAATCCAACGAACTCGGAATGGAAGTTGATATGACAAATGGCACTGGTTGGCCATTTGGAGGCCCTCATATAACAAACGATGTTGCTGCACGCAGGTTAATCATGCAGGAGTATCAGGTAAGTGCAGGACAATCAGAACAGCCGTTAATCTTACTCAACGATCAACGTCGCCGGGAGTATGGTGCGCCATTGATTGCAATAACTGCATATGGTCCAAATGGTGAAATTGAACTCGTGACGGACTATTTGAATGAAGAAAATAAGCTTACGTGGCAACCAAAATCAGGAACATGGGATGTTATTGCAGCTTTCAATGCTCACAATCGTATGTTGGTAAAAAGAGCTGCCCCTGGTGGCGAAGGTTATACGTTCGACCATCTGAATGCTCCGGCTTTAAGTCATTATTTATCCCGATTTGATGAAGTTTTTGAAGGTCGAAATCCCGGTTTACGTTGTTTTTTTAATGACAGTTATGAAGTGTTTGGTGCCAGTTGGAGTTATGGGTTTCTCGATGAATTCAATAGTCGGAGAGGTTATGATTTGCGACATTTTTTCAGAGAATTAAATGGTCAGGGGGATACTGAAATCATTGCACGAGTAAAGTCTGACTATCGTCAGACCATGTCTGAATTGTTAATCCAGAATTTCAGTTCTCAATGGACTGCGTGGGCCAACAACAAAGGCGCAAAAACCAGAAATCAATCCCATGGATCACCTGCCAACCTGATTGATGTTTATGCAACGGTTGATATACCGGAAATCGAAACTTTTGGTGGGGAGTATTTTCCTATTGATGGTTTCTTTTGGGATGAGGATTATGTCAGTCCTGCCGACCATAACCCATTGTTTTTAAAGTTAGCCGCTTCCGCGGCTAATATTACCGGTAAACGACTGGTGTCCTGCGAGACATTTACATGGGTAGGAGAGCACTTCAGAGTTCCTCTATCTCAATGCAAGCCTGAGGCCGAACAGGTATTCCTTTCAGGTGTTAACCATATTTTTTATCATGGATCAACTTACTCGCCGCAAGAGGCCATGTGGCCAGGCTGGTTGTTTTATGCCTCTGTTCACTTTGGTCCTACCAATAGTTTTTGGCCTCATGTAAGTGGACTAAATGAGTACATTACTCGTTGTCAGAGTATACTACAACAGGGTACTGCTGCTAACGATATTTTGGTTTATTGGCCTCTTTTTGATACCTGGCAAAGTGAAGAAGGATTGGAGATGATGATGGCTGTTCATGGATCCAGAAGGTGGTTGAATTTGCCAAAAATTCAATCGTTGCTTGATCGTGGTTATGCCTTTGATTTTGTGTCTGATTCATTGTTGGGAACTCTTACGCCACAAAGTAATAAATTACTTACCATCGATGGTCAAAATGCGTACAGTGCCATTGTTGTACCCAAGTGCCATAACATGCCTCTTAAAACTTTGAAAAAGTTAATCCGTTTTGCTGAAAATGGAGTTCCGGTAATATTTGAGAATCTGCCTAAAGATGTTCCCGGTTTGAGTAATCTTGAAGAGCGAAGAAACATTATGAGAGGTCTTTTAAATGAGTTCTCTGAAGAAGTTCAATCAGAAGGCCTTACTCTCAAAAGAAGCTCCCGGGCTGAGTTTATTCTTTCAGATGATCCGGAGATAGCTCTTGCCTATGCCGGCGTTGAAAGAGAGAGGTTTACTGATGTGGGTCTGAAATATTTACGTCGCCATTCCAGTGAGGGACTATATTACTACCTGGTAAATCATACACCAGATAAAATAGATGCCGTTATACCTGTTAATTTCACAGCCAAACATGTAATCATGTTGGATCCTCAAACGGGAGATTATGGATTGATTCCTGCCAATTCTTCCAACGGGAAATCCAATCTTAAGATACAGGCCAGGTCAGGTGAAGCATACTTTCTCCTGTTTACCGATAAAGATGTTAGTGACGTGCCACAGTGGAATTATAGAAAATCACTTGCTGACGAGTTTATTGTAGATGGAGAGTGGGAAATTGAATTCTTTGAAGGTGGTCCATCTCTTCCAGAATCAGTAAAAATAGGTGGTTTAAAGCCATGGACTGAATTAGGAAATGCTCAAATGAATAAATTCTCAGGAACAGCAAGATATACCATCAATTTTAATTATGAAGGTAAATCCCATCCTGAATATCTGCTCGATCTTGGAAATGTGATGCATAGTGCTCGGGTAATTCTAAATGGAAACGATCTTGGATTGGTGTGGAGTCCTCCTTATATCATCAATGTTGGAGAATATCTCAAAGATGGTGAAAATGTCTTGGAAATAGAAGTTGCCAATCTGATGGCTAACAGAATCCGGAATATGGACATCAATAATATCGAATGGCAACTTTTTCATGAGATTAATTTTGTAAACATCCGCTACAGACATTTTGATGCTTCCGATTGGGAGGTGATGCCTTCCGGGCTTGAGGGGCCGGTTAAAATCATTCCGCAAATAAATATCCCTGCAAGAACACCTGGTGATTTGGTTAAAGATGGGAAAGAGGAAGCAGAATTGGTGTTTAATTTTGGCTCAAAACAGGGAAATGATGGATATTACCCGGTTCAGGCCTCCTCATTATACAATCAGGTAATTGGATATGGATTTGATTTTGGAACGAAACCGCTGTCGTCAATGGACGACAGCTCCCGATTTTTTTTTTAGAAGGTTGCTGTTATTCCTCTGAATCATTCTACTTTTCGGTGAATTTGCCGGAGGGGAATTATCTGATAACAATATATTCCGGACATCCTCACTTAAAGTCATCTCTTACGGTTAAAGCAGAATCACGTAGGTGGATGTTAGAGGATATTGTAACTCAACCCGGTGAAATTGCAGAAAATTCATTCGTGGTTAATGTCAGAACTCCATATATTTCCGATATGGATTCCATCAGACGCAAACCACGTGAATATGATTATCTCAATTGGGACAAAAAGTTAACATTAGAATTTACAGGGATAAATCCTTCTGTTTATGGGTTGAAAATAAAACCTCAGAATGATATAACAACCATGTTTCTTGCAGGAAATTCAACTGTTGTAGATCAGGAATATGAGCCATACGCTTCCTGGGGCCAAATGATAACGAGGTATTTCGATCAAAATGTTGTGGTAGCCAATTATGCCGAATCGGGGGAATCTTTATCTTCCTTTAAAAGTGCGGGAAGATTAAAGAAAATCCTAAGTGAGATGAATTCTGGCGATTACCTCTTTATTGAATTTGGACATAATGATCAAAAGCAATCAGGAGAAGGAGTTGGTCCCTGGACATCATTTACTGATTTGCTGAAAGAGTTTATTGAAGAAACCCGAAATATTGGAGGAAACCCGGTTTTGGTAACCCCAATGCATCGACGTGTTTTTGATGAGAACGGCGGTGTTGTAGCTACCCACGATGATTATCCTGATGCAATGCGGGTTGTAGCTAAAACCGAAAATGTACCGTTGATTGATCTTAATCTCATGAGCAAAAGTGTTTATGAAGCCTGGGGTTCTAATGAATCAAAAAAGGCGTTTGTTCATTACCCGGCTGGAACGTTTCCCGGGCAACAAAATGACTTAAGGGACAATACCCATTTTAATAATTATGGAGCATGGATTATGGCGCTTTGCATTATAAAAGGGATGAGAGAGAGTACCCCTTTGTTGGCTCAATTTTTAGCTGCCGATGCGCCTATGATTGATACTAATGCACCTTTCCCTTACTCGAATTGGACCATGCCACATAGTTTTAGGACAACCGCAGAAAAACCTGATGGTAATTAATCTGTTTGCTTTACAATCAGAATATATTTAACGAACTGATGAGTTGATGACTTAACAACCTCCCAATCAAATTGATAAGAATAGCTTAAAACAATATTTTAAATAAAACTCGTCCCGAGGCTTCGGGACGAGTTTTCCCAAGGCTTCGGGAGTAACTATAAAAACAAATTATAAACACATGAAACGATTTTTTTCAATCTTATTAGTAGCACTTATTACATTTGGTGCAAACTCGCAGGAATGGCTGTCGAAAGTTGGGGCACAGAGTTTTCCTGATGGAGAAAGGGTTTACAGAGTAAATGACTACAATGACGTATTTGAAGGATACCCACCCATTGCATCTACCTCCGGAATTCAGGCAGCCATTGATGATTGTGCGGCAAATGGAGGAGGTAAAGTAGTTTTTGATCCTGGTGTTTATCATACGGGAGCACTATTTCTTAAGGATAATGTTAACCTGGTAATTGGTGAAGGTGTAGAGCTGCGTGCTCTTATTGGTCTCGAGTATTATCCGGAAATAAAAACACGTGTAGCAGGAATTGAAATGATGTGGCCTTCAGGAGTTATCAATATTCTTGACAAATCAAATGTGGCAGTTACAGGAGGTGGATTAATTCATGCACAGGGCAAATATCATTGGGAGAGGTATTGGAATCTAAGGCATGAATATACACCACAAGGCTTGCGTTGGGCTTCAGATTATGATTGTAAAAGAGTGCGTACCATTCAGGTTTCAAATTCCACCGATGTTACATTGAAGGGTTTCAGAGTCAAGCAGGCAGGGTTTTGGACAGTACACATTCTGTATTCCCGGCACGTAACTGTAAACGGGTTAACCATCAGAAACAACATTGAAGGTATGGGCCCTAGTACCGATGGTGTAAATGTGGACTCTTCTTCCTTTGTGCATATTTTTAATTGCGATGTAGATTGTAATGACGACAATTTTACGGTAAAAGCTGGGCGTGATGCCGACGGACTTCGCGTTAATATTCCCTCGGAGTATGTTTATATACATGACAATATTGCCAGAAGAGGAGGAGGTGCTTTGGTTATTGGCAGTGAAACTTCAGGATGGATTCGGCACGTTAAAGTCGAAAACATGAAGGCCATAGGAACAAACCATGTAATGCACCTTAAATCTGCTTTTACTCGTGGAGGTGGGATTGAATACATTGAAATGGATAACGTTCAGGCCGAAAACGTGCGAACATTCCTTACAGTTACTTTAAACTGGAACCCAGAATATAGCTACGCTACTTTGCCCGATGGCATGGATGAAATGCCTGAACATTGGAAGGTTATGTTGCAGGAAGTTCCACGAGAGCAAGGCATTGCCACTATTAGAAATGTAAAATTATCCAACATTCATACCATCAATGCACAAACAGCTTTTCATGTGACAGGAGCCGAGGAGTCTCCAATTACAGGATTCGGTTTTAGCAATATTTTTGTGCAGGCTCAAAGAGCAGGTGTTTTATCGCATGTAAGAGATTGGACAATGGAGAGTGTAACCATTAAAACACCCGGTGCACAGGAGTTGGATTTGCGCAATACAAGAAGGGTCAGGATGAATAGGGTCGAATATAAATAAAAATCTGTATTTGGTTGTTTTTGATGTGTGTGAAATGAGAAACCGGAAAACGTTCCGGTTTCTTCACTAATTATTCATCATTTCGCATTTCTGATGGAGGTTGACCCATTTTATTCTTAAAAAGTCTGCTAAAATAGTGTATGGAATCAAACCCGGTTTCATATGCAACTTGTTTTATTGGCATATCGGTAGCCAACAGCAGTTCCTTTGCCCGCATAAGTCTTAAATGTAAATGATATTGACCCGGAGACACACCCGTATGTTTCTTAAACATCTTTCGAAAGTAGGAATATCCAAGATTGAGAGATGATGCAAGTTCTTTAAAATCTAAGTCCTGGTGAAGGCTATCTCTCATTATGAACTTAGCATCCTCCATGGCGATTTCCAATGGCTTTCCCTTAAAGTCTCGGTTTTTTACATGTGAAACTACCGAGCCAAGTAAGCGAATGGCTATACCTGAGGATATCAACTGAAACCCGGGTTTTTCTTTTTGTGCAAGCTCGAATATTCTGTGATAGCAATCAAGAACACTCTCTTTCAAGCCACATTTAATCACTGGGCTTTTTGCATTTAAAATTGGATTAGTAAATAATCGGTCAATAATATCCCCTTCAATTCCAATGTAATGCTCCACCCATCCGGTTTTTTTATTGGGTCTGTATCTATGCCATACTCCGGGTTTTATAAGCATTATGGTTCCGGCTTCGATCTTATGTTTTTCCGATTTTGTTTCCAGTATCCCACTTCCTTCTGTAATGTAATTAATTTGGTATTCTGAAAGCGTTCTTCCGGAGCTCCAATTAAAAAAGTAGCCATTAGGATGTTCTGGAGCAGGATATATAGCTCCTGGTTCAACGGTAGCTTTCCCTACTACATTAAAAGCTATCCCCCATTGTTTATCTTCTTGGCTAGAAGTGAGATATTTAAAAAAATCATCCATAAATTGGTGGTGGTTAGTTGGCGTGTAAAGTGATTTAGGAATCGTAAAATTATAATCAAATATTGTACCGTTTTAAGGTCAGGGAGGGGCATTTATAAAGCTATGGGCGAGGTTTTGATGAGGTATCGTATTTTGTTTTCTTTGATTATGATGTTATATAAACATTATCCTCTGTTACAAAAAAAAGTCATAAACTTTAATGATTAAACGTTATAACGTTTAATCAAAATTCATCATAGATTCAAATCTCAATTTCAACTAAATCTGCGTAAAAATAGCATTTTAAAGGATTTTTACTATTCTATTTAAACTTTATTTTCTGAAGGTTATTATTGTTAAGTAAGTTTGAGTTATGTTCTATGTTTATAAATCGAAAGATTCTTAGTTATTTATCTCACTAATTTGACCTAAGTGTCAAATTAGTTAAAACAAATGCCAGTTTGTGTATTGTTGACTGATTTATTATTAAATAATTTTGTAATAGTTTTACTTTTTTTTGGGAACTTAACTTAAGAAGCCATAGCAAAGTCGTTCTTCGTTAGGCAGAACAACAATCGAGATGATTTTTTTATAAAATATTAAACACATGAAACGAGTCCCGAGACTTCGGGAACCATTGAATAACAAATTTTAGAGACATGAAATTTACTATTTTATCCTTTTTATTATTGGTTTCTACCGTTGGGTTTTCACAACGACATCTGGAACGCATTAATTTTGATTGGAAGTTTACCATTGGAGATTTTACTGATGGTTATAAAGTAGATTATGATGATTCACGATGGGAAACGGTGCATTTGCCACATGATGCCAGCATAGCTGGACCTTTTGTGCGTGATAGTCTAAACTCTGATAGACAAAACGGGTTTCTTCCCAGGCAAAAGGGTTGGTATCGAAAAAATCTGGAATTAAATAAAGACCTGGATGGTAAGCGCGTGTTTATTGAGTTTGAAGGGATCTATAGAGATGCACGTGTTTTTGTGAATGGTGATAAAGTAGCCCATCAATTGAATGGTTATATGGATTTTATCATTGATGTCACCGACCATGTAAGTCAAGGTTCTAATCTCATCGCGGTTAGTTATGATAATACCGATATGGAAAGTTCAAGATGGTACAACGGCGAGGGAATTTATAGAGATGTTTGGTTGCTTATAACAGAGGATGTTCATGTCGACTATTACGGAACGTATATAACTACACCTTTTATTGTAGAAGATTATGCAAGAGTTAATTTGCAAACTGAAGTAAAAAATCATCGGAATGATAGTTTGACAATTACTCTAAAGAGTGACATTGTCTGTCCTGCCGGGGAAGTTCTTCAAACAATAATTAATACTGTACCTTTTGGCCCAGACGAATTGTTTATTTTTCGTCAATATGGACAGGTGAATAATCCAAAATTATGGGATTTGGATACGCCTTATCTATATAAATTAAAATCATCTGTTATAGTGGACGGAGAAGTTACTGATACCTATGAAACTAATTTTGGAATTAGAACTGTTGAGTTTTGTCGATATCAGGGATTATTGCTCAACGGACGTAAGGTTTTAGCTAAAGGAGTAAACATTCACCATGACTTAGGGCCTTTGGGTGCTGCAGCTTTTGAAAGAGGTTTTGAACGTCGTTTGGAAGGTCTTAAAAAACTTGGCGTTAATGCCATCCGCCTGGCTCACAATCCCCACGCCAAGTTTATTCTTGATTGGTGCGACCGGAATGGAATGTTGGTAGTTGATGAGCCATTTGATAAATGGAGCGATCAGTTTTTTGGACAGGGGAATGATTTTGAAAAACACTGGAGACCTACATTAAAGGCATTTTTAAAAAGAGATCGCAACCATCCTTCCATCATTATTTGGAGCGCTGGGAATGAAGTCTCGCAACAGCGAAGTCCCAGATATGATTTTGGTGTTCCCATGATGAAAGAGATGTATGATTTTATAAGGAAGCATGAACCATCACGTATGATTACTACAGGCCTTCATCCATCTAGAGCGAGAGGCGTGCATCGTACGGCAAATTATTACAGAGCAGGTCCTCCGGAGATGGTTTTTTATATGGATGTGGTAAGCACCAACTATCGCGAGGAATTTTGGCCGGTTGATAAAGCGAAGTATCCCCAGTTGATATTTATGCTTAGTGAAGCTCAAGTAGGAAACCTGGGGAATGAGTGGTTCAATTTTGATCATCGCAGTTCAGTCGGGTTATTCTATTGGGGCGGAACCGACTATATTGGAGAATCCTTTGGCTGGCCAGCCAAAGGATGGGTAAACGGAATTATTGATTGGAATGATCACTGGAAACCCTTCAGTTATTATATACACAGTCTGTTTGCCGATGAACCCATGGTTCACATTACTTCATTCGACAGAGGAAGTGTTGTTGAGAAATACTGGAATGAAGTAGAATTGCGATATCAGCCCATGTTCTCTCATTGGAATTGGGAAGGTTTAGATTCTATAAGCGTTTATACTTTCTCCAACACGCATGAAGTTGAGCTTATATTGAATGGACGATCTTTGGGAGTCAAGCAAGTTCCGGAAGAATATTATACTAAGGATATTCGTGGTTATACTGCCGAGGAGTTTGATCCTGACAATCCCATCAACTTAGGACCTCCAATGCATGAAAACCTTGAATGGCGGATACCATATGAGCCCGGTACAATTACAGCAATCAGCAGAATTGATGGAAGAGAAGTTGCACGTCATGAACTGCAAACAGCAGGAGAACCATATCGCATTGTATTGGAACCCGATCGTGATGTTATTAATGCCGATGGTCTGGATTTATCCTATATCACCGTTAAAGTGGTTGATAGGAATGGCATATTGGTTCCGCATGCTGATCATAACATAACCTTTAGGGTTACTGGTGCGGGATCAAATATTGCTGTTAGCAGTGCAGATATGGTGAGCGATGAGTCGTTTGTGTCTGACCAGAGAAAAGTATTTCAAGGTAAAGGATTACTTGTGGTTAGAGCAGATCAAAAACCAGGAACAATACGTGTGAGAGCGTCGGGTAGGGGTGTAAGAAACGCGAATTTAGTAATTGAAGTTAGATAATCATTCTCTCTGTTAAAGTGAAAAGAGGTTTTGCAGTAATGCAAAACCTCTTTTTTGCTTAATGCATTATTCCTGATACCCAAATACAGATTGAGCTTTTCTTGTATAAAGTAGATTCACGAAAATCTTACATCATAATCACACAACTAATCCCTTACAGAAACCTCCAGAATAGTTTTTGTAGCAGATGTAATTTTATACCTGTTATCGATTCTGTGGCCGATCACCCAGGCAATGTCATCGTTATTAATGAGCAACCAGGTGTTTTCCTTTTCCACCAGCGATAGTTTTTCATCAATAAAAAAATCACTGATTTTTTTGAAATCTATCATTCCAAGCGGTTGAAAACGATCACCTGGTTTTGGCTTCCGAATTTTTAAAGGAAAATCAATTAAATCTGCATCAAGATGTACTTTTTTCGGATTAACCGAAAAAGAAAAATCTTCTTTTTTGGGAAAGGTTTTGATGGAGAGTTTGATAGGTTTCTGCGTTAACTCTGTTTCACTATTGATGTAGTAATCATTTACATCTATTTCCATTCTTGGAACCAGAATAAGATTGTAACGGTCAACCACCAGTCTGTGCGAATGTGAAAAAAACTGTTTCCCCGGTATGCCGTTCATGCTTTCAATGATGTTGTCCATCATAACACCAGAAAAACCATAAGTTTGAAGTATCTCGAAAAGCATGCTCTTTTTTTGAGGATGCTCATTGATCAATTTAATGGGGATTAGAATAGAATCTTCTGTTTCGGCAACCATTTGCTCTTTTACTTTTGCTGCTTCAGATATAAAAATCTGCCATGCTTCCCCCAGATACTCCATGTTGTTTTGCATGGTATTAAAAAAAGCCGGATTTATCTCTTTAAAAAGAGGCACTATCTGATGCCTTATTTTGTTGCGTAAAAAAGTGGTTTCATGGTTCGTAGAGTCAGTTCTGAATGGAATGGAATTTTGATTGCAATATTCAATGATCTCCTGAGATGTGGCAAACAATAATGGTCTTATGATAGAATCCCTTTGGTATGCAATGCCTGTAAGCCCTTTTAAACCTGTACCCCTGGCCAGATTTAAAAAGAAGGTTTCAATGGCATCATCCCCATGATGCCCGGTGGCTATCCAATCAATGTTGTTTTTTTTGGCCAATGAATAAAAAAAGTTATATCTCAACTGACGAGCCGCCATTTCAATAGAAACTCCATTTTCTGTAGCATAAGAGGTGGTGTCAAAACGCTCTGTTATCAACTCAAAGGCCCATTCTTTACAAATCTTCTTTACAAAAGCTTCGTCCTCATCGGACTCACTACCGCGCAGAGAAAAATTACAATGCACGGCCAAACACTTCATACCTGTATATCGCAATAGATGCAACAATGCCATAGAATCAGCCCCTCCACTCACTGCGACCAGAATTCGTGAAGATTCGCTAACCCCGCATTCATTTACCAAAGCATGCCTGAATTGCTGTGTGAACTTCTCAATATTCATCTTCATTTTATCTGTTGACATTCGTTTTGTTGAGGAAAGTTTGAGGTTCGATGTTTAAAATTTAATGTTTGAAGCTCAAAGTTTAAGGTTATCAACCATAACCCTCCAACCATCAACCCTTAACCCTTAACCCTCCAACCTATCCCCCCAACACCATCCCCGCTTTAAGCATACATTCGTTGTATTCATCTTCTGCATTTGCCAGCGCTGTAATGGCACTTCCGGCCCAATAGGATGCCGTTTTCTTTTCTTTATCGTAAAACAAAGTACGTATCATTACATTGAAATCAAAATCTTTTTCCGGTGTAATGTAACCAACTGAGCCGGAAAAGAGTCCTCGTTTTCGTGGTTCAAATTCATCTATAAGTTGCATGGCACTTATTTTTGGTGCGCCCGTCATTGAACCCATCGGGAAGGAGTGACTAATAGGTGAAACCCAATCATCCGGATTTTTTAACTCTGCCGATATGGTTGAAACCACCTGGTATAAATTTGGAAATGCATAAGCATTGCAAAGTTCTTCAACTTTTACTGAGCCTTTAGCTGCCACATGGGATAGGTCGTTTCTTACCAAATCAGTAATCATTATATTTTCGGAACGCTCTTTTAATGATTTTTTAAGCTGATCCAAAATAATTGCATCGGCTTCGGGAGTTTCTCCACGCGGTGCCGTGCCTTTCATGGGCATGCTGTAAATTTTGTTGCCTTTTTTTGTCAGGTACCTCTCAGGTGATGCCGAAACTGCATATTTATTACCATATTTCAGGAATGCCGAAAAGGGCATGGGGAAACGCTCTGTAAATTTGAAAAATGCCTGAGCCGGATCAATTTTTAACTCTTCAGCAAAAAACTCCATGCAGTAATTAACTTCATAAATATTGCCCCGTTGTATATGCTCCTGAAGACTGCGAACATGTTCCATATACAATTCTTTGCTGATTGCAGGCTGCATATCAGGCCGCAAATCCTGAACATGATTTGTGATACTCTGGCCTTTGATTATATCAATCTGTTCTAATGCCGTTCTTTCTGAATCATAATCAGAGTCGTAACCAATTTGCCATTGCCCATTTAAAAACCGAATAATCCATTTAGGCCTGAAGAAATATAAATTGGGAAATTCAATCCTTGCAGTTCTATTCGTTCTCAGGTTTGGAAACAATTCATTTTTCAAATCGTAGGATAAAAACCCGAAATACCAATCGGCTTTAGTCAGTGACTCTTTAAGCTCACTAATTGGCTTCTGAATCTCTTCCACCACATCCAGCGCAGCCAATATGCTTTCTGATTGTAAAGTATGGTAACAACCACTTGATATTTTGCTGGCATCATAAAGAATTGTGGCGCATTTTACCTTTGCGGTTGATTGTACCAACCGCTTCAAAAAAAGTTGATTGCTGTTTTCGTTGAATGTAATCCATTTTCGCATGGGCGCAAATTTAATGTTTTCCTGCCAAGACTGAATAACAATAGATCGTAGAGTTTTAGAATTTTCCATACAATGTTTTGGGAGGCTTTGGATTTCGATGTTTAATGATTTTTTGGAATAATACACAGTGCTATAGCGCTATTCTTATTTAATCCAGATATGATTTCCGTGGGGCTGAGTGTTAAATACTGTTTCAATCTGTTGATGTTGTTTAACAAATCGTTACTTTTGGTAAATTTTTTCACAAATCATCGTTTAACTTTATTTATCCCTGATCCATGAAGCAGGTTTACAAGTCTATTTTATTGGTATTGTTTGGAATTTCGTTGTTTGCAACTATCCAGGCAAATGTTCTTCACGTAAAACCCGGAGCCGGCAGTTCAGCCTGGCAGGGAAAATCCAATGTTTATTCCGATTTACAGGCGGCTTTGGCCGATGCCGTTAGTGGCGACCAGATTTGGGTAGCTGCCGGTACCTATAAGCCAACCACTGGCACCGATCGAACCATCTCTTTTCAACTAAAAGATGGAGTTGAGCTTTATGGTGGTTTTGCCGGTGATGAAACGGAATTGAGTCAGCGTAATTGGCGGGTGAATAAAACCATTTTGAGTGGGGACATTGGGGCAGTTGGTGTTGATAGTGATAATAGTTATAATGTACTAAGGGCAGTTGGGACTGAGATAAACCCTATAACAAATGCTACAGTAATTGATGGGGTAATAGTTGAAGGAGGGTATGCGGATTTGTCTTCTAATGAAAATATCCATTGTGGAGGATTATACTTAAATAATGCTTCACCTGTAGTTCGGAATGTTTGGTTCAGACGCAATTTGGTGCGAAAAGATGGCGCTGCAATATATGTCGTAAATTCATCTTCAGTTGCATTAGGGAATATAATTTTCTCAAATAACAGATCTTATGAGGGAAGTATTATATCTTCAATGGATTCAGATATAAAATTACATAATTGCATTTTCTATTCAAACAGATCTTGGAGTTCGAATACATATGGATCTTCAACTAGTTTCACAGTTTCTAATTCAATTTCTTGGAACAATGACGTTAGAGGGAGTAATACGCAATTTTGGTCTACAACTGTATCGTATTCTCTTGTACAAGGAGGACACTTTGGCGTTGGAAATATTAATGCTGATCCGTTTCTAATTGATCCTGAAAATGGAGACTTTAGGTTGGCAATGAATTCTCAGGCTATCGGGGCAGGGAATTCAGAGATCGTTCCGGATTGGCTTTTGACAGATTTTGATGGTAAACCAAGGGTTGGGAATGGAACCGTAAATATGGGGCTATTCGAAGGTTTTGCCATTCATCCTGAGGTTATTGCGCCTAACGATAAAGCTCAATTTGCAAGCAATATAACAGAAGTCCTGGCTTCCTGGCAATTGCAGGGAAATGATAACGAAGAATTTGTTAATTATTCAATTGAGTATATCAAAAATAGTGATATCCTTATACGAGTTGATGATATTGCCGGGTTAACTTATCTGTTTGATGGCTTAACTGCAACTGATGTTATTGAATGGCGTGTAGCGGGAGTTACCATTGAGGGATATAAAAATTGGACCCAATGGAGAGTATTTAATGTTAGAAGAGCCCATCCATTGCACGTTACTGTAGATGGAACAGGTTCCGGGACATCATGGGCTGATGCTATGAGCCTTCAGGAAGCGCTATCAATAGCCAAAAGCAGTGATCAAATATGGGTTGCAGCTGGCACATATAAGCCAACCGAAGGAACGAATCGCAGCATCTCTTTCAAATTAAAAGATGGGGTGGAGATATATGGTGGTTTTGCAGGCACCGAAACGGCACTGATTCAACGCAACTTGCGCATGAATAAATCTATTTTGAGTGGCGATATAGGGGAGGAGGGTGTTGCCACAGATAATAGCTACCATGTGCTTGAGGCAATTGGAACTGAATTAAATCCTATAGGCAATTCTACTATTATTGATGGATTTATTGTTCAGGACGGTTATGCAAATATTCTTGGAAGTGCCAACGGTAGTGGAGGTGGGATGTATTTAAGTTTTGCGTCTCCAATTGTTCGTAATATATGGTTTAGGGGCAATCATGCCAGGACAGGAGGCGCAGTTTATGGGGATAAATCAACTGCGGCTTTTGGTAATGTAGCTTTTACCAAAAACAGTTCGGAATTGCTTGGTGCAGCAGCATTCTCAAATACTACCTTTTTGAAGTTTTATAATTGCTTATTTTACGACAATGTTTGTAATCGTAATTCAGGTATTGTTCATGGTGGTGGTACAAGCAGTGGAACAAAAGTGGTGAATTCCATTGTCTGGAATAAAGGATTAACTGATATAACTACCCAATTTAGACATGTTTCGGTAAGCCATTCTCTGGTTTTGGGAGGATATACCGGAGTCGGAAATATTACTGATAATCCGTTGTTGACAGATCCTGTAAATGGTGATTTCAGGTTATCTAAGAGCTCACCGGCATTAGGTGCAGGCAATTTAGAATCTGTGCCTGATTGGCTTATAACAGATTATGATGATGCACCCAGGATTACAGACGGAAGAATAAATATGGGTCCGGTTGAACGTTTTGCCTTGGTTCCTGAGCTTGTGTTTCCGGATAATAAAGCTCAATTAAATAGTGATTTAGAAGATGTGTTAGTCACTTGGCAAGACCCAGACGATGAGACCGGAAAGTTTTTAACTTATTCAATTGAGTATGTTAAGAATGATGATGATCTTGTTCGTGTTGATGATATCGTAAACCTTAGTTATTTATTTGAGCACGTAGCTGCAACAGATATATTTCAATGGCGGGTGGCTGGAATAACTCAAGAAGGGCATCGAAAATTGAGTGAATGGAGAACCTTTAGTATCAAAAGAGCACAACCACTGCATGTAAAAGCAGATGGAACTGGAGATGGTACTTCCTGGCAGGACGCAATATCGCTTCAGGACGCCTTGTCTGTGGCTATTTATGGTGATCAGATATGGCTGGCAGCTGGGATTTATAAACCAACCCAAGGTGCTGATCGTACTTTATCATTTGAGATAAAAGAAGGCATTCAGCTTTACGGTGGCTTTGCAGGAAATGAAACAGAGTTGAATCAACGAAACTGGGTAGTGAATAAAACTATTTTAAGTGGAGATATTGGTGATTCTGATTTTCATGAGGATAATAGTTACCATGTTCTTAGAGCTATTGGAACACAGTTGATCCCCATTACCAATAATACTATATTGGATGGCTTTATTGTGGAGAGTGGTTATGCTGATGGGGATTCTGATTCAAATGATTATGGCGCTGGGATTTTTTTGGATTTTGCTTCTCCTATAATTAAAAATGTTTGGTTCAGAGATAACTATGCTGCAAATTCCGGAGGTGCAGTATATGGTATAAACTCATCTGTAGCAGAATTCGGAAATGTCATGTTTACGTATAACAGAGCGGAGCAAAATGGTGGAGCTGCAAGCTCCATGTCTTCGGCTATGAAGTTTTATAATTGTCTTTTTTATGGTAATTATGCTGGTGATTGGGGTGGAGCTATACGTCCTGTTAATACAATTGATGAAACAGAAGTAATCAATTCGATTGCATGGAATAATGTATCTAATCGGGGCGGTGGCCAATTTCCTTATGTATCTGTAAGACATACATTGCGTCAGATTTTTTTTAGTGGAAATGGGAATATTAGTGCAGACCCATTGTTTGTTGATCCGGAAAACGGAGATTTCAGATTGTCGAAGAACTCTCCTGCATTAAATATGGGAAACCCGACTCTTGTACCTGCCTGGTTAGAAACGGACTTTGTGAGTTATCCAAGGATTTCAGATGGAGAAATCAACATGGGGCCATATCAGAGCTTTGCAAGCAAGCCCTTTCTTAATTCCCCATATGATAACGCTTTGCTGGAAAGCGTTCAAAATAATGTAGAACTTTCATGGGAATTCCCTGATGATGCAACAGAAACAATCACCAGTTATTCTGTTGAATACAGAAAGAATAATGAAAACATTTCAATTATTGAAGGGGTTGATAATTCTTCCTATAATCTTGATAATTTAGTTGGTTCGGACATAATTCAATGGCGGGTAGGAGCAATAACGAATTGTGGATATACGAACTGGAGCGAATGGCGAACTTTTAGAATATTAAGAACCCAACCTCTTTTTGTGACAACAGAGGGGAGTGGAAATGGTGCGTCATGGCAAGATGCGATGAGTCTTCAGGAAGCATTGTCTTTAGTTGCACCTGGTGAGAAAATTTGGGTAGCTGCCGGCATTTATAAGCCAACAACAGATAATAATCGTACGATCTCCTTCGAGTTAAAGGATGGTATTGAACTTTACGGAGGTTTTGCTGGAAATGAAACCTCCCTTGATGAACGTAACTGGCGTCTGAATAAAACCATTTTGAGTGGAGATATTGGTGAGGTTGACGTTGAAACTGATAACAGTTATCATGTACTAACCGCGATTGGAACCGAATTAAATCCTATATCAAATTCAACCATATTTGATGGATTTATTGTTGAGAGGGGGAATGCAAATTTGTCTTCTAATAATAACAACAATGGCGGTGGTCTTTATCTTAGTTATGCATCGCCTATAATAAGAAATGTTTGGTTTAGAGATAACAATGCTTCATATCGTGGCGGTGCAGTGTATGGCATGAATTTATCCTCAGTCAGATTTGGTAATGTCTTGTTTACTAATAACAGATCTATAGATCATGGTGGTGCTGTTTATACCAGAAACTCCATCATGCGATTTATTAATTGCCTGTTGTATGGTAATCACTCTGAGAATTACGGAGGTGCTGTATATAGCGATAGCTCAGATAACGGAGCTGAAATAATTAATTCTATCTCATGGGAAAACACTGCAAGATTTTTTTCTCAATTCAGATATGTCAAGGTAAGTAATTCAATTGTTCAGGGAGGTTATACCGGCACCGATAATATTAATCAGGATCCCCGGTTTATTGCTGTTGATAGTTATGATTTTAGATTGTTAATGGACTCACCTGGTTTAAATGCCGGTAATTCAGAATTATCTCCTGAATGGTTATCTCACGATTTTGCTGGGAATTCCCGAATTACTGAAGGCCAAATAAATATTGGGCTATTTGAAGGCTCTAATTATGTGCCTATGCCTATTTCGCCTCTTGATAACACTATATTAGATAGCGATATTTCAGAGGTGGAATTATCCTGGCAAGTACCGGAAGAGAATCCTGTTGAGGTTACAGAATTCATAATTGAGTATGTGAAGAATGATGAAGATGCCATACTAACGCAAAATATTGATCAGCTAACTTATATCCTGGATGAAATAAAACCTTTTGATTATATAAAATGGCGGGTTGCTGGGATTGTTGCAAGTGGTGATCACAACTGGAGCGAATGGCGAAGTTTTAGGATTAAAAGATCGCATCCTCTCTATGTTAAAACTGATGGTGAGGGTGATGGTACTTCATGGCTAGATGCCATGAATCTTCATGAGGCACTGTTAACAGCAATTGAGGGTGATCAGATTTGGGTAGCTGCAGGTATCTACAAACCTACTAGCGATGATGATCGTTCCATATCTTTCGAGTTAAAAGAAGGGATAGAGCTTTATGGAGGTTTTGGCGGAGACGAAACTCAATTGAGCCAACGCAACTGGCGTCTGAATAAAACCATTTTGAGTGGAGATATTGGTGAGCATGACGTTGATATTGATAACAGCTATAATGTTTTAACAGCCATAGGCTCTTCATCAAATCCATTTTCAAACTCTACTGTTTTTGATGGATTTATTGTTGAAGGCGGCTATGCCAATGGGGATGCATTAAGGAATCAACAAGGCGGCGGATTGTATATGAGTCATGCTTCGGTCATTATCAGCAATGTCTGGTTCAGGCATAATTTTTCCGGCAGAGGCGGTGCAATATATGTAGGAAATGCACCAGCCGTAGCTTGTGGAAATGTTATCTTCTCCAATAATAGGGCTGAGAAAGATGACCAAGGTTACGGGGGAGCAGTATATTCCGTTAGTTCAGCAATGGAGCTTCATAATTGCCTGTTCTATTCCAATGTTGCTGATGGCATTGGAGGAGCTTTATATAATGCAACTGCCACCAGTGGAGTTAAGCTAATAAACTCTATTGTCTGGAACAATCAGGCAAGGATTGCTGGACAGATCTACAATTTATCAGTAACTAATTCTATAGTACAGGGTGGATATACAGGAAATGGTAATATTGATGTAAACCCATTAATTATTAATCCTGAAGATGGCGATTTTCGATTGTTAATGAATTCACCCGCATTAAATGCAGGTAATCCAGAACTTGTTGCTGATTGGCTGATTATGGATTTTGGAGGCAATTCCAGATTTACAGATGAAGCTTTAAATATAGGGCCATTTGAAGGCTTTGCTGTTGTTCCAACGATTGTTTCACCTGATGATGGATTGTTATTAGATTCTGGAATAACCGAGGTTTTAGTATCATGGGAATTACCAGAAGGCATTTTAGATTACTTTGTTGATTATTCAATTGAGTATGTTGTCAATGATGCTGCACCTATTCAGGTTAACAATATCGAAAGCCTCAATTATCTAATAGAAGGTTTAAATGGAGCGGATTTGATCAAATGGCGTGTAGCAGGCGTTACGACTGATAATTATGTAAATTGGAGTGATTGGAGAAGTTTTTTGGTTAAAAGGTCACATCCTCTTTATGTTACTGTTGATGGACAGGGTAACGGTACATCATGGCAAAATGCCATGACACTTCAGGAAGCCCTTTCGAAAGTTATCAAGAGTGACCAGATTTGGGTAGCATCCGGTACCTATAAACCAACCGATGGAATCGACCGCACCATCTCCTTTCAGTTAAAAGATGAAATAGAGCTTTATGGAGGTTTTGCCGGAAATGAAACCACTCTCGAGCAACGCAACTGGCAAATGAATAAAACGATATTGAGTGGGGATATTGGTGAAACTGGTGTGAATATAGATAACAGTTTCCATGTTCTTACGGCCATTGGTTCTTCTGCAAATCCAATTTCAAACTCTACCGTTTTAGATGGTTTTATTGTTGAAGCAGGGTATGCTGATTTGAATTCAAATAATAACAACCGCGGCGGAGGTTTATACCTGAGTTATGCTTCTCCTATAATTCGTAATGTTTGGTTTAGAGATAACCATGCAGATAATGATGGAGGTGCTGTATATGGAATAAATTCTTCTTCAGCTGAGTTTGGAAATGTTCTGTTTACCAATAACCGGTCACATAATGGTGGCGGTGGAGTTTATTCCTGGAATTCTGCAATGCAATTTCATAATTGCTTGTTCTATGGAAACTATTCTGATTCTTGGGGAGGTGCAATTCGAAGTAATGCCTCAGCGAGTGGAACTGTTGTAATTAATTCAATTGCATGGAATAACGATGCCAGAGCAGGAGGTGCTCAATTCAGCAATGTGTCGGCAACTTATTCATTGGTTCAAAATGGTTTTTCTGGTATAGGGAATATTAATCGTGATCCATTATTCAATGAATCAAGAAATTTTGATTTCAGGCTACGCATGAATAGTCCTGCCTTAAATGCAGGTAATCCGGAGCTCTTGTCAGAATTGTTAACCATGGATTTTGACGGTAAAACACGTGTTACCAACGGTGAAATAAATATGGGGCTTTATGAAGGTTTCGTTTATGCTTCTCCGGTTCCGGTTGCTCCAATTGACAATGCCTTAATAGATAGTGATGTTGCTGAGGTGGAGTTGTCGTGGCAGGTGCCGGATGAATCACCGGTTGAGTTTGCCGGGTTCTTAATTGAGTACAAAAAGAATGGTGAAGAGGGAGTCTTTACGGAAGAGTTTTATCAGCTAACCTATAATTTGGATGGGTTAAACTCTTTAGATATTATACAATGGCGAATCGCAGGAGTAACTCCTGATGGTCGTCGGACCTGGAGTGAATGGCGTTCGTTTAGAATTAAGCGGGAACATCCATTGTATGTAAAGCAGGATGCAACATCCGACGGCACGTCATGGCAAAATGCCATGACTCTTCAGGAAGCATTATCTGTGGCCAATTTTGGTGACCATATTTGGGTCGCTTCAGGAATTTATAAACCAACCAAAGACAATGACCGGACGATCTCCTTTGAACTTAAAGACGGGGTAGAGCTCTACGGAGGTTTTGTTGGCATTGAAACTGAACTGGATCAACGCAATTGGCGATTGAATGAGACCATTTTGAGTGGGGATATTGGCGAGGTTGGTAATGTTTCTGATAATAGTTATCATGTTTTATCCGCAAGACGAACTGAAGACAGCCCAATTACCAGTTCAACTGTTGTTGATGGTTTTATTGTAGAAGGTGGTTATGCTGATGGAGAATCATGGGTCAATAACCGTGGAGGCGCATTGACTTTAAATCATGCATCACCTTTAATCAGAAATATTTGGTTCAGGAATAATCATTCAACGGGCATGGGTGGTGCAGTATATGGTGCAAATTCATCCAAAGCTCTGTTTGGAAACGTAATTTTTACAGAGAACAGTTCTAATGGAGAGGGAGGAGCTGTTTACACAATAAATTCCCAAATGTATTTTTGCAACAGCCTGTTTTATCATAATAGTTCAGGAGCCAGGGGGGGAGCAATAAGTAATTCAAATTATGGGTTTGGAGCTTATGTGTTTAATTCAATACTATGGAATAACTTTTCAAGTGTTGCAAACAATCAGGCATGGAATGCTCAAATTAATCATTCCATCGTTGAAGGAGGGTACTCTGGTATTGGCAATATTGAAACTAACCCGGGGTTAATTGATGCTGAAAACAGTGATTTCCGCTTAGCAATGAATTCTCCTGCATTAGATGCCGGTAATTTAGAAGCTGTGCCTGAGTGGTTAGTGTCAGACTATACCGGCAAATTGCGCATTACCGATGGTAGAATAAACATTGGTCTTTATGAAGATTTTGTTTATACTCCCCTACTTGTTACCCCTGATAATAATGCTTTGATCAAGAGGGGGGCAACAGAAGTTGATCTTGTTTGGGAACTACCAGATGATGCCAACGAAGAATTTGAAGAATTCCTGATTGAGTATGTTACAAGTGACGGTGAGTCTGCCATCATTGAGAATTCAGCGCAGTTGAACCATTTATTTATTATTGGTGATCTCTTTGGAAAGATTCAATGGCGTGTGGCGGGTAAAACAGTTGAAGGAGTGCGCAACTGGAGTCAATGGAGCTCTTTTACGCTTCAGAGACAATATTCTTTACATGTTACAATGGACGGGAATGGAGGCGGTACCTCATGGCAAGATGCCACTAGCCTTCAGAAA
Organism: Alkalitalea saponilacus; assembly: GCF_900168165.1. GTDB lineage: Bacteria > Bacteroidota > Bacteroidia > Bacteroidales > Marinilabiliaceae > Natronoflexus > Natronoflexus saponilacus. The sequence goes on from NZ_FUYV01000006.1 coordinate 121,596, forward strand.
GCGTTATCGGAAGCAATCGATAGCGATCAGATTTGGGTTGCTGCCGGGATTTATAAACCAACAGAGGACAACGATCGCACCATTTCCTTTGAGCTTAAAAATGGCGTTGAGCTATATGGCGGCTTTGCAGGTAATGAAACCAGTCTGGAAGATCGTAACTGGCGAATACATCAATCCATATTAAGTGGCGATATAGGAGTGCCGGATGATGAAACAGATAATAGCTATCATGTTCTTACTGCTGTTGGTTCTGAGCGTAACCCAATTACTAATTCTACAGTGGTTGACGGTTTTATTGTTGAAGGAGGCTATGCAGACTTGTCTGCTAATAATCGCAATAATGGTAGCGGCTTATTTTTAAGTAATGCATCTCCCATTATACACAATGTGTGGTTCAGGAATAATCATGCGAGTACTTTTGGAGGCGCTATTTATGGTGGAAATTTATCATCAGCAATATTTACAAACGTGCTCTTCTCTGAAAACAGCGCTCAGAGTCATGGTGGCGCTGTTTATACAATGAATTCAGAATTGAGCTTTCGCAATTGTCTTTTTTATAATAATTACGCTAACTATTGGGGAGGTGCAATGTTTAACCATAGTTCCAATACCATTGTTGAAGTTGTAAACTCCATAGCCTGGAACAATAATGCAAGGCTCGGCATCGCGCAGTTTGGAAATATAACAGCAAATCATTCTCTTGTACAGGGAGGTTATTCCGGGACTAATAATAAATTTTCAGATCCTTTATTTTCAGATTCTGGTATTGGGGATTTTAGATTGTTGAGGAACTCTCCGGCGATAAATGCAGGTAGTTCAGAATTTGTTGCCCCTTGGCAAACTACAGATTTTGGCGGTAACTCAAGAATTATCGATGGAAAAATCAATATGGGACCTTACGAAGGTTTTACAATTGCCCCGGCTCTTATTGCTCCAATTGATAATGTTTTGCTTGATAGCAATGTCCATGATGCAGAGTTGTCCTGGAAAATGCCGGAGGGGGATTCTGAAATAATTACCGGATACAGGATTGAGTATCGAAAGAATAATGGAAGTTCTGTAATAATTGATGATGTAGAAGGTACTACTTATACGATCGATGAATTGTACAGTGCCGATCAAATTGAATGGAGGGTAGCAGCTTTAACAGTTGAAGGAAATCGAAACTGGAGTGATTGGAGTTCATTCAGCATTCAAAGGGATCAACCTATTTATGTTACTACTGATGGAAATGGCTGGGGTACTGGATGGTATGATGCTATGAACCTTCAGGATGCACTTTCAGTAGCCGTTTCTGGTGATGAAATATGGGTCGCAGCCGGAACATACAAACCAACAGATAACGACGACCGCACCAAATCTTTTCAGTTAAATGATGGCGTTAAACTTTACGGCGGTTTTGCCGGAAATGAAACCACCCTGAGTCAACGCAACTGGCGGGTAAATGAAACCATTTTGAGTGGAGATATTGGTGAAGAGAATGTTGAGTCAGATAATGCTTTTCATGTCTTGCAGGTTCTGGGTACTCCGGATGAACCGTATGTAAACAATGTGGTCATTGATGGAATAATAATCGAAAACGGAATGGCCAATACTCCCACTGTTAGTTATCATCGTGGTGCTGGATTAAGAATAACCAATGCAATTGTTGATATAAAAAATACTTGGATAAGAGATTGCTATGCTCTTTATCAAGGAGGAGGAATACATGTTGATGTTAACTCTCAGGTGATAATTTCGAATTCTATATTCACAGGTAATTCGAGTCAGATTGGTGGTGCTGTATATAATAATGGAAGCACAAGAATTTACAATTCTTTATTCTATTATAATGCTGCAAGCATAGCGGGAGATGCTATTTGTAATGATCAAAGGAGCACCAAGGTTGTTAATTCAATATTTCATAATAATTCTGGTTCAGGAAACAGTGTTGTAGGAGATGGAATTGAGGTGCGTTACTCCATCGTTCAAGGGGGATATTACGGTACAGGAAATATAGGTGCCGACCCGTTATTCATGGATCCGGAGAATGGGAATTTTATGTTGAAACCCGGCTCTCCGGCAATAGATGAAGGAAATCGAGACTTACTTCCGGAGTTTTTAACAACGGATTACCTGGGATTAGCCCGGGTTCAAGGTACCAATGTTGATATTGGACCTTATGAGAGCATTGTCGTAGTTAATACCATGCCAGCAAATCATGCAGGTGCAAGGGAGTCACAGATTTTTGGTCTTGAGTTCAGATGGGGTTTAAAGGATGGCGATGGAAATGATGAATCTGTAATTCCCGGAATGCAATATCGCATGCGGGTATGGGAATCAGGTTCGGAGGAAACGCCATTATACGAGGAGGTAATTACGCCCGGAGGTTTTTTACCCACCCAATACAATACAACTAATTTATTCGGGTTCAATACCGGGGCAACTTATCATTGGCAAATTGCCATGTTGATAGATAATATGGAAGTTTGGTCAACACCAACACTGTTTTATGTTGGGCACGATCATGTGATTCATGTGAAGGAGGGAAGTAATGGTACTAACGGCAGCAATTGGAACAACGCTTTTGGAACTTTGTATGAGGCGTTGGAATATGCCTTGCCGGGAGATGAGATTTGGGTGGCTGCCGGAACCTATTACCCTGTGGAGGTAAGTAACCCATCATCCGTTTCTACAGCAGAAAAAGAAACCGCTCTTCAATTGAAAACCGGGGTATCAATTTATGGAGGTTTTGCCGGTACTGAAGTTGCCAGAAATCATAGATATTATTCCGCTAATCAAACCATTATTAGTGGAGATTTATCCGGCGACGGTAATTATGCCAGCAGCAGTGTTAATCTATTTACTAATAATGGTGCTGAGGAAAGACCAATAGAGCGTGGTGCAATTTTGGATGGTTTGATATTCGAACATTCCGCTCAATCTGCCATTGTTAATCATGGTGCATCACCTTCTATCCGCAATTCCATTTTCAGAAACAACAAAGGAACCAATGGTGGAGCCATTTCAAATAGCAATAGCAGTTCACCATTTTTCTATCATGTTCTTTTCCATAGTAACGAAGCTGTTAATGGCGGAGCTGTGTGGTCTGATGAAACATCAGTGCCTGAGTTTATCCACGTTACCGTAGGAAACAATACGGCAACAGAGATTGGAGGTTTATTTGGTCCTGCTTTGGTTAAAAACAGTATTGTATATCATAACGAGGGCGGGCAGCTATCAGATATTGCAACAGTCCTGTATTCATGTGTTGAGGGAGGGTTTTCCGGCGAAGGTAACAGGGAGCATGACCCAATGTGGGTGGACATGAACAATGGAAATTTCAGGTTGAAGGAGTTCTCTTCTGCCATTGATGGCGGGAACCAATCCTTTATGCCGGAAATGCCTTTTTATGATCTTGGTATGCAGGGACGTTTAATGCACAATACTGTTGATATGGGGGCATACGAGGCACAAGCAAAAGGTCAATTGGAAATGGAGTCAAGCTCTACTGATCAGGGTGATTTTTATTTCAAGGATTCTATGAATCTGACCTTTAATCAGCCACTTGTTTTAGTAAATCCTCAATTAATTCAACTTTTTTCGGATGGTTCGTTGATTGATATTAATGTTGTTTCAGAGGATAATGTGTTGATTGTTTCTCATGATGGGCTTCAATTCAACTCAGATTATAGATTAATTTTATCAGCCGGTGCTGTTACATTTGAAGGTAATTCCACTATTCTTAATCAAGTTATAGAAATAGATTTCAAAACATTGGATTGCCAGCCAGTAATATTGACAGATTTTGTTAATGAAATGGAAATATGTCCATATAGTGAGATTTTAATTGAGGTTCATGCTGAAGGCGATGTGCTTTCTTATCGATGGATATTTAACGACGAAGTGTTACCGGATGCTGGCGAACAATTAGTTATTGAGTCCGTAACTCCTGATCAATATGGTGTTTACACTTTGGAGGTATTGGATTATTGTTCTGTAGGTACTTCACAACAATTGGAATTGAAATCGGTTGAAACTACGCAATTGGATATACTGGATAAGTGGAGAACAATTTTCTTCGTAGATAACTCGCAAAATCAGCTTTCTGATTTTAATTGGTATTTAAACGATAGTTATTTATCAGGCGGCCAGTTTATTGATTTGAGTAATAAACATGGAAAATTGATATTGCATGCTTTTGATGAGGTTAGCGGGTGTACGCTGCGTTCAAAAGAAATAGATGTTATATCAGGCAGCAGAACGGGGTTGACCTTTTGGCCTAACCCGGTGGTTGCCGGTAACAGTGTATCAGTGTTAATGCCAGTGGGTTTTGTGCCTGTAAACGTTCGTCTTTATGATATTTCAGGTCGTTTAATGGTTAACGAAAAAGCACCTTCAGGTGTAATGGTAAGTTTTGACAAAACCGATTTTCGACCTGGCGTTTATATTCTCCAATTTGAAGACGAAAGTGGAAGAATCGAATTTGACAGGATTACCATCGACTAAAACTATAAAATGAGATTACAATTTTCAGTAAATAACCTGTGCTGAGGTACTATTAATTTAATATTCTGTTTAAATGAGATATGTAACAAATATATCAAATCAGTCGAAGGTTCGAGTTGATTTTATAAAACCCGGTTTTTTAATTATTTTCATGATTGCATCTTTAACATTGGAAGCAGGATCACCCGCTTCCAATGATACAATAGCTACTCCTAATTATACAGTGGACAATACAATTGAAAACACTAGAGGATGGTATTCTACCTCATTATATGGCGAATTTGGCTTGCCAACCATCCAGCATAGTGTAAATCAGATTGGAATTGACGATCAAATTTCTTTTGGTGGAGGTTTGTCATTTAATTTCAGGTTTGTTGATTGGCTTGGGATTCAGTTTGGTGCCGGTTTATCCTATCATAACACCAACCTTAATATTCCTGAATATAATGCTGAGATAGCCTCTATAGATAATGAAGGTGATTCATACACTAAAATAGTGAGCGCCAGGAATGTCATGGAGGAGCAAAAATGGCTTTGGCTCAATGCGCCAGTTTCTTTAAACTTTTTTTATGGCTTTGGAGATTGGGAATTGTATGGTTTAGGTGGTATAGAGATGAGGTATGCTATTCTATCTGATTATACCCAAACCGGAACATTTACTCATCAGGGCTATTATGAGCAATGGAACGTTTTGTTTGATGATCTTCCTTCTTTGGGATTTTATACTGACCGCAATATAAAATCAGAAGGAAAAATTGAACCCGATTTGTTACTATTGCCCTATTTTGGTATTGGAATGATAACCCCAGGGCAGAATAGTCGTTTTTATATGGAGTTTCGATATTATTTAAACAGTCAGGATCCTCTTGCTAATAGTAAGCAGGATGGGTTATTTCCCGGTCCCGAAAATAACCAATCGGTAAATATGTTTAGTAATAAATCTGTATTGAATTTTGGCGATGTTGCCTTTGGTGGCTTGAAATTTATAGTTGGTATTAATTTTTAGGGCGTTAACTAGATTTAGGCTCTTATGTATTTTGGTCAGCTGGTTAATCTTATTTTTATTTTTTAAGTGTTGAATAGATTAGTCTCTGAAAATCAGTTATCTGGTTCTTTGTTTAATCTAATCCTAATTATTGTTCAGAAAATTCTTAAAATCTGATTTTTATAAAATGAAACCACAAAATAACTTCTAAATTGTTGGATATTCGAGTGAAAAGTTTTAAGTTCGTAACAAAATATTATTAATATCAGTGTTATAGTAATAATTTGTTATAAAGCCACTTTATATTATGGAACCCGGATTACAAATTGACAATTTAGATAAAAAAATACTTTCTCTGATTACGAAAAATGCAAGAATTCCATTTTTGGAAGTAGCCAGAGAGTGCAAGGTTTCAGGCGCTGCTATTCATCAGCGCATTCAGCGTCTGATGAATATAGGAGTGATTAAAGGTTCTGAATTTATTCTGAACCCTTCAAAAATTGGATATCATACCTGTGCTTTTATGGGAATCTTTCTTAAAAAAGCTAGTTTGTTCGATAAAGTAGTTCAAATGTTGGAACAGGTTCCTGAGATTGTAGAGTGTCATTATACTACCGGCCAGTATGCCATTTTTATTAAAATTTACGCCAAAAGTAACGAACACCTGAAACGAATTCTCCACGATAAACTGCAATCCATCCCCGGTATTTCATCAACCGAAACCATTATTTCTCTTGATGAGTCATTTAAACGGCAATTGCCGGTCGAATAAATATTGTATGAGAAATTCGGGATAGAGATTATGCCAGAACAATATTGACCAAATTTAAAAAAAGTTCACTTAGGTGAACTTTTTTAATTTAAACTCATTCGTTGATATTATAATTTAAGAATCTGAGTTTGTATTCTTATTACCATCATTAGAAAATGGATTGATTTTTTTTAGGATTTGTAAATGATAGACCAGGTGGGGGATAAGGAGTTGCGGAGTGACCCGTTTCTCAGATGGTGAGAGTTCATAGTATTAAATGAATTGTTATTATGAAATTCTCTGAATATTTTACTTGAGCAATTATATTTATTTGATAATGCCATATTTATATCGAATTATTGCAACTTTGACTTCACAAGTTCGTAGAAAATTAAATTAGTTTAACATGCTAATCTTTATTTAATCTGGGGGAATTCTAATTCTGCTTGGATTTTACTCGTTAAATAAGTACTAAATTAAGTAGTTGTTAAAGCCATTAACCTTATCAAAATAGATCCGATGAGAATTTTATTTTTTTGTTTTTTGTATTGCGCCTCATTCATCAGTATTGAATCAACTAATGTTTTTCATGTAACCCCAAGTGCTACGGGTGCAGGAACTTCCTGGTCTGATGCAATTCATTTACAAGGAGCCTTAAATTTGGCCAGTGCCGGTGATGAAATATGGGTTGCGGGCGGTGTTTATAAACCAACCAATACCACCGACCGGAGCATCTCATTTGTTATTCCTGATGGAGTAAAAGTTTATGGAGGTTTTAATGGTACTGAAACTCAATTGAGTCAGCGAAACTGGTATTTGAATAAAACCATCTTAAGTGGAGATATTGGGCAGGTGAGCAATCACGGTGATAACAGCTATCATGTTGTTACATTTAAAGGGACATCTTCTAATCCCATTTCAGAATCAACAAAATTTGATGGTTTTTATATTCAACATGGAAATGCTAATGGTGTAGGTGATTTTAGCAATGGTGGTGGTGTATACATGGAATGGGCTTCACCAATTGTGGTCAATGTTTGGTTCCGGAATAATGTTTCATCAGGAGTTGGAGGTGCCGTATATGCAGATGAAAACAGCTCAGCCAAATTTGCCAACTGTATTCTGGTCGATAATCAATCGAATGGCGATGGAGGTGCTGTTTTTTCAAATGGAGGATTACGTCTTATAAATTCATTATTTTATGGAAATACGTCGTCCTCAGGTGCTGGAGCTGTTAGAGGAACGATGCAGACATTGCTGCTTAATTCAATAGTATGGGGCAATTTTTCTCCTTTGGGCATTCAGTTATCAGGTGTTACTGCTTCAAATTCTATAGTTGAGGGAGGATATTCCGGCGATGGAAATATCTCTTCTGATCCGCTTTTCTTTAATGCTCCCAACAAGGATTTCAGACTAAGAGGAAGCTCTCCTGCCATCAACTCTGGAAACAATGCCTTTGTAGAATCCTGGCATACATTAGATTATCTGGGTGGAGTGCGAATCATTGAATCAATCGTTGATATTGGACCATTTGAAGGGGCTGTAATCACCCCTTATTTGGTGTCTCCGTTTAATAACAGTTTTCTTAGTGCCGGAACCACAGAAGTTTCTCTTGAGTGGAACTGGACAACTGGCAAACCCGCCGATGTTGTAGGTTTTGAACTGGAATATGTTGTTGATGGAGGTAGTAAAATTGTTGTATCTAACATACCGGGAACTCAATTGATGCAAACGATCAGCGGACTAAGCTCTACCAATCGCGTTGAATGGCGTGTAGGAAGTGTGGATGTATTCGGGAATAAAAACTGGGCCGGCTGGTTTGTTTTTACCATACAACGGGATCGACCTGTTTATGTAAAGCCTGATGGAACTGGGGATGGCAGTTCATGGTCAAATGCTTCCAGTTTAGTGGGAGCAATCAATAATTATATTCATGGAGATGAGTTATGGGTTCAAGCAGGAGTATATAAGCCAACAAACTCAACAAATAGAAATGCATCCTTTGAACTAAAGAGAGGTATGAAACTTTATGGAGGGTTTGCAGGCACCGAAACCTCCATAAATCAAAGAAACTGGGTTAAGAATAAAACCATTCTTAGCGGAAACATTGGTGATCCGGATACTGAAATTGATAATAGTTTCAGAGTGGTAACTGCCAGAGGAACTGCTGAGCAACCTATCACTTTCTCAGCAATAATGGATGGTTTTATTATTGAAGGTGGTTATGGTAACAGCGAAACCAATTCTAATGACAGGGGAGCTGCTATACGATTTGAGCATGCTTCTCCAATTATTGTTAATTGCTGGTTTAGAGATAACTATTCATTAAATTTTGGAGGTGCAGTTTTTACTGATGGAAACTCTTCACCGTCATTTTATAACACCATCTTCAGCAATAACAAATCGGGTCGATTTGGGGGAGCAATACTTGCCAACCGTGATCTTCTTTTGGTCAATTGTGTGTTGTTTGGGAATCAGGCTTTAACACGGGGAGGCGCTATTAATGGCGAGCTTATTCCACAGGGAGGGGTATCTGTTATCAATTCAATTGTTTGGAACAACAATGCTCCTTCATTTCCTCAAATGTTTCAGGTAACAGCATCACATTCAATTGTAGATGGAGGATTTACCGGGGTTCAGGTTAGAAGCGATAATCCGCAGTTTCTTGATCCTGATGAGTCTGATTTTAGGATAAATTCATTATCGCCGGCTATTAATATGGGTGATAATGCTAGAGTTCCGGCTTGGTTGGATAAGGATTTTGCACAGAATCAGCGTATTCAGGGTAGTCATGTTGATGCAGGTGTTTTTGAAGGTGCCACTCCGGTTCCTTTCCCTACGTCCCCTTTAAATAATGCATTGTTTACACCTGAAATAGTTAATGTAACATTGGAGTGGGAGTGGGAGACTGAAAAACCATCTACCATTACTCACTATAGATTGCAGTATCAGATAAACAATCAGCATGTTGAAACAGAAGAGGGAATCGGTTCAGAGTTCTTTGAACTTGCAGGACTAAAACCTGCCGACCGAGTGACATGGAGAGTGGGTGCTCAAGATCAGTCCGGTGATTTGCTGTGGTCACCATGGTACAATTTTGGAATCAGGAGAGATGAACCATTGTTTGTTAAGCCTAATGGAACTGGTGATGGATCATCATGGAATGATGCAATTGATTTGAAAAATGCTTTAGCCATTGCATCCTTTGGTGATAGCATTTGGGTTGCTAAGGGAATTTATACGCCTACCAATGACGGTAACAGAGAGATTTCTTTCCAGTTGTCTGATGGAGTTAAAGTATTTGGAGGATTCTTTGGCAATGAAACCGAATTTAATCAAAGGGATGTTGTTAATAATCAATCAATCCTGAGTGGTTTGATAGGTGATGAAATCAAGTCGTTTCATGTGGTTAAGATTCTTGGAACGACGAATCATCCTGTTTCATCAGAAACAATTCTTGATGGGGTTGTCATTCAGGATGGTCATGCATCATTTTCTTTCAATAACAATAATCTGGGAGGAGGAATATATCTTGAAAATGCCAGTCCTGTTCTGGCTAATGTATGGTTCAGAAATAACTCTGCCACGGGTAATGGAGGTGCGGTTTATGCTGATGCAATGTCGAATCCCGCCTTCGCAAATGTTATCTTTACCGTGAATTCCGCAAACGATCACGGGGGGGCTGTGTTCTCAAATTCTTCAATGAGATTTTATAACTGTCTTTTTTATAACAATCAGGCTGGCAGGATGGGTGGTGCGATGTCTGCATCTAACTCAAATCTTAACCATGTTCATAACTCTATTTTCTGGGGAAATAGAGCCGATCAAGGTTTCGATCATTTTAGAAACATTGTTGTACGCAGTTCTATTGTAGAGGATGGTACTGGTGTTAATAGTTTAACTGATGATCCTCTTTTTGTAGATGCACTAAATTTTGAGTTTGAGTTGCAAGATGAATCTCCTGCCATTGACGCCGGTAGCATTCAGCAAATGCCTGATTGGATAACTTTTGATTTTAGAGGTGAACCGAGGGTTCAAGGTGAGATGATTGATATTGGCCCGTTTGAATTCCCTGTGGATGATAACGGAGGAGATAATGGAGGAGACAACGGTGGTGATAATGGTACAAACATCGAAAACTCCGAATTATTAAATACCTTTCTGCAAATCATTCCTAATCCTGTTTCAAGAAATCAGAAGATACGCATTGTAGCAGAAGGAATAACAGATGGAACTCTGTATGTAAGTATTTATGATTTCACCGGTCGTTTATTGCGCACTGAAAAGCTAATTGTAACAAATGGAGAAGCATCCTTGCCTGGAATGGATTTTAATCCGGGAAATTATATTGTGATATTTCAAACCAATGATACTGCAAGGCCTGTTTCACGTCAGTTAATCATCCGCTAGATTGTGATTTTCATGGCACAGCAATAGTAAGATTTCTAAACAAATCGTCCCGGGGTTAATCCCTGGGACGATTTGTTCTATCTCTCTTGGATATATCTTATTAATCTAGCTTAATAGCAATTGTAGAGGCATTAACCAATTCGGTTTGTTTTCCTCTACGGAAAACAAAATCCAGTCTGCCCATTTGTACACCATTTTGACCTGATTGCCATATGATTACTTCTTTGCCGGACAGATTAGTGACGAAGCGCGGTTCCTCCATAAATCTGTGTGTATGACCACCAAGTATCACATCAATATGATGGGATTGTGCTGCAACTTTTAAGTCATCAAAACGATCCTCTCCCATATCAAAACCAAGATGCGATAAGGCGATGATGATATCGCAATGGTATTGTGTTTTTAACAATTCAGCAGTTTTGTCACCTGTTACAACAGGATCAAGCCATTTAAGCCCGTCTACGTGATGCGGAGCAACAAGTCCATCAGGATCAACCCCGAGTCCGATGATTCCAATCCGAATCCCGCCGGTTTCAATTATGTGGTATTCTTTTATTTTGCCATCAAGCAAAGTTCCTTCTACATCATAGTTTGTCGAAATAAATGGGAAGTTCGCATACTTAAGCTGATTGCTCAAACTTTCTATTCCATTATCAAACTCATGGTTTCCCAATGTGGCTGCATCGTATCCCATTTTGCTCATCAGTCTTAACTCCAGACTTCCTTCATAGAAATTGAAATAAGGAGTTCCCTGAAACATATCTCCCGAGTCAAACACTAGAACATGTTCAGTGTTTTCACGGATTTGATTGATTATTGTGCTTATTCGTGCAAAGCCTCCCATGCCCGGGAATCTTCCATGATTTTCTGGAAGTGGTTCAATGTGACTGTGTAAATCATTGGTATGCAATATTGTTATTCTTGTTTCATTTGCATTGTTGCACGAATAGAATACGGAAAATATAAGCATCAGAAATATTGCTGAATAAATTCTATTGCTAAATTGCCGATTGTAATACATGGTAAAATTCTTAAATGATGAATTGTTTTTCATTTTTAGCGGATAAATCCCAACTACTGCTTCACAGTTATTCTAACTGTGTTATCAGGTTTAATAATTTCTCCGTTTTTGTTTAGCATTTTGATATGAGCAATAATCAAATCCCGGATGGTTCTTTTGGATGTTAATATTTGATCTGATTCCTGGAAAACATTATAATGGTCGCCACCTGCTGCCAGATAATCTGAGGTTATAACCCAATAGAGTGAGTCTGGAATTGGTTTTTTATTGTGAATTCTGATCTTTTCTGCGCGATCTTCAATTAATGTAAATGATGCGCCCGAAATTCCATCTCCGTCAATTGATGCGATATGATTGAAGAGTGTTTCAATCTGTTTGCCATTCAATTTAACTGCTACCATCTGATTTTCAAATGGCATGACTTCAAATGCATTTCTGATAGTTATATCTCCAGCTGGAAGGGGAGCTCTTAAGCCTCTTACATTTACAACGCTTATTACAGGGAGTTCATCAGCATGCTGTCGTTCAAGAAAATCCTTTCCTGCCTTCAATACCAAATCGGCAACAAAACTTGATAAGGGGCTCTCCGGTTTAACCGATCTAATGGTAGCTTTATTCTTGCCAATCACCTCATTCATGATTTGCTCCAGGGAATCACGATAAGGTTCAATTATCGACACAATTTTTTCATTTTGAGGTATTGATGCGTCAATTTTTATTATATCAACATTTTCAAGTTGATAGGAATGCTGCTGATTACATGAGTATATCAACAGAGGGAATAAAATGAATATTAATAGCGTGCGCATGTCATTTTTTGGCTAAAATAGAAAAATTTAACTATAAGTTCTAAAGATGTTACGATATCGTAACATCTTTATTCCAAATTCAATTTCTGAATAGGAGCGTTGTTTTGTAAATTATTATATTTGCTTGCTTATACCAAATAAAACATGCGATTTATAAAAAGGTTTTCACTGTGGACTCAGATTTGCGCATGTTTTAGTTTAAAATGTATTTACCAATGAGGCCATGTATGAGCTTTTATATGTTCAGATATTTGTTGTTGGCAATTTTCGCAGCTAATGCGGCGGTTGTTCGCGCTCAGACTCCGGTAACATTTGAACGATATTCAACTTTACAGGGGCTGCCACAGAATTCTGTGTTCAGCATAGCTCAGGATGCCAGCGGATTTATTTGGCTTGCAACATATGATGGAATTACCAGATTTGACGGATTTCAGTTTGTTTCCTATAAACCCGAGCCTGGTAATATCGGAGGTTTAAGTTCAAATATTACTGTAGCTCTTGAGGCCGACAATGATGATAAGCTTTGGATTGGAACAACGGGCAGTGGATTGTCGATGTTCGATACACGAACATTGAGATTTAGAAATTATCTTTCTGATGATGCCGAAAACAGAGCGCTTTCTGATAACAATGTGAACGCGATTCTTCCCTTAGCCAATGATGTATTGATTGGAACCAATTACGGTTTAAATAAACTTAATCGTGAATCAGATATTTTTGCTGTTTTCCTGGCGGACGATGGATTGGCAGGGAATAACATCCTAGCTCTTAATAAATGGTGCCATGATAAAACCTGGGTGGCAACCAATAATGGTTTGCAGTTGATTTCGCTTGGAGATGAAATTGTTCAGCATGCTTATTTGCCTCAATCCCAAACAGGAGGTCCGGTTCTCTCGCTTAAAACAGATCACAATCAGCGTTTGTGGACTGTCAGTTCTTCACAACTGAGTTGCTTTCGGGAACAGGATGGAGAATTTATTCTTGAAATGCAACTTACGGATGCAGAGTTAAATGAACAATTTAGTTCCACAGGTGGCTTCAGTGTCATTGAGATGGGAAAGAACGATGAAATTTGGCTTGGTACCCATGGAGGGCTTTTTCGTTTAAAGGAATCGGCACAAAAACTTTACGCTGAATCACATTTTATTAACGCTTTGTACGATGAGCACAGTCTTCCGGGAAACCAGATTATTAGTCTTATGACGGATGAGGAAGGCATCCTATGGATTGGTTCTCGTTTCAATGGGTTGGCTAAGTACGATCCTTATAAGCAACCTGTTACACGTTTTGTTCACAATCCGGCCAATCCAAATTCGATTCATAGTAACGATGTTCGCGCCATTAGTCAGGATGTTGATGGAAATATCTGGATGGGAAGCCGTAATCAGGGTCTGGATTTTATCAATGTGCAAACTGGAGAAATTAAGCGCTTTGATGCCGACCCTGATGCGAACGGGGCATTGTATAACAACAGCATAAGGGATTTGTATCTGGATAGTCAGAATCGGTTGTGGGTAGGATATTATTCAGGATTTTCCAGAATTGAGCGTGATGTTTTATCGGGAAATGTCCTGTTTCATCCCGCAACGGATTCTGTTGGGGATCCGATTCATTTTTTGGGGCATACCTATTTTTTTTATGAGGATAGCAAAGGCCGATTCTGGGTTGCAACTTCAGATGGGCTGATTCAATATGATCCCCACAGTAAATGGGTGGAGTGGTTTATAAGTGAACACGCTCAATCTCCTTATCTTGGTAATTTCTTTAGATCTGTTTGTGAAGATGCAGATGGTTATCTGTGGCTGGCCACCGATGGAATTGGCGTGTTCAGATTGAATCCGGAAACCAGAGAGTTTACTAATTTCAGGCATTTTCTGGATGATCCTGCCACATTATCGCACAACAAGGTATATGTTATTGCAAAAGATCTGAATCAGGATTTATGGTTTGGCACACACAGCGGTTTAAACCGCCTGTGCAAGGAAACAGGAAATTTTTATCATTTCACGCAGGAGGATGGGTTAAGCAACAACATTGTTTATGGCATAATGCCCGATCAGAACGGTTTTCTGTGGTTGACCACAGCAAACGGCTTGTCAAGATTTAATCCTCAAAACAGTGCTTTTAAAACATACTTATCGGGTATAGAATTTTCAGATGATGCTTTTTCAATCAGCAGAGATGGGAAAATATTCGTTGGTGGACTAAGTGGTTTCTTTGCATTTCACCCGGATAGTTTAAGGGAGAATCAGTATGTAGCGCCTTTGAGATTTACTGGTTTTCGTTTGCACAATGATCTTATTCAGCCGGGAGAAACCTATAATGGGCGTATCATTCTTCCGGAAGCGTTATCTTTTTTGGAGGAAATTACCCTCAAACACAATGAGAATTTTTTTTCTGTGGAATATGCCATGCTGTCTTATGCCTCTCCAACACAGAACAGGTATCAGTTTCTTTTAGAGGGGTTGCATACACAATGGTTTGATGCCTCAGCAGGAGAGAGGGTTGCGGTCTTTACCGGGCTGAAGCCCGGACGATACATTTTACGTGTTCGGGGTGCTAACCCCGATGGTATTTGGAGTGAATCTGCTTTAATAATTAATATTTTACCTGCATTCTATCAAACATCCTGGTTCAGAGGTTTGTTGATAATGATTTTTGCTGCAATCATTGTTATGTTTTATCGCTTAAGGTTACGATCACTGACACGACAAAAAATCAAGTTAGAAAGCCAGGTAGAAGAAAAAACACGCGAGCTACAGAATCAAAACGATCTTTTGAAGAATCAGCACGACGAGATTGTTCGTCAACGCGATCAGGTTGTTGAAATGACTCGAATGGTTCATGATGCAGATGAACGTAAATTGAGATTCTTTACAGGTATCTCCCATGAAATAAGAACTCCTTTGACTTTAATTCTCGGACCTGTAGAACAAATTCTGAAAAACAGTGATGTTTCCCAACCTATTAGAACTAAGTTGGACAGGGTCTATCGCAATGCCCGAAATCTACATAAATTAATCAATCAACTGCTTGATTTCAGAAAAATTGATTCCGGGTTAATGCCGGTGGAACTTTCTGCAGGAAATATTAATTCATTTTTGCATGACCAGGTTGAGTTATGTCATAATATAATAACAGAAAAAAAACTCCATATCGTATTTAACTTGAATGACAATATCCCCACTTCATACTTTGATTTTGACATTGTGGAGAAAATTGTTCAGAATTTGCTTACCAATGCCATAAAGCATTCTCCGATTGGAGGAAAGATTACCCTTGAAACCGATATTGTTTGCATAAATGAAGACAAAGTGATTGGAATACGAGTTGCTGATCATGGAGCAGGCATTCCTGCTGAAGAACAATCCCGTATTTTCGATCGATTCTACAGAGCCAGTCATTCACGCCAAAACATAAACGATGGATTGGGCATCGGACTCTCTTTCTCAAGGGATTTGGCTCGATTGCATGGAGGGGACATTCTGCTTGAGCAATCCACTGGAAATGGAAGTACATTTTTGTTTCGATTTCCTCTCAATGTCAGTCATATCCCAGAAAATAAGGGTGTAGAGTTTCGGGAATTTTTACCATCAGGTTCGTTGGATTGCCAGAATTCTGATGAAGACCCTGGCGAAACTACTGTTCTGATAATTGAAGACAATGATGACCTGCGAGCATTTATTAAAGATGGATTTAAAGGTTATAATATATTGGAGGCTTCTGATGGCAACAGGGGGCTACAATTAGCTGTAGAGCATATTCCTGATATCATTGTTTCGGATATTTTGATGCCCGGATTTAATGGATTTGAAGTTTGTAGAAAGTTAAAAGAGGAGGTTTCAACGGCACATATTCCTGTCCTGCTTTTGACGGCTTTGGGTGCAGCCGAGCACCAAAAGGCAGGTGTTGATTGTGGAGCTGATGATTATATTGTAAAACCTTTTAATGTTCAGTTGCTTGCAGGTAAAGTACGCAATATCTTATCTGCCCGAAAGCACTATAGGGAAAGATTGCTATCCCACTATCAAATTCCTGCTTCTGACAGAGAGTCAAAAGGAGATCCATTACTTGATTCTGTGACTGAGATTGTGTTATTAAATATAAATGAACCCGGTTTTGGTGTTGAAGAGTTAAGTCGTAAACTTAATATGAGCCGGTCAACGTTTTACAGGAAGATTTCTTCACTCACCGGAGTTTCACCCGTTGAATTCATCCGAAGAATCCGGTTACGCGAGAGTTGCATCTTATTGAAAAGCGAATCCGGTATTACCATCAATGAAGTAGCATTCAGGGTGGGTTTTGAAGATGTTGATTACTTCAGGAACTGTTTCAAAAAGGTTTATGGGAAAACCCCGTCAGAGTACTGATAGATAAATGTTTATGGAGTTTTTGCTTGAGGCTTGAAACAAATATCGGGTGAAATTGAATCAATTAGCATGTGCTTTATGATCATCTGTTGCGTAAATTGCAATCTCTCACTTTAAAGTTGTAAATTAAAAAGCAGCATGAATATAGAAAACAGCAGACGAAGCTTTATTAAGAAATCCGCATTGGGAGCGGCGGGTTTTACCATGGCGGGGATGGGGATGAGTTCAAGTAGTTATGCGCGGATTATGGGTGCAAATGACAGAATAAATGTTGCAATTGTAGGACTGGGAAGGCGTTTATACGCTTTTAATGAGCCCATTTCTATGAAATCGAGCAATGTGCGATTGGCCTATTTATGTGATGTCATGAAAGGTCAGCGTGATCGCGCAGCGAATTCATTCAAACATCTGGATTATAAATTCAAACTTGAAAATGACGTTCGTAAAATCATGAACGATAAGAGCGTTGATGCCGTAATCAATGCCACACCTGATCATTGGCATACACCTGGCGCTATAATGGCTGTTCAGGCAGGGAAGCATGTTTATGTTGAGAAACCCGGAAGTCATAACGCCCGGGAGGGAGAATTACTGGCAACAGCTTATAAAAAATATGGAAAAGTGATTCAACTGGGAAATCAGCAAAGATCTTCACGCGAAAGTATTGAGATTGTTAAACAAATTCATAATGGAATAATTGGGGTTCCTTACAAAGCGGTTACTTTTTATTCAAACAACCGGGGTGAAACTCCAATTGCCACAAAAGCTCCCGTTCCTGATGGACTGGATTGGGAATTGTGGCAGGGGCCTGCACCTCGTCAGGAATATAAGTATAATACCTGGGATTATCATTGGCACTGGTACGGTTGGACTTATGGTACGGCTGAAACCGGTAACAATGCCATACACGAAATGGATATCGCACGGTGGGCGCTTCAGGTTGACCATCCTGAAAGGGTTAGTGTTGAGGCCGACAAGCGTCATTTTATCAATGATGGCTGGACCATGTACGACACCATGATGGCCTCATTCTATTATCCCGGAAACAAGGTCATTGAATGGGATGGTAAAAGTAGAAACGCCTATAATACTTATGGGTCTGATAGAGGTACCGTAATCTTTGGAAGCGAGGGTACAGTATTCGTCAACAGAGGTGGATATAAACTATACAATCGCGATGGAAAATTACTGAGAGACAGTGAGTCTGCCGATGATGAAGGAGGAACCGCTCTTGGTGGCGGTGGCGGAATGTCTACCAACCACGTGCTAAACTTTTTTAATACCATACGAGGGAAGGAAGAATTAAGATCCCCGGTGGATGAAATGATGAAAAGTACACACATGTGTCATCTGGCAAACCTTTCATACCGCTTAGGAAAAGATCTAACCATCGATCCGGTTACAGGAAGAGCAAAAGACAATGATGCGCTCAAACTCTGGGGACGTGAATATGAGCCCGGATGGGAGCCAATTATATAATTTTTAACCACCAAACATTAAATAGTCAGAAAATGAAATTAATTATAGGTTTAAGTACCGTATTGATGATGCATTTAAGTTCATGTCAGCAACCTTCTGGAAATGGGTTTACCGGAGCAGAGAATGAGGTGAAGTTAATTACTTTAAATCCCGGACATTTTCATGCAGCTTTAATTCAAAAAGAGATGTATAGCCAGGTGGATCCTACGGTGCATGTTTATGCACCGAAAGGTTCGGATTTAGATCTTCACATGCAACGGATCAATGGTTTTAACACCCGCGAGCAAGATCCAACTTCCTGGGAAAGCCGGATATATACAGGAACTGATTATCTTGAGAAAATGCTTTCCGAGAGAAAAGGGAATGTGGTGGTTTTGGCCGGGAATAATAAACTGAAAACTTCTTACATTAAAACGGCAGTTGAAAACGGATTCAATGTTTTATCCGATAAACCAATGGTTATTGATGGAGCCAGTTTTGAAATGCTTGAAGAAGCATTTCAAATTGCCAAGCAGAATAATGTTTTGCTATACGATATCATGACTGAGCGCTATGAAATAACCGGACAACTTCAAAGAGCCATTGGGTTGGTACCTGAAATCTTTGGAACCATGGAAAAGGGAAGTCCCGAGAATCCCGCAGTAGTAAAGGAAAGTGTTCATCACTTTTTTAAATATGTTGCCGGCTCTGTATTACGCAGACCACCTTGGTATTTCGATGTCTCTCAGCAGGGAGAAGGAATCATTGACGTTACTACTCACCTGGTGGATCTGATCCAATGGATCTGTTTTCCAGATGTTATCCTCAATTACAAATCGGATGTTAACGTGTATGATGCCCGTCGATGGCCAACGAACGTCTCCCTTCAACAATTTTTGGATGTAACCGGACTCCAGGCGGTTCCGGATTATATGAAGAGTGATTTTAACGACAATGATGTTCTTGAGGTTTTTGCCAATGGTGAGATGAGTTATGAACTAAAAGGCGTTCACGCAAGGGTTTCTGTGGTATGGGATTACGAGGCTCCGGAAGGAGGAGGCGATACTCACGTATCGCTCATGCGTGGGAGCAAATCAAATTTAATTATCAGACAGGGTGCTGAACAGAACTTTGTACCCATGTTGTATATTGAGCCTGCACCAGGACAAAGTTTTACCAGCTGGAAACCCGAAGTCCGTAATGGCTTTGAGAAAATATCAAATCAATTCCCAGGAGTTGAACTTGTTTTCGAAGGTTCTGAATTCCGTGTGGAAATACCCGATCACTATCGGATTGGACATGAAGCTCACTTCGGTCGTGTAGCAGAAAAATATCTTGGATTTTTGGTGGATGGAAAACTTCCCGATTGGGAGGTGCCAAACATGCTAACCAAGTATTACACCACCACACGTGCATTGGAAATGGCACGTGAGCGAGATTAATTACACGGGTATTATTTAATGTTTAATGAAAAAGCAATGAATCAAGTCTTTAGCCGGATTTTTTGTCTGGCAATTATATCAGCAATTGCTTTTGGATGTAACTCACAACCAAAAGCGTATGTTTCCGATCCCGGTGTTGTCTCATTTTCATTTCGAAATCAGTTCTCTGAGGATGTTCCCGCTACACTGGACATGATTAAGGATATGGGAATATCCAATATTGAATTCTCCAATTTGTTTGGATTAGCTGCTGTTGAACTGCGGGAATTGTTGGATGAACGTGGTATGATCTGCACTTCATATGGAGTGGGGTACCAGACTTTGGTGAATGACACAGAACAGGTTATTTCCGATGCAAAAACCCTTGGAGCAAAATATGTTCGTGTGGCATGGATTCCTCACGAGGGAGAGTTCTCATTAGAAGATGCCCGTCGTGCTGTTAATGATTTTAATGAAGCAGGCAGAAAACTTGCGAACGAAGGATTATATTTTTGCTATCACAACCATGGTTATGAATTCCGTCCTCACGGTGATGGAACACTTTTTGATTACATGATACAAAATACCAATCCGGAGTATGTTAGTTTTGAGCTGGATCTTTTGTGGACTGTTCATCCGGGTGCCGATCCGGTAGAGTTGCTTCAAACCTATCCTGACCGATTCCGGTTGATGCATCTAAAAGATTTAAAAAGAGGCGTTGTAGGTGACTTTTCCGGCAGAACATCAAGGGAGAATGATGTAGTACTTGGAACTGGTCAGGTTGATTTTCCGGCAGTGTTGAAAGCTGCCCGTAAAACCAATATTGAATATTATTATATTGAAGATGAAAGCCCCGATGTTATTGAACGGGTTCCGATTAGCAGAGAGTATATTATGAGTATAACCAAATAGATGAAGGTTTTTCATCATACATTTTTTGCCATGGGTACAAGGTTAAACGTGGTAATACCACGTTTAACCAATGCCAATGGGATGTTTCTTGCTGATGAAATCGAGAAAGTAGTAAAATCGGAAGAGAATCGTCTGAGTTGTTTTATAGCTGAATCCGATGTCTCTTATATCAACTCAAACGCGATAGTAAAGCCGGTAAATTTAACTGATGAGATGTCTGAAGTTTTGAACCTGTCACAAAGGTTTAATACAGATACATCCGGCGCTTTTGATCCGGCACTTTATTTTTATACTCAAGCGACTCGTGATGAGTCGAATTTAAATAAACAAAGATCATTGGGATGGAAGGATGTTTTATGGAATCCCTTAGAAAAGCAACTTTTTATAAAAAATCCTCGTACAGGACTAGACTATGGGGGTTTTGGAAAAGGATGGGCTCTTGAGAAAATCCTAAAACTCCTAAAAATACATGAGGTTGATTCTGCTTTCATAAGTTTTGGAGAAAGCTCAATATCAGTTATTGGAGAGCATCCTTTAGGAAAAGCCTGGCCATTAACCATCACACATCCGCAGAGCGGAGTCTCGCTTGAGTTGGAATTAAACGGCCAGTCCGTTTCTGTTTCAGGGCTAAAAAGGTCTGAAAGTAACGTTACTTTCAAATCTCACGTGATACGTAGTATCGATTTTACATCCATCAAAGAACACAAAATCGTGGTTGTGTGTACGGACTCACCGCTGATTTCAGAGGTTTTATCCACCGCAGTTACTTCTGCTAATGAGTTGCAGATTAAAACCATTAAAATGAATTTCCCTAAAGCCAAAATTTATCAATGCGGGCAAAATATGCTTGAATTTGAACGAATTAATTAGAACGGGTAAAAAGATATGAGCGAATTAAGTAGAAGGAATTTCCTGAAAAATGGATTTTTGGCAGGAACAGTTATGTTGTCCCCGGCCACTTTGTTAAATACCAAGTTAAATGCACAAACTGCCGATAAAAAGGAAAAGGTTCGACTGGCTGTTGTGGGAGCAGGTTCCCGAGGACAATATTTAATGCAATCGGTGCTTGCTCTGCAGGAACATGAGAACATGGAGCTTGTGGCCATTTGTGATGTCTATGAGCCAAGTATTCAGAGTGCTTTGTTATTGGCTCCCGGTGTTAAAGTGTTTAGGGATTACAGAGCTTTGCTTGAAATGAAAAATTTGGACGGTATCATTGTTGCAACGCCATTGCATGAACATGCAGCACCAACCATTGATGCCCTCAATAATGGCATTCATGTGTTTTGTGAAAAAGCTATGGCCTTAACTTTGGAGGATACATACGCTATGGCTGAAGCGCATCTTAGAACAGGTAACGTTCTTCAGATTGGACACCAACGTTTATTTGACCCACGATTTCTCAAAGGAATGAACTACGTGCATTCCGGAGAAATTGGGAAGGTGACTCAAATGAGAGCATTCTGGCATCGTCACAACAATTGGCGTCGGCCTGTTCCTTCTGATCAACCGGAATTGGAGAGATTCATCAATTGGAGGTTGTATCGCGAATATTCTTTGGGCTTAATGACCGAGTTGGCCTCTCACCATATTCAGGTTGCTAACTGGGTCAAAAAAGCTCTTCCTAAAGTCGTTCGTGGTGCAGGCAGCATCAGTTATTGGAGAGATGGACGTGAAGTGGAAGATAATGTGGCTCTTATCTATTCATACGAAGATGGAACCCAGTTTATATACGATTCAATGATACAAAATCGTAAGTATGGACTCGAATTGCAGGTGATGGGTGATAAAGGAACTTTGGAGTTGGAGAATAACAGGATGTTTTATGAAGAACCACCTGTACCTCCAAAACCACCCGGAATAGTGCAATTAATTCAGAATTTAGAATCCAATGTTTTTGGAAAAATTCCTTTGGGTAGTTCATCCTGGGAGCCGGAACTGGCCATTCAGGAACGAGGATATCCCATTCTGGAAAATAATTCAAGACCCGATTGGTGGCCCGCCTGGGAATGGCGCGATGGTTCACTGGAGCAGATTATTGGTTTTGCCGATGCCATTAGGGAGGGAAAAGCAATCCCGGGATTGTTTGAGCAGGGTTATTATGGATCAATCTGGACCATTCTTGGACAAATGGCTATAGATTCTGGACAGGCGGTTACAATGCCTGATAAATATTTGATTTAACAACGCTGATTGTTGATCTGAAGTGCTGAGTTGATGATTAAGTGCTTTCAGGTTTATAAGGAATTGAAAAATAAAACTAATATGAGAGATATTATAATTTCCGGTAAAAGAATAAAAACCGAGCTATATTTTTTATTGATTGTGTGGGGAGTGGCAAATTTGATAAATGCTTTTTCCATATGGAATTATGAGACCAGTTGGGTTGAAATGATAACATTTCAACCATTAATACTGATGATAACATTTTTCTTTTATCTGCTAACAATTGTTGTAAGAGTATTTATTTCACTCGTTAGCTTTTTGGTAAGCAAAGTAAAACCTAAAAGTACCTGAACGATCTGACACCTCCATCTTCCGCAGCTCTTCGGAATTCTCTGTCACGGTTTCTCTGTACAAATCTGAAACTATCAAAGGTGATTGATATTTCCTGGCTGCTGATGTTGTGTAAGGTGTTGGAATACAAAGGAAAGTCGTATGAGTAATTAACACCCCAATTTTCATTTATCTGTATACCAACAATAAGTGCGGCAGCATTATTAATACGGTAAGCTCCACCTAGTTTCAAGAAGTTATTATAGGTGAAATGCATATGGAAATCGTAAGTATTGATGTCATCTTCAACTATTCTGGCTAAACTTGAAATTCTGGCGTTTAATTCAGGATTAAAATGAAAGCGATAACCTGTAGTTAAGTAATAATGTCTGCGCGTATCAAATGTGTGGTTTTCTCTTTCGGTGTACCTAATTTGGGAGTTTAAAACCTGGGGTACAGATACGCTCAAATAGAAATCCGGAGTAAACAGAACAGCGCCGGTTCCAAAGGTTGGTCTGAATTCATTTTCCATTCTGCCGGAAAAATGTGGATCGCTTTGGTTTACTACTCGTAGTCCACTCAAATTTGCCCAATAATTATTTAATCCGCCACTTATTCCAAATGAAATAAATGATTGAAGTCCGGTTCGCACAAGATAGGAGTATACAAAAGAAAGCTGATTGGTCATCACCGGTCCTACATGATCGGATAGAATATTTCCACCTACTGACATTTTGGTGTCATTAATGGGAGTATGAACGCCGTAATAGTAAGTTGCCGGAGCATCTTGCATTCCCACCCATTGTAAACGAACAAACATATCCATGGCCAATGAATTTCTTGTTCCGGCAAATGCCGGGTTCATCAACAATGGGTTATTCATATACTGAGTGAAAAGCGGCTCCTGTTGGCCATATAAATTTGATGACCAGCAGAAAAGCCATCCGGCAATTATGCATATATAAATCTCTATATTTTTTCTAACTCTCAATTTATGCTGATGTTATAAAATAAAAAACCTGATATCCATTAAAATTGTGTTGAATCTCAAATATAAAAGAGCCGCTTTAAAACTAATAACCAATTATACATTAATATGTGTTATTTTTATACTTAATACAAGACTAACCCTGTTTTGTGCCACTCACCACGAAACCCAAAATTCTCAACCCCCAACTCTCAACCCCCAATTCTCAACCCTCAACTCTCAACCCTCAATTCTCAACCCCCAACTCTCAACCCCCAACTCTCAACCCTCAACTCTCAACCCCCAACTCTCAACCCTCAACTCTTAACCCTCAACTCTTAACCCTCAACTCTTAACCCTCAACTCTCAACTCTCAACCCTCAACTCTCAACCCTACCTACTCAAATAAACATATCCCGTTATCTGCTTTTTTAACCCCGGAATTTTAATGGCATAATAATAAACACCTGTTGGCAACAGTTTTCCATTAAAAGGACCTGTGTTCGCCATTCCATTCCAATTATTGTTATATTGTTGATCATCATAAACCATAACCCCGTGACGATTAAAAATGGTTATTGAAAGGTTCGAATATTGATCGAATTCAGGAATATTAAAAGTATCGTTGATATTATCCCCATCTGGAGAAAAGCCCTGTGGGATAAATATCTTGTTATCCGAATCATCGGCCAGTTTAATAAAGAGGTAAGCTCTGGAACAATCGCCATCTCTGTCGCATACTTCATAAAACAGGGAGTCCATTCCTAAAAAATATTGATCAACTCTGAATGAAATTTGATTGTTGGAAACTTCAGCTCGGGCATTTCTGAAATTTGAGACTATTGATAAAGAGATCGGGAGATCGTACAAGTTTTTGTCATTCTGAAGCACATCAATGGATGAGTTACTGTCTTTAAATACAGTTACAGTATCATTTACGGCAACCGGCTTAAAATCATAATCTTCTACTGTAACAAATACAGATGCTCCATCACAATTTCCATAAGTATTACAAACTCGGTATTCAAAATAGTCATGTCCGGTGAAATAGCGGTTAGGCGTATAAATGATGGTATTTCGCTCCGTAACAATCGCCGTCCCATTAATGGGTGGTTCTAATATTGTCATACTTGTAATACCGGCACTCAACCCATAATCGTTGATTATCACATTGGCCTCGTGTGGATGCATCTTGTTTGTTACAATGGCATCGTTGTTCGCAATGACTCTGATTCCACTTTGTTCTTCAATCATAAAAGTGCTGATGTCATTCAACGATTCCTTATGGTTCACACTCCCAGATAATGGTAGTATCATGCATAAAAACAATAGGAGTATTGTTATTCGTTTTTTATTGGATATGAGGGTAAATATTGTCATCAACCAACTATCGGTTTAGTTTTTTTAGTAATGCGAATATATAAATAAACGTCATATATCCTCAAATATTACCAGAGACTTATTATAATTGATTTCTTTAGCAGTTATCTCTTGTTAAGTAAGAATGAACTCAGTATTAAAAATTTGTTGATACATAAAATTCCACCTGTAATCCATACTTGGCTTAGCAGGTGGAAATATTATATAATTCGGAGATTTTTAACGTCTTCTAAAAATGGAGAATCTTCTTCCGTTACCGTTATCACCTCCCGGCGATTGCAGCATTTCATCACGCTCATGACATGGAAGGGTTCGTGGACGTCCGCTTCTGCAAAATGCGTACCCAACAACCAGCTGCATGGCACTTCCTAAATGCGTTTGTGCTGATGTTAAACCATGCTGATACTCGATTCCAAAATTAATACCTCTGTATACTAATCCCAAAGTTGTAGCAATTCCCAAGTCTTTACCATACTGGTGGTCAACAGTTCTTCGGTGAGCAAGCACCCCCCAGAAAGCCAGATCCGGATCAGGTGTTGGCATACTCATTTTTAGGTTCATGTCCATGCGGGTATCTGAGAGAGAATTACGTCTGTAGTATACCAAAGGTTCAATATATATATCGTAATTGGGAATTTTAAATAGAGAACCAACATGAAAATGCATGTCAGCAGGTAGTTCCGGTTCAAATTCTGAATTATACATCGGGTTATTTTGTGGGAAAATATTTGTAACAGAAGCCCCAATGTGATGTTGATTATGATTCAGAATGAAACCGGATGCAGCGTTGAAACCGGTTCCGCTTAAAGTTCCATTATTCAGAACGGGATCCATTACACCGGGTGTTAAGTTTGCCTGATTTATGGAGGTTTGCTCCACCAGTGCCGATAATCCGAATCTCAGTCTGGTATACCCTCTCATGTTTTCACGTAGAGTTACCACTGTTGAGAAAGTTTGCTGAATGCCAATCTTTTTATTATTCCCGTTCTGGTCATTATACAAGTATGTACCTGAGCCCACATTGGAACCAAGAGGTGCCTGCACTGTAAACAGTTGAGTAGTTGGAGCCATATCAACACCAAACCATTGACGCTTATAGTAACCATTTGTGGTAATACACTCTGTGTTTGCTCCCGCATCAGCCGGGTTCATTAGGAATAGGTCATATACATAATTATTAGTTACATAGTATCTTTGACCACTCATATGAGCTGAAATAAACAACAAAGGTATGAGCAGTATGATCAATTTATTCATTTTAATCGTTTTTGGTTGAATTTTAAGGTTAACTGGTTGTGTTGTTTTGTAACACTCATCAGGTAAATTACCTGATGAGTGTTACATTTCCTCTTAGATACTTATCAACCGGCAGCAGATGGATGACGTACCAGTAGTCGTCCGAAGGTAAAGGTCTATTCAAATAAGTTCCATCCCATGGTTGATCCGCAGCACTGAATTTTCTCAGTAGCTTTCCGTATCGGTTATAAATATATACGATTGATTCAGGCAATCTTTCTAACCCTTCAATGATCCAGTCGTCATTAATTCCATCACCGTTTGGAGTAAAGAAATTTGGAATTTCAATGTCATAGTTTGAATCCAGATTAAAAACAGTAAACGTCTCACAACCATGTGCATCTTCAACCCAAATGATGTGTTCCCCGTTTGGAACATCCTTAAATGTGTGGTTTGTTTGTGGCATTCCATCGTTTAATGTGTAGCTGTATGGCATGGTGCCTCCTTCAACAAATGCAGTAACTTGTGCATAAAACATGGTGTCCAATCCTGCGATGATAGGAGAGGGGTAATAGGAAACCTGAAAAGTATCGGTATAAGTATGGCATCCGTCAAATACTTCTACTATATAGTTGCCACTCTCAAACACCTGCAAGGTTTGTCTATGTCCATCTCCAACCTCGGTTGCTTCATCAAATTGGATGCGTGATGCCTCGCTTACCTCGTTCAGATACCAGTTCCATTCAAGTATAGGAGCCATTCCATATCCAATGGTTTGCTCTTCTATTGTGTATTCACCACCATCTAAAACCACTATTTCCGGATCGCACACTTCGATGGTATCACCAACCTGATACTGGTTACGAAGAGCCGGATAAATCGAATGTGATTTCATAGAACGGCAATCGTTTTCATCGGTGATGTATGCGATGTATAGCCCAATATTTGCATCACGTGTGGCTTGATTATCAAATAAATCATCATGCCATTTAATTTCGTATGAGTATTCACTATTTACGTTTAGGTTTAATTGTATTGGTAATTCTACCGGACATAAATAATTGACATCATCAGGATGGAAATACGCAGTTGGCATGCTAAATTTGTTTATATATGTTTCAGTATATTCACTTCTGCATCCATGTTCGTCTATTACTCTGACCTGATATATTCCTTCTGCAGTGGTCGTTATTGAAGATGTGTTGTGCCGGATGCCAGTTGGCGTTATCCAAACAATTGTATAATCTTCAGGAGAATGAGGTATTGACAATTCAATTTTTTCTCCGGCGCATACTGTAGGTACTGATGGAAGAGATACCTCCGGAAGTGGTATAACATCAACATTTATGTCATGGGTTGATGTACAACCGTGTTCATTCCAAACCTGCAAACTTACATTGTCCTCGCCCGGGGTGGTAAGGTCATAAAACGCAGGTTGATCATCTGCATCGCTTCCGTTCCATTCGTATCTGGTATAGGAATCATCAACTTCGATGGTAATGCTTTCGCCAATACAAACCGCTCTGTCTGCACCCAGACTGAAGTTGGGCGAAGGATTCATTGTGGCAGTAAAGGTTATGGTGGTAAAACAACCAACTTCTTCCCAATCCTCGTTGAAATGTAAGTTATTATCTTCAATGATAAGAGTGTATTCTCCCGGTTCTGTAATTATTAGGTCATTGTCGTTTGTTGTTCCTGATGCCCAATTCCAAATGTGATTTTGTATTTCAGATGTGTTCACCACGTCTGAAAGTGAAATGATTCTGCTCTCATTATCACAAAATTCAATATCAGTGAGATCAATGTCTTGTACGGGGTAATACTCTGCCGCAGCTGATTCAGTCCTGAAACATCCTCTTTCGTCCCAGGCTGTTACTGTGTAGGTACCGATATTTGATACTGTAATGGATGTTGCAACTTCATCCGGATCATGTAACCATTGAACACTCATTATGTCTAAACCATCAACATAAAGCCAGTCGATTTCAAATTGGAACTCTTCGTTCCCGGGGCATAGTTTCGCATCAAACAGGTCAAATTCTGGTTGAGGATATAGCTCTATCTCAATTTCTGCTTCATTTCTACAGCCAAAAGTTTCTGTGGCCTCGAGTCTGTATATTCCCGGAACAGTTGCAATAACATAAGGGTCATCTCCTATCTCCTGAAATTCCGGATCGGAAGAATCTCTGAACGACCATTTGTAGCTACTAAACAGATGGCCTGGAGTTGTAATTCTAATGGTATCCATAGAACACATAAATCCATCTTCAGCATGGGGATTGAAGTTCTCTATTTCTAAAGGCGGGTTGCCAATAAAGATCTCAACATTAAACGAACTGCTTACATGGCACCCATTGTTGTCAACGGCAGTAATGGTATATGTTCCTTCTTCATCAAGTTCTCCCAGAAATGAATTAATGTTTTCCGGATCCGTTGTATAGGGTGGTTCGCTATTAAACTGCCAAACGATATTGCTGAAAATACTTTCATCAACTTCTATATCAAAACCTGGACCTGAACAAATTCGTATGTCTTCATAATCAAATGGTACTTGATTATGAACCGTGAATTCTGCTGTGGCAGTCGCTTCACAACCATATTCATTGGTTACGGTTACACTCACCTCAGGAACTGACTCGTTTAAAGTAATTGAGTTGCCTGTTTCATTATTGTACCACCTAATGGTTTCATAAATTGCTCCATCAACTGAAAAAGTTCCTGTTTCACCATAGCAAGCTTCATCATCCTCCAATGTCACCACTGGCAGTGGGTTTACAGTTATTTCTCTGGTGTGCGAATCCACACAATCCTGATCGGTCCATACTGTAAGGCCGTATTGTCCCGATTCAGTTGGTTCAATATAATTGTCTTCTGAAATTACTCCTCCTTCAAAAGTCCATTGGTAACGGTGATTTGTGGATAAATTCCGAATCTCGTCTCCCAAGCAGATATCATTGGTGTCTCCAATATTCCAGTCTATTACCGGAGCCGGTAGTCCTGTTACAGTTACTTCTTTAGTGTCAGTGCAACCTTGGGCGTCCGTAATTGTAAGGCTTATTTCATAAACTGTAGAAGCGTCAACAATTAAATTAAAGTTGTTATCTGTTCCGAAATCGTCACCATTTACAGTCCATTGAAATGTTTCATTATTGGTAAACTGGTCAAACTCAAAAGATAATTCTTCACCCGGACACAAAGACTGATCCTCTCCTAAATCAAAATCCGGTATACTAAAATCAACATCAATGTAATTGGTTGTTTCACATCCCGGGAAAGCCATTCTAACAAAATATCTGTCAGATTCAGTTACAGTAATGGAATTTGAATGAAATAATGTTTCATTATCTGTTTCGCTATACCAATATAAGGATATTGCATCCGGATTTAGATGAGTAACATTTGGTAATGCCGTAAGCGTAACTTCGTTGCCCACACATGAGCTGGTCAATCCATCAACGTATAGCGAGCTGTAGGAGCTGAAATATCCGTAGCTCATGCTGTTTCCGTTGGCATCGAGAATACTCAGATGAAACATCCCGTTAGGGCTCGTACCCGGTTTTAATCTAACAGTATAAGGATCTGTAGTGCTAATGGTGTTTCTTCTAAAGTTTATAACACCGGTGTACCAGGTTTCTTTTTCACCGGCCTTTTCGGTTGCGGCAACTATGTTCCACTGTATGGAGCTGATGTCTACACCATTTCCCTCTTTGTCAACCATCTCCAGATTCTCGATGTTTTGATGTTGAGTTAGTATTTGAACTAAAAAGTCAGCATCATTTACTTTCTGAAATGTGACCTCTCTGGAGCCCGTACAATCAATTGGAGGAAGAATGGCGCTTCCAAGTTCATACCCAAAACTTGCAAATTGGTACACGATTATTGGAAATTCAGATTCAATTAAAATGGCATTTCTAACAATAGGATTCAGTGGATTCGGATCTTCTATTAGTACTTCTATAAAATCCCCCCTTCCATTTAAAGTTGCGGTGGGTATGGTATCGATACTAATAACATTATTAGTAGCATCGGTCGCATTCCAAATAAAAACATGTTGGGCTGTACTTGTATATTCTATTCTACGTGGGTGTGTAGCTCCAAATGAGCTGCTATGCCCCCAGGAGGTGTGCATTGCAATATATCGGGTTCCTAATCCGTTAACAGGAACAATTTGATCCCCTACAAGATCATTGTTCCCTTGTCCGGGATGTCTTATCGAGTCATCTGATATGGTAATAGCAATTGGGTGGTTTGAAGTAATATAAGTTCCACCCAAATGTCGGGCTGCTGCACCCGATGTTGATCGAAGACTATAGGTTTGACCCTTGTTCAGAGTTATGTTGAAAGTTGATCCGGCTGCGTGTCCCTGAATATTATGATCGTTGGTTAGTTGTACGGTAACTACAGTATTATCTTCTGTGGCTACAATGTCTATTTTCTCTCTTGAACTATTATGTCTATTTTCATATCTATTTTGCGATGGAATCAGGAACTCCGTCCCTAATGCGTTATTTCCTTTCAGATTAAATCTTTCTGGATTTAAAGAGTTGGCAACCTCATAATATGCTGAAATGTATTGGTCAGATTCAATGAGAATTCCTTTGTTAAAAGGCGTTCCGGCAGTCCACCCCTGCCAGTCGTTAGGTAAGTTATAGCCATTGCCGCTTACAGCATCCATGGTTCCGTTTTCAACAGTCCATAGCATTTTATTATAAACCACACTCCCGCTTTCAACAACTACCGCATCCCAAAACTCATGTTTTACCTGAGAATTTGCTGGTATGTTATTGAATACTATTGGTTCAAAATCCGGATTGGCCGGCATAGAGATGGTCACATTGGCAGCATTTTCAAAAGTAGTTATTCTAATCACTCCCGGCTCTTTCCCGTAGTGGTCTCCCGGGTTAGCAGGGGATACCCATTGGTGATCTCTTGTGGTTTCAGGTATTACAAACCAAAATCTTTTATCTATCTGTCCAAGAATATCTGTGTCGATAAGAAATAAAAGTACAAAAGATAGAACTGTGAATTTTATTGTCTTATTCATATTTTAAGTGATAAGGTGTAGGTTAAATGACAAAACTCTAGTAAATTAACTAACTGAAAAACGTTTTTTTAGTTATTATGTTAATTGTGTCGCTTCAGTTTTAATATTTCTGATAAAAAAGAGCATATATTGTAATTAGATTGCTTTAACATTTATTTATACTAGTTAATAATTAAATTGTTACAATTTTTCAATAAAAAATCTATTCGATTCAAATGTTTATGAAAATCGAAAAGTTATGTTAATTAAGTTCGATGCGAATCTCTTAAAAACCTTGTGTGGTTTATTATTTTGTGTATTTTTGTGTGACATGAAGAGTATCATCACATAAATATTCTACTTAAACCTTAAGTGGTTTAAATGTTGTTTTATAAGTCGCATTCCCGTTTATTATTCATGCAAAAGTATAATTTATAGGTAATCGACAAAATTTTATAATGAATTTTTTAACGAATATTTTAATATGCAGGTTTTAAAGTTTGGAGGTACATCAGTTGGTAGTGCTGATAATATTCAAAAAGTAAAAGAGATAGTCTCGTCTATTCAAGGACAGAAAGTTGTTGTTGTTTCTGCTGTTGGTGGCATCACCGACAGATTGATCTCAATGGCACGAACGGCAGAACAGGGAGATAAAACTTGCTTTGAGAACCTGCAATCCATTATTGATAATCATTTTGAGATCATAGATCATCTTTTTCAACCAATTGAAAAGGATGAGGTTATTAAATTAATTGAGCCGGACATTGAAGAGCTTAAAATAATAATTAAAGGTGTATTTCTTATCAGGGAATTAAGTCGAAAGAGTTTTGAGAGTTTATCGGGAATGGGCGAGCGATTATCTTCAAAGATCATCGCTCGATATATAGGCGCCAAGTGGTTTGATAGCCGTAATTATATAAAAACCAATTTTGAGTTTGGCCGAAATCAGGTTATAACCGATGAAACCAATAAACTCTTATCAGAAGTAAAACCGGAAATGGGCAATTGCTCACTGTTCCCGGGTTTCATAAGTAGTAATAAAAAAAGTGAGAACACCACTTTGGGGCGGGGAGGGAGCGATTACACAGCCGCCTTGCTGGCTGCTGCGTTTAAAGCTGATAACCTTCAGATATGGACAGATGTGGATGGTTTTATGACTGCTGATCCCAGGGTCATCAGTCGAGCTTATTGTATAGATAAGCTGAGCTATGCCGAAGCCATGGAGCTTTCGCATTTTGGAGCCAAGGTGATTTATCCTCCAACCATTATCCCGGCTTTTCAGAGCAATATCCCCATTTGGATCAAGAATACATTTAATCCCATGGCACAAGGGACCTTGATTAACAACGAAAAAGTTGATATTAAGGAACGTCAGATTAAGGGGATTTCTTCCATTAAAGAAGTTTCGTTGTTAACGCTGCAAGGAATTGGAATGGTCGGCGTTACCGGCATATCTATGCGGTTGTTTACCGCATTGGCTGCCAATGATGTAAATATAATTCTCATTTCGCAGGCATCTTCTGAAAACAGCATCAGCGTGGTTATTGGTGCCGATCAGTCTTCAATTGCCCGTAACGCAATTGAGCACGAATTTAGAAGAGAGATTGCTCAGAATCATATCAGTCCGGTTACCATTGATGAAAATATGGCCGTTGTTGCCATTGTTGGTGAAAACATGAAACACACCACGGGTATCGCTGGACAGTTATTTAATAGTGTAGGTAAAAATGGCGTCAATATTTACGCCATCGCTCAGGGTGCATCGGAATTAAACATCTCTTTTGTTATAAAAGAGAAGGACATCCGCAAAGCTTTGAACGTAATTCACGAAGCATTCTTCCTCTCTGATTATTCCCGACTGAACCTCTTCCTGGCCGGAAAAGGAACGGTTGGCAGCAAATTACTGAATAAAGTTGTGTCTCAGGCACGTAAACTAAAAGACGAAAACAATTTAATGATTCGTCTGGTTGGAGTCGCCGGAAGCAGTAATATGCTTTTGGAACGCGAAGGTCTTAATGCCGCC
Organism: Alkalitalea saponilacus; assembly: GCF_900168165.1. GTDB lineage: Bacteria > Bacteroidota > Bacteroidia > Bacteroidales > Marinilabiliaceae > Natronoflexus > Natronoflexus saponilacus. Next base: position 155,346 of record NZ_FUYV01000006.1, read on the forward strand.
ACAGTTATTGAAGATCTTGATAATGTTGGTGAACCTTGTACCATTGAGTCTTTTCGCGATCGCATAATAGAAATGAACGTGGCAAACAGTGTCTTTGTGGATTGCACTGCCAGTGAGCAGGTCGCATCTGTTTATCAGTCACTTCTTGATGCCAACGTGTCGGTGGTAACTGCCAATAAAATTGCCAGCTCATCTTCTTATGCAGCTTACAGTAAATTAAAAGCAACTGCCCGTGAAAAAGGTGTCAAGTTCTTTTTTGAAACCAACGTTGGAGCTGGATTACCTGTTATTGCTCCTATTAACGATTTGGTTAAAAGTGGAGATAAAATTGAAAGATTGGAAGCAGTTTTATCCGGAACTCTTAACTTCATTGTAAATACCCTTTCAGAAGATAATCCGCTTTCAGATGTCATTTCGGAAGCTAAAGCCAAAGGCTTTAGCGAACCTGATCCAAGAGTTGATTTAAGTGGTACCGATGTGGTGCGTAAACTTCTTATTCTTGCACGCGAATCGGGTTACGTGCTTGAGCAGGAAGATGTGGAAGTTGAACCATTTGTGCCTGCTGAATATTTGGATTTACCTTCGTTGGATGCTTTTATGGATAAGGTGAAAGATTTAAATCCAGTATTTGAAAATCAGAGAAAAAATCTGGCTATAGAAGGGAAACGCCTCCGCTACGCTGCGCGCTTATCAGAGGGGAAAGCTAAAGTGGGATTAATTGAAGTAGACAGTAAACATCCTTTTTACGACCTGGAAGGCAGCAACAACATCATACTTGTTTGGTCAGAGAACTACAATGAGCATCCCCTGCAGGTAAAAGGCTACGGAGCCGGTGCAGATGTTACAGCTGCAGGTGTGTTTGCCGATATTATAAAAGTGGCAAATGTGTAAAAGAGAGCTGGGTTCGTTAGTTGATGTGAAGGTTGTAGTCGGTTTAGATGTTTTCTTTTACTATTTTAAAATTAGAACAAAAGGGCTGTCATATATAAAGTCATTTCAATCCGAATATAGAGGGGCGTAGCCCTAATATCTTCGTAGTATTTTTTAGTTCTTTTGGTTTTAGGGACGTAGCCCTGGCATCTTAAGGAATTAATTTTTAATCCGTCGTAACTTTTTTAAGAGTGTAACTGCTTCAATTCTAAAAGTTTCTACTCAGTAACCTGAACAACCATCCCGGATGGACGTAAAGTTGATGTTTCATCCTGTTTATACTGAACTTCCGGATTACCGGAATAGTATACATTACCGGAAGAAAAAATGGTTACATCAAGTTTCTCTGTAGAGTTTACAAAACAGTTTCCAAAGGACAAATGACGTATATTGGTTGTTCCTGTTGTCAGGGCTGAGGCGTTGATGTTGGTACCACCTTCAATGTGATAATATGCTTTATTTGCAACGCCCAATAACTGATGCGTCGTCTTTGTCCCACGTCCATATACATTGAATCGAAAATGGTCACCTTTTAGTTTCAAATCACTTGTGGTATATGTTCCTCTTCCGTTAATTGATATGGTGAGATTTTCAAATTTCAACGAGTCACGGTTGGCCAGTTGACTTGGTGCGTTTATGGTCAATCGTCTGAAATCAGGTGCATAGATTAAAATATCTGGCAGTTTGTCCTGTTGAAGCCGAAAAGGATTGGTATGTGTGATGTTAAGTTTGTTGTCGGAAGTGTCAATTTCATAGCCCCTGGCTATGAAATCCATTCCTGTTATTTTGATCTTATAATCTTCACTGTTTACCAGAACAATTGAAGATGAAGCGTTCACCTCAATGTGGCCTGATCCGTCCCATGGAATTTCTATGGTAATTTCTTCTCCTGTTCTTTTTAGATCCGTGATGTAATCACAGGCCGAAAGAACTAATATTGTAAAGAGAATGAATGAAATGACAGTTTTTTGCACGAAATATATGTTAGTTATTTGTCTGTTCAATGATTATCACCCATAGTTAGCAAATTTGATATTCTTCGGAATGATTGACAGTTGATAGTTTATGGTTTATAGTTTATGGTTGATAGTTCATGGTTGATAGTTCATGGTTTATAGTTTATGGTTGATAGTTGTTAGTTTATGGTTGATAGTTTATAGTTAACTTAATTTCTCACTAATCACGTAATTTCGCCTCACCCCGCAATCCAAAATCTGCAACGCGCAACCCCAAACTCTAAACCCTAAATCCTAAATCATAAACCTTAAACCTTAAACCCTAAACCCTAAACCCTAATACCTAAACCTATACCCCATCCCAAACTCTATAAACTCTGCCGTGAAAAAGTTGGCCTTTATACCAAAATGACCCAACAGGTTTTCATAAATCTTTTGCCTGATGCCCAAACGTGCATACACTGGTTGACGTGGTTCTGTTTTATAATGTACATAAGCGCCTGCAGTAATATACAGTGCTGTAGCGCCAAGATGCGATTCCATGGTTCCGGTTATTCCGGTATAAAAGTAGTCAGAAAATCCATATTCCGCATTAAAATCCATCTCCTCCAATTTAATAAAGGCCAAAGGAGCTCCACCGTATCTTATAAAATCAAGTCCCAGTCCATATGCTTTGTTTTCAGTTTGATACCACAAATGTGTTAAAGTAAGACTGCCCGACCAATGTATGTCCGGGGGATATGGCGCCGCCTGATTGCGTCCTGCACTCAGTGTTCCGACAATTTCTCGTGCTTTGATTCGAGGAGAGGTTTGCGGAAGAACCCTTGGATATTCCTGCGTCGACAAATGATATGTTGCACCAAAAGAGATAGCAGCTGTATTGAGCCCGTGATTTGGCTTGCGTGAAGAGCCATTGCTCATATGGTTAAGCGAGAGGGTTGATCGAAGATTAATTCTGTTACTGACCGGATAGGATAGATGTAGCCCCAGGCCTATATAAGCATTCAGATACGATCCAAAAATGTTATTAAACAAATTTCCTGATTTGTCATAAGGAGTGTCAGCGTATCCCAACCCAAGCGCGACTCTGTATCGGGCATTAAGGTTTCCTAAATCAAACAGGTTGAAATTGATGTATGGATAGATTGCATAGCCGTTTCCGTAGATGTTTGGTTCTCCAAGCGTGCTGAACCAAAAACCGATCCCGGTTTCCGGGTATCCCATTTTACTTTCCCAGATTTGTGATCCGAATCTTCTTCTGTTTAAATTTATCTCCACCCCACTGGCATAGTCGCTTATAAAATAGGCCATGTTTGAGTGATGGGGTATCACGATGCCGTAATGGTATCTGGCTTCTATTGAGTAGAAAGTGCTGTCATTGTTTGCCTCTGAATCAGCTGAGATCAAAAAGGCGGCGATGAAAAAAAACGTTACGTTTTTTTTAAGAATTAGTAACTCCCGAATGACTTTTTCTAAATAATCAATCAATTTCTGGTTTTGTTATTATTAGGGTTTATGAATGTAGGGTAGATGGTTTATAGTTTATAGTTCATGGTTGTTAGTTCGTCGACAAAATCATAAATTCAAACTATCAACTCTAAACATTAAACTAAGAACTCTCAACTATCAACCCCAAACCATCAACTATAATCTCTATTCTAGATAGGTGTATCCATACAATCCAGATCGGTATGTAGACAAAAACTCTTTACCTTCCTCCGCCGTAATTTTTCCTGCTTTTACAGAACTTGTTACCCAGGTTTCTACTGTTCTTACCAGTTTTTTCGGATTAAACTGAACATATTCAAGAACTTCGGCAACAGTTTCTCCGTCAATGATTTGCTCAATGTTATAATCATCTTTATTTACACTTACATGCACCGCATTGGTATCACCAAACAGGTTGTGTAAATCGCCCAGTATTTCCTGGTAAGCACCTACCAAAAACACACCAATATAATAGGTTTCTCTGGATTTTAAAGGGTGTACCGGCAAATAGTGTGAGATATTCCTGGTGGCGATGAAATTGTCGATTTTACCATCAGAATCACATGTAATATCTTGTAAAGTGGCGGCGCGTGACGGTTTTTCGTCCAACCGATGAATGGGCATGATTGGGAAAATCTGGTCGATGGCCCAGGAATCAGGCAGCGACTGAAACAATGAAAAGTTGCAGAAATATTTGTCAGACAGTATTCTTGACAGATTCCTGAATTCATCGTTGGGATGTTTCATGGTAGATGCCATTTGGTGAATTTCACCTGCAATAGACCAGAATAAACGTTCAACTCTGGCTCGTGTTACCAAATCCAGAACTCCGAGACTATAACGGTCAAGTGCCTCCTCACGAATCTGAAGCGCATCATGCCAACTCTCCAACATCCTTGGCTGATTTAGGTTGTCCCATAAATCATAAAGCTCTTTCACCAAATCGTGATCCTCATCGCCTACTTCATCATCATCCTTCCACATAGGAGGAGAGGTTGCCTCCAGTACCTCAAATATAAGAACAGAATGGTGAGCCGTTAATGAACGTCCGGACTCTGTGATTACATTTGGATGAGGAATTCCCTCCTTATCACTGGCTACAACGAAATGAGAAATGGAGTCATTAACATACTCCTGTATGGTGTAATTCACACTGCTTTCACTGATGGAAGAGCGCGTTCCGTCATAATCAACGCCCAAGCCTCCGCCAATATCAACAAAGTCAATTTTAAATCCAAGTTTATGAAGCTGGACGTAAAATTGAGCAGCTTCGCGAAGTGCTGTTTTTATCCTGCGGATTTTTGTGACCTGGCTGCCAATATGAAAATGGATCAGGCGCAGACAATCTTCCATTTTGTTCTTTTCAAGGAATTCGCAAGCTTCTAATAATTCACTTGATGAAAGACCAAATTTGCTTTTATCGCCTCCCGATTCTTCCCATTTTCCACTTCCACTGCTGGCAAGTTTTATTCTAATACCGATATTTGGCTTAATTTTCAGCCTTTTGGAAATGGACGCAATGAGTTTAAGTTCATTAAGTTTTTCAACTACAATGAAAATCCTTTTACCCATTTTTTGAGCCAACAGTGCCAGTTCAATGTAGTCCTCGTCTTTGTATCCGTTACAAATAATTAACGAATTGGTCTCAGTATTGATGGCCAACACTGCATGAAGTTCAGGTTTTGACCCCGCTTCAAGACCAATGTTGAATTTCTTTCCGTGGCTTACAATCTCTTCCACAACCTGACGCATTTGATTTACCTTAATCGGGTAAATCAAAAAATTCTGTGCTTTGTATTCGTATTCCTCGGCTGCTTTTTTAAAACAGGTGGATATGGTTTCAATCCGGTTATCTAAAATATCCGGGAATCGGATGAGAACAGGGTTGGGGACATCCCGAACCATTAATTCATCCATGAGTTCCTTGAGGTCAACGCCTGCCTGACCTTTTTTCGGGGTTACTATAACATTCCCTTTATCGTTAATGGAAAAGTAATCCACTCCCCAACCGTTGATGTTGTAAAGTTCAGCAGAATCTTCAATACGCCATTTTCTCACTTCTGACCAATGTTTTAAGGTTTATAATATAAAGTGCGAAATAACTACTTTTTTATGAGAAAAGAAACAGATGTTACAATTCAAATTACTGATTACTCCAACGAAGGTTTAATGGAGGTGTTTTTAATTGAATAAGGATGTGTAACAGCAACTTCCAATCCCCAGTCGGTTAAGCCTTTAAATTTGCCTCGCAACTCTCCCCGTGTCATGTCCATTTCAGCACAGTCGCCGTTTCCAACGGCTCCCCACGACCAGGCCAGCCAACCAATGTCGTGTTTCTGGCACTGCTCCATGATGGTTTCATAGTCAATGTGCCTCGCACAGTTTACACCCATCGGTGCAAATTCTCCAACTATTAAAGGAAGGTTTAGGTTGACAGATTGTTCAATTCCATCAATGATTCGCTGAGTTGAGCCATCTTCAGCAACCCACCACATGTGTACAGAAAAAATTAAATTTGATAGTGGATCATGTTTCAATAAGCCGGGGCCTGTCTCCAGAAGAATGTCCAAATCCTGGCCCCAACCTGATGCATCAATTACTAATGGGCATCGTAATCCTGTTGCACGAATTCTATCAATGGCTAATTCGTAACCTATTCTGAATGTTTCTGCATCAACATCATGTCCTCCACATTCGTTGACAATGTTAAGTAGCAGATAACGTTCATGTTTCTTCAAAACTTTAACAACATCAGGCCTTACCCAATAATCTACTTGTTCCTGTAGTTTTTCCCATTTGCCGGTTGCACCATGCAATTCCGGCATGGGGAAGATGCCGGCATCAACTGTGTTTTGAATGATTTTATCCAGGTTCTCTGGTGTAGCATTGATGTTTTCTGAATCCGTTAACCATACAATTCTTAAAGTGTTGGAGTTGGTTTTCGCAATTTCCGGAATGATGGTGTCTCCGGTTAAATCATCACTCCAAATAAACATCTCGTTCACTCCCCGCATAACCAGTTTTTCATGGTTGGCGGTGTAAACATGTCTTCCTTTCACATACGCTACGCCATCTAATGATGTATGATTTGATTTACAGCTTGCCAGTGCCAGCAATGCCATTAGTGAAAAGAAAGTGTAGGTTTTCATAGGAGTGTTTTTGAGTTAGGAAAATAATTAAAGAGGGTTGCTTAAATCAAACTCAGCCCTAAATACAATTTCACCTAAATACCCCAGTTCATATGTCATGGTTGACAAGTCATCTGAAAGTATGACATTCCAGACACGATCAAGTTCATCATCCAGAAGATTGTCGGTATATTGATCTGCAGGGAATGATTGTCTGAATGGCGTTCCTGTTCCATCTGAATAGCCACCATATAAAGTCAGGTCTTCTGGTGTGCCATCAGGATGTCTGTGATCGTGCCTGAATCGTAATGATCCGTGATCATTAATAAACATCCATGTACGTGAGGTATCATCGTCAATGTGGAACGGAATATGCACTTCATCTGATTCGCAAACTGTGAAAAAGATGACCATTCTTTTATCTGCCCAACTGTCGCGTCCATCCTTGGTGTATGTTTCTCTTCCTTCAAAAGATTGGCCGCAAAGGGATTTTAGATTGTCGAGGAATTGTTGTTCTGTTTCAGATAGGCTGTTAGATTGCTGAGAGTCTTGTCCCGGTGAGGTTGAACAAGCAACCAATATCCATGAAAGGGTTATGAGACTTAATACAGTTTTCATTTTTCTTATAATTTAAAGTGTGCAATAGTTGGCTGATTTTTTTATTCTACAGAATTACAAGCAGATATAAACATGCTTGCCAAATGTATAAGTTAATTGAAGTCAAAGATATACTCTTGTTTACAATCTAAAAGTTTAACGAATTATTAATTGTATTGATTCTAAGTTTAATTGCGATGCTAATTTATGCATAATAGAAAGCGGATTTATTTGATAAAAATCTATCTCTTCCCCTAAAGTTTAGATGTTTTGTATTTTCAAAGATGTATAAATCAATGATTTTCATGTGTGATGATGCTCCACTTAGTCATTTTACGATGCGGATGGAACCTCTTTTGTTGTCAAAACTGAAGTAAATATCGTATTTTAATGTTTATTTACAAAACAACAACCTGGGTGCTTTTTATAAATGGGTAGGCGAAATCATTAGTTCCTTTTCAAAAACCAATGAAAATAGTTTTCATGAGCGTTAAAAAACATCTTAAAAATTGTGTTATCTTGTAAATACATGTATATTTGTGTTTTTTAAATCATTTGTTGTGTAGGCTTGTCATATTAGGGGGCAGGGCACAATTTAACCAACTCATTATTATTTGTTTTGTTGTTAGCGTCTTTACAAGTTAAAATAATTTAATATCTGTACCATGACCACTATTATCTACAAAAAATGGAAAAATCTTTTTACCCTTCTATTGATTTCAATATTTATTTTTAGCGGATGTATGGTTGACGACCATGACTACCCTTCATCTCGCATAACAATTTCATTTAACAATGATTGGATGTTTATGGAAGGAGATCATGATGGAGCTCAGGCAAGAAGGTTTAATGACCGAAGTTGGAGAGCGCTGAATGTTCCCCATGATTGGAGTATAGAAGGAGAGTTTGATCAGAATAATCCAACCGGAAGAGGAGGGGGGTATTTGCCAAATGGTATTGGCTGGTATAGAAAATCGTTCGATATTCCATCTGCCTTTGAAGGAAGAAGAGTTTTTATCCACTTTGATGGCCTTATGGCCAATAGTGATGTTTATATTAACGGAGAGCATCTTGGGCACAGACCCTATGGCTACGTGAGCATGGAATATGAGTTGACCGATTACTTAAGGTACGGCCGCTCTAATACCATCGCTGTGCGTTTGGATAATTCAAAACAGCCAGCATCACGATGGTACACAGGTGCTGGAATTTATCGAAATGTCCGTCTTATAGTGAAGAATGATGTGCATATTGATAATTGGGGAACTTTTTTTTCTACTCCGAAAGTCTCTGAAGAGTCTGCAACAGTAAGAGTGTTTACCACTTTGAAAAATAGTTCTGAGATTAGCCATCAAGTGCATTTAAATACGCTGATCCATAATCCTACAGGGGATCTTGTTTCAGAAAAAGGGACTGTTATAGATTTGGCACCAGGAGAAAAAATCGACATTGAACAAATATTAGAGGTGCTTAACCCTCAATTGTGGTCTCTTGATTCTCCTCAACTTTATAAAGGTATTTCACAAGTGACTATAGATAATGAGTTGCAGGATGACCTTGTAACTAACTTTGGAATAAGGTCATTTCATTTTGAGCCTGCTACCGGATTTTACCTCAATGGTGAGAACATCAGAATTAAAGGTGTATGTCTTCATCATGATGCAGGTGCAGTCGGTGCAGCCGTGCCTCTTGCAATTTGGGAGGAAAGATTTAATCAACTTCAATCAATCGGAATTAATGCCATAAGATTATCACACAATCCTTTTGCACCCGAATTTCTGGAGTTGTGCGACCGCATGGGATTCATTGTTATGAATGAAAGTTTTGATACCTGGCGTGCACGTAAAAACCACGGAGATTACGGATATCAACATCATTTTGATGAATGGTGGGAGGAAGACACACGTTCCATTGTTCTAAGAGATCGCAATCACCCGTCCATATTTATGTTTAGCATTGGTAACGAAATTAGGGATAATCTTGATAATGAGCAGGGGTTTGAAACATTCAGGATGCAGTATGATCTTGTTCATAAACTAGATGGGACACGCCCTGTTACAATGGGGTTGTTCAGACCCAATCAAGCCAATGTTTATCAGAATGGATTTGCTGAAATGATGGATATTGTAGGGCAAAATTATCGGGAAGAAGAGTTGCTGCAAGCATCAATTGATAACCCACACTGGAAAGTAATTGGTACGGAAAACGGGCATACCAGACAGGCATATCTGATTTGGAGAGATAATCCTGCCATCGCCGGACACTTTCTATGGACAGGATTCGATTATCTTGGCGAAGCCGACTGGCCTGAGGTGTCGCATGATTTTGGCCTTTTTGATCGCGCTGGTTTTACCAAACCACGCACCTACGAAAGAGAAAGTTGGTGGTCTGATAAGCCTATGATCAGAATCTTCAGACGTGAACAACATTTAGGTGAAGGAGGACTTGTGGATGATTGGACACCTACTGATTTTGATACATATGATGAAGCTCATATCGAAATTTATACCAATTGTGATGAAGTGGAATTGATCTTTAATGGTGAATCGCAGGGTGTCAGAAAACGTCCTGCCGATCATTCACCCATAAGATATCGACTGACCTATCAGCCTGGGTCTATAAAAGCAATTGGGCGAATTGATGGAAAAGATGTTGCAATTCATGAGATGCAAACGGCTATGCCTCCTTCTAATATTGCACTATCAGCGTCTAAAACTACATTGAAAAATGATTGGGATGATGTGGCCATCGTTCGTGTTATGCTGACTGATGAAAATGGCGTTCATTCTCCCAATTTTGATCGGCCATTGACTTTTAATGTTTCAGGAAATGGAGAGCTAATTGCGGTAGATAACGGACAACGGGATAGCCACGAGCCATTTAAGACCAATGTGAGAAGAACATCCAGAGGACAAGCCATTGCTATTGTGAGAGCTAACGCTGATGTTGGACAGATTCTTGTGTCTGTGTCCGGTGAAGGTCTGGAAGAGAGCTCCATTGAGATTAATATAAACCAATAAACCTATAAGACTATGAGATCTATTATTTTAAGTGCTTTTTGTCTTTTGATCGCTGTAAGTTGCTCAACAGACACCGAAAAGCAACCTGTTTTAACAGACACAACTGCTCCTTTGCATCTTTTGCAGGCCGACCATGGCGTTCCGTATGGCATTATGGCTGAAGAGGATATCATGGAAGTTTTATTCAGAGTTCATGAATATTTAGATAGAACAACACCAAAAACCCTGATTAATAAAAACTCATTATTGCCGGTATCTGACTATACTGAGATAGACAAAGAAACCATTTTTACAAGAGGCGATTACCGTTTGATCAGTTACGAATGGGGTGTTACCTATGGAGGCATGTTACTGGCTGGTGAAATCACAGGAGATAATAGATTTACGAACTACTCGGTAAGCCGATTGGAGTTTTTGTCAGAATTATTGCCTTACTTTAAGGAGTTATATGATAATGGTTTTGTTGAAGGTAACCCCATGAGAACCGTTATTGAACCTCGTTCATTGGACGATTCAGGTGCGATGGCTGCTGCTATGATTAAAGCTGTGAGAGGAGGGTATACCGATGGTCTGGATTGGATGATCAGGAATTATGTGGATTACATATCCAATGATCAACTCAGGTTGTCAGATGGTACATTGGCACGACATAGACCACAGCCATATACTCTCTGGCTTGATGATTTATTTATGAGTGTGCCTGCTCTGGCTCAAATGGGCGTTTACACAGGCGACGATAAATATTTTGATGATGCAGTATTGCAGGTGAAGAACTTTTCGGATTACATGTTCAACTGGGATAAAGGTTTATACATGCATGGATATGTAACCGGAATGGATGTTCACCCTGAATTCAGATGGGCACGTGCAAACGGCTGGGCCATTATGACCAAGATAGAGCTGCTCGATGTTTTGCCAGCATCTCACCCCGGATATGATTTCGTAGTTAGCCTGCTTCAAGCCCATGTTGCCGGATTGGCAGAAGTGCAATCAGGATTTGGGTTCTGGCATCAGTTGCTGGATAGAAGTGATAGTTATCTTGAAACATCAGCCACAGCCATATTTACTTATTCAATGGCTAAAGCAATAAATGAAGGTTGGATTGATGGTTTGGCATACGGACCTGTTGTCTCTTTGGCTTGGAACGCTGTTTCGACCAAAATTAATGCCATGGGACAGGTTGAAGGCACATGTGTTGGAACAGGTATGGCTTTTGATCCTGCTTTTTATTATGCTCGTCCGGTAAATGTTTTTGCTGCACATAGTTATGGGCCGGTTTTGCTTGCTGGTGCTGAGATGATTCGGTTGTATAGAGAACAAAAAACTTCAATGAATGATAGCGCATTTCTGTTTTACGATGATGATGCTGAACTTGGAAGTGACCCAATTTTTTACGTTACACCTTAAATTATTGAAAGTTATTTAGATATATTGATGGTTCTGAAAGATACACAAATATTACCTATTTGTTTTAAACAGAACAAAACTCAAATATGAGAAGCAAAATAGAGGCTGTTCCCATGGGAACAGCCTCTATTTTGTATTAGCCTAGTCAAAGGTAAATGTGATCTTATTGATAATGCTTTTATCTATTTAAAACCTCTACTCAATCTTATCGATTTTTTGCAATTGATGAATTTCTTTAGCCGATGCAATGATGATGTTTGTAAATTGGCAAAGATAGCAAGTTGTTGCTATCTTTGCTTTCTTTTCATATTGCTCTAGGCCGACTTTAAAAACATATTCATATCATGAGATTTGATAAATACGATTTCCATCCTCAACTAATTAGAAATCTAGCTGAGCAAGGGTTTAAAAAGCCTACCGATATACAATATAAATCGATTCCACCCATCTTAAAAGGTGAGGATGTTTTGGCGGTAGCACAAACCGGAACCGGAAAAACTGCAGCTTTTGCGATTCCGGTGATTGAAAAACTTATTCACAGGAAAAGAAGTCTGGCTAATTTTGAAGTACGATGCATGGTAATGGTTCCAACTCATGAACTTGCGATGCAGGTGGCCGGGGTTTTTGATTCCCTGCTAAAGGGGACTGGGCTTAAGGTTCTTGCATTAATAGGAGGGGTTGATCAAACACCACAGATTAATCGTCTGAAAAAAGGTGTTGATATCATGGTTGCCACACCAGGCCGTATGTTTGATTTGTCAAGTCAGGGCTATCTGGATCTAAAATCGATTGAAATTTTAATTCTTGATGAAGCTGATCATATGCTTGAACTCGGTTTTTATAACGACATGCGTCAACTTTTCAGAAATCTTCCTAAGAATAAGCAAACATTGTTCTTTTCAGCAACGATTGATGAAAAAATAAAGGATTTGGCTTATGGCCTGGTCAGACATGCAGTTCGAATTCATATCTCACCCAAGAATCCGGTTTCCGGCAAAATTGATCATGCTGTTACTTACGTGGAGATGGATCATAAACGGTTTTTTCTGGAGAGGATTGTCAGAGAGAATCCCGATAGTAAAATATTGGTTTTTGTACGTACAAAAGTTCGTGCAGAACGTGTTCTTAAAGCGATGGAGCGAGTTGGACTCTCCTCTGAAACCATTCACAGCGATAAGGATCAGAAGAACCGTAACAGTGCTATGAGTAATTTCCGGGAAGGAATTAATAAGGTTTTGATAGCTACAGACGTTAGTGCCAGAGGAGTCGATATACCTAATGTTGAGATTGTAGTAAATTATGATTTGCCTGAGATTCCGGAGAATTATGTTCATAGAGTAGGACGAACAGGTCGGGGCGTTAATCGGGGAAAGGCTGTATCATTTTGTAGCGATGAGGAACGTGAAATTTTGGAGCAAATTGAAGAGTTTTTAACAAATCCAATTGCCGTAATTAATATGAATACTGAAGAGTATGAAAAATCAATCGATTTTTCTCCTGCAGCTACACATGACTGGAAATCATTAATAGATGAAGATCTTGAAAAAGGTAAGAAAAAGATTAAAAAACGCAGATAATAGTCCCTGATTTAATTGCCTTTTGGATTAAAAAATCATAAATTTATTAAAAATAAAGCACTGTTTTTTGAAACGATAATCTCTTGAGTTGCGTACAATTTAATAAAGGATGACATGATACATTAAAACCTTAAATGCTTCATAAAACAGTCTCCTTTATGGCTTTTATAGTCTGGAACGGGAACCCTGTGTTCGAAGTAGTTTTAATTTTAACTGGAGGAACGGTCATGAAAACGAAAACGGTAGTATTCAGGTTTCTTGCTGGACTTCTGGTGGTAGCGTTAATAAACATTCAAGGGATTTCCCAGGAGAAAGAAAAGTTAAGTGACAGTGGAACCATTTGTATTCTTATAAGCTCTGCTTATAGCCAACCAGTTTTAATTGAGAACTTTTCTTTTCTTGAGGATTGGATGATTAATGATAATTTCGTTACCGGAAATCAGGAGATAAACTTTACATTAGAGCTATGGATGTTGGACATCGAGAGGAATGATGAAGTTGTAGAAGAATTGAACATAGTTTCTGATTGGATGCTGGAAATTGGGTTCGATGTTCTGATTGATGAAACTGAGAGTTTGTTTGATTGGATGATTGAGTTTGAGCAGTTTGTGTTAGATGAGTTGTTAATCCAGACCATCGATTCCCCTAAGTTGGAGCAGTGGATGTATGATGAATTTTTCTCTCTGGACGAATGGACCGCCGGAGATGAGGTGGAAGAGTGGATGCTTAAGTGTTTTAGTTTGAACTAATAGTTAGATTTGCTGTATTTTAAAGAAAGGAAAAGAGTTGCATTTTGGCAACTCTTTTTTTTTATCCTCTCTTTTGTGAGTTTTATCCATGCAATTTTCTGAATTATTTTAATATATTTGCATAGTAAACGTTTAAAGTACACTAACCATGGCGATGAGTGATATTTCTACAAAACATGTGATTGTAACGGGCGGCTGTAATGGAATTGGTGAAGAAATAGTAAACCAATTTCTTGAAATTGGAGCATTTGTTCATGTCGTTGATGTTGACCGGGAAAAGGGTGAGAAATTGGTTAGTTTGAACGAAAAGTTACACTTTTATGAATTTGATGTTGCAGTTCCGGAAAATATAACTGCTTTCTTTAAGCAACTTAGTTCCGAATCTGTTGAGCCGCATATATTGGTAAACAATGCAGGCATAAGTCGTTTTAAAGAATTAAAGGTGTGCGATACCAGTTTTTGGGATGATGTTGTTAACACGAATTTACGAGCTCCTTTTATCTTTTCGCGCGAATTTGCAAAAATGCACAAACCCGTAAGTTATGGCCGAATCATAAATATTGCCTCAACCCGGTTTGTTCAATCTGAACCCGGTAGCGAAGCTTACGGCGCGTCAAAAGGTGGACTGGTATCATTGACGCATGCACTTGCAGCCTCTCTGTCAGGTACCGGTATTACGGTCAATTGCGTCTCTCCAGGCTGGATAAATACAAACGAAAATGCCTCATTCTCTGACGTTGATCATATGCAGCATTTCTCCGGTCGAATTGGCAAACCTTGCGATGTTGCAAATATTGTTCTGTTTTTGTGTGAACCTCAAAATGATTTCATAAACGGTGAAGAAATTCGAGTTGATGGAGGCATGACACGCAAGATGATTTATTTATAAATATCGACTTATTGAATTAAAGTTCAATATTAACATAGCCTTTACAACATATTTATTCATATAACACCAAGCCACTATGAAACAAAAATTACTATTACTTATTATTTGTACAAGTTTATCACTTGCGGTTTTTTCACAAACCAGACAGCCCGCTTTTGAAATGAATGAGCGACTGGGGCGTGGAATGAACATGGGAAATACATTTGAAGCCCCCTCAGAAACAGCCTGGAGCAATCCCTGGCAGCCTCAATATTTTGAGATGATGGCAGACTTGGGGTTCAATCATGTTCGAATTCCTATCAGATGGGAAACTGAAGCCCGAAGTATGGATGAATATCCATACACCATAACCGCCTCGTTTATGGAACGAATACAGGAAGTTGTGGATAATGCCATTGAGAATGGTCTCATAGCCATCATCAATATGCATCATCATGAGTTGTTGTTAGCAAATCCAAGCGAGCAATATGATCGATTTATTGCGCAATGGGTGCAAATTGCTGAGTTTTTCAAGGATTATCCGGATGAATATCTGCTTTTTGAAGTTCTGAACGAACCTCATCAGGCCATTACCCCACAAATGTGGAATGACATGTTTGCAGATGCTCTGGAGGTAATTCGTGAAACTAACCCAACACGTGTTGTGTTAATGGGGACTGCCGAGTTTGGTGGTTTAAGTGGAGTTAGGCATATTGAACTGCCCGAAGATGATTATTTGATATTGTCTGTTCATTACTACAATCCGTTTCAATTTACACACCAGGGGGCAGATTGGGTTGAGGGTGATGCCGATGAATGGTTGGGAACCAAATGGTATGATACGGTTGAAGAACGTAATTTTATTATTAACGAATTCAATTACACAATTCAGTTTTCTAATGATAATGACGTACCCATTCATGTTGGAGAGTTTGGCGTTTATAGCAGAGCAGATATGGAATCCCGCGCTCGTTGGACTACCTTTGTTGCCAGATGGTTCGAAGAGCAGGGTTTTAGCTGGGCATATTGGGAGTTCAGTTCTAGTTTTGGAATTTATAATCGAAATACCGGCAACTATCGTACGGAACTTGTTGATGCATTGTTAAATAACTCAATGCCAGAACCTGCTTCACTAAATAGTCACATAATATATGAAAGTGACTTTACAGAGGGGGAAGATGGTTGGGCATTTCAGTTAGGTGGCGAAGCTGCAGGTACAATGAGTGTCGAAAATAATCAACTTGAGATTGAAATTACCAATGGAAGTTCATTAGGTTGGCATGCTCAACTATTTCGACCTAATATCTCTCTTGAAAATGGGAAATTATACAGATTTTCATTTTCGGCATCGGCGTCTTTCTCCGGAAATTCAACGGTTTACATGGGTCGAAATGCCCCTGATTGGGATGCATACAGCGATCATCACGGGGTTCAGTTTACATCTGAGTTACAACATTATTCTTATAGCTTTACCATGAACGCCGATTCCGATCCCGAAGCACGGATGGCTTTTGATTTGGGTGGAAATACCGGTTTATTTGTATTGCGTGATGTGAAAGTGGAGGAGGTTTTATTGCCTTCTAGTACCAATGAAATGGCTGCTTCTTTGCAATCAGTATATCCAAATCCTGTAATGGACAGGCTGTATGTTAGAAGTAATCAGATCATCTCCAGGATAAAAGTATACTCCATTTCCGGTGTACAGCATTTCTCCAGTGATTTTAATAGTTATGAAACTGACATCTCATTTTCGGAGTTTTCCCCAGGTTATTATCTGGTTAAAGTGATGGATGCTAATGGCAAATTTCAAATTCATAAAATCCTGAAGTAGTAACTTGTTACATTGGCCTGTGAACCTGTGACCTATACAAGGTCACAGGCTTCTGCGGGCATCCAATGTTTGTCCTGTCCGTCCCATTTTACATTACAGCCAATGGGATTTGTTTTTGAGTAGGGTGGTTGTTTGCCTGATGTCAAAGCATCCAACACCAACTCTAAGGTGTTTTCAGTCATTTTAGAAGTATCTCTGGGAGAATCAACTCCTCTTCCAGTGTAAACCAGCTCTCGCTTTTCATTGAAAATGTAAAAATGAGGCGTTCGCAGAGCGCCATATTTCAATGCAACTTCTTGTGATTCATCGTGAAGGTAGTTCCATGGAAATTTGTACTCGTCCATCCGTTTAACCATGTTTGGAAAACTGTCCTCTTCATATGTGTTTATACTGTTGGAGTTAATTCCAACAAATTTAACTCCTTTACTGATGAATTTTTGCGCTGTTTCACGGGTTACTTCATCACTTCCAATAACATATGGGCAATGGTTGCAAGTAAAGAAGACCACCAGCCAGGGAGTTCCCTCAAAACTGCTGAGGGAATAAGTCAGTCCATCAGTTGCCGGTAGATTAAATTCCGGGGCTTTTTGCCCTAAGTCTAATGTAAATGCCATAATTCAATCTGTTTTTTGGATTAATTTGTCCTGTTTGTTAAACAACCTGCTCCAAAAAAGGTTTTAATAAACATTAACTGATGATGCAGTAAAAGCCTGAAAGGTTTTAATATTAGTAACCATGGGGACACCCGTGGTAGATAGGCATTATCCACACAAGCCTGAAAGGGTTAAATATAATGGGTTTAATTTTATATCAATACCACCAAATGGAAACTTTTAAGGAGCAGTTTATAGAATTTATTCATAATTTGCAGGATTCAATTTGTGAGGCGGTTGAAAAGTCCGATGGACTATCTCTTTTTCATGAAGACAGATGGGAGAGGGAAGGCGGTGGTGGTGGTCGTACCCGAATCATTTCCAATGGGAAAGTGTTTGAAAAAGGAGGCGTGAATACTTCTGTTGTTTTCGGGCATTTACCCGAAAACATGATGAAATATCTTGCAACACCGCACAACAGCTTTTTTGCATGTGGATTATCACTTGTGCTTCATCCTATAAATCCATACGTGCCAACTGTTCACGCCAACTATCGGTATTTTGAATTATATGATGAAGAAGGTAACCCGGTTGATTTTTGGTTTGGTGGAGGAAGTGATCTGACCCCTTATTATTTTTTCCAGGAAGATCGGGATCATTTTCATCATGCTCAGCAAGAGGTTTGCGACCGTTTTGATGCAGGTTTATATCCAAAATTCACAAAACGTTGCGATGAGTATTTTTATAATTCACACCGAGGAGAAACCCGTGGCGTAGGAGGTACATTCTATGATTACTTGCGCCCCAATGGGGCACAAAACGGAAAGTTTTGGTTTGATTTGGTTACCTCCCTCGGAAATGAATTTGTTAATTCATACATTCCCATAGTTGAGAAACGCAAGAATCATGATTTTGGAGAAAAAGAAAAATACTGGCAGGAGATTCGACGGGGGCGTTATGTTGAATTCAACCTGTTGCACGATAAGGGTACTTTATTTGGTTTGAAAACCAAAGGACGGACGGAATCCATCTTAATGAGTCTTCCGCCGCGTGTACGGTGGGATTATAATTTCAATCCCCAACCGGGAAGCGAAGAGGAGAAAATGTTAAACATACTGCGAAAATAGAATTGTTATATGGCAAAGAAAGTGATATTACTAACCAACTTAGGGTCCCCCGACTCAACTTCGGTGAAGGATGTGCGTCGCTACCTAAACGAGTTTTTAATGGACGAACGCGTAATTGATGTGCCTTATTTGGGGCGATTACTTTTGGTAAGAGGTATAATAACGCCCTTTCGTGCACCGAAAAGTGCTGCAAAGTATAGAACAATATGGACTGATGAGGGTTCGCCATTAATTGTTATCACCAATGAGTTGGCAGAAAAGGTAGAGAAGCATTCCGGACTGCCGGTTTATGTCTGTATGCGATATGCAAATCCCACGCCAGCATATGCATTTAAGCAAATTCTCTCTGAACATTCCGACGTTGAAGAGGTGACCCTGTTTCCGCTCTATCCCCATTATGCCATGAGCAGTTACGAAACGGCAGTTGAGCATGTGAAAAATGCACACCGTATAGGAGATTATGGTTTTAAATTGAATGTTGTGGCTCCCTATTATAATCACAATGGTTACATAGATGCTTTGGTTGCAACCCTTAAACCATATCTGGTAAAAGGGAAATATGACAGAATACTGTTCAGCTACCACGGTATTCCTGAGCGTCACATTTTTAAAACCGACCCAACCGGTTCCCATTGCCTGAAAGCAGAAAATTGTTGCTCTGTTGAATCTCCGGCTCATGAAAAGTGTTACCGTCACCAGGTGTTGGAAACCACCAGATTGGTGGCAGGAAAACTGAGCTTAACTGAATCGAATTATCTTGTTTCATTTCAATCACGACTTGGAACCGATAAATGGCTCACACCAGCTACTTCTGATGTGTTAAAGGATCTTCCATCGAAAGGTGTTAAAAAACTTCTCGTTATCAGCCCGGCTTTTGTTAGTGACTGCCTTGAAACCCTGGAAGAAATTCATGAAGAGGGACGTGAAACTTTCATCGAGGCCGGTGGCGAACTTTATGATACGATTCCTTGTTTAAATAGCAATGACGATTGGGTGGAGACAATTGTTGATTTGGTGAATAAAGTTTAATGTTTGATGTTTAAGGTAGTTACATGAAAGCTTTGAGCTTAAAACTTTAAACCTATAACTTCAAAAAACGAAATGACATGAGTAAAACTGTATTACATAGAGCTGAATCGAGAGGTGATGCCAATCATGGATGGTTGCACAGTAAACATACTTTTAGTTTTGGCGATTATTACAATCCTGAACGTACCCAATTCGGGGTGCTTCGTGTTTTGAACGATGACTATGTGGCTCCGGGTAAAGGATTCGGGACTCATCCACATAATGACATGGAGATTATTTCCATTCCTCTGGAAGGAGATTTGGAACATAAAGACAGCATGGGCAATACTTCGGTTATTCGAAAAGGCGATATACAGGTGATGAGCGCTGGAACAGGTGTAACGCACAGCGAATACAATAAAAACAGCGATCGGCCCGTGAAATTTATGCAGATTTGGATTTTCCCCCGGGAGAAGGGTCTGACTCCTCGTTACGATCAAATTGAATTGGATGACGCAGCCATGGAGAATAATCTGTTGCAGATTCTTTCACCCAATAGTGACGACGCCGGGGTATGGATTCATCAGGATGCCTGGTTTCACATGGGACGACTAAAAAGAGGTTATTCCTCAAGCTATAGATTAAAGAAGCAGGGCAATGGTGTTTACCTGTTTGTCCTGAGTGGTAGTGTTGATGTAGAGGACATAGAACTTCATGAGCGCGATGGACTTGGCGTCTGGGACAGTGATGCGGTATCTATATCTGTTAAATCAGATAGAGCCGAAATTCTTATCATGGAAGTTCCGATGGGGAATTAAATAATCCCAAAGCTATAGAGAATGGCAGGGTTCAATGCATGAAATATTGAGTTATTTGGCAGATGGCTATAAAAAAAACGAGATATGCTTTAAAGCATATCTCGTTTTTTATGGTTTGGTTTCAATTCAATTACCAAATTCTCGCACGGTCATCAGGAGCAATAAACCTATCACCCGAATCATCCAGGTTAAAAGCTTTGTAAAACTCTTCCATGTTATAAACAATGTCGTTTACTCTGGCTTCACCCGGAGAATGGGGACATTCGTTCAGCTGCTGACATATGCGTTGTTTGCGCATGTGGTTTCTCCTTTTACCGTAGATTTACTATTTGAGCCTTTCGGCATTGTTCCAATCTACCATTTTTAATATCTGATAAGTCATACCTATATAATTGTTCATTAGCAGTGATGCCATAAAGGGTTTTGTTTTCTTCATCGATTGTGATTTGCCATAGATTTTCTTTTATGATGAACTTTTTTAATGGATCTCCTGCCCAATTGAAAAGATGAACTTCAACTCCTGTGGTCGTATCTAAAGATCTTGTTTCCTGGGGATATTTGTTAGCATATAGGGCATATATCTTTTGATTGGTGACCAGAAAGTTTATATAATATCGTTTTAGATCGTAAAGTTCTATTCTTTGAAGTTCCCTTTTTATTTCTTTCTCAGCTATCTCCTCATAAGTTGTAATTGTCTTATTGTTAGTTAAGTTGAGGTTTAATATATGAAACCGGCTGAAGTTGGAATTAAAGGCTAATAATTTAGTTCCATCAGGTTTGATCATAGTTCTTAAACCGTAAACTTGGTTATCAATCTTTGGGCTGAAATTATCTTTATACAATTGCCTTTCGAATATTGTTCTGTTTTCTAATAAGTTATAATGTTGTAATGTTAGATTGTTTACATGCTTTTGTATATGAGGAGTTAATACTAATAAAGAGTCATTTACAACAAATTTCATATACCACAAATCCATTTGTAGATTATTGATGCATTTGTCAAATACAGGTCTGTTTTTTTCTATTGATTTGGAAAGATTTATTTTACATAACTTGTTGCTATTTATGTCTTTGATCCACATATAAGTCCCCGTTGAATCCTTTCCCCATTGATAGTCGTAGTTTAAAGTGAGAAATTCGTCTGGTGCTTTTCCTCTTGCTATGAGCGAAGTTATATGCGAAAAATCCTCTTTATCGTACAGATGTAAAAAATCATTACTTCCAGAATAATTAATTCCAATCAGCAAATTATTCATGCAGTGGATATGATTTATTCCAGGTAATTCAATTTTAATGGGTTCAGCCTTTAATGTTATACTTTTGGGAAAGTATTTAATGAAAACACTTGTGGAGTTTGAGAGATCATTTTTGTAATCAGAAGAGCATGAAAACAAAACACATCCAAATATCAATAGTATATTTAATTTCATAAAATATTCAATTTTAAATGATAGGGGTACGGTGATGTTTTGTACCCCCGAAAAATTTTTCTTAGCAATTCCGTTTTCTACCTTCTCCTTTCCATTCCTGCCATTTATTTATGCAAGCATCACCACATTTCCAAATGTAGCCGCTGTAAAGTTCGTCAAAATACCCAGTCGGATAACACTTTTTAGATCCACCACTTCCCTCCATATCAGGTTCTAAATCAACCCTTTCTCTGATAACACTAGCCTCAGCCATTATCGAGATGCTTTCCCAAGAAACATCCTCACTGTTATTTAATTGTAACATATCCATGTTAAACATAATTGCTACTGCAAACAAAACTGCTGCGATTGCAAAATTATCTTTTTCTTCGTTATTATTGAATTAAGAAACTAAAGATTAGCTGTTTAATTTACAGCCTTTAAGAATTTAAACATTTGATAAAACGCATCACTGCCTGGCAGGTACATCTAATTTATAGTAGTACAGGTTTAAATCTTAATCATATTATTCATGGATTTCTACCTTAAAGACAATTAATGGATTTTCGTTTGTGACATCAATCCCTAAAAAAGAAATAGATTGTGCTTCATCTTCATTTGATAAAAGAGCAAAGTCTGATACAAATCTGTTAATTTCGTATCGCCTAATTGGATTCCCATCCCAATCATATTCTTCGATGAAGCAGGATAATTTATAATCATTTAATATCACCTCTTCTGCTGAGCGTCCAATGTAAAGCAAATAAAAGGAATGATCATTTCCTGTTGCTCCCATATAGCACATAACAGATTTTTCCAGATCGATATTATTTCCGCGTTTTATTGGAGATATGGGCATGGGAGCAACCTCTACGGTTTTTATTATCTCTCCTTCTAAATTCATAATATCAAATTTCCTCAAGTAGCGATAAGCATATACAATTTTTTGTTCATGTCTATTTAAAACCAAATTACCTAAATAAAACCAAGGGCTAGGAAATAAATCCCTTAGATGACAAAAATGATTGATTTCAACAGGTGTTTCTCCAATTTCTATCTGCTTTATTGATAGTTTATTTTCGGAAAAGTTATCATAAAAAAAATGATTGCCATCCATAGTGGAAATCCTTTGGGGAATTTCTAATCTTTCAGCATTACCATGCTTTATGATTTTTCTATTCTCCGTCAAGTCAAAATCCGGTATACTATAGGTCTCAATCCTATTCATAGTGAAATCAGCAACTTGAAAATTTTCATTGGTGACACTCATCAAATGAGTCCAAACTCCATACTCTTCGGGACCACGACCTCTGACGCCCCAAGATCTAATTATCTCAGATGTATTTAAATTTAAAACCATGAAAATACTATCATCTCTGGAGTTATTAATAATAATCAATGTATCTTGAACTATAAACTGACGAATATTTAACATCTCATTCGTCTCTATTCTGTTCTCCTGAACCTTTGTTTGTAACTTAAAGTCCAGCTCGTGCAATGAGTGGGGGGCATTTTTTGTATTTATGCAACTGTTTGAGTAAAATGCAACAAACACAATCACTAATCCTACGAATTTTTTCATTATTTTGGGATTGAAAGCCGGTATATTGGTGCAATTGAAATGATCCCATATACCGGCTAAAATTATACATTATGGGCAGTCTGTTGTTACTTTTTCTCTTGGTGTACAACCACAATCCACCCCATCTACAAAGGAAAGATGAAAGTTCCAGTTCCTATATCCCCACGAGCTGCAATTGCTACCCCCACCACCACCTCCATCAGGTTCTACATCAACCCGTTGCCTTATATTCGCATAAGCTTCCATCATTACTGAAACATCATATGCCATGTCGTCACTTTCCCTATTGTCCATTGCGACATCAAGACTAATAATTGTTGTCACGGCGAAAAACCCTGCTGCTATTGCAAAAAATATCTTTTTTCTCATTATTATTGATTTAATAAATTAAAGATTTGCTGTATAATTTACAGCCTTTAAGAATTTAAAAATTTGATAAAACGCATCACTGCCTGGCAGGTGCATCTTCCGAAATCACGTTTAACTTAAGTTCACGTGTGTTCTAAATTCATTATCTTTACGTGATGATGAACTCCTTTCTTCTTAAGTTTGGAGGGAGTTGGAAGTGGAAGCGAGTGCTTGGTTGGCGTTTAGCTTCCTCTTCTTTTTCTCAATTGGTAACATGGAGAGCACGGTGGAGGCACGGAGATACACTGAGTTTTGTTTTTTTTCTGCTGCTCTGTGTCACCTTGTTTTGTTACACGGATATTCACTGAGTTTTTCTATAAATACTTCTGAGGATCTCTGTGTTTTCTCCGTGAAACTCTGTGTAACTAATTTCTTTATTTCATATACTATCTCTCTAGTCGCCGGGGTCTTAATTATAACCGGACAATTTGGAATTTCTTCGAGAATTTGTTTGGCTTTATGTTGCTGGCCACTGTCGGTGTTGAATTTGGCAAGTATGTATGTTGGTGATAAAAGTGTTCTCAGTTTATGATTTAAGGCATGCGGCAATAATTCTCTTTCAAAAGGACAGTTTATTACGGGAATATTTTTCTTCGAATCAGTAAGGGTTTTAATGCAACCCGAAATTGCCATATTTGAAGCAGTAAGCATGGCAGCAAGAAGTAGTAGTTGGAATATGGTTTGGGTATGTTTAAGGTTTTCTTCCATTTGGGATCTGGATAGGTTTTTTCTTCAGAATGTAAGTTTATATCACAAATATATAAGATTATGTTTTATTGTCAAATCTTTTGGGGGGGGGGTAATTAATATTAAAAAAATATAATAAAAGTTAACAATATGGATTTCCCTGATAGTTTCTTTATTTGTATATTGTTGAGAATGTTCAAAGTTTAGGGTTTGAAGTTTTTGGATATTAAAGTCGCCGATAATTTTCAATAGATTGATGACGAGTGGATTATGGTGTTTGTTTTTTTTAGTTTTTCTTGAGAGAAGATTAATGTGATTTATCCCTATAAAGAGGTATTTAAGGCGGGATGAAAACATAAAAAACGAGCTGCACTTCATTGAAGAGCAGCTCGCTTTTATTCAATATCTTTGATAATATAGTTTTATTTGTCTTAATATCAGTTATGTAAGTACTGTTGCTGTCTCTGTAATTAGCTTGTAATTAATATTTTACATGTGTCTGATATCTAAAGCTCTAAACATCTAAAACTCTTGGATCAATTCAATTACCAAATATTCGCACGGTCATCAGGAGCAATAAATCTTTCACCCGAATCATCCAGATTAAATGCTTTGTAGAATTCTTCCATGTTATAAACAATACCGTTTACTCTGGCTTCACCCGGAGAATGGGGGCCTTCGTTCAGCTGTTGGCGCAAGCGTTGTTCGCGCATGTGGTTTCTCCAAACTTGTGCGTAGCTTAAAAAGAAGCGTTGCTCGGGGGTAAATCCGTCAATCTCTTCGGGTCGGCCATCTTCTTCAAGTTTGTTTTGTAGTGCCTGGTAGGCTATGCTTAATCCACCCAGGTCGGCAATATTTTCTCCGAGACTCAGTTTTCCGTTAATGGTAAGCGAATCCAACATGACATAGTTGTTATACTGATTCACCAAAACCTGAGAGAGTTCATCAAATCTTCTGCTGTCTTCCTCTGTCCACCAGTCACGAAGATTACCATCTTTGGCAAACTGGCGCCCCTGGTCATCGAAACCATGAGTCATTTCATGACCGATTACCATTCCAATCGCACCATAGTTCATGGCATCATCTGCATGTAGATAGAAAAATGGAGGTTGCAATATGGCAGCCGGGAAAACAATCTCATTCATGGTGGCGCTGTAATAGGCATTTACAGTTTGCGGACTCATAAACCATTTGTCACGGTCAACTTGTTGGCCAATTTCATCGAGATTGCGTTTAATATTGAATGCTCTTGCCGCTAAAACATTAAGAATGTATGGCTGGTCCTTTATTTCCAGATCAGAGTAATCTATCCATTTGTCCGGGTAGCCGATTTTAACGTTCATGGCTGCCAATTTTCCATATGCTTCTTCTTTGGTTTCAGCGCTCATCCAATCCAGATTACCAATGCGTTGGTGAAATGCTGTTCTTAAGTGTTCAACCAGGTCAATCATTCGTTCTTTTGCTTCAGGCGGGAAGTATAAGGCCACATATTCTTGTCCAACTGCTTCACTTAAGCTGCCATTTAATACTCCGAGCACTCGCTTCCAACGTTCACGTTGTACTTCGCTTCCGGTCATTACGGTACCATAAAAAGCAAAGTTTGCTTTATCAAAGTCGCTGCTTAAGAAGGAGGCAGAACTATTCAAAACGTTCCATTTGAGATAGGTTTTCCATTTTTCAAGCTCAACAGAGTTCATTAAATCAGAAACAGCTTTGAAAAATTCCGGTTGTGCAACATTAAGGTCTTCAATAGACACATTTCTGCTGTTGAAATAGCTTGCCCAGTTAAAGTTTGGCGACTTGTCGCTGAGTTCGTCCAGCGTCATAATGTGGTATGTGGCGTAGGGATTTCTTAGCGTCAGCCTATCCATTGAAACTTCCGCAAGCGAAGTTTCAATTTGCATGATGGCTTCTACCGCTTTTTTTGCTTCTGTATCTTCGTATCCCGCAAGGGAAAACATGTGAGCAATAAAATTCTTATATCCTTCACGAATTTCCTTAGAACGAGCATCATCTTTCAAATAGTAATCTCTGTCTGACATGCCCAAACCACCCTGGCCAACAGATGCAATCATCCAGTCGGTGTTTTTTCTGTCCTGTGATGCGCCCATTCCGAACAGGGGGCGGATTCCTGTTTGATGTAACTCTGCAATAACCGTTTGCAGTTTCTCTTTTGAGTCAATGGCTTCAATTCTATCGAGTATAGGCTGAAGTGGAGTAATTCCCTGCTCCTCAATAGAAGCAGTGTCCATGGCGCTGTTATAAAAATCACGGATTTTTTGTCTGTTGCTGCCATGTGCCGCACTTTTATCTGAACGGATGGCCATTAACAGATCATACAATTTCTGTTCGTTCTCCTCGTTAAGTTGTTCAAATGCTCCGTACCGGCTGTAATCATCCGGCAATGGGTTGTTTTCTAACCATCCATTATTCACGAAGCGATAAAAGTCATCGCCGGGATTAATTGTCATATCCATATTGGCCGGATCCAGAGCCGGCTTTTGTGGTGCATTTGAGCAAGAGGAAATAAATGCTGAGAGCATAATCAGAATGATAAGTTTTGCTGTAATTAATGGTTTGAAATTCATGCTAATGAGGTTTGTTTAAATTGATGTTTTAACTTCATGATATAGAAACCGATAAAAGTAGTTTTTTGTTCGTGTTGTAAACACGACAAAAGTCATCTTTTGATATGGATGCCCCTTTAGTTTAGTCATAAAGCCCTTTGAAAAATCTTCTCATTTTATGCTTTTTACTCTTCTGTCTAAATACAAATTTTAGACACATAAATTAAATCTACCACCATGTTTGATGATTATTAGTGTCTAAAGTAAATATGCGCTCCTCCCATCCTTTGGTATGGTTTCTCAACCAGTATAAACTTCCCATCGGGACACTTTCATAAACCAGTTCATTTGAGTCGGCTATTCGGCGTCCCATACTTGCCCATTCTCTATTGAACCAATAGAAAAGCTCATATTCATCTCCAACCTCTACCATATTGCCATCATTGCGTGTTGCAAACCGAATTTTGCTAACAGATTTTGCCTCAGAAAGTTCTAAACCTACCCATCCGCCTGAGGGTTCCGGGGCATCAAAATAAGTCAACACGTCTCCATCAAAAGCCATGTGTTTAGTTCTACCGGAATTATTAAGACTTCCATCTGTTCCAATTATTTCTCCTTCGATCGGTTCCCCATTTCCATCGTAAAAAACAATTGCATTAATATTGCAATGTCCTCCATCGGGACCAATATATCTTAAGTATTTAAATGTTGATGATGGCTCATTATCAATTGTATGAAAAATTGGCTCAGTCATATCCTGTGTAATTATGCCAATGGTGTTTGCATCAGAAAAGTCGGGTATATTAGCGCCCTGGAATTGTCCTCCCACAATTAATTGGTGGTAACTCTCATCCACAAGTCTGTTAGGAAATTTTCGTCTGAGTATCATATCCTGAACTTCATCTTTTGATGTTTGAATATGGTTTATCATTCCAAGTGAATCAAAATAAAATGGCTCATGAAATGCTTCAAAGCGGCCGTTTACAAAAAATGCAGGCAAATACATGCCTCTTGGCTCAAGATCTTTGAACTTTACTTTATTATTCCTTGTTCTTTCTCCCCAGGTGGTAACAACCCAGCCCCTGTTGTTAAAAACCATCAGATAGCCGAACTTATTCCCATCCTGAACATCATAATGGATATCCACTTCAACATCAACAACATCACAATATTCAGCAGTAACATCTTTAAAATAGGGATTTCGAAATTGATCCGGAATCCGTTCTTCTCCATTGTTAATAACGAACAGACTGTTTCTGTTGATGGAATATGTTTCTCTGTAAACTTTTCCTTTGGCAAACGCATCTACCCAAGTTCCGGCACCAACAGGATTGTGACAATTGTTCTGCACGGTATTCCCATCCAGATCAAAAATAACACTCCAGCTATGTCCTGCATCTCTCTCAGGATAATTAAAAACAAAATCGGTTGCACATGCTACGCCCATTGACCTTAACACCATCGTCTGGAAAGCAGTTTGTTCAACACACGATCCGTAAGTGTAATCTAATATCTTAATTGGACTAACTGGACCAAAACCAGCATATGAGCCCGACCAATGAAACCGATTGGTTATTTCACTTATCTTCTGTGCTGCCCTTACACTAATATCGATGGTTTTATCGCCACTTCCGGCAACCTTTTCTATATGCCAGATATAATCATCCCGCATCATTTCAGCCGGTAATTGAATCAAGATACTGTCCGTTTCTGAAAATGCCAATACTCTGCCTGTTTCCTTATTCCTGATTTGATAACCACCATTCTCCATAGGAATAAAAGCCCATTGCTGGTTTTGGAAGCCATGATCATTGTATGTGATTAACCATTCGCTCTCTCCAAATGGGAATGCATCTATCGCTTTTGTAACTCCGGAAGCTTCAAACAACAATTGATATAAATTATCATCTTTTGCAACAATTCGGATTGGCCATTCTTTTGATGGATTTGGGGCGATATTAATACTGTTCTCATTAATAAGAGAATCAGCAGCAATGGTTAATCTTCCAAA
The DNA here is from genome assembly GCF_900168165.1 of Alkalitalea saponilacus. Classification (GTDB taxonomy): domain Bacteria; phylum Bacteroidota; class Bacteroidia; order Bacteroidales; family Marinilabiliaceae; genus Natronoflexus; species Natronoflexus saponilacus. The sequence continues at coordinate 184,107 of NZ_FUYV01000006.1, forward strand.
AGAATTGCTGAAAAAATATTTTCCTTCTGAAATGACTGACTCAGGAAATTTCATATATATGTAATCCGGAATGGTTACATAATCAAGCAAAATATCTTTGTCAAGAGAAATCATCTTTAGGGTATGCGTACCGGAATCCAACTGTGCGGTAAACTCAACAGGAGGAACTTCATTTTCCACTCGTTGCCAACTTCCTGTTGAAGGAAAGACAAAATCACCAATGAAAATGCTATCGATCATTATGCGGATATTTGCAGCGGTGGTATGTCCATTGACATAATATAATTTAAACAATTGTGAACCATCCGTGCGGACATCGAAGTCCATATTAAACATTAATAAATCATCATTGGATATTCTTCTGGTGTAGTTTTCTGATGCACCTTCTACCTTTACTTTCAGTGATTCTATTAAACAATGCATTTCTGCTTCAAAATGAGAATCAGCTCCTATGAAAGCTGAGTAATCCAATAGCTCACCATACTTATTATAGGCATAGCTTCTCCAGCAAACTGTATCAGAATGTCCTATTTTATATGGAAGAATGTATTCGCAGAATACTTCAAACGGATACAATCGGCTCCATTCATGTCGGTTGTATGTTTCAAAAGCTAACTCAATCTGATTTATTAAAAAGCTTGAAGTCACGCGTTTCAAATCAAATTCTGCATCTGTATGAGCATTTCGCTTTCGGGCAATAGAATCAGATAAAAAGACATGGTTTCTTTGCCCTCTATAGACTCCATACACATACTCATAACTCATATTTAGGCTATCCACCCCGGGTCCGAATAAAGAATATTTATAGACCATGTTTGAAATAAGAAATTCGGCAGCTTTAAGCTTTTGAGGATTCGGATTCTCTTTATGGTAATAATTTAAAACTTTTTCTAGTTCAGCCCTGTTGTCTCCGGCCATTTTCAGAGCCTTATTTGTTTCGGAAGACCAAGGGCTACAGGCGGCTAATGACAATAAAAACAAGAACAAAAATAAAATAGCTCTTCCACTAACGTTTAGGATTAAAATAGGGTTTTTCATGTGTCTATAATGTGTTTTACAATGGCCACATGGAACTCGTTCCGAAGCCTCGGGACTCGTTTCATTTGGGTTGGTTTTTAGAATTATTTATAAATGGGTTAAACATTATGATTTATGGTTTTATAGACTTTCCTTTATTTTCATTAATATATGTTTCAGCCTTAAATTGAATATAGGATACAGTAGAAGATTTTATTTTTACGCTTTTTTCGTTTATTTTGAAAGCCAATCTTAACGCATCTGTTTCATTATTTTTTTCTTTATAAATTTCGAACTGTTTATAAAGAGGTATAAATCTACATGGTATCATAAATGATGCGTGTTCATACATTTCGATTGATTTTTGATAATCCCCAGTCTGATAACAGTTTTCTGCTAATAATATTTGTAAATCATAATCATTAAACATTCTCTTACACTCCTCCAAGATCTCTATGCTTCGATCAAATTCTTCTGCAACATGAAGTTCGGCTCCAAAATTATACAAGAAAAGAGGGTTCTTTTTTAGCATGGTGCTATATAAACGTTCATATTCAGGCAGCATTTCCAGAGTATTGCCCTGTAACGAATTAATTGCAATTGTTTTCCATTTCATTTCTAAACGTAACTGTTGATAGACATATAACAGGGTAAAAAGACATCCGATAAAGAAGACACTTCTGGAAAGAATTGAAATTGGAGTATTTCTTATTTTGAATTCTTTACTTGGTATCAAGAAAGAAATATAGAACCCTATTAATAACCAAACAGGAATATAATGTAACGGATAAGAAAAGAATGCAAAAACTATAAAAGTCAATAAACCACTCAAAACAAGTCTTTTATTTCTACCCCCTAATTTTACTGTTTTCCAAATGAAGAAAAATAGAAACGAAAAAACAATAATTAAACCGACCAATCCGTATTCAACTGCAACTTTAAGAAACTCATTGAATGGATGTTTGACATTATCAGCTAGTAGTTCAAATTTTGAATTTGGGTTATTTCTAAAATACTCAGCTTGATAATCCATGTATATTGCCTGAAACGTACCATAGCCATGGCCAAAAACAGGCTTGTCCTTTATCATTTCTGATGAGACTTTCCAAATCAAAAGGCGGCCATTTGCTGAATCCTTTTTTTGATGATAAAGAGTAAAGAATCCTATCGCAAGGCATATCAGAATCAAGCCTGATAATAGCTTGTGATAGTGGAGTTTTCTGAATTTACTCAACACAATATTATTAAATGCTACGAAAATGCCAGAAGAGATTACTATTGCTATAATACCCGTACGTGAACCGGATAAGATTACGGCAACTGAAATTATCGCTAAAATAGTACTCGCTAAATTTTTTTCAATCCCTTTGGCCTTTGAAAATAAATATAACCCAATTGGAAAGCCAAGTGACAACACGGCTGCAAACCCTGCAGGATTATCAAAACTGCCAGTAATTGGAAAACTTATATGATTGGACGGTAGCCAGCCTAATAGCTGAACGAGGCCATAACATGCCTGTAGAAAACAGATGAGACTTACCCCCCAAAATATTCCCATGCTTTTGATACTACCAAAATTTATGGATTTCCGAGAGACAGCAACGGATCCGGTCAAAAATAACAAACAAATAGTGACAAAATAAAACTTTGGTGAATTTGTTTCATTTATAAATTTCTCGGAGGTGAGAAATACACTTCCGAGAAAAATGACACTAAACACAATCAAACCTTTTAGTTGCATCCTTTGATATAAACAATGAAATTAATACTATTTTCAATTGAAGAGGAAAAGAAGGCTCCGTTACTTTATGCAAATCGGAAGGACGATAAGGATTTTTATTTCAATGAAATTAAAAATCCACCCCTGCATTTAAGCAAAGAAGCTTCCAGAAAATAACAGACAAAATTCTTCTAATTTCGGGTCTTTCTATTTCTTCTCTTGCATTATTTATAATAAAGGCTGACAAAGGATAAAAATATACACCACCTGCGTGACCGATATAATCAACCATATATTCAGTTGTTTTTGAATCAATCTGCTTTAGATCTTGAACAAAACTTATACCTTCAAATAGTTGTATACCTGACAATATATGCTGTACACCATCATTGTTAATTATAATAATGTGTGGGAATGGGGTATTGCCTATATAAGCTTCACTATAATTATCTGGAAAAATGCTAGCTACTAATTCTTTATTAGATGACAGTGAATCCTGCGAAACAATTGAAATCCTCTGCTTTGTTATCACTTCGGGGTAGAAATAATAATAATGCTGCATATCTCGAATCTTCAGTAGCATATTAACTTCTTCTAACCTTTCAATATCTTGTTTCAAATCTACCGCAATATGAGCTAACAAATGGATATCTTCCTTCTGATATGCAGTGAACAAATCGTTTAGAAACAAGTTGAATAATTGAGGCTCATTATCAAGGGCATAAGTTTTTCTTAATACATCAACAAAATACTGATGCTGCTTTTTTGATAATTCGCTTGCCGTTTTGTTTTTTATTACCAAGCACTCCGTTTGAGTTTTACAAGAGCTTAATATCAAAAATAAGAACGTGGATACAATAATTGGTTTCATATTTGATTTTTATAAAAATTTATGTTTGGATACAAATTCAAGTCATCAAGGAAATATTACTAAAAATATTAGCAGCTATTTAGTAACACTAAAAAGATACCTTTGATCTATCCGAAATAGTGCCTACTTAAAATAACGTGAGTTCGATGTAAGCGACTTTTGCAATTGCTTACCTATCAACAATTTCTATGTTTAGCGATATTTTTTTTGGTAAAAAACTATAGGCAACAAGTGCTGAAACCCTAATAGCTAGAAAATTATTAAAGCTCCGATGCCGAGAATGTTCTATCTGACAAATATTCTTTAATTGGTCATTTACTGTTTCTATTAGTGCCCTTTTCCTTAAATGCATCTTGTCTTTAATATGCATTAAGCTGTTTTTCATGTTTTTATAAGGTTTGGTAATCAAGTGTATTCCATCAATAAACATTTCTTCAAAGAGTGTTTGGTTAATTTACCCCTTGTCTCAGAACACTTACCAAAGAGTTTTTTATGAAAGTTCTTATCTTTCAATGGCTGTCGGTCATCTGTATTTCCAGGAGTGAATAAGAAATCAATTATTTCTCCTTTATCATTTATAACGAGGTGTAGCTTAAACCCATAGAACCAGCCAATCGAGCACTGTCCTTTCGTAGCTATATCTTTAAACACTTTATATTGCTTTTCTCTTTTAATATGACAAACTTTTAAAGGGGTAGAGTCAATAAAAGAAATGCCTGTACAATTACCTAAACAACAGGTTTTTAAAAATATACACATAGAAAGAAATGCTTTTTGCTGTAGTTCTATAAACCGATTATAAGATACAGTATCTGGAAATTCAGATTTCAAATAAATTTGTACCTTTATCAAAAAAAGTTAAGAAACCATAGTAATCAATAATGATTAGTGTGCATGCGAAATTCTAATAGACCAGAATACAAAAAGGGTTAACGCATTTTTGTAGTATCTAATCCCCAAAAATTGCATTCATTTTAAGTTCAATAACATCTTCAATATAATTCCCCCAAACTGCTATAGCCTTATTATTTATGAAAATATAATATTTAGACGGATACCGTTCCTGTAAAGTTGCATTATCTAGATCTGTTATGTCAAATGATATTTCTTTAGTGAAATCAATCTTTACTGGTTTTAAGCTAGTGTGTATATTATTAGGATGGGTATAATCTAAAGAGGCGTAATGACTAGCCCATTTATTGTTTTTGTCCAGATAAATATCCACAAACTGATTATTCACTAGGCTGAAACAACCATTTTTACTTGTTTTTAGAAATAGTAAAGCATGCTCATATTTAAATAACTCAGGTACATATGTTATAAATTCAACTGTGTCTATGTGTTTGTGTTCTGTAAACATTTTTATCACTTTGTAACGAGCTAAATATTGCTGCTTTGAGAGACCGATAACAATTAAAGTATCATCCGGGAAAAACAATTGCTTTAACCTATGAAAATCAGCTTCATTATTAACGTTGTTAAGAGGCGCGAATATATCTAGGATATCGGGTTCTGTAATAGTGTCTTCTGTTATGCAAACAGGCATTTTGACATGCGAAATTTTTTCACCCAAAAGGATAAGTATCTCTTCTTTCTCTTGTGCGGTTATATTAAAAAATGAAAGAAAAATAAATATAATATAGAGTAGATTTTTGTCCATGATGGGGTTATGAATTTATTTAACGAAAATAGTACAAGAGGTTGTAATAGTTAGAAAAATGTTTGTTAGGACATATCGATCACTTTAACTAAAATCAAGCTCCTTATACAGCTATGTTTTTAATAAAAGGAGCTTGATTTAATAAGCATAAACAAGAAATGAAATATTATAACTTAAAATCCTCCATAGCCGTGAATTCCATTTGGTGTAACTATTATTAAGCTATCTACTCCATAACTTTTCATGAATTGCATAGTAATTGAATCTGTTGGAGAAGGATATTTGTTTTGATCATGAAAATGATATGTTATGGTCCCAGAAGGCATACCGTTTTTAGAAACGGGCATAACCATTGTTGTATCGGTCGCATTCTTGTCAATAATTAATATTGCTCTGCCATTGGGGAAGAGATACCCTCCTGATTCAACGTTGTTATTAGCTTGAGAGTAGTTTCTACAGGCATTAAATGCATCTTCAAAATTACTAAACCATTCATAAAGGAAGTTTCCATTGCTGCTAGTATTTTCAACTTGGCCGCTTTTTAATCTAACATTAAAGGATGTATTAATATTAAAGCTTTTTATCAATCTATCGGAGTTCATAACAGCCTTATCCACCATTATGTTTTTGTCAATAATATTCATTTTTGCATATTCAGGATGAATGCTCACGAATTTGCTTCTTGCTTCAAAAATCTTATAAAATATTTCTGCATTTATTGATTTACTGGTTTTGTAGATATTTTCTCCATTTATTTGTCCAATCACATGCTTATTATGTGAATCATTCTGGATTTCCTCTACAAAATCAGCTAGTGCATTCAGATAATCCACAAAATCCTCAGATTGAGAAAGAATCTCAGTTTGAGTAGTATATTCATCTTTCTCACAGCCCATAAAAATTATACAGCTGATAATTATAATGCCTATAAATACTAAACTAGTCGGTTTTTTATTTATCATAGCTTCTGGGATATTATTAAAAAGGACTATCGCCTTCTTGTTATTAAACATTAAAACTTAAACTCTATATACCTCTCTGTCTTGCAGGTGCATTTTTTGCATCCGAAAAAACGGCTACTATATTTTGTTTTAAATCTATATCTTTGTCATATTACCTCCTTTCTTTTTTAGGTTTGGAGAGAGTCGGAAGGGGAAGCGATTGCTTGGATGGCGTTTTGCTTCCTCTTCTTTCTCCAAAAAGTTATGTTTAAAGTTTAATCTTTACCCTAAAGTAAGTTTGGACATTAAAAACTTAATAATCTTTTTTTAATCTCTTCTTCGGCGTTTCGATCATGATTTTGGCGGTTTTCAATATATAGATTGTATGGTAAATATTTTGGTTGTGATGTAAAGAGTGGAATGGTCAGATAAAAGTTCATATACTTGTGGATACCGCAAAAGGAAGCACAAACAGATCAAAGACTAGCAAATTGAGATATTTGATTGAGATAAGCATGTAAGCCAGAATTGGCAAGAAATAATAAATAGGATTCTCGAATCCAAAGTGTTTTATCGTGGGAGATCCCTTAAATAAATTACAAGTGAAAAGATAAACACTTGAAACAACTATGAGAAGAAATGTAATACCTCGGGTAAGGGTGTACATAATTTCAATTTTTTGAGTTGGTGGTTAATGTTTGCTTTTATTATTTTAATTGTAAATTAAAATAAATTTTACTATAAAAACAATATATGGGGGGGGGATTTATAATGATTCTAAATAATGGCATGGCGAAGAATTGCTTTGGTTGGAAATTTATTTGCTAAAGTAATCAGTTTGTCGAAGACATTGCATCAACTCGTTTACTTATGGAATGACGCATGGAGCAGTACAGTCCTGTAGCTTGGCATATCTTGCCGATGGATAGCTTGACTGCAAGTCAGCATGTATGTATTTGCTTCTATCATCCTGCTTTTTTCAATTGGTTCTGATATTAAGAATATACACACAACAGCAAGAAGTCTGTTCTTAATCAGGTTAAAATCAATACTCTCATTCTCTGCTAAAAATATTATCATACTTGTCGATAAAACATAACCCGTACTCATTATAACTTCATGCAAATCCTGAAATAATGGGTCAGTTTCTTCTAACTTTCGAATGTAGTCTACATATTTCCCATTAATGTTTATTAATAGTTCCGTCCTGCTTGTTTCTTTACTATGAATTTTATTGTTGTTTGGGTACTTCACATACCAAAACTCATTGAAAGTACTTTCGTTAATGCCTTCTAAAAACATAAACTTTTCTTCACTATTAATTGGAACGATATAATTTCCTTCAAACATTCCTGTTTTAAGTTTGAGTCCACTCCGACAACCTCATTTTCTTAATTGACGGAGAATTGGATATTTTCAGAAATGAACAGCCTGGCAGGTAATATTGCCGATAAAAATGTTTTGATTGCAAAATAAAGTTCAGATCCACCTGTCATATAGGCAAAAGTCTTTGATTTGATCGCTTTTTGGGCAATAGACGTAGTTCTTTGACATAATTGTTTTGTGTATTTGAGTATCCGGACAAAATTCACCCACAAACAACGGATGTTGGCCCACATTTGGTGCTTTATTACACCACGATACCTGCTTTTTGCGTTAGAGTAATGGTAGCCTAACTGAAAAATGGTAGCTTCAACATTGTTGC
>NZ_FUYV01000034.1 GCF_900168165.1 Alkalitalea saponilacus
TTTGTATTTCCTGACCGTCACTCAAATCAGTTGAGAAAGCTTTTGCTCCCACTACATGATAGAGAAGAATATCAGTTAAAGCTCCAGTTGGATCGGCAAGCAAGTCGGCTAACAAACCCTCTTCTAATGCATCAAATGCTGCATCGGTTGGTGCAAATACAGTGAATGGACCTTCTCCCTGCAGTGTTTCTACCAATCCTGCTGCTGTTACGGCTGTGGCCAATGTGGTGTGAACATCACTGCCTACTACGATGTCAACAACTGTGGCTGGACCGGGTGTGATGACTGCATCAATGACATGAACCACACCATTGTCGGCTTCAAGGTTGGCAAGAACTACGTGAGCATCATTGATGAATACGCCATCATCGGTTATACTGATTTTTGCTCGTTGTCCCTGAACGGTAGTAATAGTCATTCCATCGCTCAAATCATCGGAGAATACTTTTCCGCCGGCTACATGATAGAGTAGAATGTTGGTTAAAGCTCCTGTTGGATCGGCAAGCAAGTCGGCTAACAAACCCTCTTCCAATGCATCAAATGCTGCGTCGGTTGGTGCAAACACAGTGAAAGGACCTTCTCCCTGCAGTGTTTCTACCAAACCTGCTTCAGTAACAGCGGTGGCCAATGTGGTGTGAACGTCACTACCTGTAATGATGTCAACGACCGTTGCCGGAAGTTCTGCGTATGTCATTTGGAATGACATAAAAAATGCTAAAACTATCCCGGATAGTTTTAGAACTCTCTTTCTAAAAAAGTTGTTAATGTGTTTCATGTTTATTATTTTTTGATGAACAATAAACTATAAACACAAAGACTATAAATTTGTTCTTGCAAAACTGTTAAATTTTCGTTTTTAACGTTTTACAGCTTACAAATTTGACATTAGGAGGTTTTATTGATGCATATTCTCAGATCTTTTTTGTTATACCATACTACATTTACTCTATACCCGTACCACAATGCCTGAATTAAAAAAATTGCAATTCTTCGTTAACAGACATATATTTGAGTGCACTGAAAAAAGCAATTTGAGATTTTTTCACACAAGTTCATCCAGGAAATGGTAAATGAGGCATAGCGTTACAACCAAAAAATATGCATATACTAAGAAACATACATAAGTATAAATCGAAGATTGGTGTAGTTAAAATAACCTTTAGGACATTCTCTCAACCTAGTTGGAGGCAATTATTTAACTCATTTATTTCGAATAAACAAAAAGCAATTTGTACCGGATAACTGCTCATTAACAGCAAACAAACAAGAACAAAAAGTTAAGCGACTAATAAAATATGATGTCATCGTCCAAATAGATTCGCATGATTTTATTGTATAAAAGTTGGAACTCAATATAGACCTGAGATTAATTTCGCACAGAGAAAGCATCGACGATATAAAGCAAAACGAATTTATAAGCTATGAAAAAACTTTCCATCCTTTTGGTTCTACTTAGCCTGCTATCTGTTATTTCATTAGCCGACAATCCTGATTCAACTGATGATTATCTAGATATAGGAGGGGCTGTTCGGTTTAATATCATAAGCCAAAACTATGAAGGTCAAAAAATAGCAGAATCAACCAGTGCAACATTAGACACATGGCGTTTAAACATCGCTGCAAGATACAGCGACCTTGTTCTGGATTTTGAATACCGGTTTTACCCAACTTTCAATACACACTTTATTCACCATGGGTTTATCGGCTACAATTTCACGGACGATTTTAATATGCAATTGGGAGTGACACAGGTTCCTTTCGGGAATTTAACCTATAACTCCCATAGTTGGTGGTTTCTAATACCCTACTATATTGGCCTGGAAGATGATTACAATATGGGAGTAAAAATAGACTATAATATAAACAGTCGATTGAATCTGATGGCAGCTTACTTTCGTCAGTCAGAACCTGCCGGGCCTGCGTATGGAGAAGCCAGTTTTGGAGGCCCGGGAGCAGGAACATATTCCTATAATGTAATCCCTGATGAGGATGGTGTTCTTTCAGAATTTGGCTCCACGGCGCACCTGCGTGAGATGAATCAATACAATCTCCGATTGGGATATATGTTATTTGAAGCAACAGAAATTGGAATTTCCGGTCAAATTCAGGGATTGTACAATTCTGTATTACAAGATATCGAATATGGTCATGCATTTGCTGCTCACATCAACTCAGACTTCAACAATTTTAATCTAAAAATCCAATATACAAACTACCATTACAAAGCCAGAGATGACGAAGGGAACTTGCTTAAACGTGTTCAAATGGGTGCCTATGGCGACCCATACTACGGTGACGGAGTTGCCGCAAAAGGCAATATCTTTACTGCGGGCCTGGCATATAGCAAAGATGTTGAATGGGGGCCAATCAGCAACATACAACCCTATTTCAACTACTCCCTTATGAATAAAAATGGTAGTTTAAACGTAAACGGCAATCGATATAATTTCCAAAACACAGTAATGATGGTTCCCGGATTTCTTATTACAGCAGGAAACATATACACTTATGTGGATTGGGCTTTTGGAAAAAACCAACCATGGCTAACCGATTATTTCGGAACAGGGCTGGGTGCCGGTCATCTGGATGAAGAAGGGATACCGATACCTGTAAAAGATTTATCATGGAACAGACGTTTCAACATCAATATTGGTTACTATTTTTAGAACGTTTGCTAAAGCAAACGTCTTGTAACAATCTCAAATCACAACAATCCTGCAAAAACATTAACAAGCATTAACAGCACTCGCATAACTACTGTATTTCAAAATCTTACAGACTAAAAAGACGTAAAATTGAATTCTCGTTTACTTATATAGTTAAACCATTTGTTTATGCTATGTGTCTTTTAAGTATACCCTTATAATAAAACATTATATATCAGGGATTAATTAAAACACAATAGCGATGGATTTGAAAAGAGCAACTGTATTATTTATATCATTCTTACTCTTTAACCAAATAACTATATTCTCTCAAAACCGGGTTATCGGTTACATTAAGGATGCACAAGCAGGTTCTGCGGTAGAATTTGCCCAGGCAGCCTTAATGCAACCATCCGACAGCTCGCTTATTACAGGAGGACTCTCCGATGCCCGAGGTCGATTTGAGATTCAAACATCAAACTCAGGCGAACTCATATTACGTTTAAGTTACATAGGTTACGAAGAATTATATCAAACAATCGAGGTATCTTCCGGCACCAATCGTTTAGGCGAAATTAACCTTGCACCTGCCGTTACCGAATTGGGCGAAGTCCAGATTACAGCTGCAGCAGCTCTCTTTAGAAGCGAAGCCGATCGCCGAATCTATAACGTGGAAAATATTACCATTGCAGAAGGAGGAACAGCCGTTCAGTTACTTGAAACATTACCATCTATCCAGGTTGACGAGGAAGGAAGCATTTCCATGCGAGGCAGTGGCAATATACTGATTTATATTAACGGGCGCCCTACAAATCTCTCATCCGATGATACAGAGTCCATACTGGAACAATTTCCCGCTAATGCTATAAAAGAAGTTGAACTCATTACAAATCCTTCGGCCCGATACGATGCCGAAGGTGTTGGAGGCATCATCAACATTATTTTACGTGAACAACGCCTCCAGGGAATGAACGGACAATTCAATCTTTCACTGGGAACTGGAAACAAATATACAGCAGGTACAAATCTAAACATGCGTCAAAACAGATGGAATCATTTCCTCAGCTACTCATATCAGTACAGGGAACTTTGGGAAGAAAATGACACATGGCGCGAAACTTCACTTCCGGGATACTCTCCCATTGTGGATCAAGATTATTACACCGAAAACTTCAATCACTCACATCTTGTTCGTGTAGGGACAGAATATGAGATCAATGACAACTCGTCTGTTAGAGCATACTCATCGATAAACGCCCGCGGGCGGGACAGGGAAAGAATCTATAATATTAGAAATCTTTCGGCACCAAATATGCTTGACAGCATGTATACTCGTTTGCTGGAGGAAGATCAAAGCCGTGTAAACTATGAATTTGGCGCAGGATACAACTTCAACAACGGCAATGGTCAGATTTTGAATCTGAATGCATCTGCGGCATGGGACAGCCAGGACAGAATCGAATATTTCACTCAAAACTATTTCATTGGCGATTTGGGAGGAGAAATCTCAGAAGTCCCGGAAAAGTTTGAGGATCAGTTTTATGAAAGACCTCTTACCAGTCGCATGATGGTATTTGAAGCCGACTACGAACAAAATATCGGCAGCGCGCTTAAAATGGAAACCGGCCTAAAAGCTACTTTAAGAAATGACGACCGTTCTCAAAGCTTCGGATGGCGTCATGAAGTATCTGAGCCATACCAGGAGCGCATTTTAAATGGAATTCCGGTAAATAATCAGTTTATAAGAGATGAAAACATTTATGGTGCTTTTCTCATCTTAAGCAATAATAACAACAATGAAAACGGTACCAACCGTTTTAGCTACATGGCAGGACTTCGTGCTGAGCTTTCAGAAATTAAAACATTTCAGGAGTCCGGACTAAGATCGGGATTCCTCAATGACGACACATTTATCCCGGCTGTGGACACTTCAACAACTAATCATTATTTCGACCTTTTTCCGAGCATTTTTCTTAGCTATGAAATAAGCCCCAATCAGGATATTCAGGCCAACTACAGTCGAAGAATACGTCGTCCGGGTGTGGGTGCCATGATGCCATTTTTAAATGCACAGGATTTTTACAATTTACGATTAGGAAATCCTTATCTGGAGGCGGCATACACCAATAATTATGAATTGAATTACATCCGTGCTTGGGAGCGTTACATGGTAACAGGTAGCATCTTTCACAGGCACACCACAAACGGTATCACCCGTTTGTTTGTTCCTTTTGAACAAGGAACAATGGTTACCTGGACCAATGCAGCCACAACCAATTCCACAGGTTTCGAACTCATCAATTATTTCACCTTAAACAGTAATTTTGATGCAACGCTAACCGGAAACTATTTTTACTCCATGGTAGAAGGGCAGTTGGAAGGAAGTGAGTACAAAAACGAAAGTTATTCATGGAATTTAAATTTACTTACCAACATGAATATTCCGGGATGGTTTAGAACACAGCTATCCACCAGTTACTGGGGACCCAGAGTTATTCCACAGGGAGAAATAAAGCCAGTATTCAGTATGAATATTGGATTGCGAAGAAATGTGCTAAACAATCAGGGAACAATCAGTCTTAATGTTAGTGATGTATTCAATAGCAGAAGGTTTACACTCGAAACCAATGATGGAAATGTATATCAAAAACGAGATTTCACCCGGGAGTCACAAGTAGCTACGATCTCTTTTACGTGGCGATTCCGAAACTTTAGAGAGCAACAGGAACGTACCGGGCCAAACGGCATAGATGGTGATATTGACGGATTATTTTAAAAAATCCGTGTTCCAAAAATAAATTTCTCATTCCACCAGGGGTTACTCATGGGCGTTATCACCACACCGTTCGACGAAGATGTGTGAATAAACTCTCCATTTCCTAAATAAATGCCGGAATGAGTTATAAAATTACTGGTACGGTAAGAACGGATAAAGAAGACCAAATCGCCACGTTTAAGGTCATTCATATTCGAAATAATCTTGCCATATCTTGCCTGTTCCTGGGAGTTGTGTGGCAGCTGAATGTTATGAGCTGCAAAAACCGCCACCAACAAGCCCGAACAGTCCATGCAACGGGATGTTTTCCCTCCCATACAATGTGGTACTCCTAAATATTGTCTGGTCGAATTAATTATGGCATTGGCATTGGTATGAGAAGTCCTCAATGGCTTCTCAACTCCACCGTCCAAAAAAACATCCAACTGGCTTCTTTCTCTTGATGTATTGATATTACTATATGTATGCGAACCATAAGCCTGACGAGAACAGGAAGTCAACCCACAATGCAGAAAGAGTGTTACTAAAAAAAGGTATTTGAGAGAAATCATTACAAACTTCATCTATCTTACATACTGATTATTAATTGTAAACGAATTTGGAATGATTTTATTGGATGGTTACAAATAAAAAAGAGGCTGTCTAAAAAGTCTGTTAATAATATTCAATACTTACAATTTGTAAAACACCCTTGCTTTCACCCCTCCAAACCTCCCCCAAGTGGGAGGCTTAAAGTCTTGGGGGATCTAGGGGTGAATTATTAACGTGTAATTTACGATTTGAAAGATAAGGAAAATTTAAATTTACTTTTTAGACAGCCTCTTTCACTTTAAATCAACAAACTTCTTACAGAGCATCATAAATAGCCCGCGAAAAGTCGTTCAAATCACGAGGCACCCGAGAAGTAATCAAATTTCCATCAACCACAACAGATTGGTCAAGAAAATTAGCACCTGCAGCAACCAATTCATCTTCAACAGAGCCAACAGCGGTACAACTCTTGCCTTCCATAACTCCTGCAGTGATTAAAATCTGAGGACCATGACAAATGGCAGCAGTTGGCTTTCCGGATTTGTAAAAGTCGCGTGCAAAAGCTACTACCTCATCAATGTCCCTGAGAACTGATGGTGCATGACCACCGGGAAGTATCAGCGCGTCGAAATCATCAACAGAAACCTCTGATACTGCTTTTTCAATTTTAATGGTAAAATCGCTGTTGTAAGCTTTTACTTCGCCCCTCTCAGGTCCAATTACGGTAACTTTAATCCCACGATTGGCAAGAAACCCCATTGGCATGTAGGCTTCTCCATCATGAAATCCTTCACCAACAAGAACAGCAACACGCTTAACATCTTCTTTCTCTAATACGACAACCCTCTCTTCGGCAGTTTTACAGCCTGCAAAAAACAATATTGCGGCTGAAATAACACTCAAAAAACACTTTTTCAGTTTCATCCTTATATGTTTTAATTGTTAGGCCGGATAGCACCTGCATGATAAGTATCCATCCTGGTTTCCGTTCACGAATCATGCTCGTTTAATAAATCAAGAAAGTATTATAAGTTGTGCATTTGCACAATCACAAATTATCAAATCTCATACCAAATTAACAATAAATTAATTGACTTGCAATACTTTACAATATTTTTTAAAACATTTTTACACCTAAGTCGGCATTCAATATTACCAGAGGGTTAATAGATTGGTACGCTCCGGTTTCCGGTTTCCGGTCTACCCTGTCACCTTTCTACCATAAACCATCCCCCTCCCTCTACCCCTACCCCCTTTCAGCTGAGACTTCAGCGTGAGTGTTCGGCTGAGTTCACACCGAAGTCTTAGTCGAACGCTCAATTCGTAGCCTAAAAAGGGAACTACAACCGCACAAATCAATTTCCCCAACCCTAAACTATCAACCCAAAACTCCCAAACCCTAATTCCAGGTTCAGGTTTCCGCTCTCCCTCACAACCCTTTATGGTAAAAAAATGTAAAATGTAGTTTCTTGAATGAAAGGATTAAGTAATCGGGAAAAAATTCTTTAATTTTACGTCGAAATTTTAACAAGTGCCGTTTACGCGGCACTTTTTCTAATACAATTATAGAAACTCATACTTATGGCTGATTTCAAGTATCAAAAACCGTTTCCCATTACAAAGGATACAACACCTTATCGACTTTTAACCAAAGAACATGTCTCCACAATTGAAGTAGAAGGGCGAAAAATTCTAAAAATTGCCCCTAAAGGACTTACAATTTTGGCTCGAGAGGCAATACATGATGTTTCATTCTACCTAAGGCCAACGCATTTAGAAAAACTGGCCAATATACTTAAGGATCCTGAAGCATCGGATAACGACCGATTTGTGGCTCATACCATGCTGATGAATCAGGTTGTTTCTGCCGAAGGAGAATTGCCAACCTGTCAGGATACGGGAACGGCCATTGTTATTGGCAAAAAAGGTGAAAACGTGTGGACCGGTTCAAATGATGCTGAAGCACTATCAAAAGGTATATTCGAGACATATAAAGATAAAAATCTGCGCTACTCGCAGGTGGTACCTTTTTCAATGTTCGAAGAGAAAAACACCGGCACCAACCTTCCGGCTCAAATTGATCTTTACGCAGAAGAAGGCAACAGCTACGAATTCTTGTTTATAACAAAAGGTGGAGGATCGGGAAACAAAACATTTCTCTATCAGCAAACCAAAGCGCTCCTTACCGAAGAAGCACTGACAAAATTCATTCAGGAAAAAATCAAGGACCTGGGAACTTCTGCATGCCCTCCTTATCACCTTGCATTGGTAATTGGTGGGACATCAGCTGAGGCCAACCTTGCTACAGTTAAAAAAGCATCGGCCGGATATCTTGATCACCTTCCAACAGAGGGCAACGAAGGCGGACAAGCCTTCCGTGATCTTGAATGGGAGGCCAAAGTGCAGAAAATTTGCGAAGAGAGTACCATTGGTGCTCAGTTTGGTGGCAAATACTTTGTTCACGATGTTCGTGTTATTCGCCTTCCTCGTCACGCCGCTTCATGTCCGGTTGGTTTGGGTGTTAGCTGTAGTGCCGACCGAAACATTAAGGCAAAAATTACTGAAGAGGGAATATTTGTTGAAGCTCTGGAAAAACAACCTTCCCGATATGCTCCCGAAAGAGCTCCCGAATTGGCTCCTCCGGTAAACATAGATCTTGACCAACCAATGCAAGATGTTTTAAAGGAACTCTCAAAACATCCAGTAAAAACCAGACTCAATCTAAACGGAACTCTAATTGTAGCCAGGGATATTGCGCACGCCCAGATAAAGAAGATGCTGGACGAAGGTAAACCGATGCCTGATTACATGAAAAAACACCCGGTATATTATGCCGGTCCGGCAAAGACTCCATCCGGCATGGCATCCGGAAGTTTTGGCCCCACAACCGCCGGACGAATGGATTCATACGTTGACCTGTTTCAGAGCATGGGTGGATCGCTCATAATGTTAGCCAAAGGAAATCGCTCACAAGCTGTAACAGATGCTTGCAAAAAACATGGAGGATTTTACCTGGGATCAATTGGTGGACCTGCTGCCATTCTTGCAAAAGAGAGTATTAAATCAGTTGAAATAGTTGATTTTGAAGAATTAGGCATGGAAGCCGTTCGTAAAATCAAAGTTGAAAATTTTCCGGCTTTTATTATTGTTGATGATAAAGGAAATGATTTTTTTGCTGAACTATAATAATATTAGATCGTTAGATTTTTAGACTATTAGATGTAAGATACTGAGCACAGCGAAGTCCCGCTCAGCGGGATTAGATACAATCAATCTTCGTATTATCAGCTAATATAATAAGACGACTGCAAATTCATGTACGTTTAATAATTAAGCAAACAAAGAAGATTAACGAACTGTTAGAATAAGATTAATGATGCAAAGCCGCACGTACCACGTGCGGCTTTGCTGCTTTACAACACTTTTTTTTGAAATTTGTTTTTTATTATTTATTTTAGGATCGTAAATCAAAATCAACCTATGCCTTAACCTAAATAATGACTCAAATAACCATATATCCAATCACCCATCGACAGGAAAAGCGCATTGCTTTAAAATGCAGCATTTATGCCAAAGACAGTCCTGTAGACAACGCCATCAGAAAACTCAATGGCAGAAGATACAGCAGCACTATGAAAGTTTGGCATATTCCGTATCACGAAAACTACCAGGAGTTAATTCTATCGCATTTCGATTCCATAGAGAACCTCAATTTATCTTTTGAGCCAATCACAGATCAGGAAGTTCCTCAGATTATATCATCAGAACAGGAAGTGAGAATCATAATCAACAAAGCTGACAAACGCTTTTATGTGATTCATGGTTACTCTCCCTCCTTGTTCAAAGCGTTGTTAAATACACGCAGTGGGTTTTGGGATAAAAAAAGGAAACGATGGATATTTAAAGGTGACAATGATTTGTACCTAAAAGTTACTGGGATTATTAAGGATGAGAACCTGAAGTTTTCAACCATTAAGGAAGAAATTGAGCCGCATGACAACACAAGAAAACTTATGGCCTCATTATCTCCCGAGCAATTGAAAATACTCAGCTTTTTTAAAACTACGTTGATTTTAAAACGAATGAGTCAACGCACTCAGGAGATTTACACCAGTCGTTTCATATACTTTTTGGCCGATCATACCGGCATTGAAATTGATCATTTAACATTTAAACAGCTACTTAAATATACAAAAAGAATATCAGGTGAATTAAGTGACACACTACTAAACCAAACCATAGCAGCCATAAAGTTTTATTATGAACGCGGCCTAGGAAGAGGAAAAATGTTTTTCTCCATTAAAAAGCAAAAAGCTGCTCCAAAGAAAATTCTGTACTTAACATACTCGGAGGTCGTTGATGTTTGCCAAAACATCGAATCTGCTGAGGATAAAATGCTTTTATTTCTATGTTATCATGCCAATCTTACAATAACGCAGATCAAAGAAATTCCATCAAATTGTTGTGATATCTTTACGAACCAGTTCAAACTTCCCGGATCTGACAATGAGGCCGTTGAATACTTTAAAACTCACCTAGCCGAAATTATCCAAACATCAAATCCCAAAAACTTTCTATTTGAGCAAAATGGAAAGCCATACGATTCGGGTTCGATGAGGATAAAAATCTATCGGTTATTTGAAAAACACAAACTTGAAGCGATATACAAAAAGCAATACCAACTTATACTAAGCCATACAGACTACGGCTCAAAAACCACAAAAATGTACTTAAGTTCATTTATGAGGTTCCTTAAGCACTATGAATACAGGCATCCTGCATTCATTTCAGATGAAGAGATAAGGGATTACATGATTCTCCACAGGGAGAAATCCACTTCACACCAGGATGTATTAGTAAGCGCATTTAAGTTCTTTTTTGAAAGGGTTCACAAACAATCATTGTCAACCCAACGGGTGATGCGGCCAAGAAGAGGAAAATATCTTCCTGATTATTTCACCATTGAAGAAATTGCGGCAATTTTAAACTCCACTGATAACCCAAAACACAAGTTGATGATAGCCATAGGTTATACAGCAGGGTTAAGGCGACAGGAGATAATTAATCTGAAGATTACCGATATTGATCTGAAAAAGAATCGAATATTTATAAAGGACTCCAAAGGGCGAAAAGATAGGTATTCCTTATTCTCAAAGCAATTACATGATCTTTACGCCGCATATCTGCACGAATACAAGCCACAAACATACTTATTTGAGAGCCGAGAACCGGGGATTCAATACAGTGCCGAAAGCATGGCAAAAGTTCTAAAAAACATGGCTCGCGCGGCAGGTATCAGACGGAAAGTGAACTTGCACATGTTACGACATTCATTTGCCACACATTTGCTTGAAGACGGTAAAGACATACGATATGTTCAGGAGTTGTTGGGTCACATCAGCATTAAAACAACCGAAAGATACACACACATTGTAAATGATGCATTAACAACAGTAATAAGTCCGTTGGACAGAATGATGACAAATACAGGTTTCAGTTTTAAAAGCAAACCGAAAAAGAAATAAACAGAGTACCGTATCAAAAATCACAACAGAACATTAATTAACAACGTGATTACCTGATAACTGAGAATCACTAACAATCATACTATCAACCTGAAAATGTGACTCAGGGAAACGGAGTTGTGTCTAGCCCCACACAAGATATTTCTAACAACAGGGCAATATATTTGATAAATAATTATATTTGAAAAAGTGTTAAAAGAACAGCTCAAAATACCCTAATTAAATTATATACAAATCGACAATATAATCGTTACATCAAGCACTTACACCCCACTCCCAAAAAAACAAGATGTTTTTAACGGTAATACAGATAAAAAGACGTTGTGGTTAATTAAAAAAGAGACCTTGCAACTACGAAAAGATTGATAAAATGAAAATTCCAAAGATAAAATTGATTACTCAGCCAGAAACGGAAAACGCTAAAAAAGCAGTCGGATACGAATGGAATGATATTGCAGGTACAAGACATTATCTTGGTGGAGAACCAGACGGAATCGAGGAGAAGGATTATCCTACTTGCGATAGTTGTGGTGAAAGAATGACTTTTTACGCGCAGATTGATTCAATCGGAGATAAATATGAATTGGCTGATTGTATGGTGATTCATAATTTTGTTTGTTTTGACTGTTTCGAGGTTAAATGCCAATTAACACAAACTCTTATGTAAAGTTATGGAGCTAAAAGAGCTATATAAAAAACTTATTGACTCTGGCTGCAATAGATTCTATATCGTTGGAATAGGCGGACCTATAAATGACGATGTTGAATGTTTAGGATTACATAATGGGATATGGGAAGTTTACTATATTGAGCGAGGACAAAAAAGCAAACCTTCTTTTACAACCACTGAAAAAGACAAGGCGATAAAGTACTACCATGATTATATTTTAGGACAAGAACATTGGCATATAATTGCCTTTACAAGGTCATTAGAGAAATTTGATTCCTATAAAACAGAACTTGAAAATAATGGAGTTAAAATAATTCAAAATGACATTCCTGATTTCAAATTTACAGGAGACAGAGTATATAGACTATATGTGACAAATATGGATATTTTTAAGGCGAAGAAAATCTTTAAAGAAATTCCATATTTTGACAGAGAATTAGAAATTAACTAACCACAACATGCAATATAGCAAAAGGCGGGTTTTGTGGTTTTTTGAACCTTTCTGCCCCGCATCAAGTTTTGTAACGGTAGATAAAGACGTAGCCCGCATTCCGCCTCATGCCATATTGCCACACGTT
>NZ_FUYV01000021.1:0-3158 GCF_900168165.1 Alkalitalea saponilacus
ATCGTAATAGGTACAGAGTACCGACATCATAATAGCCACAGAGTACCGACATCAGAATAGGTACAGAGTACCGGCATCATAATAGGTACAGAGCACCGACATCGTAATAGGTACAGAGTATCGATATCGTAATAGGTACAGAGTACCGACATCATAATAGGTAGCAATAAGCAGTGTTCAGTGAGCAAACCTTTCCTGCCTTGCAGGTACCGATATTCGGCATTCTGTATCACTTCAACTTCGCTGCGCAACCATAAACTATCAACCCTAAACCTTCAAACCTATCCAACGTTCCCCTTCCTACGTGTCTCAAAATCTAGGTAAATCATGCTAAATAAAACACTTTTGATTTAGTATTTTTTACTAACTTTACTTCAATTATTATAATGTTTTAATTGCAAGTATAGATAATGAAACAACAATTAAAAGAGATAATATTAGAAAACCAACAATTTGATCCCGGGACAATTATTGAGCGGGACTATATCCAAATTCCGCTCAACACCGGAATGATTATTAGCATTGTAGGAGCGCGCCGCAGTGGAAAGACCTTCTTATTGTATTATTTAATCGCCCAACTAAAAAAAGAAGGACTACCGGCCGAGCAAATTGTTTTTATTAATTTCGAAGATGAGCGTTTGAACCTAAAACAAACAGATCTGGATTTCATATTACAGGCATATCAGGAGCTATTTCCTGACCTGGATTTGCAAAAAACCTGTTTCTTTTTTGATGAAATACAAAATGTAGATGGTTGGGAAAAATTTATCCGTCGTGTTTACGATACCAAATCCAGAAACATCTATGTAACCGGCTCCAATTCCCGGTTGTTGAGTACTGAAATAGCCACCGAATTAAGAGGGCGTACAGTCAGTTACACCATTTATCCTTTTAGTTTTTCAGAATTTGTTAAATCTCATAACGGACCTGACAACAATAACACGCAACTCAACCGCGCTAAACGAATTAATCTGGCCGAACAATTTATGCTTGAAGGAGGATTTCCTGAATTAGTAAGATTTGAACAACCTTTTAAAGTAAAAATTCTTCAGGAGTATTTTAATGTAATGATCTATCGGGACATTGTTGAGCGCTATGCCATTTCAAATACGGAAGTGCTTAAATATTTTATTAAGAAAATATTTTCAGCAGTCACCGGCCCATTGTCTGTTAACAAAATCTATAATGACTTAAAATCAATGGGATATAAAGTTAGTAATAAGTACCTGTATGAATATCTTGATTATTGCAACAACGTTTTCCTGACTCAAAGCATCAATAAATATGATTTCTCGGAAATCAAACAAGCCAAAAGCGACAAGAAAGTTTACGTAATAGACAATGGCTTACTAAATGCCATCGACTACAGCGTTTCAGAAAACAGGGGGAAGCTTCTGGAAAATATGGTCGCAATGGAGTTTCTTAAACAGGGCAAAAAACTTTACTATTACAAAGATCATACAGAATGCGATTTCATCGTTCAGGAACAAAGAGACCTTATACCTGTTCAGGTTTCACATACGATAAAAGAATCCGCAACACGTTCGAGAGAAGTTAAAGGCCTGGTTAATGCCTGCAAATACCTTGGAGTTGACCATGGAACAATAATAACCTTTGATGAAGAAGAAACCATATCAGAATCATCATGTAAAATAAATGTGATACCATTTTACAAATATTTCTGATCAGGCAAAACATCACCATCCTACCCCCACAATTTCGCATAGCAGCAAACATGCGTCTAATACATTAGGAATTCCCTCTGCAACCCAGCATTCCCACCTTGGGGGGCCAAGGGGGCGAAAATTCCTTGAATAAAAGGGTCACAGGACAAAACTACCGCAAGCAGGAGAGTATATTCTTTTATCGACAAACATTCGCCACATTATTTTAATAGATGTCGCACCTACGGCGCTTTTATGTACATTACGCATTATAACACGGGGCTTCACCCCGTGCTATCGGGATATCGCACCTACGGCGCTTGAGCTGCAATATATAGAATTTCTTCTGCAACGCAGCATCCCCCCCTGGGGGGTTAGGGGGCGAAACCAGCAGAAGCTATTGAGAAATTTCACTGTATATTGATGGGATGACTTTGAGTCATCCCATCAATTGAATCTCTTTTATCGATATACATACATTCGAACAAATGTTTTCAAATAAATCAAACTTTCCATTTAAATGAATTATTTCTAAATTTGTATTATGTGTAAGGATAGATTAATAACAGGAATAACAGTTACTCAACAAATGAGTAAAGCCAGGTTTATCTTGAACAATTTGGTTATACCCAAAGAAGAACTATTCCAAATCCGTAAGAAAAAAGGTAAGCTTAGCTCTGAACTTCAAAATGCACTTAAATCAAATGCCTGATTTAATAATTATTGCAGGTTGTAACGGTGCTGGTAAGTCCACATACGCATCCTCTTTTCTTCCCGAAGGTTTAACCTCCTTTGATTATGACAGAGTCTATCTGGAGAATTACAATAGTTTACCCGATAGTGAATTTAGAGAAGTATTCGCTAAAGATTAAACAACTAAAAGCTTTGAATCTTCAATTGATAAAGCATTGTTTAACAAATTAGATTTTTGCTACGAAACAAATTTTGATTCCCATCCAATATATTGGCCACAGATATTCAGAAAAAATGGATATCAAATAAACTTGATTTTCTTTTGTTTAGATAATTAGGAAATTGCCAAACACAGGATTCAGGTGCGAACCGAATTTAAAGGCCATTTTGTCGATAATAAAACAATTGATTTAAAATGGAAAGCTGGGTATAAAAATGTAAACCTACATTTTCAATATTTCGATAATATTTTATTCGTTGATAACTCAAGACACAACGAAATATATTCAAACCTGTTGCAAATTGAAAAGGGAGAAATAGTTTTGATGACAGAAAAAATACCATACTATTTTAGTCATCGACTGCCTGAAATTTATAAGTTAATCCATACTTAAAAATTAGAAACCACTTTATACATACATGCAGAATACTTCTGCAACGCAGCATTCCCCTTTGGGGGTTTGGGGGCGAAGCCTCCCTGGAACCAAGAAATAAAAATAGAAAACAACCAACTTACATTTCGGTGCGCTGCACCTTACATCAAAACTGTAACACATATTCTATCAATATCACGCGGCTCTG